>CAYPYG010000013.1:0-66216 GCA_964415175.1 uncultured Elusimicrobiaceae bacterium
GAGATTCTGGGGATTGCCGATCGGGCTCATCACGCTGCCGACCGTCACCGAGAAGGCCAGCGCCAGCAGCAGCGCTTTGGGCGCTATGCCATGCTTGCGCGCCAGCAGCAGGACGACCGGCGTGCCGGCTATGGCCAGCGTGTCGTTCATGAGCAGAGCGGAGGCGGCGCCCATGAAAAAGACCAGCACCAGCAGCAGCCCCTGCTCCGTCCCGGCCCGCTTGAACAACTCGTACTCGGCGTGCGCCAGCCAGCCGCTCAGTTCCAGCACCTGCCCGGCCGCGAACATCCCTAAGAGAAAGAGCATGACGTCCGCGTCGATAGCGGAGAGCGCCTCGGCCGGGCTTATCCGGCCCGCCAGCAGCACCGCGGCCGCGCCGCCGCACATGACCTGCCAGATCTCCAGCCGGAAGCCGCCCACCTGCCTGACGGCTATGAGGAGGAAGACCGCGCCCAGGACGAGGAGTTCGAACATAGAAGGAAGCGGCTCAGGCCAGGCGGAAGAGCTCCATCGGCTCGGCCTTGCCCTTGAGCGGCACCTTGCCGACGCTCTCGAAGCTGAACCCGGCCTTGTCCGGGCCGAGGGCGGAGAGGACCTGCCCGCTGACCAGGATATCGGTATCGAGGTCCCTGGTCTTGCCCTCTATGCGGGAGGCCGCGTTGACCGTGTCGCCGATGAAAGTGTATTCCAGGCGCTCGCTGGTGCCGATATTGCCGGCCACCAGCCGCCCGCAGTGCACGCCGACCCCGAACTCCACTTTGCCCGGAGCCTTGCCGGAATCATTAAAAACGCTCAGCGCCGCCCGCATGCCGGCGGCGGCCCTGAGGGCGTCGGCGACATAGTCTTCCGACCCCAGCAGCGGCGTGTAGATGGCCATGACCGCGTCGCCGATGAACTTATTGATGACCCCGTTGTTCTCCGCTATCGGCGGCGTGATATGGCGGAAATAGTCGTTGAGGAAATCGACCACGCCGGTGGCGGAAAGTTTCTCGCTGAGCGGCGTGAAGTTGCGGATATCGCAGAACATGACCGCCGCTTCTATCGTCTCGCCGCCCAGGTTGACCTTCTTGTTCTTGATAAGCTCCCGGGCTATCTCGATGGAAAGGTACTTGCCGAAGGTGTCGTGCAGTTCCTCGCGCTCCTTCAGGCCGGCGATCATCTCGTTGTAGCCGGCTTTCAGCCAGGCTATCTCGTCGGAGAAATAGATGCGGGTCCGGGAATAGTCCCCCTCCGCGACGCGCTTCATGCGCGCGACCAGTCCGTCCAGCGGGCGCTGTATGCCGTTGTAAACGCTGTTTATACCGTGCAGGAGTATCGCTCCGGAAACGAACAGGAGGGTGACGAGATCGCCGGCCAGGGAATCCCAGGGGACCCTGTTGAAGAAGGCGATGTATATAAGCATGAACGGGATCAGACCGAAGCCCGCGATCAGCGTCGTGATCTTCAGGTATATCGGGATGGAGAACCCCGCCCTCAGTTTGAATATTTCCTCGCCGGGATACAGGTTCTCCATAAGGGTCTTCTGCTTGGAAAGCTGGGCATCGATATAGACCACGAGCATGGCCGACTGGGCCAGGAAGGATATGAAAGCTGCGGCGAAATGCGCGCCGGAAAGGCGGCCCGGCGCCAGCGCGGAAACGGCGAGCGCCATCGCCTGGACCAGGACCAGCATGGCAAAACCGTGCTGGTACACGTTGGCCAGCCGCCTGCGTATCTTCTCCTTGAGCTCCGGGGCGGAGGTGCGGACATACTCATGCGCGGGGCGGCCCCAGAGATAGACCAGCGCCGCCATTACTCCCACAGTGAAACCGAAATCCGCGCCGATGAAGTGTTCTCCGGAACCGAAACCGACCTTGACCGCGCCGGCGCGGCCCCTGGCGCCGGTAATGGCCACAAAGGCGAACTTATAGAAAACGGACCCGACGATGGCCAGTATGAGCGGGACGCCCATCAGGGCGAAGAATTCGTCGAGTTCCTTCTTTCTCTCGTCCTTCTTCTTGTCGGAAAGCATGGCTTTGTCTCCTCAGCGTCCGTCCGCGAGGCCGGCGTAATCCTCCGGCGTGTCGAAATCCCTGATTATCTCCGCGTCGTCCAGGTCCAGGTCGGCGATCTTCACCGACGGATGATGCGTCACCCAGTGCAGGCCCTTGTCCAGCGGGCCTTCGAAACACAGCCGCCGGTGCGCGGACGGTATGATTATCGGGTGGCCGCGCTTCATCCGCGAGTCAGAGGCCCTGAAAGTCCGCGGTATGATTATCGAACCTTTTTCCGCCCGCCAGCGGTCTATCACCGCCCGGTATGTCGCGGGGGCGATGGTCGGCTGATCGGCCAGGCAGACCAGGAAAGCCTCCGCCGACGGGTCCGCGGCCTCCAGCCCCGCCCGCAGCGACGAGAGCTGGCCGTCCTCCGGCCTCGGGTTCACGGCGATCTTCTCGCCCGAAGGCTGCCACGCGGCCAGTATCTCTTTTTCGGCCCGCCCCAGCACCGCCACCCTGTCCTCCACGCCGGCCGAGCGCAGCGCGTCGCATACATGCTCTATAAAAGGCAGGCCCCGCCACTCCAGCAGGGCCTTAGGCCGCCCCATACGCGAAGACTCCCCGGCGGCCAGTATGACGGCTGAAAGCATCAGTCTCCCAGGCAGATACCCAGGTCGCGCGCGGTCTTTATCGTGTCGCAATCGAGCGGGACGACTTTCATGCGGCTGGTGGCTTCCGCCAGCGGCACATAGCGCACCGTCGGCGGGTCCAGCGCCACCATGACGCCGCTCTTGCCCTCTTCGAGCGCGCGCACCGCGGCCGCGCCGAAGCGCAGCGAGATGAGCCGGTCGAAAGTGGTGGGACTGCCGCCGCGCAGCAGGTGGCCCAGCACCACGGTGCGGCATTCCTTGCCGACCAGCGGCTCCAGTTCTTTGGCTACGCGCTCGCCGGCGCCGCCCAGCTTCTCCTGGCGGCCCAGCTCCTTGCCGACGACGGAGACGGCGCCGCCAACAGGTTTCGCTCCCTCCGCTACCACGACTATGCAGTAGTTCTTGCCGCGCTTGGGACGCTCCTTGAGCGCCGCGGCGACCTTGTCGATATCGTAGGGGATCTCCGGCAGCAGTATCGCGTCGGCGTTGCCGGAGACGCCGGCGTTCAGCGCTATCCAGCCGGCGTAGCGGCCCATGACCTCGACCACCATGACGCGGCAATGCGATTCGGCCGTCGCGTGCAGGCGGTCCAGGCATTCCGTCGCGAAAGAGACCGCCGTGTCGAAGCCGAAGGTCGCCACCGTCTTGTCGAGGTCATTGTCTATGGTCTTGGGCACGCCGACCACGCGCAGGCCTTTCCGCGCCAGCACATTGGCGATGCCGAGCGAGCCGTCGCCGCCCAGCGCGACCAGGGCCTCTATGCCCTTGGCCTTGAACGCCGCAACCAGCTCGTCGGTGCGGTCCTTCTCGTACAATTTGCCGTCGGGACCCATCGTCGGGTACCTGGTCGGATTGCCCTTGTTGGTGGTGCCGAGTATCGTGCCGCCGAGGTGAGTGATGCCGCGCACCGTGCGCCGGGTCATCGGGATCAGCCCGCCCTCCGGGTAATCCTCCGGCTTGAGCAGGCCGTTATAGCCGTCGCGTATGCCGAAAACCTCGTAGCCCTTGTTGAGCGCCGACACGACTATCGCCCGTATGACGGCGTTGAGCCCCGGCGCGTCCCCGCCGCCGGTATTTATCGCTATCTTTTTCATCTTCCCCCCGGTCCTTTATACCCCCGCGCGTCGGTAGAGGCGGGCGGCGGACTTATTGGCCCGCTCGGTCACCCGCCGCTCGTTAACCTTCGTCAGCCGGCCGTTCTTCACCACCACCTCGCCGTTGACCACGGTGTACCTGGTGCGGTGCGAGCTCCCGCAGAAGAGCAGCGAGGCCAGCGGGTCGCTCTGAGAGCCGACGAAATCGATGCCGCTGACGTCGAAGACGGCTATGTCGGCGGCCTTGCCGGGCTCGATGGAGCCGATATCTTTGCGGCCCAGCACGGCGGCTCCGCCGCGGGTGGCCAGTTCCAGCGCGGTGCGCGCGGGCATCGCGTGTATGTCGCCGAGGCGGTGGACCAGCATGGCCTGCCGCGCCTCGCCCAGCATGTCGGAAGAATCGTTGGAGGCGCTGCCGTCCACGCCGAGACCGACGGGCACCTTGTGCTTCAGGAACATCGGTATCGGAGCTATGCCGGAGCCGAGCCTCAGGTTGGAGCAGGGGCAATGGGCGACGCCGGTATGGGTATGGCCCATCTTCTTCGCTTCTTTCTCGTTGATATAGACGCAGTGGGCGAACCAGGCATTGCCCTCCTCCACCCAGCCGACGCTTTCCATGTATTCGAGAGGGCGCATCTTGAAAAGTTTTCTGCAGAAGGCTTCCTCGTCCTTCGTTTCGGCGAGGTGGGTATGCATGCGCACGCCCCATTTTTTCGCCATTTCGGCGGTGAGCTTGAGCAGCTCCGTCGTGACCGAGAAAGGCGAGCACGGCGCCATCGCCACATGCGTCATCGCGAACTTCTCCCGGCCGTGGAACTTATTTATCAGCCGCTCGCAGTCCTTGAGGATGAAATCCTCCTTCTGCACGACGGAATCCGGCGGCAGGCCGCCCTTGGAGCGGCCGCGCGACATCGAGCCGCGGGTAGCCGTGAAGCGCATGCCCAGCTCGCGCGCCGCGGCTATCTGCGTGTCGATGAAGAAGCCGCTGTTCTGTTCCGGGAAGAGGTAGAGATGGTCGGAGCTCGTCGTGCAGCCGGTCAGCAGCAGTTCGCCCAGGCCGGCCTGGGTGCTGGCGTAGATGGCCTCGGGATCGACATGCTTCCAGATATCGTAAAGATAGACGAGCCAGTCGAACAGTTCCGCGTCCTGCACTTTCGGGAGATTGCGCGTCAGCGTCTGGTAGAGATGGTGATGGGTATTGACCATGCCCGGCATGACCACGCAGCCGGAGGCGTCGATGACCGTATCGGCCTTGACCTTGAGGCCCTTGCCGACCTTCTTTATCTCGGGGCCCTCTATGTAGACATCGCCGCCCTTTATCTCGCGTCGCTCACCGTCCATCGTGGCCAGCACCAGCGCGTTCTTTATCAGCAGGGTCTTGTTCTTCATTCGGTCTCCGGGGTCAAAGGTGTGATTAATATTATAGTAAAATCGAATCCTGCGCATGTTCAAGACTGGCGACGAGATAGGCGGCTACAGGATCACCGGCGAGCTGGGACGCGGCGGCATGGGCGCGGTCTACCGCGCTCACGACAAGGCGCTGCAGCGCGACGCCGCCATAAAGATGGTCCTGCCGGGCCAGGCTACTCCCAACAGCCGGCGGCGCTTCCTGCGCGAGGCCGCGGCCATAGCCCGCTGCGACCATCCCGGCATAATCAAGGTCTATTCTTTCGGCGAGCACGGCGGTCTGCCCTACATGGTCATGGAGTACGTGGACGGCAAGCCGCTGCTGTCCTTCCTGGAACTGGCGCGCGCCATCGACTCGGCCGGCGACCTGGAGGACCTCAGGCGCTATGGCTACATCAAGGACCCGTCACCGGAAGACGAGGCCCTGCCCTATTTCCTGCGCGCGCCGTCGGGCCACCCGCTCTCCGACCCTGATTACGAGAACCGCGCGGCCGCGCTGACGGCCGGCGTGGCCGACGCCCTCTACGAGGCCCATTCGCTCGGCATACTGCACCGGGACATCAAGCCCTCCAATATACTGCTCGGGCGCAAGGGCCCGGCCAAGCTGGCCGATTTCGGCCTGGCCAAGTTCTCGGATTCCTCCGATATCACCACCGGCCAGCCCATGCTGGGCACGCTGCGTTACATGCCGCCCGAAAGTTTCTCCGGCGGCGCGCTCTCGCCCGCCTCGGACATCTACAGCCTGGGCACGGTCCTATACGAGTTGATGACGCTCTCCCATCCTTTCAACGAGGACAATACCGCGGCTTTCATCAAGGCCGTCACCCAGGCCCGGCCGCGCCCGCCGGGCAAACTCAACCGCCGTATCTCCCCGGCGCTGGCGCTGGTCATAATGAAATGCCTGGAGAAGGAACCGGCCCGGCGCTACCGCAACGCCAGGGAACTGGCCGACGCCGTCCGCCTGGCCGCCAGGCCGAAAGGTCTCAAGACCCAGCTGCTCGCGGGACTGCGCGGCTTCTTCGGGAACCAGGAAAGCGCGGCGGCGGCGGACGGTCCGGACGAGAGGCCGGTACAAGCCGGCGAAACCGGGCGCCGGGAGGCGTCCAGGCTGGTGAGCGAGGCCGTCCTCGTTTATTTCACCGATTTCGAAGTGGACCAGGCGCAGGAACTGGTACTGAAAGCCATAGGGCTGAACCCCCTCTCCGTCGACGCGAACGCCATGCTGGCCGTACTGCGCACCCATATCGGCGACTCTCCGGCCCTGCGCAAGGCCGCAAAAAGGATGCGGCAGGCGGCCAGGACCGCGCCGGAACCGGAAGAGCGTCTGCGCGCGGGCCTGCTGGCGGACTATTTCGAAGGCGCCGGGGACTGGCTGCGCAACACGGAGCATTACCTGGGGAGCGGGTCGGAAGATCCAGCCCTGATGGCCATCTGCGCCAGGGCCAGGATGGGAACGGGCGATTATGAAAAGGCCATGGATTACGCGGAACGCATAGACGCGGCCATCCCGGGCCCCTCGCTCTTCACCTGGTTCATTTCCGCCTATCACCACGCCGGGATGGGGCGGTTCGACGAGTGGTTCCGGATCACTACCGAGGAGATACGCCATCACCCGGGCAATATAATGCTGCTGGTGGCGCTGGCCGAAGGGCTGCTGCAGGCCGGACGGCTGGACGAGGCGGACGCGGCGCTCGATGAAACCGCCGCCATCGCCCCGGCCCAGCCCTATATCCCGTTCATGCGGGCCGACCTGGCGCTGCTGCGCGGAGACTACAAGGCGGCCTGCGTGGAACTGCGCAAGACCATGAGCGAAGGGCAGGAGGAGGACGTCGCCGAAACCTATTACCGCCTGGGCAAGATCTACTCGCTGCGCGGAGACCGCAGGGAATCGCTGCGCCATCTGGAGATCGCGCGGCGCTTATCGCCCGGGCACAGCTTCAAGACCTGCGACGAACTGAAAGCGCTCGTGGAAGGGTCGGTTGAGCATCGCCCGGCTTTCGGCGATCTGCCGGCCGCCTGCCAGGCGCTCAACCACGAAAGGGCCAAACGGGCCCTGCTGGAGAACCTGCTTTCGGGACGCAGGAACCTGGGCGCCGCCTGCTCGACCGTCTATATACTGGACCCGGGGGCCGGGCCGGCCGCGCTGCGCTCCTGGATACTTTTCAACGAAACGGCGCTGGCCGCGCCCGCCAGGACCAGGCTGTTCATGCAGCACCTGCCGCTCTCCTCGTTCCTCGACGCCAGGGGAAATGTGCTGCGGGCCGATTTTTCCCGGGTGCACGCGGAATACGGGAGGTACATAGCCTCCATCTCCTACTCCTCGCCGCTGAAGCTGCACGAGCTGAACGCGGTGGAAGCGAGGCTCGACATGGAGCATCTCTGGGCGCGGCGCCAGGGCGGGGTCATCGACCTGCGCCTGGACGAGCCCTGCCAGCATCCCGGCCACCGCTGCCATATCCTGGCCCTGCCGGAGAATTCCGACATAGCGGACCTGTCGGCCAGGGCCGACGAAGAATTCAAGCGCGCCGGCTGGCGCTTCCTGGTCTACAGCCGCTTCTTCTTCGACCATGAACGGTTCCGGCTGAACGGCCGGTTCCGCCATAAGGCCGCCTGAGGCTCCGGCCCTCCCTTTTCCCGGAAGCCTTTATAGTAGAATATCCCCGATGCGGGTCTTCCCCTCCAACCTGGACAAGAACGGCTTCATCCTGCTCGAAAAACCCCTGCCGGGCGGAGTGGACCGGCTGACCCGCAACGATCCGACCTTTTCCGACCTGGCCGGGGTCCTGACCGGCGCGAAGCCGGCGACCTATACGGACTGCCTGCCGGAGTCCCTGCCGGCCCTGCGGGACCTCTGCGCCGCGCTCAAACTCAAGCTCCTTCTCCCGGAGGAAGCCGGGAGGCGCGGGGCGCATTTCGCGGGCGACGGACGCAAGGTGATGGTCCTGATCGGGAAGCGGATGAAGGACCTCCGGACGGCGGAGGCCGCCTGGAGGCGATCGACCGTGGAGATGGACTGGGGCCTGGCCCTGGGCTATCCCGAATGCTGCGTGAAGGCTTTCACGCGCTGGTTCGCCAACGGCGGCGGCGCCGGCCCGCGTCCGGAACTGGTGCGCTTCACCGCCGCGGCCACGGCTCCCGGCGGCCCGCTGGACTTCAGGCTCAACAACGCCTGGAACTACTTTTCGCGGCTGGACTATAAGGACCCGTCGGACAGGCGCGGGCATGAACGCCTCCTGGCGCTCAACCCCGACATCGACATCCCGTCGCTGCACGTCGCCAGCTGGCATCCCTGCTCCTACCGCTGCCGCGCCAGCGCGAAAAAGGCCGGCCTAATCTATTCTTTCATCGAACGCCATTCTCCCGCCTACGCGGCGGGGCTGAAGGACCTGCTGGCCAGACCGCTGCTGTTCAGGAACAAGTACGAGCTCGCGGCTCTCAGAGGGAGTTTCCGCGGGGACACCCTGGCCTGCCGCGGCGCGGCGGGCCCGGTCTCGCTGCTCGGCGCCGGAACGCGCAGGCTGTTGTCCTATTGCGGCGAACTTCGCCGCGGACCCGGCGGCCTGCTCTTCAAAAGGGACGGAAAGACGCTCTTCGCCCCGCCTGCGGACGAATTCCTGCTGCTGGATTTCCGGTGACCAGCCGCTCCATTTATTTATAAAATCTATGCGAACCGAATCCCTGGAGGCGCCATGTCCGCTGAAAAAATAACTTTCCTCACCGACGCGCAGCTCAAGAGCGAGGCCGAACGCTGCCTCTACTGCGAGGACAAGCCCTGCCAGAAAGCCTGCCCGGCCGACTGCTCCCCCGCCGACTTCATCATGGCCGTGCGCCGGATGGAGAAAAGCGATTTCAAGCGCTCGGCGGCGCTCATCATGGGCCATAACACCTTCGGCGGCGTCTGCGGCGCGGTCTGCCCCGACTGGTTCTGCGTCAAGGCCTGCTCGCGCAAGCTCTTCGACAACCCGATAAACATCCCGCCCGTCCAGGCCACGGTAGTGCAGCGGGCCAAGGAACTCGGCGTCATGCCGGAATTCAAGAAGGCGAAGCCCAACGGCAAGAAGGCCGCGGTCATAGGCGCGGGCCCCGCCGGTCTTTCGGCCGCGGGCACGCTGGCGCAGCTCGGCTACAAAGTGGAGATCTTCGAGAAGGACAAAAAGGCCGGCGGCGCCTGCGCCCTCATTCCCGACAAGCGTTTCCCCAAAGAGGTCCTCAGGACCGAGATAGAGTGGGTTAAGAAGCTCGGCGACATAACGATAAAGACCGGCGCGGCCGTCAAGGACCCGGCCGCCCTGCTGAAAAAATACGATTCCGTCATAGTGACCGCCGGCGTGGAGGAACAGATAAAGCTCGGCATAGAGAACGAGTCCCTCGGCGTGGAAGGCCTCGAATATCTCCGCAATTCCGGCAAATACAAGGTCAAAGGGAAGAACGTCGCCGTCATAGGCGGCGGGGCGGTCGCGGCCGACTGCGCGATGAAGGCTCTCGGGCTGGGCGCGGCCAAGGCCGAGATCTTCACGCGCAAGAACATCGGCGCCATACAACTGCCCGAGCACGAGCTGCGCGACATACTGAAAGCCGGCATCGACATAAACGGCCGCAGCCGCATCACCGGCATACTCAAGGGCGGCAAGGGCATAAAGATCGTGCGCCTCGACGGGAAAGCGAAGGACATCCCCGGCACGGAACAGGTCCGCACGGACGTGCAGTTCGTCATCCTGGCCATCAAGAACGTCCCCGTCTTCAGGGACCCCGGCGTGAAAGGCGTCTTCTTCGCCGGCGACTGCAAGGACGGCGCCGCCACCGTCGTGGAGGGCGCCGCCTCGGCCAAGAACGCCGCCATGCAGGCCCACGCGTATATGCAGGGCAAGGCCGTGCCCTCTTTCAAGGACCATAAGAAGAGCCATGTCATACTGGCCGGCCGCGACCTGCGCCCCGTCGACCTGACGACCGACTTCTTCGGCCGCAAGCTGCGCTCGCCCTTCATCATCTCGGCCTCCCCCCACTCCGACGGCTACGAGCAGGTGAAACAGGCCTACGAGGCAGGCTGGCCGGGCGTGGTCATGAAGACCGCCTTCGACGGGCTGCACATACACATACCGTCGGAATATATGGTGACCTTCGACGAGAACACCTACGGCAATTCCGACAATGTCAGCGGCCACCCGCTCGACCGCGTCTGCAGGGAGGTCGCGCGGCTGGTGAAGGAATATCCGGACCGGCTGACGGCGGCCTCCACCGGCGGCCCGGTCACCGGCGACGACGAGTTCGACCGCAAAGGCTGGCAGTCCAACACCCTCAAGCTCGAGAAGGCCGGAGCTATGGCCATAGAGTACTCGCTGTCCTGCCCGCAGGGCGGCGACGGCACCAAGGGCGACATCGTTTCGCAGGACCCGGAGCTCGCGGCCAAGATAATCGGCTGGGTGATGGAAGTCTCGGACCCGGAGATACCGAAGCTCTTCAAGTTGACCGGCGCCGTCACCTCCATCTGGCAGGTGGTCAACGCGATAAAGCAGGTCTACGCGAAGTACCCGCACAAGAAGGCCGGCATCACGCTGGCCAATTCCTTCCCGGCCCTGGCCTTCCGCGAGCGCCTCAGCGGCAAGGGCGCCTGGGAAGAAGGCATGATAGTGGGTATGAGCGGCGAAGGCGTGGCCCCGATAAGCAACCTGACCATCTCCAAGGCGGTCAGCCTCGGCGTGCCGATCTCCGGCAACGGCGGGCCGATGGATTACAAGGCCGCGGCCCATTTCCTGGCCCTGGGCGCGAAGACGGTCCAGTTCTGCACCGTCGTCATGAAGTACGGCTTCGGCGTCATAGGCGAGCTGGAAAGCGGCCTCAGCCACATGCTCGAGGAAAAGGGCTACAAGTCGGTCGGCGGCTTCATCGGCTGCGCCCTCCCGAAGCCCGTCACGGACTTCCCGGACCTCACGCCGGTAAAGAACATACCCGAGGCCGACCCGGAGCTCTGCATGCACTGCGGCAACTGCGAGCGCTGCGGCTACCTGGCCGTGGAACTGGACGCCAAAGGCGTGCCGGCTTTCGACGCTTCCAAATGCGTCGGCTGCTCGCTCTGCGCCAAGAAATGCTTCGCCGGTGCGATAAAGATGCGCAAGCGCACGCCGGCCGAACTCAAAGCCTGCCCGGAGTGACGATGAAGACCATACTGATAAAGAACGGCACGATAGCCACGCTGGGCGTGGAGAACAAAGTCCTGCACGGCCACGCGCTCCTCATAGAAGGCGGCCTGATAAAGAAGATCGCCCCGCAGAGGACCTTCAAGGGCAGGTACAACAAGGTCATCGACGCGCACGGCAAGGTGGTGCTGCCCGGCTTCATCAACGCGCATATGCATTTCTACAGCACTTTCGCGCGCGGCCTGGGCAAGGCCAAGCCGTCGAAGAACTTCGTGGAGGTGCTCAACAACCTCTGGTGGAAGCTGGACAAGGAGCTGACCAACGCCGACTCCTACTACAGCGCCGTCATACCGCTGATAAACGCCGTGCGCCGCGGCACGACCACGCTGATAGACCATCACGCCAGCCCTTTCGCGATTAAGGGCTCGCTGGGGGCCATCGAGAAGGCGGTGCGCGAGACCGGGCTGCGCGCTTCGCTCTGCTACGAGCTCTCCGACCGCGACGGCCGCAAGGCGGCGGCGGCCGGCATAGAGGAGAACGCCGAGTTCATAAAGAAGACGAGAAAGGCGGCCGACAATACCGTGACGGCGATGTTCGGGCTGCACGCCTCGTTCACGATAACGGACGCCACGCTGGAGGCGGCGGCCGCCGCCGGCAACGGCCTGGACGCGGGCTTCCACGTGCACACCGCGGAATCCCAGGCGGACCAGCTGCACTGCGAGTCCCATCACGGCATGCGCGTCGTCGAGCGCCTCAACAAGTTCGGCGTCCTGGGCCCCAAGTCCATCTGCGTGCACTGCGTGCATATCGACGAGCGCGAGACCGAGATCCTGGCGGCCACGGGCACGGCCGTGGTACACAACGCCCAGTCCAACGCCAACAATTCCGTCGGCGTGGCCGACATAACGGGCATGATGAAGCGCGGCGTCCTGGTGGGCCTGGGCACCGACGCGATGACGGTGAACATGTTCGAGGAACTTCGCGCGTCGCTCTGGCTGCAGCACCTGCGCCACGATCCCTCGCAGGGCTTCATGGAGGCCGCGACCGCGCTGACGGTGAACAACGCGCAGATAGCCAACCGCCAGTTCAGGGGCCTCGGCGAACTGAAGGAAGGCTTCGCCGCCGACGTCATACTGATGGACTACTTCCCCCCGACGCCGCTGGACGCCTCCAATTTCTACGGCCACCTGATCTTCGGGCTCAGCCAGAGCGACGTGGACACGACGATAGCGGGCGGCAGGGTACTGATGGAGAACAAGAAGCTGAAGCTCGACATCGACGAGGAAGAGGTTTCGCGCAAGTCGGCCGAGCTGGCGAAGAAGCTCTGGAGCAGGTTCTAGGGACGGCCGCGGGGACGGGGGCGGGTTGGAAAAACTGGTAATACTCTCCGATATACACGCCAACCTGGCGGCTCTCGAGGCCGTCAGAGGCGACATCGCGCGCCGCGGGCTGGCCGGGGCGCCGGTCTGCTTCCTGGGCGACGCCGTCAACATGGGACCCTACCCGGCCGGGACGGTCAAGGTCCTGCGGGAAATGAACATCCTGCACAGGGTGAAAGGCAATCACGACCGCTATTCTTCCGAGTTCCAGCAGCGGGCCTATCTCGAAAAATACTTCCTCGGGACCGAGGGGGCCGACCACGCCGAATGGACCGTCCGCCGCCTGGACGGCGAGGACAAGGCCTGGCTGGGCTCGGCGCCGGCCGAGGTCTCTTTCACGCTGGAAGGCTCGGAATTCGTCTGTTTCCACGCCTCCAGCGGCGACGACGAGGCGGGCTTCCAGCCCGACGGCGCCGCCGGCGGCGTCAATGTGGTCTGCGGCCATATCCACGCTCCTTACGTGAAGGCTCTGCCCGGCGGGGGCCTGGCTATAAATCCCGGCAGCGTGGGCAGCCCGCTCGACGGCGACACACGCGCCTCCTACGCCGTGCTCACCTGCTCGCCCGCGCCGTCGGCCGAGATCTTCCGCGTGGCCTACGACGTCGAGTCGGTCATCGCCGACCTGGCGCGGGTGCCCTGGGGCGCCGCCATAGGCCGCGTCCTCCGCAAAGCCTCCCTGTTCTGAATTAATCCCGGACTGCGAACCGACTACCGCCACGGCATACCCTTGTGATTTGCTAGAATCTAAACAAGTAATAGAGATCTTTGACAATTTAAGCCGGCCATAACCCTAAATTGAACGGTTTAAGCGTCTTAACTAAATAAAGAAAATTCCGGCCACTGCCTGGCACGCACGGAATTTTCCTTAAACAATTTTACGCTACAAAATTTTGGGGATAGTCGGAATGCAACGGAAGCAGACATACCGCCCCACCAAGTTTTGACGCTACAAAATTTTGGGGATAGTCGGAATAAAGGGCAATGAGATACTTTTTACTTTCGGGTTTTGACGCTACAAAATTTTGGGGATAGTCGGAATTCGGCCTTTACTCGTCGTCGTGATGCCGTTCGTTTTGACGCTACAAAATTTTGGGGATAGTCGGAATATACCGCCTTCGGTCAAGTATTTGTATTTCAGTTTTGACGCTACAAAATTTTGGGGATAGTCGGAATTGGGCCAGCCGGGACTGTAATCAGTATTGTGTTTTGACGCTACAAAATTTTGGGGATAGTCGGAATATTTAGCCCTGGGGCCAAGGGGCCTATCACGTTTTGACGCTACAAAATTTTGGGGATAGTCGGAATCAGAACATATGCTAGATTGTGTCGCATAGCGTTTTGACGCTACAAAATTTTGGGGATAGTCGGAATACGCAACCGCATTAGCACCGGCTCGTCTATGTTTTGACGCTACAAAATTTTGGGGATAGTCGGAATGTAGGTAGCCGTTGCGGCACGGAGGGCATAGTTTTGACGCTACAAAATTTTGGGGATAGTCGGAATCAAGCCGTGGATTCACTACGCCGTGGCCGAGTTTTGACGCTACAAAATTTTGGGGATAGTCGGAATAAAAATTCCCCTCATCTTGACGGACGGACCGTTTTGACGCTACAAAATTTTGGGGATAGTCGGAATCTTTGTTGGCCGGCAGGACTTCACGACCGCGTTTTGACGCTACAAAATTTTGGGGATAGTCGGAATAGGATTCCTTAGGGAATTCTGCCCCCAAAACCCCAAAAGAAGCACCAGATTGTCAGCGTCTTAACCAAATAAAGAAAATCCCAGCCACTGCCTGGCACGCATGGGATTTTCCTTAAAATATAACCGCTTTTAGCGGTTTTGTCACCAAAACTGCAGTTGTTCCCCTATCTGGGGCTGTTTTTCCACTTCCCGCAGCAATTTTCGCTTACCCTTATGAAGGGTCAGCATGTTTCCCCATTGTCCGTCAGTGAGAAAAATGCACTGTACGGTTCCGGCCTCCGGGACCATCTGTTTTAATTCGTTAACAAGACCCTGCTTCTTCTCTAGCGTAACTGAACACCTGGCATAGGCCGAGTACTGAAGCATCAGGTAGCCGCAATCAAGCAGATTATTGCGGAAATTGGTCGCCTCTTTCCGCTCTTTAGCGGTCCCTACAGGCAGATCAAAAAGCACCAGCAGCCAGCCCACGCGGTATTTACTTATTTTCCCCATGTCCCCTGGGCGCTTTCACCAGGGGGAAATCTAAGTGCGCGGCAGAACCGACCTGGAAAGCCCGCCCAAGGCTTTCCGCGTAACGATCCACGGCCGTAAGCAGCTTGAATTTGCGCCCTCCGGCCATTTCAAGCCTGTAATCCAGCAATTCCCCCGCCACATGCTTGACCCAAAGAGTTATGTCTTTACGCTTGTTCTGCTGATAATAGTTCAGCAGCAACAGGTCACATATCGGGCGCAAAGGCTCCATAGTATCGTAGAGGAGAGGCTCCGCCTTGAAACGATAACGATGGTGGACGCCCAGTTCTGGATTCAGGCCATGGGCCAGAAGACTGCGGTGGACGATGGCCGATATCACGGCGTAACTGTAATTCAGCATCTGGTTGACGGGATGGTCTGCCCCCCTGGTTTCCCTAACTTCCGGGCCCTTGCGGCCATATAATTTAAAGTAGCGCGACCAGTAATGCCTGGCAGCGTTCCCCTCGTCTATTTTGCCGCTTTTCAACTGCTCCCGCAACTCATGCTTGGCGGAATGCAGTTCCAGAACCGCCGCCTGATTTAATGTCTTGGCGGTTAGCATTCTACGCCAGATGGCGTCCGCCGTTGCCGGGGAAAGAGAGATTTGCCTGGCAAAAACATCCTGGTGTATCACGGCCGGCAAAGGCACGGTTTTACCGCAAGGCCGGTAATTCTCGTCGCAATGAAGAATTATCCCTTTATTAGAGGTTATCCGGGAAATGGCGTCCGAGGAAAAAGAAACACCTCTCGCGGCCACGATAACGGCCAGTATATCCGATAAAGGTGCACGTCTCTCCCCCGAGTCCCCCCGGCATACCAGGCAGCCTCTGTCTGCACTCAATACCGAACCATGTCCCAAGACATGAATAATGTGGTAGCTCATTGTCCTATAACTTCAAGTCTACCGTTATCAATGAGATCAGAAACGGGGATTCTTTTGTATTCTTTACCATCTCCCCCCTTTAGTTCAACACGCCCTCGTTCAGCCTCAATACTTTTCCAGACATATCTCCCCGCAGGGACACGACATGGCATACTAACTTCTACGCTTTGTCCGCTGCGGAAGAAACGCACATTTCCCTTGCCGTATTTTGCGTGAATAGCCACTGTTTTTGAGTGAAGAGATTCCCATACATAGACCGGCTCAACCTTCCACTTCCCACCGTCCTTATAAACCAACTGACCCTGATGAGCTTTCAAATCCTTGATATATTGGCCCGGCATGGAGCGTTTCCTGGCCTCCAGGATCTCGCCGCTTTGAGCAGGAGCTTTGCCGTCCTCGCCGGCATTAATATCTCGAGCCTCCACATAAGATATCTTTCTCGGTCTGGTGCCGTTTTTACATCTATAGCCGGTTACAAAAGCAGCCCATTGTTCGGAAGTTAGGGCTTCTTCTCCAAGTTTCGCTTCAAAATCAGAGCGAATTTGTTCGCTATAAATATCTTTAACGCGTTTTCTGGCCTGCTCCAGAGATAATTTGCCCCAATCTTCCAGCCTTGTCGGCTTAGCCTGGCTGGTTTTCGCCGTGGCGACCATCACATATCCATCCTTGGTTTTGCGCATACCGTAAATGGTCTGGGCGATTGTCGGCTTTTCGAAGCGTATATTGGCCGGGGCGACTTTTTCCAATTCGGATTTCACATAACCGGAATGGAACCAAGCCGGCAAAGTCATATCTCCATTGGCGTCATACTTAAGATCTTCACCCATAGAAATAACGAGCGCATCCAGGGCATGATGGCGGGGGTTGTCACGGTTTTTCTTGTCGAGTTTTCCGTCGCGCACCAACTTCACGAAATCCTCTTCCTTTTCTATATCGGGATGAAGCAACCGGTCCAGTTTATAACGCCTTCGTATGCGAGCGGTCTGGGCGCCGTTGGAAATAAATATACGCTTCTCTGAACCTTTTACTGATTCCGGCCAGCCGAAATAAAGCGAAGCCAGTTTTGCGGCCAATTTCGCGATATAGGCCGTCTCCGCCAAAGCCGTATATTTTTCAACCAGCTTTTGAGGCTCGGCGGAAAGAAGGAGCCGTTTCTTTTTTGGCGACAAGGAGCGGTTATTGCGCCCAACCTTCTCCGAAAGCCTCGCCCAAGCGTCCTTATCGCCTTTAAGCCATTCCCAAGGGGTCCTATCGCCTTTGGCGCTATTGTTGGCACGACTGGTCAATATCAGGTTATAGAAAGCGTCCGGTCCGCCCTGCGCGCGCGGGACTATATGATCTATCTGGCAATTATCGATGTCGGTCTGCGCTATTTTCTCGCTTTCACCGGAAGCGTAATAGTCCACACCGCCCTGTTCTCTATAGAGGCGCATTTTAAGGAGCCCGTCGCCCTTCAGTTTTAACTCTTCAGCCGCCTTATGAGCCTCATCCCTCTCCTTCTTATTGGTGCGAATACGCGCCTCGTATTCCCGCCTTGCTTTCTCACCCATAAAATCTTCGCGGATAAATTCAAAATAAATCCTATCCGGCGCCCCATGGCGGTCTTTAAGCCGCTTAAACTGGTCTATCAATACGCGCAGGCGGTGCCGGACTACCGGATTGCGGACATCGTTTATTATCTCGTCAATACGTGCGCGCCGCTCCGTCTCCGCAGTCACCGCTCTGGCGTCCGCCAGGCGATTATCAGGGATATGAATAGAATACCAGGAATCGCCCAGGTCACGAAGGAAATCATATTCTGCTTTTACGAGACCCTTGCGCGGGTCCTCGTTCCTGGCTTCTTTGGCTTTGGCGGCATGGAATTCCACCGGGGACTGGCCGGAGAGAATAAGCTCCTTGAGCAAGCGCAAGGCGGGTCGGCAGAACGAAGAGCGGCCGCCAAGTTTAGCGGCTGTAACGGCGGGGTGCGCCGGGTTCACCTCGGACTTAAGGCGTTCCTGCACCCATTTCCGCCATTTCGTCGGGGTAATATGGAACGACTTGGACTTGTCAGCAGTAAAAACGCCGAAAAGTTCTTTAAGCTGCTCTGGATCCAAAGCGCAATCCGGCTTATCACCAAAGGAATAGCGCATATTCTTCAAGGCCAGCAGAAAACTCACTTCCCTGTTCAGCTCATCATTAGCCTTGCAAACGTTCAGCCTTGGGATAAGGCGACATTTATTCACGGCGCGATTATCGAAACGCGGAGTTTTCTGGGAGAGCACACCCTTCGCCTCCCCTTCGCCTCCGCGTATGGAACCCCATTTCTTGGGGTCCGTGACTGAAGGGAAGGCTATGCCCGGTTCGCCGTACATGACATACGCTTCACGACCTTTCAGTTTTGGAAAAAGTTTTCCGGCCTGTTGCAGGAGCAAGCGGATTTCCTTCTCTACAAGGGCACGCGGCGCCACATGACCTACGCCGTCCTTGTTCCGGGCGGCGCCGGGGGCCGGGGTTTCGTGCCGCAACTTGAACTCTTTCGGTTTAGCGGGGCTCCACAGTCCCATTCGTTCCGCTTCAAAATAACAGGGCAATTGGCAGTCTTCTGGATACGTCTTCAGGATCGCAGTATAGGCACTGGCGGCTTCGGCGTTTTTCTTTTCGTCTTCGGCTTCTCCGTCTTTGTCTCCCTTTCCGGTTTTTCCCGCATCCTCCTCATCTATATTCCTCTTACTCCGTTTCGCCCACGGCAGTTCCGCCGCCGGGAGATAACCGCGATGCTGGAACGCGGACCAGACGGCTTTGAAAACCTGCCAGCCCTCCAACTTCTGGCCCTGCAGCAAAGCGATGCGAAGCAAGGCTGAATTGTAAATAGTATTATCCCCCGCCGCTGAGAACTCGCGCAACATCCGGGGGTCCGGTTTATGGCTTACGAGTTTTCCCGCGGCGTCATATATCGGCTGACGGCTTTCAAGGGTCTCTATCCCGTATTTTTCGCAGCATTGGCGCCACCAGGCTTCCCGTTTATGATGGGCGATGCGGGTGCGTATAAGCCTGCGGCGCTTGGCAGCTTCTTTTGTGGAAGCATATTCCGCGGGTATCAAAAGAGATTCAAGGAGTGAAACTTCCTGCCCCCGCCGCACGCAAAGGCCGAGACTGGCCACGCCGATATCGAAAGCGCAAATATTAGCGTTTTTATTCTGCATATATTCTTTTTTCATCCATTTTTCTCCAGCTGGTTACGAACATAAAAGTGTAATTCACAAAGAATACCTTAAAAGACCGGGGCGACAACGTGGTGTCGCTTCCTTATGAAAAAAGCCGTATTTTAGAATGGACTATCCCCCTTCCCCGGCACGGCGCCCCTGCGCCGCTTCCTATTTAAGCAAATGTCCGGCATTTTTGCGACCCGCCAAGCGGCTCATAAGGAGACAGCGGGGGATGGCGGGGGCTCACCTAAGAAAACCGTCCGAAGCCGCGAGCTTACGGAGTATGCGCCGGAGCTGGCCGGTGGAATCGCATCTCGAGGATGCGGAGGCGCATACGAGCGCGAGCGGCGAGGTCGGAGCGCGAGCACGGTGTGCGAGCGCGTTTTTCGTGGTGAGCCCCCGCCATCACCCGGAATAGTTCTTCCTTCCGGATCAGAAGGTCGGGGTGACTTTTTTGAGGCCGCGGGGATTATCCGGGTCGAGGCCCTTGTCCAGCGCCAGGCGCAGGGCCAGCAGCTTCATACGGATGTCCACGGGGATGCAGTTGAAGGGAAAGCGCACGCCCCCGGGCGGCAGGACGACCTTGTAGGGCGTACCGCGCTCGTCGAGGGCCTTCATGACGCGCCGGATGTCCTCGGGCACGGCGGCGGACGGCGAGAACAGGAAGACCAGGTCCTTTTTAGTGTAAGCGCCCACCGGGCCGTGCAGGAACTCCGCCGCGGAATAGCCCAACGCGTGCGCCATGGCCATCTCGCGGAACTTGAGCGCCGAATCCTCGGCTACGGCGTTGAAGGCGCCGCGCCCTACGAAACCCAGCATATTGGCGCGCTTCACCCGCCGCACCAGTTCGTGCCCCCCGTAATTCTCCTTCGCGGCCGCCGCGGCGGCCTTCACCGCCGCCCTGAAATCCGCGGGCCTGAAGCAGCGGCTCCAGGCTTGCGCGGCCCAGAGCACCGCCCAGAGCTGCAGGGCGAAGCTCTTGGTGGCGGCGACGGGCAGCTCTTTCGAGCCTGAAAGCAGTATATGCCTGTCGGCCAGCCTGGCCAGCGGATTGGCCTTCAGGTCGGCCTCGTTGGTCACGGCCACGCCGCGCGCGCCCCACCCCATGAGCTTTTTGAGGCAGGCCACGATGTCCTGGCTGCGCCCGGACTGGGAGAACGCCCAGACGGCGGCGCCTCTGAAATTGAGCGGCTTGCGGGCCTCGAAGATGGAATGCGGGTGTATGAAATTCGTCACCGTGCCGGCGTAGGTCTCCCAGATGTACTTGGCGAACAGCGTGGCCGTCCCGGAAGAGCCGCGGCCGACCAGGTGCACCGCCTTGTCAGGGGAGCGCAGGGCCAGGCGCTTCATCCGCCCGGCCCGCGCCGTGAAGGTCTCCAGCAGCGAGGGGATCTCCGCTATGTCCCGCCAGGTCAGGGTCTCGCGGAGGTTCATTCCCGGCCGCCTGTGACCTTGCGTTTGGCCGCGCGCAGTTTTTCGATGCCTATCTCGATATCGCGCAGGTCCAGGCCGGTGCGGCCGTAATGGGCGTGCTCTATGGGGGAATCGGGGCAGATATAGGTGCCTCGGCTCACGCCCCGCGGGTCCTTCTGAAGCCCCATCCATAGGAGCCAGGGTTTGGGATCCGCGAAATCTTTCGCCATGAGCTCCGGGGCCGCGCGGAAGATGAGGCGCTCGTCGCCGAAGCCATCCAGCACGGCGGCGGGGCGGTAGCCGCATTCCTTGGCGGCTTCCACGTCGCGGTGGGTGTCGCCGATGACATAGACTTCGCTGGGACTTATCTTCGTCTTCGCCAGTTTAGCGGCGCGCGCGACGGCTTTTTTCAGGACCTCGGCCCTGTGATGCGAATCGCAGCCGTAGCCGCCGAAAGCGAAATACTTCATGAAGCCGGAAGGGCCGAGCTTTATGAAGGCCCCGTCCTTCAGGTTGCCCGTGCCCAGGCCTATCATGACCCCGGGGGTCTTCGAAAGTTTCTCCAGGAACTTCTCGACGCCTTTCACTTTCTCGTACTTCTTCGCCTTCAGGGAGGCCTTCACCTCTTCCGGCAGCAGCGCGACGTAGCGGCGCACCAGTTCGTCCATTTCCTTTTTGGTCGGCTTGCGGCCCTTGCCGGCCCTGAAGGCGAGGTCGAAATTGGTCTTATCGGTGGAGCCCTGCAGCTCGTGAGGCTTGCAGGCCTCCTCGCAGCCCGTCATGGCGCATACCGCGCGGTTGAGGGCGCGCACGCCGGCGCCGCCGGCCTTGATCAGGGTGCCGTCTATGTCGAAAAGCACGATCTTCATCTTCTTCCTCCGGTCTTTCCCTTCCCCCCGCCGAAAACGATTTCGCCGCCCTTCACCGTCATGCGGCACTGGCTGTCGCCGAAATAATAGCAGAGCTCGCGGTGATCCGCGGCTTCGAAGAAGGCCAGGTCGGCGCTCATGCCCGGCATTACCGCGCCCGCCCTGTCGCCGATGCCCAGCGCCCAGGCGCCGTTGACCGTGGCCGCGCAGAGCGCCTCCTCCGGCGTCATGGCGCAGTGGGTGCAGGCGACCGAGAGGACGAACTGCATGTTCCAGCACGGGCAGGTGCCGGGATTGAAGTCGGTGGCCAGGGCCACCGGCACGCCGGCCTCAATTATCTCCCGGGCCGGCGGGTACTTGGCCAGGCCGAGGTAATAGTTGGACGCCGGCAGCAGCACCGCGATGGTGCCGGCCTCGCGCATGGCGGAGATATCCTCGGCGAAGACATGGTCGGCGTGGTCCGCGCTTATGGCCCCGGCCGCCGCGCCGGCCCTGGTGCCGCCGTAATTGGAAAGCTGTTCGGAATGGACCTTGGGCCTGAGGCCAAGGCGCGCGGCCTCTTTCAGGTAGTCGCGGGTCTGTTCGGGCGTGAAATAGCCTTTCTCGCAGAAGATGTCGACGAAGACGGCCAGTTTTTCCGCCACGGCTTTCGGGAGTATCTCGCGGGTCACGTAGTCCAGGTATTTCCGGGAGTCGCCCTCGAATTCCGGCGGCACGCCGTGGGCGGCCAGCAGGGTCGGCAGCATCTCCAGCGGGGTCCTGGCGGCCGCGGCCTTCACGGCGCGCAGCATCTTGAGTTCCGACTCCAGGTTCAGCCCGTAGCCGCTCTTGACCTCGATGGTAGTGGTGCCGCAGCGCAGGAAAAGCTCCGCCCGGCGGGCCAGCTGCTCCGCCATCGCTTTGGCCGGCTGCCGGCGGACGGCGCCTATGCTGGAGAGTATCCCGCCGCCGGCGGCCTTTATCTCCTGGTAGGTGGCGCCGGCCGTGCGCATCGAGAAATCCTTCAGCCGCGGCTCGGCGAAGACGGCGTGGGTGTGGCTGTCGACGAAGCCGGGCAGGCAGACGCCGCGGGCCTCGACTTTCCGGGCCTTTTTCGCCAGCGGATGTTTCGAGACCGCGGCGCGCGGCCCGGCGGCGGCGATCAGCCCTCCGTCGGTCAGCACGGCGGCGTCCTCCACGAGGCCGGTCTCGCGCATCCCCGCCCCGGCGCGCGGCGACGCGTCGCCCGCGAAGGTCAGCAGCTGGTCTATGCCCGTGAAAAGTACGGCCATCAGCGGAAATTGTCGAACTGCAGCGTTATCCCGAAATCCTTGCCGCGCAGCAGGCCCATGACGGCCTGCAGCTCGTCCTTGGAGCGGGAGGTGACGCGCAGGATATCGCCCTGTATGGCCACGGTCGCCTTGAACTTGTTGTCCTTGACGAAGCGCACCATCTCCTTGGCCTTGTCCTGCGGTATGCCCTGCTGCACCTTCACGACCATCTTCGCCCGGCCGCCCAGCGCGCTCTCGGGCTTTTCCGGCTGGAAGTTCTTGAGCGGCAGGCCGCGCTTGGCCATCCTGGTCAGCAGCACGTCGTAAAGCGCCTTGACCTTGAAATCGTCCGACGAGACCAGGTTCAGGACATTGGCCTTCTTGTCGTAGGAGATCTCGGAGTTCGTGTCCTTGAAGTCGTAGCGGTTGGCTATCTCCTTCAGGGAATTATTTACCACCTCGTCCACCAGGGTGGGCTCCACCTTGGAAACCACGTCGAAACTGAAGTCATTGGCCATATATCTCCTCCTATTTGAGCATCGGGACTTTCACGCCCTTGCGGCGGGCGCAGTCCTTCGCGATCTTGTATCCCGCGTCGGCGTGGCGCAGCACGCCCATCGCCGGGTCGTTGGTCAGCACGCGCTCCAGGCGCGCGGCCATCTCTTTGGTGCCGTCGGCCACCGTGACCTGGCCGGCGTGCAGCGAATACCCTATGCCGACGCCGCCGCCGTGATGGAAGGACACCCAGCTGGCGCCGGAGGCCGTATTGACCAGCGCGTTGAGTATCGGCCAGTCGGCTATGGCGTCGGAGCCGTCCTTCATCGACTCGGTCTCGCGGAAAGGGCTGGCGACGGAGCCGGAGTCCAGATGGTCGCGGCCGATGACGACGGGGGCCGAGATCTTCCCCTTCTTCACCAGTTCGTTGAAGCGCAGGCCGGCCAGGTGGCGCTCGCCGTAGCCCAGCCAGCAGATGCGCGCCGGCAGGCCCTGGAACTTGACCTTCTTCGAGGCCATGTCGAGCCAGCGGCGCAGGTGGGCGTTATGCGGGAAGAGCTCCAGGACGGCCTTGTCGGTGACCGCGATGTCCTTAGGGTCGCCCGAGAGCGCGGCCCAGCGGAACGGGCCCTTGCCTTCGCAGAAGAGGTCGCGGATATAGGCCGGCACGAAGCCGGGGAAGTCGTAGGCGTTCTTCACGCCCTGCTTGAAGGCCATCGTGCGGATATTATTGCCGTAGTCGAAGGTGATCGCGCCGGCCTTCTGCAGTTTCAGCATGGCCTGCACGTGTATAGCCATCGACTCCATCGCCAGCTTCACGTATTTCTTCGGGTCGCGCCTACGGAGCTCGGCGGCGGCTTTGAGCGAATAACCCTTCGGGATATAGCCGCGCAGCGGGTCGTGGGCCGAGGTCTGGTCGGTCAGCACGTCTATCTTCACGCCGCGGCGCGCCAGCTCGGGCAGCACCTCGGCGCAGTTGCCCAGCAGGCCGATGGAGAGCGGCCGCTTCTCCTTAACGGCGGCTTCGGCCAGGCGCAGCGCCTCGTCGAGAGTGCGGGCCATGGTATCGACATAGGCGGTGTCGAGGCGCTTCTGTATGCGGGTCTCGTCCACTTCGACGACTATGGCGACGCCGCCGGCCATGGTGACGGCCAGGGGCTGGGCCCCGCCCATGCCGCCGAGGCCGCCCGTCACGGTCAGCTTGCCGGACAGGTCCCCCCCGCGGAAATGTTTGCGGGCCAGCGCCGCGAAGGTTTCGTAAGTGCCCTGCAGTATGCCCTGCGTGCCGATGTAGATCCAGGAGCCGGCCGTCATCTGGCCGTACATCATAAGCCCCTTGCGCTCCATCTCGTCGAAGACTTCCCAGTTGGCCCAGTTGCCCACCAGGTTGGAGTTGGCAAGAATGACACGCGGCGCGTAATCGTGGGTACGCAGGACGCCGACCGGCTTGCCGGACTGTATCAGGAGGGTCTCGTCGTTGCCGAGCCGGCGCAGCGAGTTCACTATGGCGTCGTAGCAGGCCCAGTTGCGGGCGGCGCGGCCCCGGCCGCCGTAAACGACAAGTTCCTCCGGCCGCTCGGCGACCTCGGGGTCCAGGTTGTTCATCAGCATGCGCAGGGCGGCCTCCTGCTGCCAGCCACTGCAGGAAAGTTTATTGCCGCGCGCCGCGCGGATGTTCTTGTGAGGGATCATGCTCGCTCCTTTACTCGGTGAAATGGCCGGCCAGCACGGCCTCGGCCACGGCCTCGATGCGGCCGGAGAAGACCTCGTCGCCCTTGAAGGCCGGCGAGACTTCGCGCAGCCGGGCCAGGGCTTTTTCCAGCGGGCGGCTGGACTTGAGCGGCCGGTGGAACTCTATCCCCTCGGCCGCCGCCATCATCTCTATCGCGGTCACGCGCGCCGTATTGCGCACGACCTCCTTGAGCTTGAGGGCCGCCGTCATGCCCATGCTGACGAAGTCCTCCTTGTTGGCGGAGGTGGATATCGAGTCGGCGCTGGCCGGGTGGCTGAGCACCTTGTTCTCGTTGCAGAGGGCCGCGGCCGTGACATGGGCTATCATGAACCCCGACTCCACGCCGGGGTCGCGCGCCAGGAAAGGCGGCAGGATCTTGAAGTCGCTCACCAGCTGGGCTATGCGCCGCTCCGAGATATTGCCCAGCGCCGTGACCGCTATGGCGGCGAAGTCGGCGGCGAAAGAGACGGCCTGGCCGTGGAAATTGCCGCCGGAAAGGACCTCGATCGAACCCTTCTTTTTCCCCTGCACCACAAGCGGGTTGTCGGTGACGCTGGCGAGTTCGGTCTCGAAGATCTGCAGCGCGTAGCCCAGGGCGTCGCGCGCGGCGCCCATGGCCTGCGGCATGCAGCGGAGAGAATAGGGGTCCTGCACGCGCTTGTCGTCGCGCGCGTGGGAAGCGCGTATCGGGCTGCCCTTGAGCAGGCCCTCCAGCGCCGCCGCGACTTCGCGCTGGCCGCGATGCGGTTTAAGGGCGTGGATGCGCCTGTCGAAAGCTGTCGGGGTGCCCTTGAGGGCCTCCACGCTCATGGCGCCGGCCAGCACGGCCGCGTCGAAAAGGTTGACCGCCTCGAAAAGGGCCAGGCCGCCCACGGCCTTCATGGCCTGGGTACCGTTTATGAGGGCCAGGCCCTCTTTCTCGGCCAGCTCCACCGGCTTTATGCCGGCCTTCTTCATGACGGCGGCCGAGGGCAGCCATTTGTCGGAGCCGGCGGCCTTCGCCGTTCCCTCTCCGATGAGCGTAAGCGCCATGTGGGCCGAGGGAGCGAGGTCGCCGCTGGCCCCGACGGAGCCCTTGGACGGGATGAAAGGGATGACGCCCTTGTTTATCATCGCGCAGAGGGTCTTCACCACTACCGGGCGCACGCCGGAATTGCCGCGGGCCAGTTCGTTGGCGCGCGAGAACATGAGCGCCAGGCACTCCGCGTCGTCGAGCGGGTCGCCCACGCCGCAGGCGTGGCTGCGTATAAGGTTCACCTGCAGGGCCCGGAGTTTCTCCCGGGAGACCCGCTGGCTGGCCAGTTCGCCGAAGCCGGTGTTTATGCCGTACATCACCCGGTCCTCGGCCAGCAGGCGCTCCAGCCCCGCGCGGCGCGCGGCTATGAACTTCAGCGCGCGCGGCGTCACGACCGCGCGGCGGCGGCCGAAAGCCGCGTCGGCGAGATCGCATATGGTCGGGACGCGGCCCAGTTCGAAAGGTTTCATGATGTTTTTCCTCCGGATCTTTTCCACAGCTCGCCGACGGTCACGGCTCCGGCGGGCTTTAAAGCGTTCACGAAGTGGGCGAAGACCTTGCGGGTGGTCTCCACGTCGGCCAGCGCCCGGTGCCAGCCCTCGCTCGGGATGTTAAGTTCCGCGGCGATATTGCCGAGCCGGTTGCTCTGGAACTTCCAGTTCTTCCGGGCTATCGCCAGGGTGTCCACCACCGGCAGGCCCGGGAACTTCAGCCCCACCCTCTCGCACTCCGCCCTCAGGAACCTGATGTCGAAATCGGCGTTATGGCCCACTATGACGGTATTCTCCAGCATGGCCAGCAGGCGCGGGGCGATCTCGCCGAAAGAGGGGCTGTCCTTGACCATCTCGTCGGTGATGCCGTGTATGGCCGAGCAGGCGGCCGGGATGGGCCCGCCCGGGTTGACCAGTTCGGCCAGCGAGCCCAGGCGCTCCTCCCCCCGGAAGCTGATAGCGGCGACCTCGCAGACGCGGGCCGAGCGCGGCGAAAGCCCCGTGGTCTCCACGTCGAGAAAGGAGAAGACGGCCTCGTCCAGGGGGATGTTCAGCGGTTCGGTATCGGCGTGATGCATGTCGAAATAAAAGGACGCGGCCGGCCCGGCGGCGGGGGCCGGGTCAGAAAGCGCCGTAATAGATATAGCGGGCCCAGAGTCCGCAGACGGCGGCGGCCAGCACGCTCACCGTTATGTTCGTCCTGGAAAGGTCCAGGATGCGCTTCCTGCGCACATAGACCATCTGCGCTATCCAGGCGGCGGCGAAAGGGACCCAGAACCAGCCTTTTACCAGGAAAAAGGCCCAGAGCACCACCCGCTCGAAGATCAGGAAGTACTTCTCGTCGAAGCCCGGGAAAGTCTTCTCGTGCCGTTCCTTCTCGATGAAATAGACGAGCACCGTGGTCGCGTGCGTCACTATGACCAGCATCGAGAGCAGACCGACCCATTTTTCGGGGTGGAAGAAATCGCTGTCGAGCGTGAATACCGGCGCCAGGAGGAACAGGATGTAGACGTGCAGGAACTGGTCGAGCAGGAAGCTCAGCAGGCCGTCCCTGAAACGCAGGGTCCTCATCGTATAGACCCGCAGCTGGTCCACCATGTAATGCGTGACCAGCAGCAGGACCATGGCGGTCCAGCCGTTGAAAGGCAGGTTCCCCGCCCTGAACCAGACGTCCGGCAGCCACTGCCAGACCAGGGCGAGGGCCACGACGAAATGGGTCAGGCAGTGGATGACCATACCGGCCAGTCCCTCGCGCTTCATGCGGTTCACGACGTTGAACTGCAGCGTGAAGTCCGCCAGCAGGTGAGAGAGCAGGAGTCTCCAGAATATCGTCATTCTCGCGTCATCCCTTGGAGGTCAGTTTGAAGGACTTGTCCCAGTCCTTCGGAGGCTCCTTGGCGTAGGCCTCGGCCGTCTCGATATAGTACTGCGAAGGACCGTCCCCGGGCAGCGCGGCCAGGGCGGCCTTGAAGTCCTTTATCGAGGCCTTGTAATCGCCCTTATAGAACTTCCCGATGCCGGCCTCGTAATGCCCGAGCATCTCCTTCACTTCGGCCGGCGCCTCCCCCTTGCGCGCGAAAGGCTCGTAGACCTTGACCGGTATCGCCTTGCCCACCACGCGTATGCTGCCCAGGTAGCGGTGGTCGAACTGGTCCTTGAGGTCCTCGAAGGTGTACTCGCTGGCCATGATCTTGGAGTGGAAGAACTTGTTGGCGCCCTCGAGACGGGAGGCCAGGTTCACGGAGTCCCCCATCACGGTGTAGGAGAGACGGGTGCGGGAGCCCATGTTGCCGACCACCATCGGCCCGGAATTGAGGCCTATCCGGCACGACGGCTTTATCTCGAACCGCGTCAGCTCCCTGTTGATACGGGTCATCGCCGACTGGCAATCCACGGCGGCCAGCACGGCCAGCCTGCGGTGGTCCTTCTGGTCCAGCGGCGCGTTCCAGAACGCCATGATGCAGTCGCCGATGTACTTGTCCACCACGCCGTCGTTCCGGAGCACCACGTCGGTCAGGGCCGAGAGGTACTCATTGAGCATCTGCGTGAGTTGTTCCGGGGTCATCTTTTCCGACATCGTGGTGAAGCCCGCGATGTCCAGGAAGAAGGCCGTCATGTCCCGCTTCTCTCCGCCCAGGGAGAGCTTGGACGGGTCCTTGGTGATCACGTCCACCACCTTGGGCGACAGGTACTGGCCGAAGGTGTTCTTGATCCACTTCTTCTCGCGGCCCTCGGCCAGGCCCTTCTCCACGGCGATATAGGCGAAGGGGAAGAAGAGCGAAAGAGCCACCGCCACGAACGGGAAGATCAGCCCGCCGGCCAGCAGCACCACGTACCCGGCGGCGAGGGCCAGGAGGAGTCCCGAACAGACCGAGACCAGCAGGCCCAGGGAACGCCTGTAGAGCAGCGCCGGCACCCAGGGCAGCAGCAGCACCAGCACCATGAACAGGTCCTCTTCCTCCAGGAAGTCGTCCGCTATGGCGTTATCGAGGAAGGTCGCGTGGACTTCGGCTCCCGGCAGTTGCTGATGGAAGGGGCTGGGAGAATGATCGAAGGCGCCGACCGCCGTGGCCGCCACGATGACTATGCCGTCCTTTACGGCTTCTTTTTCCTCTTTGCTCAGGCGCCCGCTGAGTATGTCGGCGATCGAGATATGCCTGAAACTGGAGAAAGTGACCGAGGCCTCGTTGGTGCACCAGCCGGGATGCTTTTTGCGGTCGATGAAGTCCCGGTAGCGCAGCGTTTTCCAGCGGGCATGGGGGTCCATCGAGTTGTCGTAGTCGTAATGGATACGGCTGATATGCTCGCCCGTGTACAACGACAGGCCGGCTATCCCGAGGGAGGGGACCGCCAGTTTCGGGAACGCCCTGCCTATCGCCGTAGAGCCGAGTCCGGCCGCGGCGTAGGTGATGTACGGATAGGTATCGTCGTCCAGAGGCTCTCCCAGCCAGAAAGGCGGATATCTCCGGATCTGGCCGTCCTCGTCCATGAACGTCTCGACGTGCGGCTGGGCCATTATGGCGCTGGCCGCGGCCAGGCCTTTTATGGGATGGATGAACTTGCCGGAGCCGGCGTCCTTGTGGAGGAGATTGGCGACCTTGCCGGACCGGGCCGTAGCCTCGACGAAACGAGCGTTGTCCGCCGGCCTGTCCTTCTTGCTGGCGCTGACCAGGACGTCGAAGACTATACCCCTGGCGCCGAGGCGGTCCAGGCTCTTCACGAGATCGCCGTAATGATTGCGCGGCATCGGCCAGCCGTACTCCTCTATCGTCAGTTCGTCTATGGCGGCGATGGTTATCTTGGGGTTCGCGGGCTTCGTGATGTACTTGCCGAAAAGGAACCTGTGGCCCTCCACGCGCTTCCAGCCCAGCTGAGCGGCCGCGTAATTGAGCGCCTCCGGAAGGCGCAGGACGATGTGATGCCAGCCGTTCTCCATGTTCCTGACGGTCTGACCGAAGCCGGAGAAAACGAGCCAGAGGAAGGAGAACAGCGCGATGGAAACGTACAATTTCTTGTTGGAGGTTTTTTTTGCGGATTTTTCTTTCATTTCCCAGCCTTTGACGGAATTACGGGCGCCTGCTTCCGGAACCGCCGCGACCCAAATTCTATATATATATCATTGCGAGGGCAAGAAAACCCTGAAGTTCCCGCCCGGCCCGGCCGCGGCCCTGATGTCGCCGCCGTGGAGCCCGGCTATCCTCTTCACGATGGCCAGGCCCAGGCCGAAACCCGGCTTATCCGTGCCCTTGACGCGGCCGTATTTTTCGAAGATCGACTCGACCTCGCCCGCCGGAACGCCGGGCCCCGTGTCCGTGACCGCCAGCTCGGCGCCGCCTGGGACGCGGGAGGCCGACAGCGAGACCTCCCCGCCTTCCGGGGTGAACTTGAGCGCGTTGGAGAGCAGGTTCTCCAGAAGGCGCTCCAGCATCTTCCTGTCCCCCCGCAGCTCCAGGTCCTCCGGGACGGAGACGGCGAACCTCACTTTCTTCTCCTCGAAAAGATGGCGGAAGCGGCCGGCGGCGGATTCCGCCAGGCCGGCGGCGGGCACGGCTCCCTTTTCCAGCTTCAGGCTGCCGCTCTCCATGCGCGAGATGTCCAGGATGTTCTCGAGCAGCTCGAAAATGCGGGAACTGGACGACTTTATCTCCGACAGCCGCCCGGACTTGCCGGCGTCGCCGGAGAGCGCCTTTTCCAGCAGGCGTATGTGCCCCTGCATGGAAAGCAGCGGCGCCCGCAGGTCGTGGGCGACGGAATGGAAGAAGTCGTCCTTCATGGCCTGCAGCTGCCGCTCCGCGGTCACGTCGCGGAGCAGGATGAATATCGCGGGTTTCTGCTTCCTGGGCGAAAGGGTCTGTATGTTGACTCGGAACCAGCGGGTCTCTCCGCCCGGCGTTTCGAGGGCGATCACCTCGCCGGCGGTCGCCCTGAGCTTGACTATCCCGCTTATCCTGCGGCGGGTCTCCTCGTTCTCCCCCCCGGCGCTTCCGAGGCCCAGCAGCGAACGGGCGCGCGAATTGGCGTAGACCAGCTCCCCCCGCATGTCGCAGAGTATCATGGCGTCGTGGAGCAGGCTGATAAGGAGATCGGTCTTCTGCTTCTCCTCCAGCACCTTCTCCACCTGCATCTCCTGGTAGCGGTCCACCTCGCGCATCATCGCGTTGAAGGCCTTGAGCAGTTCCGAGAATTCCCTTATCCCGGTGCTCTCGTCCACGGGCTGCTTGAAGTTCTGGCCGGTCACGCGTGCCGCGCCGGCCATCAGCTCCCCGACGGGACCTATCAGGCGCCTGCTCAGCAGCAGCGCGGAGAAATAAAAGACCGTGGAGATGGCGAGCAGGAAAAAGACGATGAGCGAGGTTATCAGGTTTATGCCGCGGAAGGCGTCGTGCCCGGCCTGCAGGGTCACGACCATCAGGTCGAAACCCGGCACCGGGCTGAAAGCCCCGACATAGCGGCCGCCGCGGCCGGCTATCGAGTCGGAATGGCGGCTTTCGCCGGAAAAAAGGTCCTTCAGGGCGTCGGGGTCCACCGGCGGCAGGCCGCCGGGAGGGCCGAAGAGACCGCCGGAGGAGTCCGCCAGGAAGACCCCGCCCCCGGCCCCTATCCGCTGCCTGGCCAGGACGGAGAAGAGCTCCCTGAGGTCCACGGCGGCGAAGAACCAGCGCCCGCCGTCGAGCGGGTAGAAAAGATGGCAGACGGGCAGGTCGTAGACCAGCTCGAAGTTCCCGAAAACGGGCTTGCCGGAAGCCGACGCGGAGGCGAAAAGAGGGTTGCCCGAGAAGTCCAGTTCGCCGAAGAGACGCCTGGCCTGGAACGTGCCGTCCTTGTGCAGCTCCCGGCCGCGCCCGTCGAGCACGGCGGCCAGGGCGAAGCGCCCCTGCCGTCCCAGCGCGGAAGCGACGAGTCCCTTCCCGTCCTTCCCGGCGGAAGCGGACAGCCAGGAGACCTCCTTGACCAGCGCCTCCAGGTGCGAGGCCGCGGCGACCCCGGCCATGCCGGAAAGGCTCTGGTGCAGCGTGAGGATGTTCTCCCTCGCCACGGACTGGTAGTAAAAGAGGAAGCCGCCGGTAGGGATTATCGGTATCAGGCCTATGCCGAATATGATGAGCAGGAGGCGATTGAATAAGGTCACAAAAAGCCGTCGGCCCCGTCCCGGGGCCCGCGCCGCCGCCGAACGTCCCGGAGGCCCCCGGCCCCCGCGGCGCGCGCTATTTCCCTTTCTTCTTCAGCGTTTCTATCAGTTTCGGCACTATCTCGTGCACGTCCCCCACGACGCCGTGCCTGGCCACGTTGAAGATCGGGGCGTTGGGATCCTTGTTGACGGCGACGATGATGTCCGAGGCCTTCATGCCGACTATGTGCTGTACGGCGCCGGAGATGCCGCAGGCCAGGTAGAGCTTGGGCGAGACCGTGGTGCCGCTCTGGCCGACCTGGTGGGTCTTCTCCTTGAAGCCCATGTCCACCGCGGCCCGCGAGGCTCCCACGACGCCGCCGAGGAGGGAGGAGAGCTCCTCCAGCATTTTGAACTTCTCCCTGGTCTTGAGGCCGCGCCCGCCGGAGACTATCACGCGGGCTTCCTCTATCTTCGCGCCGGCCTTGTCGTGGGCCAGCTTGCGCTCGAGCACTTTCACGCGGCGCAGGCCCTTGTCTATCTTTATCTCCTCGCGCACGACTATGGCCGGGCGGCCGGGGCGCGGCTCGTCTATCTTCATGACATTGGGGCGCACGGTGGCCATCTGGGGCCTGGAGTTGGGGCTGAGGATGTCCGCCATGATATTGCCGCCGAAGGCCGGGCGGCTCTGCACCAGCAGGCCGTCGCGTATCGCCAGCCCGGTGCAGTCGGCCGTCAGGCCGACGTAGATGGAGGAGGCCACGCGCGGGGCCAGGTCCCGGCCCTGTATCGAGGCGGGGTAGAGCATGACCGCGGGCTTGTGCCGGTTGATGACGCCTATGACGGCAGTGGAGAAGATATCGGTGTTGTATTCGAAGAACTCCGGGTTCTCGGCCAGGTAGACCTTGTCGGCGCCGTACTCACCCAGTTCCTTCTCCCAGCCGTGGTTCTTGTCGGTGATCAGCACCGCGCAGAGTTCCTGTCCCAGTTCGTCGGCCAGCCGCCTGCCGGCGGAGAGCAGCTCCAGCGTGACGGGGCGTATCTTTTTCCCGTGGCCCTTGCCGGGGACGTCCATCAGTTCGACGTAGACCCAGACTCCCTTGTAGGAGGAGAGATCGCGGCGGGCCGAGGCCTCCTCGCGGTTGATCGTGATGGCCTTGACGGGGCAGACCTGCACGCAGGCGCCGCAGAGGGTGCAGGCCTCGTTCATGACCGCCATCCTGTCGACCAGCTGTATGGCGGCGAAGGGGCAGACCGGCACGCACTTGCCGCAGCCTATGCATTTCTTGGAAACTTCGATCATATTTTCGTCCTTCTCCTTGGAAAAACCGTACGCGCCGCGCTACTCGCCTATGAACTGGCCCTTGCGCATTATCGCCAGTATGTGCTCGGCCGCCTCGTGCGCGGAACCGGAGAACATCTCGGCTTTCTCCCGCTGCGGCGGCGGGTATATTTTCGAGACCTGGGTAGGCGAGCCCTTGAGCCCGAGGTACTGCGGCTCCGCCCCGATATCGGCCGCGGTCCAGACGTGATAGGGTTTCTTCGACGAGCCGTAGATCTCGGTGAACGAAGGCCAGCGCGGGCTGAACTCCTGCGGGACCAGGACCGTGAACAGCACCGGGGGCTTCGCCTCGACTATCTCGTGGCCGCCGTCTATGTGCCGGCGGGCGATGAAGTTCTTCCCGTCGATGTCGACGCGCTCGCAGAAGGTCACTTGCGGTATGCCCAGCTGCTGGGCTATGCCGGGGCCGGTCTGCGCCGTGTCGCCGTCTATGGCCTGCATGCCGCAGAAGATGGCGTCGGTCCTGCCTATCTTCGCGATGCCTTTGGCCAGGGCGTAGGAGGTGGACCAGGTGTCGGAGCCGGCGAAAGCCATGTCGGAGAGCAGCACTCCCTCGTCGGCGCCCAGGGCGAGGCCCATCTGCACCACGCTGCGGGCCTGCGGCGGACCCATCGAGATCACGGTGACCCTGCCGCCGTACGACTTCCTGAGTTTCAGCGCGTTCTCCAGCGCGGCGTGGTCGTAGGGATTGACGATGCTGGGCACGCCGGCCCTTATGAGGTGGCCCGTCTCCGGGTTTATCTTCACCTCGGTGGAGTCGGGGACCTGTTTGACGCAGACGACTATGTTCATCTCTCGCTCCTTGGCAAAGGCTACTTGGCCTTGAAAGTGGTCTTGAGCCCGGCCGCGGCCAGGTCCATGTCGGCGATCAGGCCCTTCTGGGCCTCCTGGACGGCCGGCAGGTTCATGGCGGCGGACAGCCCCGACGAATTGTCGGAGGCTCCCAGCACCAGAGCCAGGCCCTCGACGGACAGCGTCAGGGCGGCCTCGCGGGCGTAGACGCGCGAGAGCGCCTTGTAAACGCCGGCGTCGAAGCGGACGCTCTCCGGGTATTTGCCCGGCGCGGCGGCGCGCGCGAAGCAGGCGGCGGTCTCGGCCAGGGCTATCAGCCGGCCCAGCTTGAAGGTGACGTGCTGGTGGCGGGTCAGTTTCTGGACGCGGCACTCCTCCATGACGGCGGCCAGCGCGCGCAGCGCCATTCCGGCCGCGCAGGCGCCGCAGTCGTGGACGGAGGCGTGCAGCTTGTCCATCTCGTCGGCCAGGTCCAGGTGGTACCGGCCGCGGCTCTTGAGATGTTCCTGCCAGCGGCCGCGGTAGATGGTCATCTCCATGATCTCGCTGGTGCCCTCGTAGATGCAGGTGATCTTGATGTCGCGCTTTATCTTCTCGACGGGGAAGTCGCGCGTGTAGCCGTAGCCGCCCAGCGCCTGTATCGCGTCCTCGGCGGCCCTGTTGCCGTTCTCGGTGGCGGAGTACTTGGCGATGGCGCCCTCGGTCTGCAGGCCGTGCTCGCCGCCGTCGAGGCGGTTGGCGGTGTACTCGATGTAGGCGCGGGCGGCCTCGAGGCGCGCCGCGTGCGGCACTATCAGCTTATGGGTGTAGCCCTGCTTCTCGCTCAGCGGGCCGCCGGCCTGTATGCGCTGCTGGCTGTAGCGGATGGCCTGCTCGAGCGCCTCCCAGCCGGCGCCGAGGCCGAAGGCGGCGACCATGAGGCGGGTGTAGCCGAAGACGGCCTGGGCCTGCAGGAGGCCTTTGCCTTCCTCGAGGCCTATCAGGTGGTCGGCGGGGACATAGACGTTGTCCAGCGCCAGCCCGGCGGTGTTGGAGAGCCGTATGCCGTGCTTGTCCTCGTGCTTGTTGGGAGAGAAGCCCTCCGTGTTCCGCTCGACTATGAACCAGGACGGCCCGCCCGGGGCCATGGCCAGCACGGTGTAGAGGTCGGCCACGCCTCCGTTGGAGATCCACTGCTTGTTGCCCGTGATGCGGTAGCCGGCGATCTTGCCGTTCTTCACCACGTGCTCGGCGCGCGTGCGCAGGTTGATGAGGTCCGAGCCGGCGTCGGCCTCGGTGGCGGCGTAGGCCACCATCAGGTTCTCTTTGGCTATCTTGTTGAGCCACCTGGTCTTCTGCTCCTGCGTGCCTCCGACATTGATCGGGTCGGTGCCCAGGAAGGTGGCGAAGACGCCGGTGGCTATGCCCAGGTCTATGCGGGCCAGCGCCTCGCAGACGCGGTAGATGTCGTAGGTGCCGCCCGAGACCCCGCCGTACTCCTCGGGGATCATCAGCAGATGCACGCCCAGCACGGCCGGGTCGTACATCTCTTTAAGTATCTCCGCCGGGAACTCGTTGGCGTGGTCCAGTTCCCTTATCAGGTCGTAAGGCAGCCGCCTCCTGGCGTACTCCTTCAGGCTGTCGAGGACCAGTCCCCGTGAAATGACGTCCATACTGGGCATTATCGGGTCTCCTTAGGCTTTTACCGCGGAAACGCTCTCTATGAAAGAGCGGGCGTCCCCGGTCATGCGGGCCGCCAGTTCCTTGTCGTCGAGCGACCCGGTGTTGATGAAAACGTTCTCCGCCGCGCCTTTGACCGCGGCCTCCAGCAGGTACAGCGCGCTGCGGTAATCCGAGATGACATGCGACGAGATGTCGCCGCATTTTCGCAGTTCGGCGGCGGCCTCCGCGGCCAGGCGCGCGGTCTTGAGCGGCACCTCGGCGGCGTATTTCAGGGCCTCCTGCATCCTCGGCTTGCGCTCAGGCTTGTCCTTGGGCGTCTTCATGGCGGCCATGAAGGCGTCATACGAAAGCGAATCCTCGGCCACGCAGGCCTGCAGGTCGCCGCGCAGCCGCCCGAGCCTGGCTTGCAGGGCGTTCAGGGCCGGCTTCTTCGACTCCTCGAGCTTCTTGCCGCGCAGGGTGATGCCGGCGGCCATCTGGCCGAGGGCGCAGCCCATCGCGCCCGCTATCGCGGCCGCGCTGCCGCCGCCCGGCGTCGGGTCGGTATTGGCCAGCGCGTCGGCTAGCAGGCCCGCGCCGGACTGCCAGGACCCCAGCAGCTTGAGCAGTTTGGTCTCCAGCACCTGCGTACCCTTGTCGAACCCCTGCACTTTGAGCGATTCCACGGCGTAATCGGTCAGCGCCTCCTGCGTGGTCAGGCCGATGAGCTCGGTGCCGGTGATCCCTATGCCTTTGGGGGCGAGGTCCTTGTCCATCTCGTCGAGCACGCGCTTGATGGAGGTGGTCTTATAGTCGGTAAGTACCGTGGACATCTGCACCTGGCCCTTGCTCTCCAGGAAGATCTCCTTGGCGCGCAGCGCGGGCAGGCCGCCGCCGGTGGTGCGTATCTTCTTGGCCAGGCCCTTGGCGAATTCCATGTCGGTGGTAGCCAGGTTGACGTTGAAATTGACTATCTGGTGGCGGGCGCCCACGGCCATCGCGCCGGCGGTGGGATGTATCCTATTGGGCCCGAAGTCCGGCACCCGCTCCGGATCCTTGCCGATGACCTCTCGCAGGCCCTCGAACTGGCCCTTGCGCACCTTGGCCAGGTCGCGGCGGTGGTCGAAGCGGGCTGCCTTGTCGTAGAGATAGACCGGTATGCCCAGCTCGCGGCCGATGCGCTCGCCGGCCTTCGCGGCCAGAGCCACGCAGTCCTCTATGGTCGAATCCATGACCGGGATGAACGGCGCGACGTCGGTGGCGCCCATCCTGGGATGCTCGCCCTTGTGCTGGTTGAGGTCTATGAGCTCGGAGGCTTTTTTGGTGACCGCGAACATGGCGTCCGCGGCGGTCTCTACGGGGGCGATGAAGGTGAGGACGGTGCGGTTGTGGTCAGCGTCCTTCTCGACGTCCAGGACCAGGACCCCGGGCACGGCCCGGGCGGCGTCCACTATCGCGTTTATCTTGGCCAGGTCCCGACCCTCGCTGAAATTCGGTACGCATTCCACGAACTTGCCCATCGAAGCACCTCCGCGAAATATTAAAAGACTTTTATAATTATACTATTTGGCGGTTGGCGAGGGAAATCCCGGCTCCGCGGACCGGGAGCGGGCGGGCGCTTAAAAGCAAAAACCCGCGTTCAGCGGGTTTTAGCTCCCCCCTGGACTACGGGGGGTTTCAACGGGCGGCAGGCCCGTGGGCCTGCGGCCATTCATAGTATAACAGATCGTATTGACTTGTCAAGCCCCAGGGGCCGGGTCCGAAAATGTCCGCGGGCGCGAAGATCGTCCCGCTCACTTTCCGGCGGGCGGCGGGAGCGGCCCCGGCTTTTTGGCGCCGGGCCCGGCGCCGGCGGCGTGCCGCGCTTTAAGGCCGGAGAGGGCCTCACGGTGCGCTGCCCTGAGGCGGCGCCTAGCCCGGCCCGCTTCGGCCGGAGGTTTGTCCTTCAGCGAGACCTCCAGCTCCTTCAGCTCGGCTTCCTGCTTTTTTCTGAGCGCGGCTATCTCCGAGTTCCTAGCCCGCTTCAGTTCCGGCCCCGAAAGAGGGGCCGTACTAGCGGCCACGGCTGCCGTGCTCGCGGTCACGGCGGACGTGCTCGCGGTCACGGCGGACGTGGAGATCTCCGGCCCGGGGGAAGGCGGCTCGGCGGCGCGGGCGGCCGGCGGCGGGGCCGCCAGAAGGAGCAGGGAGAACAACGATGCGTTCATTTCTTCACCTCCGGGAAAACACCAGCGGGACCGGGCCTATGCCGCTCCTCACCTTCGAAAGGTCGTAGTTCCCGTCGGGCGAGGGCCCGGCGAAACCGGCGGTCGCGCGGTCCTTTATGAAAAGCGGGGTATCGAGGTCGATAAGGTCGAAACCGCCCAGACCGGCGGCGAAATGGGCGGCGCAGACGGAGGAGAGCCGGCTCTCCAGCATCTCCCCCATCATGAGGGAGACGCCCTTCGCCTTCGCCAGCCGGTACACTTCCAGGGACTGGGCCAGTCCCAGTTTCATCAGTTTTATATTGAGCCCGGTGACGCCGGCCCGTATCAGGCGCACCGCGTCCGGGAGGGAATAGAGGCTTTCGTCGGCGCAGACCGGGAAGTCGAAGTCGCGCGACAGGGCCGCCAGTCCCTCGATATCGTCCCGCTTCACCGGCTGCTCCAGCACGGAAGGCCTTATACCGGCCCGGCGCAGGTCGCGCACGAAAGAACGGGCCTCGGCGACGCTCCAGGCGCAGTTGGCGTCCAGGAATATCCCCGCCCCCGGGGCGGCCTTCCGGACCGCCGCCGCGCGCCGCAGGTCGTTGTCATAGTCGATGCCGACCTTTATCTTGAAGGTCCTCATGCCCCGGGCCAGGTAGAATTTCGCGAAATCGAAGGCCTGTTCGGCCGTCCCTATCACCACGGTGATATCGGTGACGGTCTTCGCGGCCCGCGGACCGTAGAAGCGCCAGAGCGGGACTTTCATCAGCCGCGCCAGCGCGTCCAGCACGGCCATCTCCGCGGCGGCCAGCGCCGCCCTGTTGCGGTCCAGGCGCTCGCGGAGGCCCCTGAAAAGAGCGTCGAAGGAGGAGATGTCCCGGCCCTCCAGCCACGCCCCGGCGCGCTTCAGCGCGGCCATGGTCCCTTCCAGGGTCTCTCCCGTTATGTGCGGCGCGACCCCGGCCTCGCCGCAGCCGCGCACCCCGCCGCCCAGGCGCAGCATGAAGACGGCGTTGTCGAGTTCCTTGTGGCTGCCGGAAGAGATGGTGAAGGGCTGCGTAAGAGCGCCGCGCAGCCTGGCTACGGAGAACGACCTTATCAGAGTTTCTTTCATTCCTGTCTCCTTGTCCGCGCCGGCCCGGGAACGGACCGGGTCAGCCCAGCCGCGAGCGGACGAACTCCGCCCTCGCCTCGTCCCTGCGGCCCGGCGGCAGTTCCCTGCCCGCCCGGGCGGAAAGATGCGCGGGCTGGGCCTGTATGGTCAGCTGGTTCAGTTCGTCCAGGTCCAGCCCCAGGCGCAGCCCCATCGCCAGGCCCATGCGGGCCAGCGAGGCGTTCTGCATGAACTCCTCGTAACTCATCAGCCGGGCCGCGGAGAGCAGCGCGCGGGAGCGGTGAACGGCGTCCTCGGTCTTGAGGCGCAGCGCGGGGCGCAGCAGGTCCTCGCGGGCCTTTATCTCGAAATTTATCAGGTTGCGTATCACCCCGCGCACGTTCTCGGCGAACTCCGCCTCGCTCCGTCCCAGACAGACGGAATTGGAGATCTGGTAGAGGTCGCCCAGGACGTAAGTCCCCTCGCCGTACATGCCCCTGGCCGTGACCCCGAGATGGGAGAGGCTTTCGAGCACGCCGCCCAGGCGGCCGGCGCGGCCGAGGGCCGGCAGGTGGACCATGCAGGAGACGCGCATGCCGGTGCCGGTATTGGTCGGGCAGGCCGTGAGGAAACCGAACTCCGAACCGTAGGCGTAAGGCAGCAGTTCCCCCAGGCCGGCCTCAGCCGAAGAGGCGAGTTCCAGGCATTTCTCCACGGAAAAGCCGGGCAGGATGGCCTGCAGCCGCAGGTGGTCCTCCTCGTTTATCATCGCCGAGAGCGTCTCGTCCGAGGCTATCACGACGGCCTGCGCGCCGGCGGCCGAAGCGAGGTTATGGGAAATATGGCGGCGTTCCACCAGGAAGCGCTTCTCCAGCGGGGAAAGGTCCTCGAGGCCGGCCTCTTTCGCGCGCGGGAAGAGGCGCGAGGACTTGACCGCCTCCAGAGCCCGGCGCCTCAGCTCGGCCTGGGACTGCCTGGAGGCCCTGCCGGGGAACGGGAAGCCGTGCAGGTTGCGGGCGAAACGCACGCGGGTGGAGAAGACGATGTCCGGCCAGTCCCCGGAAGCGGAGGCCCAGTTGATCCTGTCCCGGAACCAGGAAAGGAATTTAGCGGCCATCGTCCAGTCCCTTGATGGCGTCGCGCAGCCTGGCCGCGGCCTCGAAATCCTCGCGGGCGACGGCGGCCTTGAGGGCGGCCCGCAGCGCCTCCAGCTTCTCCCCCCTCTCCCGCTCCGAAAGATCGGACAGACTGTCGCGGTACCTGCGGCCGGCGTGGGAAGAGGAGCCGTGGATGCGGGCGAGCAGCTCGCGCAGCTGCGCGCCGAAATACCTGTAGCAGGAAGGGCAGCCCAGCCGCCCGCTCTCGCGGAACTCGGCGTACTTGAGGCCGCATTCGCCGCAGGCCAGCGGCTTGCGCTCGCTGGGCAGCAGTTCCTTGACGAAGCCGCCCATCGGGCCCAGGCCGTGCGGCTCGTGCTCCCCCGCGTGCCTCTCGCTGCACTTGAGGGCGCAGGCGGCGCAGAGGTGCATCTCGGTGACCTTGTTATTTATCGCGGCCTTGAGGAAGACGGTGGCCTGGGCCTTGCGGCAGTCCTGGCAGAGCATCAGCGCGGCACCTCGGAAAGTTTTCCGCCTTCCAGCCGCAGGGTCCTGGACGCGCAGCGGGCGGCCTCCTCGTTATGGGTGACCATCAGCACGGCGGTCCCCCTCGCGCCGATGTCCCTGAGATCGTCCAGCACTATCTTCGCGTTATGGCGGTCCAGGTTGCCGGTCGGCTCGTCGGCGATGAGGAGTTCCGGCGAATTGCGGAGCCCGCGCAGGATGGCGGCGCGCTGCTTCTCCCCGCCCGAGATCTCCATGGGGAGCTTGCCGGCTATCTCGGCCAGGCCGAAGCGCTCGAGCAGCGCCAGGGCTTTGGCCGGGTCGGGACGGCCGGCCAGCCGCGCGGGCATGTCGATGTTCTCCAGCACGGTGAACTCGGGCAGCAGCGAGTCGAACTGGAAGACGAAGCCTAGCTTGTCCCGGCGCAGCGCCGAGCGCTCCGCCTCGTCCAGCGAGCCGGCGCCGCGGCCGAAGACGCGCAGCGTGCCGCTGAAGGAATCGTCGAGCAGTCCGATGAGATGGAGCAGCGTGGACTTGCCCGAACCGGACGGACCGGTCAGCGCGATGAACTCGCCGCGGCGGATGTGCATGTCCACCTCTTCCAGGACCAGCAGCTGCTCGCGGCCCTGGGTGTAGCTCTTGCTGACGCTCTCGAGCTCTACGATCCTATCCATAGCGTATAGCGTCCACGGGGTCCAGTTTCGCGGCGCGAGAAGCGGGGTAGAGCGCGCTGAGCGAGCAGAGAGCGAAACTGGCCAGCGCGGTGAGGAGTATGTCCAGCGCGTCCAGCTTCACGGGCACCCTGGTGACGTAATAGATGTCCGAAGGGAGTTCTATGACGGGGTAATGCCCTATGAAGAGGGAGATGCCCACGCCCAGCAGGACGCCGAGCAGCGTGCCGGCCAGGCCGATCATGGCGCCTTCGAGCAGGAAGACGCGCCGCACCAGTCCAGGTCCGGCGCCCATGGCGCGCAGGATGCCTATGTCGCGCATCTTCTCGACCGTCATCATCAGCAGGTTGGAGGCTATGGTGAAGGTCGCCACCAGTATGATGAGCGCCAGCACCAGCGACATGACGAACTTCTCCAGCTTCAGCGCGGCGAAAAGGGTGCGGTTCATATCGGCGTAGGTCCTGACCGTGAACGGGAAGCCCAGGGAAGTCCGCAGGCCCTCCGCGGCCGCCGGCGCCAGGTCCAGGTCCTTGAGCCTGACGCCGAAGCCGTTGGGCTCCCCCTGCATGCCGAAGAACTCCGAAGCCTCTTTCAGGCCGCAGTAGGCCATGGTATTGTCGTATTCGTAGTAGCCGGTGCGGGAGAGCCCGGCGACGCGGAACTTCTTCATGCGCGGCAGCAGCCCCAGGCCCGACTCGGCCGAGCGCGGCGAGACCAGTATCACTTCGTCGCCGGTCCAGGCGCCGAGGTTCCTGGCCAGTTCCTCGCCGAGTATTATGCCCGGGACCCCCGCCGCCGGATCAGGGCGGCTTTCGCCGCGGTCGGTGCCGGGAGCACTGCGACCGGCCGGCGCGAGGCCGTCCCAGGAGCCGCGCACCAGCGAGTCCTTGAGCGAATTGACCCGGGCCTCGGCGGCCGGGTCCACGCCCCTGACCACGGCCCCGGTGGAGCGGTTGTCGAAGGTGATTATCCCCTGGCCGAGCGCGAAGGGCGAGACCGCCGTCACTCCGGGCGCGGCGGCGATCCTGGCGGCGGCGCGCTCCCCGTCGCCGGGGCGCATCTGTCCGTAGACCACGATATGGGCCTGAGCGTCTATGATCTTGCGGCGTATGTCCGTCTGGAACCCGTCCATGATGGACAGCGTGACGATGAGGGCGGCGACGCCCAGGGCCACGCCGGCCACGCCGATGAGGGTGGTGACCACGGAGAAGAGCCCCTTGCGCTTTGCGCTGAGGTACCGGAGGGCGATGAACGTCTCTGGGGCCATATGTCGCACGAAAGAACCCGCGCCGGTTTATGTCCGCCGCAAGGCGGGCGGCTACTGCTGATCGCCGGGCTTGAGCAGCGGGAAGAGTATCACTTCCCGGATCGAGGGCTTGCCGGAGAACAGCATGGCCAGGCGGTCGATCCCTATGCCGATGCCTCCCGTCGGGGGCATGCCGTACTCCATCGCCTCGATGAAGTCCTTGTCGAGCACGTCGGCCTCGGCGTTCTTCTCCTCGCTGCGCTGGCGGACCTGCTCGAGGAGCCGGTCCCGCTGGTCCTCGGGGTCGTTGAGCTCCGTGTAGGCGTTGGCGAGCTCCATCTTCGCGACGAAAAGCTCGAAGCGCTCCACGATGGATTCGTCCCCTTCCTTGCATTTGGCCAGCGGCGTGATGGCCGTGGGATGGTCCATGACGAAGGTCGGCTGTTCGAGGTCCGCCTGTATCAGGGTCTCGAACATCCGGTCGAAGATCTTGGCCGAGGGAGTGTCGTCGGAGAAGCCTATCCCCTTCTCGCGGGCCAGCGCGCGCAGCGCTTCGCGGTCGAAGGACTTGCCGCTGAGCACCTCGTGAATGTCGTGCCCGGTCTTTTCCTTCCAGAGCTCCGGCAGGTAGACCCGGCGGAACGGGGGCCTGAGGTTTATCCTCATCCCGTTGTAGTCCACTTCGGCGACGCCGGTCAGCTCGGAGCAGCGGGCGAAGATCTTCTCGGCCAGCTCGGCCATGGTGTTGTAGTCGCCGTAGGCCTTGTAGGCCTCCAGCGAGGTGAACTCGGGGTTATGGCTGGTGTCCACGCCCTCGTTGCGGAAGATGCGGCCTATCTCGTAGACGCCGTCGAAACCGCCGATGATGAGCTTCTTGAGCGGCAGTTCGGTGGCGATGCGCATGTAGAGCTCGTTCTTGTAGACGTTGTGGAAGGTGACGAACGGCCGCGCGGAGGCGCCGCCGGCCTGCGCGCACAGCACGGGCGTCTCGACCTCGAGGTAGCCGTCGCCGTCGAGGACCTGGCGCACCGCGGAAACTATCCGGGCGCGGTTGACGAAGATCTGCCTGACCTCGTCGTTGGAGATGAGGTCCAGCGAGCGCTCGCGGTAGCGGGTCTCGGGGTCGGTCAGACCGTGCCACTTCTCCGGCAGGGGCCTCACGGACTTGGAAAGGATGGTAAGCTTGTCGACCGAGACGGTCAGCTCGCCGGTCTTTGTGACGAAAAGTTTCCCTTCCACGCCGAGGAAATCCCCGACGCCGACGAATTTCTTGAAGGTCTCGTAGTCCTTCTCGCCGACGGCGTCCTTCTTGACGTAGATCTGTATCTTGCCGCTGCCGTCCTTGATATGGGCGAAGGCGGCCTTTCCCATGAGGCGCAGCAGCACCACGCGGCCGGCGCAGCGCACCCGCGCGTCCGCGGGCTGCTTCAGAGCTTCGGCCGCGGAATGGGTCACCTGGAAACGGCGCGGGTAGGGGTCTATCCCCTGCTCGCGGAGGGCCTTGATCTTGCCGTAGTTGTGGCCGACTATCTCCTGGAGGGTATTGCCGCTCATCGTCCGGAAACCAGCGCGTCGCGCACGATCTTTACGAGGTTCTTGGGCTCGAAAGGCTTCTCCACGAAGGCGAAGATGTTCGAGGAAAGTTCGAAGAGGTCCTTCATCTGGCCTTTGGCGGTCAGTATGACTATCGGGATGTCCCTGAGGCCGTCCAGTTCCTGCAGTTTGGACTGGAAGGTATAGCCGTCCATCTCGGGCATCATGATATCGAGGATGATCACGTCGGGCAGGACCTTGTTGGGCCCGTCCTCGGTGAGCTTATTGTAGGCCTCCAGGCCGTTGTAGGCCTCGAGCACCTCGAACTTCTCCCTCTCCATCAGGACCTTGATAAGGTAAACGACGTCTTTTTCGTCGTCCACCACCATAACCTTGGACATCTATCCTCCGATAAGCCGCACAGCGGCTTTCTCCGGCCGCTCCGCCGGGGACTTAGGCCGCGGCCCGGCCGCCGGCCGGGTTCAAGGTCTGATTTTACAATTATATTATTGGGGAGGCAAGCGGTCCGGCCGGGGAAGGTCAGTGGAACCTGCGGTCGAGGAAGGTCCCGGTCCACTCCAGCATCTCGCCGACATTGTCGGAGTTCAGCTTCTCGGAGTAGCAGTGCTCGGCCAGTTTCTTGAGACCGAACTTGAGCAGCAGCTGCCGGTGCTCCTCGCGGTCGAGCGCGCCCTTGAGCAGCAGGGCCTCGCACAGCCCGGGAAGATCGCAGGACTTCGTCCGCGCGGCGAGGCCTTCGAACTCGCAGAGACGGCGCAGCGCGTTCTCGAGCACGGCGCCGCACATGACGGCGGAGGAGAGGAAGTTCCCCTCCTCGCGCAGCCCGGCCGCGCGGGCGAGGAGGTCGCGTGAGATGACCCGGAAAGAGACCCGGTCGGAGACCTGCGGAGCGGCCGGCGCGGGAGCGGGGCCGGGCGCGGAGGACTCGAGAGCGGAAACGGCGTCCCTGAGGGAGTCCAGGTAACGGTCGAAGAGCGTGCCGGGAGCCGGCCGGGCGTAAACGCGTTCGCAGCGGTCCAGTTCCATCACGCGGGCGCTGTTGGCGCCGAAAGCGCGCACGAGCGTGTCGCGCACGTCCTTCTTCCAGCGCGCGTAGTCCGGGTTGAAAGGCGAGAACCTGAACCAGGTATACTGGTAGCAGGCGTCGAAATCGTCCTTCAGGCGCTGCGCGCTCTTTATGAGCTCGCGGCATCGCCCGCGCAGGAACTCTCTGTCGTCCATGATCCCCCCGGGATATTCTATCACGGCGTCCCGGCCGAATCAATGTCAACTTAGTCACACGGCGTCAAAATATGTAGAATCTAACCGCTGGGAACGCCCCCAAGGAGACAGCGACGATGCCGATCGAAAGGACGCTGGTACTGATAAAACCCGACGGGATGCAGCGCCACCTCGCGGGACTGGCCATAGACAGGCTCGAGAACACTCACATGGAGCTCGTTGGCGCCAGGCTGGTCTCGGTGACCGACGCCCTCGCCCGCGAACACTATGCGCTGCTGGAAGGGGTCGGCCCCTTCAAGGACAAGGCCTTCTTCGAGCGTCTGATAAGCTTCATCAAGGGCGATCATCACGGCGATCCCAGGCGCCGGGTCCTCGCCCTCGTGTACCGGGGCGAGAACGCCGTCCAGGTCATACGCCGGGCCGTCGGCGCGACCAACCCGGAGGACGCCTCGCCCGACACCATACGCGGCGCCTTCGGCCGCGTCTGCCGCAAGCACGGCTACTACGAGAACGTCGTGCACGCCTCGGGCAACGTCGAGGAGGCGGAACGCGAGATAGGGATCTGGTTCGGACCCGGGGAGGTCTTATCCTGAAAGGAGAGGGGGCAGGAAAATGAAAGTCCTCCCGCTGACGCTGGCGGCGCTGCTCTGCGCCGGCGCCGCCCGCGCGCAGCAGCGCGCGGAAGAGGCCGTGACCTTCCAGGCGGCCGACGGCTGGACGATACACGCGGATTACCTCCCCCCCGCGGAGGGAGCGCCGGTGGCCCTCCTGCTCCATTCCCACAAGGGCAGCTCGGCCGAGTGGCGGGCCTTCCAGGAGCAGTTGAAGCGTTACGGTTACGGCTGGCTGGCGCCCGACCTGCGCGGCCACGGCCGCAGCGTCGTGGACCCCTCTGGCTCCACCGTTACCTGGAAGAACTTCCGCTCCGGCGGCTCCGACAACGAGTACAACAAGATGATAAGGGACGTCGACGGCGCGCTGGTCTTCCTTTCCACGCGCGCGGTGAGCACCGAGAACGTCTTCATCGTCGGGTCCATACTGGGGGCCAATCTCGGCATAAAGACGGCGGCCATCTACAAGGAAATACCCAGGGTCGTCGCCGTCTCCCCCGTGCTCAACGTCAACGACGTCCTGGTCGTGAACCCCCTGCGCGCCTACGGGCGGAAACCCCTTCTCATGCTGGCCGGCGCGAACAGGGAACGGCAGTTCAAGGAGTTCCAGCTGCTCAACGACATAGCGAAGCTTTCCTGCGGCCCGGAGAACGTGACCACGCTGGTGGAAGCGCGGGGTTTCGGGTCGGAACTGGTCAACCGCTACAACGCCCGCCGCATACTCGACTGGCTGGGCAACAGCCGTTTCCCGCCGGTAGTGGGGTCCTCCTCCACTTACGTGACCGGCGGGCTGGAGACGGTGCCGTGGGAACCGCCGGCCGCGGAAGAGGACTGGACGGAGGCGGAAGAAGCCGCGCCCGCGGAAGGAACGGGAGAAAATGAGAAGAACGACGGATAATTTCGACAGGTATTCGAGCCTGCCCACGGAACGCGAGAACCGCCGCACGCTCGACCTGGACAGGATACCGCTCAGGCGCGTCCTGGAGAAGCTCAACCTCGAGGACGCGGGCGTGCCGCGCGCGGTGGCGCGGGCCATCCCCGCCATAGAGAAGGCCGCGCGGGAAGTGTCCCGGACCTTCCTCCGCGGCGGACGCATCGTGTTCATAGGCGCCGGCACCAGCGGCCGGCTGGGCGTGCTGGAGGCGGCCGAACTGCCCCCCACCTACGGGGTGAAACCCGGCACTTTCAAGGCGCTCATGGCCGGCGGCGACGGCGCGGTCTTCCTCTCCAAGGAAGGCGCCGAGGACAGCAGGGCGAACGGGTTCCGGGAGATAAGCCGCTGCGTAAAAAAAGGCGACGTCGTGGTAGGCATCGCGGCCAGCGGCGTGACGCCCTATGTGCTGGGCGGGCTGGAGGCGGCGAAGAGGAAGGGCGCCTTCGGCGTGCTGCTGACCTGCAACTACCGCGAGAAAGTCCCCGTCGCGCGCTGCGTCATCGCCATAGACGCCGGCCCGGAGCCGATCTCCGGCTCCACGCGCATGAAGTCGGGCACGGCCACCAAGCTCGCGCTCAATATGCTCACCACCTCGGCGATGGTGATCTCCGGCAAGGTCTACCGCAACTGGATGGTGGACGTCCGCACCACTTCGCGGAAACTGGAACTGCGCGCGGCCCGCATAGTCTCGCGCCTGGGCGGCGTCGATCCCGAGGAAGCGGCCAGGCTGCTGGCCGAGACCGGCGACGAGGTGAAGACCGCCATAGTCATGGCCCGCAAGGGGCTCTCCAGGGAAGCCGCCCGGGATCTGGTAAAGAAACACAAGGGCTTCCTGCGACCCATACTCGGATGAGACGCCTGCTCGGCGCGGCGGGAAGCCTCAAACTTCTTTTCCCGCTGCTCGTCCTGATATCCGCCGCCCTCGCCTGGGAGACCGCTTTCAACAGCGGCGCGCCGGTCTACGGCCGCTGGTGGTTCATGGCGCTGGGCGCCGCGCTGCTGCTCAACACCGCGGCCTGCCAGGCGCTGCGCTTCGCCTCCTGCCCCAGGCGCTCCCTGCTGCTGCACGGCGGGATACTGCTGGTGATCGGAGGCGCTTTCGCCAGCGGCGCCTGGAAGTTCAGCGCGCAGCTCCCCCTTACGGCCGGTTACGAGGCCGACGAGGCCCGCACGGAAACGGCCGTCTACCGCCTTCCCTTCTCCGTCAAGCTGATCTCCTTCCGCGTCCTCTACGACGGGGAGCCCGCTTACTCCCTCTCGGCCGGCGGGACCTCCTACCCGCTGTCCGCGGGCGCCGTTCTCTCCCTCCCCGACGGCAGCGGCGTGAAGGTCCTCGGCCTGTTCCGGGACCTGGGCATAGGCCCCGGCGGCGCGCGGGAGGAAAAGTCCCCTTACTACTTTAATCCCGCCGCGGAGCTGGAAGTGAGTTCGGGCGCCGCCAGGGAGCGCGTCCTGCTTTTCGCGGACCTGGCCGCGCCGCACGGCGGGGGACGGCCGGACCTGCTGCTGCGCGTGGAAGGGGCGCGGCCGGCGGGCTACGAGAGCGAAGTGGAACTGAAGGCCGGCGGCGAGGAACGTCGCGCGGTGATAGGCGTCAACGCGCCCGTCTCTTTCTACGGCTACAAACTCTACCAGCACGGCTATGACCCGGCCGACCCGGCCTCCTCGACGCTGCTGGTCAAACGCGACCCCGGCGTCTGGGCGGTATACGCCGGCTTCGCCCTGATATCGGCCGGACTCGTACTATGGATACTCTGAGCCTGGCGCAGAACGCCTCTTTCGCGGCCGCGCTGGCCGCCTTCGCCGTTTCCTTCTCCCCCCGCGCGGGGGGGTGGTGGAAACCCGCGGCGTGGGTCTCGCTGGCTTCGCTCACCCTGCTGCTGGCCCTGATCTGGAAGGGGACCGGCCGGCCGCCGATGTCGAACCAGCACGAGTCGCTGCTGGTCACGGCCTGGTTCGCGGCCGCGGCCTCGCTGTACGCGCGCGGCCGCGCCGCGCAGATCAGGCCCGCCGCCCTGTTCCTGCTCTGCGTCCTGCTGGCGGGCGCCTCGCTGGCCAGGCGGGACCTTTCCCCCCTCATGCCCGCGCTGCGCTCCAACTGGCTGGTCTTCCACGTGCTGCTGGCCATGGCCGCCTACGCCGCGCTCGGCGTGGCCGGCATATACGGCGCCCGGGCTTTCCTCGCGAAGCAGGAAGAACAGGCGGCGCCGGCGCTGCTCGCGCTGGTCAAAGCCGGGTTCCTGCTCCTCACCGCCGGCATCATCACCGGGTCCGTCTGGGCCGAGGCCGCCTGGGGCTCCTACTGGAGCTGGGACCCCAAGGAGATCTGGTCGCTGATAACCTGGCTTTTCTACGCGGGGCTGCTGCACATGAACAAGTCGGGCAGGGCCGGCTCGGCCGCGCTTTGCCGTCTTGCCGTGCTGGGCCTTTTTCTTGTAATCTTCACCTGGCTCGGCGTTAATTTCCTGATGAAAGGGCTGCACAGTTACGCTTGAAGCGGCGGCGAAAAAGATGGATCCGCTGGAAAAGATAAGAACGCTGGCGCTCCGCTCGGCGGAGAGGCTGCCCCGTTCCCGGGATGGCTGGCTGGCGCTGCTCAAAAAGCGCCAGGAACTGATACTGCGCCTCTCCGCCCTGGCGGTCTTCGCCGGCGGCGGCGCGCTGTTCATGCTTTTCGGCCCGCCGCACCTGGTCACGCTGAGCGAAACCCCCTCTTTCTGCGGCACCTGCCATTCGATGAATTACCAGTACAAGGACTGGCGCCTCTCCTCCCACCGTCAGAACTGGTGCATAGACTGCCACCTGCCCAACGACAACGCCGCCGACCATTACCTCTGGAAGTCGATAGACGGCGGCAAGGACGTCTTCTTCGAATTTTCGGGACTGCGGGAGCACGACGAGATAAGCCTTACGGAACACGGCAAGCGGGTGCTGCAGAAGAACTGCATACGCTGCCACGGCGACCTCATGGCGCGCATGGACACCACCCGCTCCTGCATAGACTGCCACAGGGGACTGGCCCACAGGCGCAACGGCCTGCCGGGCGCCAGATACACGGAGGACAGATGAAAAGGATATTCTTCGCGGCCGCGGCCGCCCTGGCGCTGGCCGCCTGCACCAAGCGGGCCGAGCCGATAAAGATAGCCGAGATAAAGGAAGGCACCTACGAGCCCGCCGAATGGGGCAAGGTCTACCCGCTGGAATACGAGCTCTGGAAGAAGACCGCCGAGAAGACCCCCGCGGGCAAGAGCCGCTACAAGCCGGGCTGGGACACCGACGGCAAGATCTACGACAAGCTCTCCGAGTTCCCCTATCTCGCCCTGCTCTTCAAGGGCTGGGGCTTCGGCATAGAGTACAACGAGCCGCGCGGCCACTGGCATATGCTCACCGACGTGCTGGAGGTGGACGACTCGCGCATAAAAGCCGGCGGCGCCTGCCTGACCTGCAAGACCCCCTACGCCCAGGAGCTGCAGGAGAAGCACGGCAAGGACTATTTCTCCAAACCTTTCCTCGAGGTCCATTCCTGGATACCGAAGGAGCACCGGGAACTGGGCGCGGCCTGCATACACTGCCACGACCCGGCCGACATGTCGCTGCGGCTGCGCAACCAGTTCACGCTGGGCAAGGCCCTGGGGGACCTCGGCGTGGACCAGTCGAAACTTTCCCGGCAGGAGATGCGGTCGCTGGTCTGCGCTCAGTGCCACGTGACCTACGTGGTCAGCAAGGACAAGGACATGAAGTCGCAGAACGTCTTCTTTCCCTGGCAGCACGGCAAGTTCGGCGCCGTACGCATAGAGGACATCATAAAGAAGATAAAGAGCGACCCCGCGCACCTGGAGTGGACGCAGGAGGTGACCGGCTTCAAGCTGGGCTTCATCCGCCACCCGGAGTTCGAGCTCTTCTCCAACGCCAGCCCCCACTGGCGCGCGGGCCTGGCCTGCGCGGACTGCCACATGCCCTATACGCGCGTCGGTTCCACCAAGATCTCCGACCACCGCGTCATGAGCCCGCTCAAGAAGGACATGAAGGCCTGCATCACCTGCCACTCGCAGGGCGAGTCATGGCTGCGCGAGCGCGTCTACCAGATACAGGACAGGACGGCCTCCCGCCTGATCCGCGCGGGCTACGCCACGGCCGAGGCGGCCAAGCTCTTCGAGCTGGCCAACAAGGCGACCGCCGGCGGGAAAAAGATAGACAAGTCCCTTTACGCCGAGGCCCGCGAGAACTACGAGCAGGCCTTCTACCGCGTCGTCTTCATAGGCGCCGAGAACTCGACGGGTTTCCATCATCCCGACGAGACCCTGCGCGTACTGGGCGACGCCGGCTCCTACGCCCGCAAGGCCGAAGCGCTGCTGCGGCAGGCCCTGGCCAAGGCCGGTGTGGACGCGCCGGTGAAGACCGACCTGGAACTCAAAAAATACCTGGAGAACCGCGGGAAGAAGAAACTCGGCTTCGACAGGAGCATGGAGTTCAAGGACCCCTACGCCGGACGCGAAAGCATCTGAAGAGCCCGGCGTCCGGAAGAAGGCCCGCGCCAGCCGCGGGCCTTCTCTTTTATCCCCCGCGGCAACCTTCCGGCCGAGCCGCGCGTATAGTATAAGCGGGCGGGTCCCCGGCCCGTAATATTCTAGAATCGGACTTTACCGATGCTCGAACAACTCCTGCTCACCGCCCTGCTCGCCGCTCCCGCCGCCGGCGGGGAACTGACTTTCGACGAGGCCAAAAGCGAGATGCTGGCCTCCAACCCGCAGGCCGTCTCCTCGGCCAGGGCCCTGGACGCGGCCCGCGAGCGCCTGACCGCGGCCAGGGCCGGCCTCTATCCGAGCTTCTCGGCCTCGGCCTCTTATTCCCGCTCCGGCTCGCAGGGATCGGCCCCCGGGGATTCCTATTCCTACGGGTTCAACGGCAGCCAGCCGCTCTTCTCTCCTTCCATCCCCGCGGCGGTGCGCTCGGCCGAAGCCTCGCACCGGTCCGCCAAAGCTTCCTACGACGGCCTGGTCTCGCGGCTGGGGTACGACCTCAAGGCCTCGTTCGCTGGCATACTCAACGCGAGGGAGACGCTCAAACTTTCGGAGAGCACGCTCAAACGACGCGAAGAGAACCTGGAGCTCATACGCCTCAAGTACGAGGCGGGCCGCGAGAACAAAGCCGCTCTCCTGGAGACCGAGGCGGCCCTCAAGACCGCCCGCTGGCGGCACGAGCGCTACAAGAAAGAGCTCCTGCTGCTGGAGCGCGGCTTGAACCGTCTTCTCGGCCGCGGCCTCCGGGAACCGGTACCGGAGCTGGCCCTGCCCGAACCGCCGGCGCCGCCCGGGGACCTTTCCCCCTTCGAAGCCAGGCTGCGCGAGCATCCCTCGCTGCGCGCGGCGCGGGCCGCCGTCGATTCGGCCATGGCGGCCGAAGACAGCGCCGTATCCGGCAGGCTGCCGGAAGCCTCGGCCGACGGCAGCTACCGCTGGAGCGGCGCCGACTGGCCGGACAGCCGCAACGGCTGGTCCGTCGGGGCCAGGATAAGCCTGCCCCTTTTCGCGGGCGGGAGCCTGAAAGCCCGCGTGGCCGCGGCCCGCTCCGCTCTGGCGTCGGCCGAAGCGGACCTCCGCGATTCTTCCGACGGGGTATACCTCTCGGCCGAGGACGCCTTCCTCTCCTGGCGCGAGGCGGCCGCCTGGCTGGACGTGGCCGGGAGTTCGCTCGACGCCGCCGAGGCGAGGGCCTGGCTGGTACGCAAGCAGTATCTCGCCGGCCAGTCCTCTTATTTCGAATGGCGCACGGTGGAGGATTCGCTCATCACGGTGCAGAACGATTATCTTTCGGCGGGACGGGCCCTCGTGCTGGCGCACGCGGCCTTCGTCCGCGCCATCGGGGAATGACATGAAAAGACCTTTCTATAAGAAGAAGCGCTACATCTTCGGCGCGCTGATAATACTGCTGATCGGCGGGAGCTGCGCGGGGCTGAAGAAGAAGAAGGCCGCCGCCGAAGCCCGCCGCGTCGCCTCGATGACGGCTTTCAAGACCGAGAAGGGCGACCTGGTGACCAAGACCCAGGCCGCCGGCACGGTGGAACCCGAGAACCGGGTCCTGGTCACCCCGTCGGTCTCGGGCAGGGCCGAAGAAGTGCTTTTCGAGGAAGGGCGGATCGTGGAACAGGGGAAGATACTGGCCTGGATAAGCTCCAGCGAGCGCACGGCCCTGCTCGATTCGCTGAAGATGAAGAACTCCACCCCCGAGGAGAAACGGATGGTCGAGGAGGCCTACAATCTCACCCCGGTCGTCGCCCCCATATCCGGCATGATCATAAAGCGCGCCGTGGAGCCGGGGCAGTCCGTCAGCCCCGCCAAGGAGCTCGCCGTCATCTCGGACCGCCTCATAGTCAAGACCTGGGTCGACGAGACCGACATCGGCGCCGTGAAGGAAGGGCAAAGCGTGGAATTCTACCTCGACGCCTTCCCCAAAGAGAAGCGCCCGGGGCGCGTGCTGTCGATATCCCACGAATCCATCGTGAAGGACGGCGTCACCGTCTACGAGGTGAAGGTCCTGCCGTCCGGAGAGACCGCGGCGCTGCGCTCCGGCATGACCGCCGACGTGCTGATAACCACCGGCCGCAAGACGGGAGTCCTGATGGTCCCCAAGCGCGCGGTGAAATACCGCGACGGCGGCGCCTCGGTCTCGGTGAAGGTCTCGCCCGACGCTCCTCTGAAGGACAAGGACATAAAGACCGGCTCCGCCGACGAGCGGATGATAGAGGTGACGGAAGGCCTGGCCGAGACCGACACGGTCTATTATTCCACCGGCGTCGCGAAGGAGAAATCGGGTTTCACCGTGGGCTTCTGATGCCGTCCCTGATCGACATAAGGAAAGTATCCAAGACCTACGCCACCGGCGCGTTCACCGTGAACGCGCTCAGGGAGGTCTCCATAAGCGTCGAACCGGGGGAGTTCGTGGCCCTGGTCGGTCCGTCGGGCTCGGGCAAGAGCACTCTGCTGCACATCATGGGCTTCCTCGACAGGCCCGACTCCGGCGAGTATTATTTCGCCGGCCATCCGACGGCCAGCCTCGGCGAGGGGCGCCTGGCCGCCATACGCAGCAGGATGATAGGCTTCATCTTCCAGTCCTTCCACCTCCTCAAGCGCACCACTGCCAGGGACAATGTCCTGCTGCCGATGATCTACACGGGGCTGGGCACGGACGGCGGAAAGGCGATGGACTGCCTCTCGCTCGTGGGGCTGGCCGACCGGGTGAAGCACAAGTCGAACGAACTTTCCGGCGGGCAGTGCCAGCGCGTCGCCATAGCCCGCGCGCTGGTCAACGACCCGCTCGTCGTCATGGCCGACGAGCCGACCGGCAACCTCGACGCGGTCAGCCGCCACGAGGTCATGAACGCGATAAGATCCCTGAACGAACGGGGCCTGACCGTCGTCATCGTGACGCACGACGACGAGGTCGCCGCCATGACCGGGCGCGTGGTGAGGATGAAGGACGGCCGGATAGTTTCCGACGAAACAAGGGGCGCTGGTCACGCGGCGGCCGCGCCGAGGCCCGCGGCGGTGGAGCTGCCCCCGGCGCGGCTGGGTTTCTCACCCCCGGAGTTCCTGGAACAGCTCAAGGCCGCGTTCAAGGCCATCTGGAGCCACAAGACCCGCAGCGCGCTGACCGTGCTGGGCATCTTCATAGGCGTCGGCGCGATAATCTCGCTCATGACCATCAGCGAGGGCTTCATGACCAGCCTGCTCAGCGGGGCCAGCGAGGACGACGCCAAGAAGGTCTGGGTGACGCCGCGCTGGCAGCCCGGCAAGCCCCGGCGCCGGTTCACGATGGGCGAAGTGGAGGCCCTGCGGGCGAAGGTCCCGCTGGCCGAGAAGGTGCAGCCAATGCTGCACCGGGACCTGCAGATAACCGTCGGGGACAGGCGCGTGGACGCCACGATCAACACCCACGAGGGCTTCGAACTGAAGGACCAGGTCCCGCCGGGGGGATACTTCCAGAACCGCAAGGTCGCCGGCCGGTTCTTCACCCCGGCGGAGAACCTCGCCAGGGCGAGGGTGGCCGTGATAAATCACGCCCTGGCGAAAAAGCTCTTCGACACCACGGACGCGGTCAACCAGGAAATGAAGATAAAGGGCCTTTCCTTCGCCGTGGTCGGAGTGACGGAGGACCACAAGGCGGAACAGATGTTCGGCGGCCAGCCCACCGCCTACATCCCCCTCAACACGGCGGCCAGGCGCGTCTTCGGCGAGACCAGGCTCGGCTACCTGGAAGTGACCGCCCCCACGCCCGACGACACCAAAGAGGCGCGGCGCCAGATAATAGAGGTCCTGCGCGAGGAGCGCGGCCTGCGCGAGGACGCCGAGGACGATTTCGAGGTGCGCACCTTCGAGGCGCAGATAGAGATGTTCAAGAACACGATGGGCAAGATCTCGCTGGTCGTCTACGGCATAGCGGGCATCTCGCTGCTGGTCGGCGGCATAGGCATCATGAACATAATGCTCGTCAGCGTCACGGAACGCACGCGCGAGATAGGCCTGCGCAAGGCCCTCGGCGCGCGCAATTCCGACATACTCAGCCAGTTCCTGATAGAGGCCGTGGTGCTCTGCGTGCTGGGAGGCGTGCTGGGAGTGGGGCTGGGCTACGCGCTGGCCTGGGCGGCCTGGTTCTTCACCAAGGTGCAGCCGGCCCTCGGGGCCGGGACCATCTCTTTCGCTTTCGGCTTCTCCACGCTCATCGGGGTGAGCTTCGGCTTCTGGCCCGCCATGCGCGCGGCCATGCTCGACCCCATCGAAGCCCTCCGCTACGAATAGCGCTCAATACTTCCCGTAGAGTTCCAGCAGCAGGTCCCGGTGCAGGTCGTCCAGCGCGGAACCGGGGCCGGCGTAATTGTTGACCACCGAGCAGAAGGCCAGCGTGCGGCCCTTCCTGGTCTTCAGGTAACCCGCGTAACCGCGCACGTTGCGCAGCGACCCCGACTTGACGCGCAGCGCACCTTCGAGCGGCGTACCCGCGCCCATGCGCTTTATGTGCCCGAAGGCGTCGGGGTCGCCCGGGTAAGGCAGCGAGTCGCGGAAAGCCGGGAACCACGGCTTCTTATAGACCGCGGCGAGAAGCCTGGCGAAGGCGCCGGCCTTCACGAGGTTCACGCGCGAAAGCCCGCAGCCGTCGGCCACGTAAAAACCGTCCCCCAGCCCCTGCGCCGAGAGGAAATCGGAAACGGCCTTGCGCCCTTCGTCCGGCGCGCCCTTGCCGTATTTCTCCAGCCCCATGTGCCGCAGCAGCAGTTCGGCGTAGAGATTGAAGCTGCGCTTGTTGAGGGCCCGCACGATGGCGGCCAGCGGGACGGAACTGGAGACCGCCAGGCCGTAGGCGCCGTCCGGCGCCTTGCGCCTGGCCGGCGCTCCCGACACTTTTATGCCGGCCTCCCCGAGGGCGGCGGTCAGTTCCCGGGCGGCGAAAAGAGCGGGGTCGGGGAGGGCGGCCTTTATGCCGAAATCGACGGGGCCCATGGGGATGGTGCCGCGCAGCACGGCGGAAGCCTGGCCGGGGAAAGCGAAGACATAGCCGTTGTCGCCCGAGCCTTCGGGGCCGGTGAGCATGAGGTTCTCGAAAACGACCCCGGGCATGGGAGGCTCGGTCCTGAGCACCTCGGCCCTTTCCCCCGGCGCCGCACCGGGCCTGAAGTATATCCTGTAGAGATTGTCGTTGACGGTGAGCGCCGACGGACGGGCGGCGTAATAATTACCGATGTCCTCCCAGGCCCAGGAGCCCGGCTGGAAGCTCTCGAAAAGCGTATCGTCGGCCACGACCGAGCCTTCGACCGAAACTACGCCCGCGGCTTTGAGCGCGCCGGCCCAGCCGTCGTAGATCGCCCGCAGCGCCGGAGCTTCCCTGATAAGCTCGGAGCCGGGGGAAGGGTCCCCACCTCCCACGATATAGAGGTCCCCCTTCAGGGCGCCGCCGGAGGGCGCCGCGGAGGACATGAGCCGTGTCGCGAAGCGCCGCTCCGGTCCCAGGTATTCCAGCGCGGCGGCCGTCACCGGGAGTTTCATCGTGCTGGCGGGCACCAGGCTGAGCTCCGCGTCCCGGGCGAATATCTCTTTGCCGGAGGCGGAGTCCACCACGGCGAAGCCCCAGGAAGCCCCGTCCATCGGAGCCCCGGCGGCGGCCTTTTCGACGGCGGACTTGAGCGAAGCGCCCCTGAGCGGGCAGGCGGCGGACAGGACGAGCAGGAAGACCATCGTTTTCTTCATGAGTTGAAGTATACAAAATGGGGCGGCCGGCCGCCGCCGGGAATGACCCGCCGCCCCCAATTAGTATAGAATGTCAGGGATGAAAAGCACGAAGAAGACCCCCGGGAAGCAGGAGAATATAAGGGCCCTGAGCGACCAGGACCTCTACCTTTTCAACGAGGGCAACCACCTGCGCCTCTACGACCGCATGGGCGCCCATCCCGGCAAGGACGGCACCCGCTTCGCCGTCTGGGCCCCCAACGCCGTCTCCGTGCACGTCATAGGCGATTTCAACGGCTGGAACCGCGGCAGCCATCCCCTCGCCCAGCGCGGCTCGTCGGGCATCTGGGAAGGGTTCCTCCCGGGGGTGAAGCCGGGGCAGAACTACAAATATTTCGTCGCCTCCCGGTACGGGAACTATTCCTGCGAAAAGGCCGACCCTTTCGCCTTCGCGGCCGAAGTCCCTCCCAAGACCGCCTCGGTCGTCTGGGACCTGGACTATAAGTGGAGCGACTCGGACTGGATGAAGTCGCGCGGCGGCCGCTGCGGCCTCAACAGCCCGGTCTCCATCTACGAGATGCACCTGGGCTCCTGGCGCCGCAAGCCGGAGGAAGGGAACAGGCCTCTCACCTACCGCGAGCTGGCGGAGAGTCTCCCCCCCTATCTGAAGCACATGGGCTTCACCCACGTCGAGTTCATGCCTGTCGCGGAGCACCCTTTCTACGGTTCCTGGGGCTACCAGGCGACCTCTTACTTCGCCCCGACCAGCCGCTACGGCACGCCGCAGGACTTCATGTCCCTCGTCGACAGCCTCCACCGGGCCGGCGTCGGGGTCATACTCGACTGGGTCCCGGCGCATTTCCCCTCCGACCAGCACGGCCTGGCCTTCTTCGACGGCACCCACCTCTACGAGCACGCCGACCCGCGCCAGGGCTTTCACCCGGACTGGAAGAGCGCCATCTTCAATTTCGGCCGCAACGAGGTCAAGAGCTTCCTGCTCAGCTCCGCGCTGTTCTGGCTGGACAAGTTCCACGTCGACGGGCTGCGCGTGGACGCCGTCGCCTCCATGCTCTACCTGGACTATTCCCGCAAGGCCGGCGAATGGGTCCCCAACCGCCACGGCGGCAACGAGAACCTGGAGGCCATAAAGTTCCTGCAGCAGTTCAACGCCGTCGTCTACCAGAACTACCCGGACGCGCAGACCTACGCCGAAGAGTCCACGGCCTGGCCGATGGTCTCGCGCCCGACCTACCTGGGCGGCCTCGGCTTCGGCCTGAAATGGGACATGGGCTGGATGCACGACACGCTGCGCTATTTCTCCAAGGACCCGGTGCACCGCAAGTTCCACCACAACGACCTGACCTTCCGCATGCTCTACGCCTTCGGCGAGAACTTCGTCCTGCCCCTCTCGCACGACGAGGTCGTTCACGGCAAGGGCTCCATGCTGACCAAGATGGCCGGCGACGACTGGCAGAAGTTCGCCAACCTGCGGCTCCTCTACGGCTGGATGTTCACCCAGCCCGGCCACAAACTGCTCTTCATGGGCGGCGAGTTCGGCCAGTGGAAGGAGTGGCATCACGAGCGCAGCCTCGACTGGCACGAGGCGGGCTTCCCCCCGCATGCCGGCATGCAGGCCTGGCTGCGAGACCTCAACGCCCTCTACAGGTCCGAGCCGGCCATGCACGAGCTCAGCTGCGCTCCCCAGGGTTTCGAGTGGATAGACGCCAACGACTCGCAGCAGAGCGTGGCCGCGGTGATGCGCAAAGGGACCAGGGAAGAGGACGCCGTCCTCGCGGTCGCCAACTTCACCCCGGTCCCCCGCTACGGCTACCGCGTGGGAGTACCGGCCGGCGGTTTCTGGAAAGAACTGCTCAACAGCGACGCGCCGGATTACTGGGGCTCGGGACTAGGGAATTTCGGAGGAGCCGAAGCGCGCCGCGAGCCCGCGCACGGCAGGGAATGGTCGCTGGAAATAACGCTCCCGCCCCTCTCGGTGCTGTTCTTCAAGCGCTCATGATACGCGCCGCCGCCGCCCTGCTCCTCTGCGCCGGAGCCGCCGCCGCGGAAGAAGAGAGCAAGGTCACCCCCGAGGTCCAGTTCGACCCCTACTACACCTCGGCGGGACTTTCGATAAGCCTGACCGGCAAGCCCATTCCCAACCTGGGAAAGACCTCCGAGCAGGAGATCTATACCCGCCTGGTCACGCAGTTCTACAGGCCGCGCGTCATGGTGGCGGAGGCCAGCGTCAACCCGATGCCGTACCTGGGCACGGTGGTCAGGCGGAACTGGCCGGCCTTCTACCGCGACACCGAACTCTCGGAGAGCTTCAACATGGTAAAAGCGGTAACGGCGGGGTTCGAGGAGCCGTGGGCGCTGTCGCTGTTCTTCGGCAATGTCCTGAACTTCGAGTCGGCCAAGGGGACTTTTTCCAAGAGGACGGGTTATTCTGGGATACTCTTCGACTTCGGCGACTACCATATCAAGGACAACATCCTGGTGCAGGACCGCTGGGTCCAGGCGGAGGGCAAGCTCAAAGGGGACCAGTTCCTCGACGACAGGACGCTCAAGTGGAGCTTCCGCGGCGGCTTCAAGCTGCACGACCACCCGGGAGTGACGAACTCGGTCTTCCTCGGCTTCCGCCGCAGCCGCACCGATTTCGCGGAGGCGAAGAGTTTCTGGCTGCACAACAGCGGCTTCGACGCCCGCGTGGACTTCGACTCGCGCACGCTCTCGCCCATAAGCCACTCCCTGGTCCTGGAAAAGAAGTTCCCGCTTAAGAACAAGCGGGCCCTCTGCCTGGGGGCGGGCTTCGTCTGGACCTCCGGCAAGAAATACACCGGCCGCCTGGCCGATCGCACCGGCGATTCATCCGGCTTCAGTTTCATCGTACGCCCCAACCTGGAATTCTGACCTGCCCTAAAGGCCTATCTCCAGCCTTCCCCCAGTGCCCTCGCAGGATTTAAAGCGGCGGGCCATAATATAGTATCATTGACCCGTATCAAGGGAGTTCGGAGGACAGATGTTCAAGACAGTCTCTTTCCTTTCCCTCATCCCGGCTTTACTCATCGGCGCATACCCGCTGCGCGCGCAATCGGCCATAGAGGCCCTGGCCAGGACGGCTCCCGACGCGGAACGCGCCATACCCGCTCCGGCCGAGCCCAAAGCCGCGTATTCGCGCAGCCCCAGGGCCCGCCAGGACTGGCAGGCCGCCATTACGCTCTACTCCGCCAAGAACTTCACCCCCGCCCCGGCCCGCAGGATAAACCTGGAGACCTCCTCCGCGGTGATGCTGCAGGGCTTCCACTGGTACGCCGACAGCTACTGGCTGAACCTGCCGAAAGGCTGGTGGGGCAAGCTGGCCGAGAAGGCCCCCGAAGTGGGCGCCGCCGGTTTCGACATGATCTGGTTCCCGCCCGTCTCCCGCGGCAGCTATTACCCGACCGAGTGGTACGACCTGGACTCGCAATGGGGCAAAAAAGAGGTCCTGATCGAGGCCGTGCGCGCGATGAAGGCCCACGGGGTCAGCCCGGTGGCCGACATAGTGCTCAACCACCGCAACGGCACCCTGGACTGGGCCGATTTCACCAGCCCCGACTGGCCGACCACGGCCGTAGTCAAGGACGACGAGTGGCAGGGGATGAAAAGCCCCAATTACGACGAGGGACAGGGCGATCACGGCTGCCGCGACCTCGACCACAACAACGACCTGGTGCGCGAGGACGCCAAGGTCTTCCTGCGCTGGCTGCGCTACACCATAGGCTTCGACGGCTGGCGCTACGACATGGTCAAAGGCTACAGGCCCGAACGTGTACGCGACTATAACGCCGCCTCCGGACCCGGCTTCTCGGTGGGAGAGTACTACGATACCAACCGCCAGCTGCTGGTCGACTGGGTGGACGGCACCGGCTCAGGCGACAAGTCCGACGCCTCGACGATCTTCGATTTCACCACCCGCTACAGCCTGGTGGCCGCGGTCGAGGGCGAGCGTTATGATTTCCTCAACGACAACGGCAGGCCTTCGGGCGTCATGGGCTGGTGGCCGGCCAAGGCCGTCACCTTCGTGGAGAACCACGACACTTCGCCGCGCGACCCCCAGTTCCTGCAGAACGCCTCGCACGAGTACCGGGTACAGCGCCAGATGGGCTACGCCTACATCCTCACCCATCCCGGCACGCCCAGCGTTTTCTGGCCGCATTTCTTCGACTGGGGCGCCGAATACCGGGCCAAGCTGCAGTCGCTTATCAATATCCGCAAGTCCGCCGGCGTGACCGCCGTCAGCCCGGTGCAGATCCTGGCCGCCTACAACGAGCTCTACGCCGCGATGGTAACGGGACAGAACAAATACGTGGTGCTCAAACTGGGCCGGAACTGGGGCTGGGAGCCCGGGCCGGGCTGGAACCTGGAAGCCAGCGGCGAACGCTGGGCGGTCTGGACCCAGCCCGTCACCAGGCCCTGATAGGATAGGGGACGCTGATTACTAAATTCCTAATTGTCATCGTTTGGACCGCAAGTTGACGGTGACACGCGCAATTAGGAATTTAGTAATCAGCGTCCCCTTTTTTATTTGCGGCTGTAGCGCCCGCCTTTCATATCCTCGAGGTAGTCCCTGTCCGCCTTTGTGAGGAAGCGCGGGGTCCAGCCCAGCGTATCGGCGCAGTCCAGCATATAGAAAAGGGCGGTCAGCACCTCGTTGACCGCGGCCATATCCTTCCCCGAACCTTCCAGTTCCGCCTGGCCGCAATAGAGCGCCTGGTCGGGCGAGAGCACATTGTCCAGCATGAAGGCCTTTCCCCTGCGCGCCAGTTTTTCCCGGTTATGCGCCGACAGTCCCGCGGCGGGATAGTCCGCCGCCGGGTAAGGAGGCAGCCGCAGCGCGGCGCGGATCTCCGCGTTGACGCGCAGCGCCCGCTCCAGCGCCGCCTCCGGCCCCGGAGCGCTCACCACGAGGCCGTGATTGGCCAGGAAAAGGACCTGCGTCCCCGTGGCCCTGCCGGGGCCGTCCACGGCGCAGCAGAGCCGCGCGCCGGGAGGGACATAATCTATCCAGACAGAGCCGGGAAAAAGCCGCGCCGCGACCTGGCGCCCTTCGGCCGTTATATTCAGGAGATTGGCGTAGGCGGAATGGACATGGACCACGGCGGTATTTAAAAGCGCGTGGAAGCCTGTCTCTACCGAAGGCTTGGCCGGGACCGTCCCCTTTACCGGCAGCGACTGGGCGCAGAGATAGTCCAGCAGCTCGCCGTCGCCCGGACGGCAGCCGGCCAGCTTCCTTTTTATATTGCCGTGATTGACCAGAGCGTAGCCCGAGGCCGCCGTCATGGCCGCGAGCCGGGAACCGGAAGCCTTTATCAGCATCCGCTCCGGGCCTATCTTGAGCGAGACGTTCCCCCCGCCGCCCTGCGTCAGGTCCGGCCCGGCGCCGGCGGCGCGGGCCAGGGCGGCGAGCCTGGCGGCGGAATTATCCAGCGAAGGGTCGAAAGGCATCTAGGCCCCTCTCTTTTTGGGCGAGCGGGGATGGGCCTTCTCGTATACTTCTTTCAGGCGCTCGAGCGAGACATGGGTGTAGACCTGCGTGGTCTCCAGGTTCTTGTGCCCCAGCATCTCCTGCACCGAGCGCAGGTCGCAGCCGTGATCGAGCAGGTGGGTGGCGAAGGAGTGGCGCAGGGCGTGAGGGTTGAGGCTGCGCGCGAAGCGGGCCTGGCGGGCCAGCTTCTTCACTATCAGCGCCAGGCCGTGGCCGGACAGGCGCCCTCCCCGGGCGTTGAGGAAAAGAGGACGGGCCGGCGTCCTTCCCTCCGGCCGGGACGAGAGATAGGCCCGCAGCGCTTCGAGCGCCTTGTCCCCTACGGGGACCAGCCTCTCCTTAGAGCCCTTGCCCATGACGCGGGCGAAGCCCGAATAGAAATCGACGTCGCCCACATTGAGGCCCGTCACTTCGGAGCGGCGCAGGCCGGCCGAATAGAGCAGGGCCAGCAGGGCGTAATCGCGCGGGGCCAGCGGCTTTTTCCCGCCCCCGGCCGGGACGGCGGCGGGCGCGTTATAGTCGTAGAGCTTGCGTACCTCGCCCTCGGTCAGGAACCGCGGCAGCCGTTTTTCTTTTTTAGGGGCGCGCAGGAGCGCGAAAGGGTCGGACTCGAGCTTCCCCTCGGCGATAAGCCAGCGTATGAAGGAGCGCGCGGAAGAGACCTTGCGGATGACCGTATTGCGGGAGTTCTTCCTCTCCTCCTGCAGCATGGCCATGTAGGCGCGCATCAGGTGGCGGTCGAAGCCCGCCGGGAACTCCGCGCCCTCGGCCTCGGCGTAGGCGGCGAATTCGGCCAGGTCGGCGGCGTAGGCCCGCACGGTGTGGCGGGAGAAATTGAGCTGCGACTTTATGTGGAGCAGGAAGCGCTCGATGAGGACCTTCATTCAGAAGATCTCCAGCGTGACGTCGAACGGCGTCTCGTTGAGCACGGCGTTTATGGCGCGGCCCGAGGCTTCGCCTATCAGGGAGTTGGTCTCTTTCAGCGCGGCGGTCCATTCGCGGAACTTCTCCGCCGGCCAGCCCCAGATCTCGATCTTCCCGCTCTTCGGCACGTCGCGCTCAAGCAGCTTGCGGAAGCGGCGGGCCTCCTCGTGCCCTTCGCGTATCACTATGACCCTGGCGCGGCTGAAGCGGCGGATGACCTTGGTGAGCTTGTTGGTGGCGGTATTGCCGCATTCTATCCAGAGTTCGGGATAGCCGTCGGGCTCGGTGACCAGGAGGTCGGGGTAGTATTCGAAGCCCTCGGCGGCGGGCCTTTTGGGGCCCACCTCGAGCGCCGGCTCGCGGTCGAAGAACAGCGCGGCGGCCGCCAGGCGCAGGGCGAGATGCTCCGGCGTCTCCTCTTCCTTGCCGGCTATCAGCACCCGCCTGTTGCCGCCGTTGAGGTGGAGGTCGCAGCGCAGGTTCATAAGGTCCGTGTTTCCCCGGCGTCGCCGGGCAGTCCTATTTCTGCCCGGGCTTGTTGGAGGCGATTATCCTCTCGACTTCCTCGGGCGTTACCGGGTCTATGCTGCGGCACTTGGGGAAGCCCGAGCAGGCCAGGAAGTAGCCGCGCGCGCTCTTGCGCAGCAGCATCGCGTTCTTGCCGCACTTGGAGCAGATCTTCTCGGTCTTGATCGGCGCGAAGTATTCCTGCTTGTTGCCGTCCTTATCGAGCGGGATCTTGCCCTTGCACTTGGGAAAGCGCGAGCAGGAGAGGTACTTGCCGAAGCGGCTCTCGCGCTGCACCATCGGGCTCAGGCAGAGCGGGCATTTCTCGTTGGTCTTGACCACGCCGGGCCGGGTGCGCGTCATGTCGGTCTGCGCCTTGGCCAGGCTGGCCGAGAAAGGCCCGTAGAACTCGGTTATCAGTTCGTTCCACTTGAGCGCGCCGTCGGCGATATCGTCGAGCTTGTCCTCGATCGAGGCCGTATAGGACAGTTCCATTATCTCCCGGAAGAAGTCCTTGAGCTTCTCGGTGACGACCGAACCGAGCTCGGTGATCAGCAGGCGCTTGTCCTTCTCGCGCTTGATGTAGCCGCGCTCGATGATCGTCTTGATGATGACGGCGTAGGTGGACGGGCGGCCGATGCCGTGCTTTTCCAGCGTCTTGATGATGCTGGCCTCGTTGTAGTTCGGCGGCGGGCTGGTGCGGTGCGGCTTGGGCGTGACGTCCTTGAGACCGACGACCTCGCCCTCTTTGAGCGGCGGCAGGACGGCGGAATCGTCCTCTTCGTCGCCGGCGACCTCCTCCTCCTTCTCGGCCATGTAGACCTTCAGGTAGCCCTCGAACTTCATCGTGCGGCCGGTGGCGCGCAGGACGGCCTGCTGGCCGGGGTCGGAGACCTCGACCGTGACGGAATCGAAGACCGCGTCCGCCATCTGGCTGGCGACGAAGCGGTTCCAGATGAGCTCGTAAAGTTTCGCCTGCTCCGCGGTCAGGAACTTCGCCACGTCGCCCGGCCTCTTGTAGACCGAAGTCGGGTGTATGGCTTCGTGCGCTTCCTGGGCGCCCTTGACCTTCTTGAGGTACACCGGCGGCTTCTCCGGGGCGAAGTCCCTGCCGTAGGTCTCGGCGACGAACTTGGCGGTCTCGGCCTGCATGTCGGCGGAGACGTTGAAAGAGTCCGTGCGCATGTAGGTGATGAGACCGGCGCGGTCGCCTTCCATGTCCACGCCTTCGTAGAGGCTCTGCGCTATGCGCATCGTCCTGTCGGAAGAGTAGCCGAGCTTGTTGTAGGCGTCCTGCTGCAGCGAGCTGGTGATGAAAGGCGGCTTGGGCTTCTGGCGCGCCGTCTTGGACTCGAGCTTGGAGACCTTAAGCTCGGAGCCGCGCAGCAGCGTGGCCGCCTCGGCCGTGTCCTCGAGCTTCTTGAACGGCGTCGTCCGGTAGCGGTAATCCTCGGCGAAAAGCTTGAGGGTTATCGTCTGCTCGACGGGCTGGCCCTTCCAGCGGACCAGGCGGGCGTCGAAACCCTTGCCCCCCTCCTTGGCCAGGCTGGCGAACAGCGTGTAGTAGTCCTCTTCCTTGAAAGCGGCTATCTCCTTGGCTCGCTCGGCGACCAGGCGGACGGCGACCGACTGCACGCGGCCGGCGGACAGGCCGCTCTTGACCTTGTCCCAGAGCAGCGGGGAGAGTTTGTAGCCGACCAGCCGGTCTATGACGCGGCGGGCCTGCTGGGCGTTGACCAGGTTCATGTCCAGGTCGCGCGGGCTCTTGAGCGCGGCGGCGATGGCGGTCTTGGTGATCTCGTGGAAGGAGATGCGCTTGAACCTGTCCGGCTCGGCGGCTATGACCTTGCTGAGATGCCAGCTGATGGCCTCGCCTTCGCGGTCGGGGTCGGTCGCGAGGTAGACGTACTCGGAATTCCTGGCGAGGGAGCTCAACTCCTGGCTGATGCGCTTGGCGCGTTCGATGAGCACGTACTTGGGCTCGAAGCCTTTCTCCGGTTCGACGCCCAGTTCGTCCTTGGGCAGGTCGCGCACGTGGCCGAAAGAGCTCTTGACGACGTAATTGGCGTCCAGGAAGCGGCTTATCGTCTTCTCCTTGGTCGGAGACTCGACTATCACGAGGTACTTGCCGGGGCCTATCCTGGCCTTGGCTGAAGATCTGGGCGACGCCTTGGCGGCGGCTTTTGGGGTATCTGTCTTGGGTTTTTTTTCTTGTGCCATAATAATAGTTACATATTGTATCTTTATTATATCCTTATTCGCAAAACGACATACCGCTCCGGGGCCAACAGGTCGGCTTCCCACGGGGACACGCGGCGAGTCACATGAGGAGCAACTGTAATGTCTGACAGGCGGAT
>CAYPYG010000014.1:0-65951 GCA_964415175.1 uncultured Elusimicrobiaceae bacterium
CTTTGCGGGGCTTGAACCCGTGAAAATCCGCCTGTCAGACATTACAGTTGCTCCTTCATGCCGGAGAAAATGGTGCCGGCGAGCAGGTTCTGCTTCTCGATGCTGGGGTCCGGGGCCATGTCCGTGGGCTGTATGACCACGCCGCCCACCACCACGTCGGCGTCCGAATCCGTCCCGGGCGCGGGCGGGTAGGCCCCCCACTGCGCCGTGGGCCAGGGCCGGCCCGCGTCGCCCGTATAGCCGAAGATCTTGGCGGGGTCGCCGTCCGGCAGGCCCGCCGTGGCGTAGTCCGTGACGTTTATCTTAAGGCCCGCGGTCATCAGGTCCGCGCGCACGCCCAGCAGCGGGTAGACGCCGGGGTCGGAGTCGCTGTCCGGCGAGAAGACGTAATAGGTCGTACCGGCCGTGTTATGCGCCGAATTCTCGCGGTTGACCAGCGACGCCGAAGTGGAGTTCACCGAGAAAATTATCTTCCCGGTATAGTACTGGCCGTTGGACTGGTCGCCGCGCGCCACGTTGCCGAAGCGGTCCCGCGCGTTGACGCCCCAGGTCACGGCGGAGCCGTTCTCGCTGCGGGAGGCCGCGAGGCTCCTGGTGTCGTCGGTCACCTTCAGCGGGGTCGCGCTGGTGAAATTGTGATGTATCGAGAAGTACGCGGCCCGGGCAGGGGTGATGACGACGTCCTGCGCGTTGTCGGCCAGCGGGAAAAGCCCCGAATCGCCGACCAGGGCCGAGACATTGAGCGTGCCGGTGCCCGCCTCGGTATCCCAGGCGTAGAGCGTCATCTCCGTCTCGTTGGCGTTGATGTCGAACTGCTTGTTGCTGACCAGGTCCAGCTGGGTCCAGTCGGGGCCGATGACCAGCGGCCGCGACGGGTCCCGTCCCACGCGGATACTGGAGGCGGAGTCGAAGAAGCAGTGCGTGTTCACGTCCGTGGAGGTGATGTTGCCGTAGGCGTCCCGCAGGCTCAGCATGATCGGCGTCGGGACCTCCACGCGGACGTCGTCGGAGGGGTCCAGCGGGGTCCCGCCGTTGCCGGTCACCATGTACTCGACCGTGGTGCCGGCCACCAGCCGCCGGACCGGGGTGATGAAGTCCAGGCGCGCGGGCTGGTTGGGCCTGACCGTGTAGGTGGCGCTGACGGCGTCGAAGCCGGCCGTCGCCACCGTGACGGTGGAGGTCCTGGCCAGCGTATCGTTGATGAAGATGTCCGTCTTGTACTGCCCGCCGGCTATCATCGCGTAAGCGAGGGCCGGGTTGCCGCCCGGGACGGAATCCGGCAGCGGCGAGGCGAAGAGCACCGTGCCGGTGGAATCGGACTGCAGGTCGAAGAGGCGGTCCTGGCCGGCCGGCTGCGGGCTGAAGTTGCCGAACTTGTCCTCCACCGAGAGGAGGAAGGCCTGCGAGGTGACGCCGGCGGTCAGCGGCTCGGCGGGCGCGTAGATCCCCAGCCTGCCGCCCAGCGAATTATCCCTGGCCACTATCTCCTCGGACTGCTCCGCGCGCGACCAGGCGGGCACCGCCGGGACCGACGCGATGATGACGGGCATGGTCGTGGAGCTGGCGCCGTAGTCGAAGGAGGCGCGGGTGTCCAGGTAGTAGAAGGTGGCGTAATACTGCCCCAGCGGTATCGTCAGCGTGTCCGTGGACTCGGAGAAGGCCGGCGGGTCGTCCGAGGCGCGCGCCGGCGAGAGCGAGAAGTCGTGCGCGTCCAGGAAGTCGCTCGCCGTCCTGGAGGAGGCGAGCGCCACGGTCACGGTCATGGTGGCCGGGGTGGGGTTCTCGTAGGCGTCGCGCAGTTCCAGCCTCAGGATGTTGTTGAGGCCGTAGACCGGGTCTATCGGCTCGCCGGCCTTGAACGACATCTTGGCGTTGTCGAACCGCAGCCGGTCGGTCACCGCCGGGGTCACCTTCAGCGCGTGCACGGCGTTGGCGATGGAGGGCACGCCTGACGGATTGCCCGCGGTCACCGTCCAGGTGGAGCTCCGGCCGTCGGTGAGCGGGGTGGAGGCCATGAAGTCCCGGTAGAAGAAGGAGACCCTGTCCGAACTGGGGAACGGGCAGAGCACGGGGTCGGCCAGCACGCAGCCGTCGGGGATGTCCACCGTGGTGCGGAACTGGATATTGCCCGGGTCCAGGAAGAAGCCGTAGGTATAGGGCGGCATGACCGGGTTCCCGGTCGTGGCCTTGGCGAAGCCCGAGAGGGAATGCACGTCCTCCTCGGCCGCCGGGATGGAGAGGTTGATGGTGTTGAGCCCCACGACCACCGGGTTGCCGAAATCGTCCACGCGCCGCACCGTGTAGGCGGCCTGTATGCCGGCCGTGGCGGAGTCCAGCGGCGGCACGGAGTCGAAGAGCACGCGCTTGATGTCGCCGCCTATGGTGGTGAACCTGGGCGTGATGTTCTGGGTCATCGCCTCGTACTCGGTCCCGGACGGCGGCGAGGTCCCTATCCAGACGCGCGCCCGCGTGCCCGTGGAGACGGTGTTGACGAAGTACCAGACCGAGGTGGAGACGCCCACCAGGCCGTCCGCGTCGGTGAGGACCGTCGTGGAAACCCCCACGTCCTGGTAGGAGGCGCCGAGGCGCAGGGCGCCGGTCAGGCCGGACGGCGAAACGTCCACGATCTCGAGGTAGGTGGTGGCGCCGGCGACGCGCACCGGGTTGTCGAAGGAGTCCACGACCAGGCCCTGCAGCCTGACGCGGCCCAGGTTGGCGGGGTTGTTGACCAGATTGCCGGCGCGCACTTCCACGTCGTCGGGGTCGGGCGTGTAGCGGCGGGCGCCGGTGATATTGGTGCCGCCGGCGAGCAGGCTCACCTTGACGCCCGAGGCGGGGCCGGCGGTGACCTCCACCGCGGGCCGCAGCGAATAGCCGGGCAGCTCCGTGCGCTCGGTGGAAACGTCGTTGGCCGGGTCCAGGACGCCGGCGCGCTTGACCCGGACCCAGCGGCCGGCGCCGGCCTGCTTGAGCCTGAAGGCGCTTACCAGCAGCTGCGAGCCCTTGTCGGCGACGGTGAAGGACTGGCCGGTGAGGACCTCGGGCTCCTGGTTGGGATTGGCCGGGTCCGGCGGCTGCGCTTCCAGCGTGATGCTGAAATCGGTCAGGTTCACGCCGGTGGAGACCACGTTGTGGTAGCGGTCCTGGGCGGTGACCCGGACGTCGAACCAGTCCCCGGCCTGTACCGTGTGCGTCCACTGCGGCAGCGGGCCCGTCGTGCCGGTGGAGGCGCTTATCTCGTCGAAGGCCAGGTGGTGCAGGGCGCCGGGGTGCACGTTCCACTCCGCGCTGGAAGCCGAGGAGACGATCAGCGGGGAGGAGTCCGTGCAGGTGGCGACGACCACGTAATCCGGCATGGAGCGCTTGGGGAAGAGCCCGTCGCCGGAGACCGGCGAGAAGGAGACCCGGCCCGAGCTCATCTCCTTGGACGGCAGCTCCGGCGCGTTGCCGACCGGGTCCCTGGGCGTCTCCAGCCGCACGACCGGGTTCGCGCCGGTGTTCCTGACGCGGTTATAGTAGGCGTCCACGACGCTGACGGTCACGGCCGTCGAGACGTCTATGGTGAAGGTCAGCGGGGCGCCGCGCTTGCCGGGCGGCGAGCCGGGGCTGGGCTGGCCGTTCTCGTCCATGCCGGCCGGCTTGCCCTCCACCTCGGTCTCGCCCGGCAGCAGGACCAGGAGGCGCACCGGGGCCGAGGATTCGGTGAAGAACTGCGTCGTCCTGTTCGCCGCGCTGGGCGCGCCGGCGGCGCCGAAGGTGCCGTCGGGGTTGGAGGCGAAGATCACGTGGTCGGTGGCCCGCGTCCTGAGCGTAACGGTCATCTCGCGGGTGCCGTCCGGGTTGAACGTGCTGGTGGCCGGGGAGACGTCGAACTTGTCGCTGGTGACCAGGTAGACGTTGCCGGCCGCGCCCGGGATGGTGTTGAAGTGCTCGTCCACCACCCTGGTCCTGGCCGTGAAAGGCACGCCCGCGAAGATGGACGGGGAGGTCAGCGTGGAAGTGGAGCCGACCAGTTTGCCGCCGTCGGGATAGGCGCCGGTGCCGGGCCTGGCCGTCTCCCAGGGCATGAGCAGCTGTATGCCCACGGGAGCGTTCGGCACCACGGTGAAGGTGGAGGGCGGCACGCCGGCCGGGTTCACCGGCGGATCGGTCTTGCGCTCCGGGTCGAAGGACGGCCAGGTGCCCTCGTAGGAGGCGGCCAGGTACTGGCCGGTGGCGGCCAGCTTCAGGACGATATTGCTCACGTCCGCCCAGCCGGCGGCGTCTATCTGCGCCGTGAAGCCGGGGCTGGCGGCGAAGGTGTCGTTGGGGGCGGTGACGCGTATCGTATCGTTCACGGCGGCGCCGGGGCTGACGTTGAAGTAAGCGTCCGTCACGTAGACACGCACGCCGAAGCCGGAGCCGGCGGTGGCCGTGCTTATCCCGGCGCCCGTGCTCTCCCTGGCCAGGGCGTAGCTGGTGGCGCCCTGGTTGAGGGTCTCGCCCCTGTTATGGTGGATGAGGATGATGCGGTCCGCCGAGCCGGGCGAGATCGAGATGTCCCGCGTTTCCGTGTCCGGCAGGTAGAGCGGGTCCCCCCCGCCGGCGTCGTAGGAGTCCTTGAGGGTCCCGTGCGCGGTCCCGGCCTCGCTGTTGTAGGCGAAGATCCTGGCGGGCTGGGCGCGGGTCAGCTTCACCACGAAGTTGACCGAGGGCTGGCTCACGGTCTGCGAGGAAGGCAGCACGGCGTTGGGGTCGGTGGCCCTCACGCTCATGGCCACGGGCGCCGGGATGGTGGAGACCATGTTCCAGAAAACGTCGGTCACGCGCACCTGCACGGCGAAATAGGCGGCGGCGTTCTGCGGGTCCGGGGAGCAGGCGCCCCTGCCGCCGGCGGTGCCGGGGGCCGTGCATTCGCCGGGCGCCAGGGCCTGCAGCCTGTCGGCCTGGTTGGGCACGACGGTGAAGTCGGAGGAGATGCCGGCGGCCAGCGCGGCGCCGGAAACGCGGGTGACGGTCAGCCTGGCGTCCGTCACCAGCCCGTCGGGATCGGCGCCGTTGGAAGGTTTCCTGGCCGTCACCGGGCAGATGTTATCGACGGTGGCCGAGCCGCCGGTCAGGGTGAAAGGCCCGGCCGGGTCGGCGTCGTTGAGGTCGCTGGTCTGCGCCGCCAGCACGGTCTCCGGGGTCCAGGTCACCAGGTTGTAGAAATCGTCCACCGCGTACACTTTGGCGGTGTAGCAGCCGGAAAGAGTGGCCGTGGCTATGAAGACCCCGCCGCTGCGGCCCGGAGCCCCGACGTTCTTGCCGTTCACCTGCGTCTCGGTGGGCAGCGTGACCACCATGCGGGTGGGGTTGTTGGCCGTCACCGTGAAGGTGGAGGAGTCGGAGGGCAGATAGCCGTTGACCGAGCCGCTCTCCGAGGCCCTGAGCACGTTCCCCTCCACGGCGGCGCGCAGCGAGAAGTTCATATTGGCCAGGCCGGCGGAGACCGAGACCGGCCCGGGATCGGAATAGAAGCCGTAGGAGCCCGCGGGCGCGGCGGTGGTCAGCCGGACCTGCGTGCCGGGATGGGTCCTCACGCGGTTATAGTACTCGTCCACCAGGTAGACTCTGGCCTGCGCGCTGACGCCGGCGGTTGAGGGCCATACGCCGGGGTCCGAGAAGTCCGGCGTGCCGGCGGTGCCGGGCCTGCCGGTATAGGGCAGGCACAGTCCCGCGGAGGAGCATTTGCCCTGCTCCAGGCTTTCGCCGGGGAGCACGATGTGCAGCCGCGCCGGCGCGGCGGCCCCGTTGTAGACGGAGGAGGAATCCCCGACCAGGTAGCTGGTGGTGCTGTAGGCCGTCACCGTGACGGTGGATTCCGTGACCAGGGCGGGCCAGAAGACGGTGGCGCCGGCCGAGAGCGGGACCGTGGCGGGATGCAGGTCGTAGGGGTCCGAGGTCTCCAGGTAGACCTCCGTCTGCTCGCCGGCGACCAGGTTGAAATAGGGGTCCACAGCGCGCACGGTCACGGGGAAAGGCTGGCCCGCGGTCCGGGGGCCCACGGCGCCCTGCTTGCCCAGAGAACTGCCGGGCAGCGGCGTCTCGCCGGGCAGCAGCACCTGCAGTTTCACCGCGTCCGAGGAGCTGACGGTGAAGTACTCGGAATAGGCCACCGGCACGGCGGGCGTCGTATTGTTGGTGGCACGGAGCCTGCCGCCGAAGCCGGCGCCGGCGGCGGTGGCCACCTTGAGGGTGAAGGTGAAGGTCGTGGTGCCGTTCTGCAGCGGTTGCGCTATGGTCTGGGGCGCGCCGTAGACGTCATGGGTTATGTCCATCTGCACGATGTCGCTCACGCCCGTCACGACGTTGTAATAGTCGTCCACGGCGTTGACCGTGACGGTGTAGGGGATGCCGGCGGTCCAGGGCGACGGCGGCGCCGCGGTCTTGCCGGTCGCGCCGCCGGGGTCCGCGACCTCGCCGGGCAGCAGCACCTGCAGCCTGGTATGGACCGCGGGGTTCACCACCAGGGCCGGCGTGGTGGATTTCAGCACCGCCCCGGATTCGGCGCGGAGCTTCCAGCCGGGCGAGGTGTTGGCCTGTATGAACCTCCAGAGCGTCTCCGAGGAGCCGTCGACCGTGAAGCTCTTCGGGTCCGGGTTGACCGCGTCGTCCTTGGGGTCCTGCGAGCGCAGGTCCACCACCGCGCTATGGGAGGGTACGAGGTTCCAGAAAGCGTCGGTGAACCGCACGGTCACGGTGGACGGCGTGCCGGCGGTCCATTCCTCCGGGCTGCCGGTCCTGCCGCCGGCGGTCTCCCCGTAGTCGTAGGGCGGCTTGCCCGGCACGGCCGTCTCGCCGGGCGCCAGGAGCTGGAGCTTGACCATCGCGGCCGGTGAGACCGGGATGCTCTGGGTCTCGGCCGGCAGCAGGACATTGGTGGTGCTCAGCGCCACCACGCGGCTGGTCTTGGCGCCGCCGGCGAGCTCGGCGGTGCGCAGAATGATCTGGAAGGAGGTAGTGCCGCCGACCAGGTTCAGCACGCCCGTGGACGCGGCGGAGGCGTAGTTGTCGTCGTAGACGGAGCCGGCCGGGTCGAACGAGAGCTGCACCAGGGCGGCGGTGGAGGTGTCCCAGTTGTACGAACTGTCCGTGGCGTAGACGGTGACCGTGGAGACGGCGCCGGCCGTGACCGCGGCCGGGGTGAAGCCGGGCTTCTTGCCCTGGTTGGGGACATTGCCTTCCTCGAGCTGCTCGCCGTAGGCCAGGACGACCAGCCTGTCCGCCGCGCCGCCCCTGACGGGGATCGCGGTGGAGACGCCCGCCGCGTAGCCGCCGGTGCCGGACGCGGTGATGTTCCAGCCGTTCTCGAAGCCGGCCGGGACGCCGTCGTCCTTGTAGTTGCGGGTGTGCAGCACCGTCGTGGTGAAACTGTATTTCCCGTTGGAGGTGTACGGCGTGGTCGTCCCCAGGTCGTCGAAGGGGTCGTTGGAGACGAGCTGCAGCGTGGAGGCCGCGTTCTGTTTCCTGTTGAAGTAGGCGTCGGTGATCTTCACGTCCACGGTAAAGTTGACGCCGGCCGTCTGCGTGGAGGCCGAGCCGGAATAGCCGGCCGCGCTGCCGGGGTCGTAGCTCAGTCCCGGCGGCAGGACGAGCAGCTTGACCGCCGGGCCCGCGTCCACGTCGACGAGCGGCGAGACCGAGGGGAGCAGGAAGGAGGAGCCGGCGGTCGAGGCGGTCACCGTCCAGGGTCCGACGGCGATGTCGGGGTCCGTGGTGGCGGTCCTGAAGACCAGGTAGAACGTGGTGACTCCGGCCTGCAGGTTGTGCGGCGACGGCGGGACCGCGTAGGGGTCGGTGGTCACGATCCGCACCGCGGTGTCGGTGGACTTGAGATTGTAGAAGCGGTCCACCGCCCGCACGGTCACCGTGGAGATCTGTCCCGCTACGGCGTTCCCGGGCGAGCCGTACTTGCCGCCGCCGGCCTCGTTGCCGGGGTCCCAGGTCTCGCCGGGCACCGTGAGCAGCAGCCGGTCCGTGGTCGTGGCCGAGACCACGATGTAGGGCGAGGTGGAGGGGCTTACGGACAGCGGGCTGGCCACGGCGGTGGCGGCGTAGATCCTCCAGCCGGGAGAGGCGTTCGCCGCACGGAAGTAGAAGTTCTGGAAAGTCGTCTCCCCGGTGTTCAGCGAGAGATTGGACGGCAGATTGGAATAACCGGCGTCGGAGAGGATCTTCACTTCCGGCGCGGGGGACGGATTGGGCACCCGGTTGAAGAAGGGGTCCACCAGCCTGACCGTCAGGGTCATGGAGGAACCCACCACCTGCGCCGAGGGCGGAGCGGCGGTCTTGCCCCCGCCGGGGACATTGCCGGGCTGGAAGACCTCGCCGGGGACTATCATCAGCAGGCTCACCGGCGTGCTGGACTTGACCGGGATATGCGAGGAGGTGCCGAACGCTATCTGGTAGTCGTTAGGCTGGCTGGCGATGACGCGGTTGGGGCTGGGCGCCGTCTCCGTGGAGGTCCTGAGCGTGACGTCGAAGGAGAAATAGCCGCCCGAGAGGATCTCCGGGGCTACCGGCTCGGCGAACTGGTCGTCGAAGGCCAGCTCCACCGTCGGGTTGGTGGAGATGCGGTTATAATACTGGTCCACCGCCCTGACCTGCACGGCGAACTTCTCGCCGGCGGTCTGCGTCAGCGGGACGCCCTGCTTACCGGCGGCGCCGCCGGGGTAATAGGTCTCGCCGGGCAGCAGGGCCTGCAGCCGGTAATAGTTGGAGGTGCCGACGGTGAGCGCGGCGCTGGTGAACGGCACGATGTCCGAGCCCGGCGTCACGGTGCTGACATAGAGGCGCGTGGTATTGGTGGCCACTTTCAGCGTGAAATTGGCGCTGCCCCAGCCCCTGTTGAGGGAGATGGAGCCCGGGTCGGTCTCGGGCGCCAGGCCGGCGCCCTCGAGGACGCTGAAATAGACCTGCGGGTTATTGTCGGAGCCGTCCTTCGATTCTATCAGGTTGTAACCGGCGTCCACCGCCCTTATGTCCACGGGGAACGAGACGCCGGCGGTGCGCGCGCCGGGAACGGTGGAATTGCCGAAGCCCGGCGTATAGACCTGCGGGCTCATCGTCATGAGCAGGCGGCAGTTCCCGGTCAGGCAGTCCTCGTCGTCGTCCACCGTCAGGGACGAATAGGACAGCGCCAGGCTGTCGCCGGTCATCCTGGCGAACAGGCGGCTGGTCGTAGTGGTCGCCAGCACGTCCTCCGTGGACCTCTCGGTCTTCATCACGACCTGGAAGACCGTGGTGCCGCCGGAACCGGAATCGGTCAGCGGCGTCAGCCGGCCGGAGGCCGGGGCGTCCCCTATGGGGTCATAGAGGTCGTCCGGCGTGTACACCCTGGCGGCCGGCTCGGAGGAGACCATGTTGCCCCAGTTGTCGGTGACGTCCACGGTCACGTCGAAAGGTATCCCGGCGGTCTGCGGATCGGGCGGGCCCGACCTGCCGGCGGCGGTGCCGGGGGCGCGCTGCTGGCCCGGCGCGAGCAGCCGCAGGCTGGTCGGCACATTGGGCAGCAGCAGGAAGTCCGGCGTCCGGTAGGTATTGTTGGCCAGGCCGGTGGCGGAGACCGTGAAGCTGCGGCGCGTGCCGGTGGAGACCACGGCCGTGTAGAGCGGCAGGGCGAAGGTGGTGGTCCCGTTCTCCAGCGGCTGCAGCACCGGCGCGGCGTTAGGGTCGTCCGCCGACAGCGTAACGTCCCTGACGTCGGCGACCGGGTTGAACCAGGCGTCGGTGGCGTAGACCCTGACCGTCTCCGGGACGCCGGCCGTCCAGTCGGCGAGGTCGGAATACTGACGGGAGGTCTTGCCGCCCCACAGGTTAGCGGGCGCGCCGCCGGCGGCGTAGCCGGCCGTGTAGTCGGAGGTGCCGGGGCTGAGCGACTCGCCCGGCAGCAGGACGACCAGACGGTTGACCGCGCCCGCCGTCACCGCCGCCGCGCGGCTCACGCCGTCGGAGAGCGCCGCGCCGGAGTTAGTGGAGACGGTCACCTGCCAGGAGCCGGTGGTCACCAGGACGGCGTTGAAATTGGTGGTACCGGTGAACAGCGGGCGGATGGAGAGGCCCGCCTCGTTGTCGTTGGGATCGGCGCTGCGGCCGCGCACGTCGGCCGCGACCGCCGTGAGCCTGTTCCAGTACTCGTCCACCGCGTAGACGCGCACCGCGAAAGGAGTGCCGGCCGTCGGCGAATAGGAGGCGGCGGTGCGGCCGCCAACGGAGCCGCGGTCGTAAGGCGGCCTGCCGGGGTCGGCCGACTCGGGCGGCAGCAGGACCAGCAGTTTGGCCGGCGAGGAGGAGTTGACGACCACCGCGTCCGAGAGGCTGGACAGCAGCGCGTTGACGCCCGTAGTGGACGCCCGGACGGCGCTGGAGGTCCCCTCGCCGCGGTAGAACGTGACCTGGAAGACCGTGGCGCCTGCCGTCAGCGGCTGATTGACGCCCATGCCGGCGGCGTAGGGGTCGGAACCGGGGGCGGTGGAAAGGTTCACGGTGGCGCTGGTGTCGGCGCAGACATTCCAGTAATCGTCCGTGGCCCGGACGGTCACCGGGAAGGAGATGCCGGCGGTGGAGACCGACACCGAGCCGCTCTTGCCCGAGGCGGAGCCGGGGTCCGCCGCCTGGCCCGGCATGAGGACCTGCAGCCGGGTGGGCGTGCTGTGCAGCACGCTTATGTCCCTGCTGGCCGGGCTGTAGAGCGCGGCGGTATAGCCCGTCGCGGTGGCCTCTATCACGGCGTAATTCCCGCCGGTCTGGGCCCGCCTGAGCTCCACTTCCTTGTCCGCCGTGCCGCCCATTATGGTCAGGTTGGGTCCGCCCGTGAAGACCGCGTAGGGGTCGCCGCGCACGCCCAGCGTGACCGGCACGTTATTGAGCGGCACCAGGTTCCAGTTGGCGTCCACCAGGCGCACGGTGAAGCTGAACCGGGCCCCGGCCGTGGAGACCGACGGGGAGTAGGACATGTTCTTGCCGTCGGCGGAGCCGGGCGCGGCCAGTTCGCCGGGCGCCAGCACCTGCAGTTTGACGGGCGCGCCCGGGTCCACGGCAAGTTTGGAAGTTATCGAGGAGGAGCAGCCGGGGCAGGCCGAGCCGGACTCCTTGGTCGCGGTCAGGCGCCAGCCGCCGGAAGGCGCGGGCCCGGTGGCCGTGACCAGCGTCCAGTCGTTGCCCGGCGTGGAGTCGAAAGTGACGCCGCCGTTGGGGATGACGACCAGCGGGCCCACGCGCGGGTCGGAGGCCGAATCGTAGGGGTCGTCCGAGACTATGCGCAGGGCCAGATCGTCGCCGCCGTTATTAGAGCGGCGGTTATAGAAACTGTCCGTCAGTTTGACCTTGTAGCGCACCGGCGTGCCCGCCGTGAAAGGCTGGACGCCGTCGCCCTTGCCCGTCGGGCAGCCGTCCGCGTCCTCGTCGGCCAGGCCGTTGCCGTCGGGCGAGCCGTACTTGCCGGTCGCGGAGCCGGGGGCCAGGCATTCGCCGGGCATCAGCAGCACCAGTTTTTTGGGCGTGGCCTCGGGACCGACGGTCACGTTGCCGGAACGGTAGCCGGTGATCTGGTCGAGCTGATGCCTGGGCGTGATATAGCGCGGGCTGTCGGCCACGGTGAAGGAGAAATTGTAGACCGTGGCGCCGGCCTGCAGCGTCTGCGCCGGCCAGGTCTCCACGGTCTCGTTGGTGATGTTAGGGGCGCCGCTGGGCAGCATCGTCACGGCGGCGTCGGTGGACACCTTGTTGTAGTAGAAGTCCGTGGCTATGACCTCGGCCTGGTACGGCAGGCCGGCGGTCTTGGCGTTGATGCCGATGCCGGGGTCCTTGCCGCAGCGGTTGAGGTTGAAGGCGCAGCTGAAGCCGTTGACGCCCAGCGGGTCGGCGGGGTCGTCCGGCTGGCCGGGGCGGTGCACCTGTTCGGAGAACCTGAGTATGAGCCTGGCGAAGGAACCGGCGTTGACGGTGAAGGTGGAGCTCTCCTGGTCCGCGGAATAAGCGGGCGGAGAGGCCAGCGGCGCGCCGGTGAGCGGGTCGACGAGATAGGCCTTGAGCTTCGCCTGCGGCCTGGCGTTGAAGACGATGGGGCCGTTGGCGTCCGTCCAGGAGGCGACGCCCGCGATGATCTCGCGGGTGGAGGAGACGACGCCGTAATCGGCGGCGTCCGCGGACTCCAGCCTGACCGCCGCGGTGGAGGCGGAGACCAGGTTGTAATAGACGTCGGTCAGGTAGACCTTCAGCGGTATCCGCGAACCGGCGGTGACCGCCCGCGGCGAACCGGCGACGCCGGAGGCGCTGCCCTGCTCAAGCAGCTCGCCCAGGCCCGAGCCGTCGTCCATCACGATGTGCAGCTGCGAGCCGCCGGCCGGCTCCACCATGATCCCCGCGGCCGTGCCGGTCGAAAGGCCGGGCTCGGCGCCGCTCGCGTCGAAGGCCTCGATCTTGAGCGTGGTCGTGGACTGTATGGGCGTCACGGTTATGTCCAGCGTGGCGGCGTTGAGCGGCACGCTGTCCCAGGAGGAACCGTCGTTCTCGGTGTCGTAGGGATCGCTGGTCACGATGCGGACGTTGCGGTTGTCCGTCTCGCCCGGATAATCGAGCCGGTTGAAGAAGGCGTCCACCGCGTTTATGCGCGTCTGGAAGCCGGAACCGGCCTGCTTGCTGCCGCCGTTGTTGACGCCGCCAGTGAAGCCCTGCGCCGTGCCGGGCGCCTCGGTCTGGTCCGTGCCGGGCCTGACGATGACCTGCAGGGCGCTGGCGGCGGCGGGCTTGACCGCGGCGCGCCGCACGTCCTGCGTGCACTTGGCGCCGCCGCAGGCGGTGTTGCCGATGTCGGCCGCGGTGACGGTCCTGGAACTGGCCATGGAACCGCCGCCCTGCCAGCCGGTGGCCAGGAAGCGCACCGCGAAGGAATTGACGCCGCCCGTCAGCGTCTTGTTGGCGAAAAGGCCGGAATCGTCGTTCTCCGCGGTGCCGGCGCCGGCGAATTCCAGGTCCACGGTGGGGTTGCAGCCGGAGACGCGGTTGAAGTACCGGTCCACGCAGCTGACGGTGGCGTACACCGTGACGCCGGCCGTCAGCACGCCGGGCAGGTACTCCTTGCCGCCCGTGGTCGGGTTGGAATCGTAGGGGCCCTTGCCGGGCCGCGCCGCCTCGCCGGGCATGAGCACCTGCAGCTTCCTGGCCGTGTCAGGCACGACCGTCACCGTGGTGGCGCCGGACGTCAGCGGAGTGTAGTTGATATAGCCGGACGAGAGCGTCTTCGCCGAGACGGTCTGCGTGGACGCCTGGTACATGTTCACGGGGAAGTCCGTGGTGCCGCCGGAAAGCTGGACGGTGGACGGATGCACGTCGTAGGGATCGGAGGTCTCCAGCCAGACGGAGGGCTGCACCCCGATATTGTCCGTCGGGCTGAAGTAGTTCATGTACTCGTCGGCGGCGTAGACGACGACCGTGAAAGTGGAGCCGGCCGTCTGCTGCGAGGGGCAGTCGCCGGGACACGGCCGTTTGCCGGAGGCGTAGTCGGGGTCCAGCACCTCGCCCGGGAGCAGGACCAGGAGCTTGCGGTCCGGCGGCGCCACCGTCTTGGCCCTGACCTCCATGCTGTGCGTGGTGTTCCAGGAGCCCGCCACGCCGGCGCCGGAGACCGAGACGGTCCTGGCGGCGCCCTTCGACCTGGGGTTTATGCCGTAGGCCTGGTTGCCGCCGATAAGCGCCACGCCGGTGTAGTTCGCCTCGGCGTCGTCGCGCGGATCGGTGCTGGTCAGGCTGATGAGCGGCTCGCTGGAGACGTCCACGTTGTAGAACTGGTCCACCGCCAGCACGCGCACGTTATAGGCGGTGCCGGCGGTCTTGGGCGAGGGAGAGCCCTGGCGGCCCATGCCGTCGGTGGCGGCGCAGTTGTCGTTCTGGCTGACGCAGCCGGGCCGGTGGGTCTGCTCGGCGTTGAGGATCAGCAGGCGGTCGACGGCGGCGGTGGTGACGGTGATGTTCACCGCGCCGAAGACGGCGCAGTTGGGGACGCCGGCGTCGAGCTTGCAGACCTTCAGGTCGCGGCCGCCGGCCATGCGGAAATTGAGACCGTTGACGACCGGGGCTATGCCGTTGACGAAGACCGCGGCGTCGTCGGCCGGCATGCCGTCGCCCGGCATTTCCGGCGCGCCGGCCGTTTCGGTCATGAACCGCACCTGCCCGGTGAACCCGGCGGCGATGCCGTCGAGGTCGTCGCGCGCCTCCACGCGGACGGGATGGGCCTCGCCGGCCACGTAATTGTACGGGGGCGTCCCCTCGGGGACGATCACGAACTTGGAGACCGCGGCCTGGATGCGCACGTCCTGCGCGACCGCGGGCGACTGCAGGTTCCCGGCGCGGTCGCGGGCGCGCACCTGCACCCAGTGCTTCTTGCCGCGCACCCAGCAGGTGAAGGCGCGCCGGGCGTCGTCGTCGGCGCATTTGAGGCCGCTGTAGGTCCATTCGCCGGAAACGAACGTGGAGGAGCCCAGTTGCACCAGGTCGAACCACTGCGGCGTCGGCCCCTTCGCCGTCCAGGTGGAGCCGTTCCACCAGTAGTCGTCGTCGTCCGGCACGGGGCCCTCGGTGCCCTCGTCCCGCCTGACGGAGATCTCTATGTAGCCCTTGTCCGGGACTCCGGAGGAGTTGAGGCCGGCGCCGGGGTCGGGCGAGGGTTCAGGATCGGCCGCGCCGCCGCCGAGCTCGTAGAGGTCCTCCTCCTGGCCGTTGGCCGGCCTGTTGTTCCAGGCCGAGACGGGCGGCGTATTGTCCACCAGGAACTCCGTCAGCCCCTTGGAGGCCTGGTCCTCGGCGTTGCCGATCTTGTCCTTGGCTATCACCTTGGTCCGGTAGTAATAGCCGTCCTTGAACTTCTGGGCGCGGTTGGTGACCAGGAAATTCCAGGCGGTGTCGGCCGCGCAGAGCGGCGGGACAGGCTCGACCGCGGCGGTGAAGGACGAATCGGCCTGGTTGTACCATTTCGCCGAGCCGCCGTCGCAGGCGTCGGCGGAGGACGGCACCTCGCAGACATTGACCCGGACGCCCCAGGGGTCGCAGTCGCCGGCGTCGTGGTCGTTGATGCCCGCGGTGGCGTCGGCCGCGGTGCCGGTGATGGTGAAGTTGCCCGAACCGGTCATGGACAGGTAGTCCCTGTCGCCGTCCCAGGCCGTCCCGGCCGGGCCGGGGATGGTCACGGCGCTCTCCGGCGTGCGGCTGTCGTAGATGAAGGTCCTGGTGCCGTAGGCGGTCTCGTAATTGGCGGGGCTGGCCGTGTCCCGGGCGCGGAGATTGACCTGGTAGACGTGGCCGCTGGTCCAGGCCGGCGAAGCGCCGGAGAAGGACGGGTGGGAGTAGTACCAGGCGTAGCTGGAGGGATATACCGCCAGATTGGAGGCCGGCACGTCGAGGAAGCCGCCGCCTGCGCAGCCGGCGGTCCAGCCGCCCTCGCCGTTGAAGCAGGAGCCGTCGGAAGCGTCGCGCACGCGGATCTTGAAGACGTCGCCGGCGGCCAGCGCCAGCCCGTTCTTCTCGGTGCCGGTGCCCGCTATCACCGCGTAAACGGGGACGGTGGAACCCTCGACGACGTTGGTGGTCACCGAGACCGGCGCGGTCACGTCGAAGTAGAAGGCGGCGGTGGTGTAGACGGCCGAATAATTGCCGGCGGCGTCCAGAGCCCTGGCGTTGACGGTCCAGAGATTGTTGCTCTCGGTCCAGGGCGGCACGTTGGTGGTGGCCCAGTCCAGGAGCCCGCCCGTCAGGATGGAGCCGCTGGAGACGTGCCAGGTCTCCGCGCCGCCGGCGAAGTCGCTGCCCCCGGTCCAGTACTGCTGCACGGGATGCTTGACGCGGAACTCCACGCGGACGATATTGTTGGCGTCCTGCGCCGTGCCGCCTATGAGCGGCATGGCGCTGTAGACGCCCGTGCCCGCGGCGGTGGGGGTGGTCAGCGCGACCGCGGGGCCGGTCACGTCCCAGGTGAAGAGCGACGGGTCCGCCAGGACGGCCTGGGTGTTCTTCGCCACGTCGTAGGCGCGGGAGTAGAGGGCGTAGGCGCCCGCGCCGAGCTGGGCGGGGGCCGGCAGGCCCGCGGTCTTGGTCCAGGGCAGGACGCAGGAGCCGGGCACGCAGGCGGTGGCCAGCCAGTCCGTCTCCTCCGGCTCCCCGGCGTGCTGGGCGGTCCAGTCCGAGCCGTCCCACCACTTGTCGTCGTAGCGGCGCAGCGCGGCCTGCACGCCGGAAACGCCGGAGGCGTTGGGCGGATCGTCGACGGCGGTGCCGCCTATCGAGGCCAGGGTCCGGATGAAGGAGGCCTGCGCCGGCGAGGTCACCGAAGAGGTGGGTCTGCTGACGTCGTAGTAGAAGGTCACGAAGGCGGTCTGGTTCGTCTTGCCGGACTGGTCCATCGTCCTGGCCTTGGCCTGGTAGGCGTAATGGTCCTGCAGCGTCAGCGAACCGCCCCAGTTCCAGTCGTAGACCGGCGGACCGCCGGTCAGCGAGGCGGCCGTGTACCAGGCGTTCGCCGGGCACTCGTCGGCCACGCTGGGGATGCTGAAAGTGGAGCCGGCCACGCTCCAGCAGAGCTTGGAGGCCGCTTCACGCACCGCTATGGAGGCCGAGACCACCTGGAACAGGTCGGAGGCCGTGCCGGAGATGCCGGGCAGCGGATTGTTGGAGTTATTGTAGCTCCGGTTGTTGACCGGCGAGACCAGCGCCACGGAAGGCACGCCCGAGTTGTCGTAGACGAAGTCGCGGGTGTAGACGTAATAGTTGCCGGCATTGTCCCGCACCCGCGCCCGGACGCGGTAGCTCTGGTTGCTGGTCCAGGTGGGCGTGGAGGTGAAGTTCCAGGGAACCTTGTAGTTGACCTCGGTGCCGGTGGAGGCGGCCAGCCAGCAGCCCCCGGCCGCGCCCGCGGTGCAGTCGTTGTCTATGATGCCGAAGACGGCGCCGTCCCACCAGTTGCCGATGCCGCCGGTCGCGGGATTGCGCACGGCCACGTCCACGTACGCGACGCCGGAGCGGTTGCCGTCCTCGCTGTCCTTGGCCTCGCCGTAGATATTGCCGGCGAAAGAAGAGGCGTCCTCGTAGGCCAGGTCCGGTTCGAAGAGCTGCTCCACGGAGGGAAGGGTGGAATCGTAATAGAAGTACCTGGTCGTCGCCTGCGACAGGTTGCGCGAAGGCACGGCCTTGTCGTAGGCGCGCACGTTGATGTCGTAGCGTTTGTGCGTGCACCAGTCGTTCACGCCCTCGGCCGGGCAGGTGGGCCTGGACACGGACCAGTCCGCCGAAGAGGCGTTCCAGCCGGCGCTGGAGAGCCAGGTGTCCGCCGAGGCCGTCCAGTCGCTGCCGTTCCAGTAGAGAGAATCGTTGACGTTCTTGATGCGCACCTGCACCTCGTCCAGCCGCGCGAAAGCGTGCGAGGGCGAATCCTGGGCCGTGCCGGAGACCAGGTCCAGCGGGTCGACCGGCGAACGGAAGCCGCCGTTGGAGGCGGGCTCGCCGACGCCGGCGGAGGGCGCGGCCTGGTCGAAGAGCCATTCTACGGCGGGGCAGCCGCTCTCCTGGGTATTGCCGGCCTGGTCTATGGCGCAGGCTTCGAAGCGGTAGACATTGCCGGACGTCCAGGCGCCGGACAGACCGGTATAGCTCCAGCTGGAGCTCAGCGCGCCGGGCGTACCGGCCGGCCCCAGCACGGAGCGGACGGTCGGGCTGGACCAGGCGCCGTCCCAGTACCAGGTATCGCCGCCGGTCTCGTAGGAGATCGTCAGCAGGGCGCCGGCGACGCCGGAGAATTCGTCGGCCACGGTGCCCGAGGCCAGCGAGACCGCGCTGCGCTGCATGCCCTCCGCCGGGAAGGAGACGGCCGCGGTGCCGGAGGTATTGTCCACGAAGAAGACGCTGGAGGAGATCCCGGCCGCGAAGTCCGTCTGCGTATTGCCCGGCGGCGGCAGCGTATTGTCCATCGCCCTGGCGAGCACCAGGTAGTTCACCCCGCTGGTCAGGTCGGCGGGCGAGGGCACCGAGGCGTAGGTCCAGGTGCCCGAGGAATGGCCGACGAAGTCGGCGTTGCGCCAGAGCGGGTGGCAGCCGGCGGCCTGCCAGGTCACGCCGGTCCAGCAGCGCAGGTCGTCCAGCCGCTGTATCGCCACCTGCACGTGGGTGGACCGCACGATGCCGGCGTCGGCCGGGCCCAGTCCTTCGCCTGCCGTACCGCTGATGACGGGGAAGGACTGGCCGCCGGAGAGGTTGGCGGGCTGCAGCAGCCGGGCCATCGGGGAGGAGCGGTCCACGGCAAAGAGCGGGCCGGGCTGCTCGGTCTCGTGATTGTCGCCGACGTCCACGGCCCGCGCCGTGAGCCGGTACCTGCGGCCGGCCTGCCAGGTCACGGCCGAGGAGTCGTAGGTCCAGGTGCCGGAGGAATAGCCCGTGAAGACGGCCGGCACCCATCGCGGGTCGGCGTCGAAAGCGAAGCCGTCCCAGTAGGTGTCCGCCGCGCCGCCCTCCTGCAGGTCGGTGCCGAGGTCCTTTATCTGCAGTTCCACCGAGGCGATGGCGCTGAACATGGAGGCGTCCGAGGCGGTGCCGCCTATGGAGGCCATGCCGCGGTAGAAGGCCCCGCTGGAGACCGAGGTCACGCGCGAGGACGGGGCCTCGGTGTCTATCTTGAAGCGCCTGACGGCGGCCGCGCCCTCCTCCGAATTGGCGCCGCCGTAGGAGGCCTGGACGGAGTCCCTGCCGTATATCCTGAAGACGTAGCTCTTGCCGGAGGTCCAGGCCAGCGTGGAGGTGGACCAGTTCACCTCTCCGCCGGACGGGGCGGACATGTATACCGAGGTGGTGGAGAGCTCCACGCAGTCGGTGGCCGGCCCCCAGGTCTTCGCCTGCCAGTCCCAGTAGCGGTCGGAGCCTATGTCGCAGGAACCCGAGGCGTCCTCGTCCATGAACAGGCTGGCCCGCAGTTCGGCCACGCCCGAAGAGGCGTCGTAGGAGGTGCCCGAGATCGCCGTCAGCGGCTTGGTGGTGTCGTTGAACCCCTCGCCGTCGAAAGAAGGCACGCTGACGCGGGTCTGCGGCGCGACCGAGTCGTAGATGAACGAATAGTCCTGCGTCCGCTCGTTGCCGGAACCGGAACCGCCGGGCACGGCCCGGTCGCGGGCGCGCAGACGCAGCAGGTAGGTCTTGCCGGACTCCAGCGAGGCGCCGGGACGGGTCCAGGACCAGGCGTCGGGCGTGCCGGCCGGATTATCGGTATAGGACGAAGTGGTGCGGTATACCGCCTCGCCGAAGGAAGACGTAAAGCCCGAGCCGTCCCACCAGGAGGAGCCGGCGCCGGAGGCGCTGGAGGAGAGCGCCACCTGCAGGGTCCTGATATCGGCCGGCGTATCGTCGGCCGTACCGGAGAGCAGCGCCAGGCCGGCGCTCATGTAGCCGCCGTCGGGAGGACTGACCAGCGCCGCCGTCGGCGCGTGGATATCGTAATGGAACGACGCCGAGCTCACCGCCGCCTGCGCGTTGGAGGCCATGTCGGTGGCGCTGGAATACACGATATACTCGCTCCCGGAGGACCACGGCTGCACGCCGAAACCGTAGGTCCAGGCCGAAGGCGTGCCCTGCGCCTTGAACCAGTTCTGAGTGCCAGACACGAAGCCGCTGCCAGGCACGTACCAGTTCCCGCCGGCCAGCCTTATGCTCAGGCTGACCGTGCTGAGCAGTATATCGTCGGCCGAGGAGCCGGAGAGGGAGGGCAGCGAAGAGTAATAGGCCCCGGCGACGGGCACCCCGACGGACCCGGTCGGCGGGACATTGTCGTAGGTGAAGGTGCTGCCGCCGGTCAGGAAATCGGTCTCCAGCAGGCCCGAAGTGTCGGAAGCCCGGGCTACGGCGTAATAGGAGGCGCCCTGGTCGAGCACTGAGGCGAGGATGGTGCGGTAGGCCCAGCCGGCCGAGGCGGTGCAGCTGCCCGTCACCACGATATTGATGGAGGGGTCGAAATAAGGTTCGACCTGCGGCCCTATATTGAATTCATAGAGCGCCTGCGACCACCAGCGGCCGTCCGAGAGCCGCCTTATGCCGATGTCCATGCGGTCTACGCAGGCCTGCACCCCGTGCTGGGCATAGTCGGCGTAGACCGGGTCGTAGGCCGTGCCGGAAAGCCCCTCGGTGTTGAAAGAAGCGGCGTTGACATAGGAGCCGGACGCCGGCAAGGTGGTCACCGAGACCGGCCTGTCGGCGTCCCAGACGAAGGAGGAATAGGCGACCGAGAAATTGCCGGCGGTGTCCGAGGACTTGGCGTGCACGCTGTACTGGCGGCCGTTGATGAAGCTGCGCGTGGCCTGGGTCGTGGACCAGATGGTATAGCCCGCCTGGGTTTCCGGCGAGAACCAGGCCTGCTCGGAGGAAAGTTCGTTCTCGGGCCGGAAGAGCTGCAGGGCCGGGTCCCACCACAGCACCGACGGATCGTTCTGCCGCACGCGCAGCCAGAGGCCGGACAGGACGCCGCCGGCGCCGGTGGCGCTGCCGGTGGCGTCGGCCGCGGTGCCGCGTATGAGCGGCAGCGTGGAGTGCACCACCCGGTAGGGCTCGAGGACGGAGACGGAAGGGGCGTCCGTGTCCGTGTACCAGCGGAAGGTGAACGACGGCGCCCCTCCCGAGGTCTTCTGGCTGTTGCCGGCCAGGTCGGTGGCGTAGGCGTAGAGGGTGTAGCTGGAACCGTCCACCAGCGCGGAACGCAGCGCGGCCGAGGTCGCGCTGGACCAGGCGACGGAGGCGCCCGCTCCCTCGCCGCCGGAGACGCTGAAATAGACCGTCGCGGCGGAGAGGAAACCGGCCCCGTCGAAGTAACTGGTGGCCGGCGGCGGCATGCTGAGCTTTATGGCGAACTCCACCTTCTCCAGGCCGGCCAGGTCGCCGGAGGCGGTGCCGGCCAGCAGGGACAGGTCGCGTATCAGCGTGGTCCCCGCGGCCGGCGTGCTGATGACGCAGACCGGCGGCGTCGTGTCTATCACCACGTCGGCTATGGAGAGCTCGGCGCCGTAATTGGGCGACGGCGAGGCGTCGTCGCGCGCCCTGACGGTTATGGTGTAGCTCCGGTCGGAGAGCCAGCCTTCGGGCAGACCCTTGGCGTAGGTCCAGGTACCCGAGGAGGGCCCCAGCGGCGCGTAGCCGTTCATGACGCTGGGATTGCGCCAGACGGAGCCGGCCGGCGTGGAGCTGAAGGAGATATCGTCGTAGTAATAGGTGTCGCCCTGGTGGTCGAACGAGATCCTGACCTCCACGCTGGTATTGGTGGAGACCCCGGCGTTATCCGGGTAGTTGGGGTCCAGCACCTCGCCGTGCAGCGAGGCCAGCGTGGTCAGCCTGTCGCCGGGAGCGACGTTGATCTCCGTTATGGCCGGGCCCGAATGGTCGAAGACCACCGTCGCGGACGAAAGCGCGGTGGTGCTGAAGAGGGTCTGATAATTGCCCGCCCGGTCCTGCGCCTGGGCCCAGAAGACGTATCTCTTCGCGTCCGAGGCCGGGGCGCCGAACTGAGGCGGCAGCGCGGCGAAGGTCCAGGAGGAATAGAACACCGCGGTGGTGGTGGATTCCACCACGCCCTGTTCCCCCCATTCCGCGCCTTTCCAGTACTTGTTGGCCGCCTGGTCGTAGATGTAGAGCCGGACATTGTCCACGGGCAGGTTATTGTCCGCCACGGCGCCCGAGGAGAAGGACAGCGAGGAATAGACCCGGCCGTGCACCGGCACCGACAGCGTGGCCGTGGCCGCGCCGGTGTCGAAGGTGAAGATCTTCTCGACCGGACTGAGGTCCTCGTTGCCGATGAAGGACGGGTTGTCCGAGTCAATGGCATTGTCCAGCGCCTTGACCTCCAGTTTATAGGTGACGCCGTTCTGCCAGGCCGCCGTGGGGTAATTCACCACGAAGGTCCAGGAGGAACCCCACCAGACGCCCTCGTTCGTGGCCCAGTTGCTGGAGTCGGTCCAGGTGGAAGAGACATTGTCGTAATACTTCCAGTCCGGCGTCCCCTGGCGCTGCAGCCGCAGGCGCACCTTGCTTATGCCGCTGGGGTTCTGGCCCAGGTCCCCGGCGGTGCCGTGTATGGTCCCTATGTCGCTGTAGAAATCGCTGGCGCCGGGATAGACCAGGAAGGTGTCCGGGGCCGTCTTGTCTATGCGGAACTCCACGGCGGGCGGACCCTGTTCGGGGCGGTTGGCGCCGTTATACCCCACCGCGGAGACGGTATAGGAGGAACCGTCCACCCAGGATACCGCCGGGGAGAAGATATAGTTCCAGTTCTCCGGCACCGGCAGGCCGGCCGCGACCAGCACGGAAGTGGAACCGGAGGCGAAATAACCGTCGCGGTCCCCCTCCGGATCGTGCCAGTACTCGCCCGAGCGCTTGCGCAGCTCCATGAATACCTTCTCGGTATAGGGATTGGCCGTGCCGCTTATGCGGCTCAGCGCCGAGTAGTACTTTATGTCCGGGCCGGCCGGGGTCTGTATCTTGGTCCCGGCGGCGGAGGCGACATATTTGAAGTCCCGGCTGGACACGTCCACCTGGAAGTTCCAGGAAAGGTCGGCCGCGGAGGAGCGGACGACATAGTAGCAGTCCGGGTCCCAGGTCACGGGCAGATCGTACTGCCAGGTCTTGCCGGCGTCGCTGTAGGCGGTGACGGGATGCCACTTAGGGACTGTGCTGTCCCAGCCCGAGCCGCTCCAGTATTTGCCGCGCGTGACCACCGAGGTGCAGTCGCCCTGGTTGTTATTGTCCCGGTTCTGCAGGGAGATATAGACCTGCCGGATAGCGGAGGTGGAATAGTCCACGGCAGTGCCGGAGAGCACGCCTACTATGTCCAGTTCGGCGCCGTCGGGACCGGGCGGCTGGAGTACGGCCGAGGAGGGGGCGCTGGAGTCGAAGATCAGGTCGGCGTAACGCTCGCCGGGCGCGGTACTGTTGCCGGCCCGGTCGCGGCCCCAGAAAGTGAAGCGGTAGCGCCGGCCGTCGGGCTGCTCCTCCCAGCGCGACCAGTAGGAGGTGGAGGGAAGCTGCAGCTGAGCCACGGTCCAGGAGGTCTGGTGTACGGAAGCCTCCAGCGTGGAAACGGCTACCGTCCAGGTGCTGCCGCTCCAGTAATAGCCCGCCGGCGGATCGTGGTCCGCGCCCGAGATGTCCTCTATCTTGAAGTAGACCTTCTCCACGCCGGCCGTCACGCCGCCGCCGGCGGTGTCCGGGTCGTGCAGCGTGCCCGAGGTCAGCGCGGTGGCGTAGACGTAGTTCGCCGAGAAGGTGGAGAAGGTCACCGATTCTATCACGGGCGTGGTGCGGTCCACGATGAAAGTGGCCGTGGTATAGGCGGTCTCGTAATTGGTGTACTGGCCGGCGGTGTTGACGGCCAGGTCCACGGCCTGGGCCTGCACCTCGTAGCGGTAGCCCTCGGCGAAATGGGCGCGCTGCGTCTCGCTGAGCGTCTTATACCAGGCGTCCAGCGGCGCGCCCAGGTCCGGCGGCGTTTCGAAAGCGGAGGGATAGCCCGCGTCGAAGGGCGGGTCCAGCCAGTAGTACCACTCGCGGTTCCCGTTCTTGTCCAGGCGGCTGACGCGCAGCTTAACCTCGGCCAGGCCGGCCCCGGTACCGTCGCCGGCGGTGCCGGCGAAGGTCCATACCTGGCCGTTGAGATAGACCGTCGTCCCCGAGAGGGCCGGCGCGGTGGTGACCGAGACCGGCATCGTCTTGTCTATCTTCACGCGTACGCCGCCCGAATGTATGTCGGCGTGGGTCACGACCGGGACATTACCCAGGTTGTCGGTCACCCTCTGCTTCACGCGGTACCAGTAATTTGAGGTGAAGGCGGGGTTGGCCGTGTCGAGCTGCGTGAAGGTCCAGGAGCCGCCGGCCACGTGGAAGGCGGCGGTGGACCAGACCACGGCGCCGGGCGCGCCGCCGAAGCTGGCGGTCTGCGGGTTCCAGTACTTCTGGTCGTCCTCGCGCTCTATGGCGAACTCCACCTTCTGCGGGTCCACGCCGGAACCGGAGTCGGCGGCCGTGCCGCTGGAGAAGAGCAGGCTGGAGAAGGAGCGGCCCGCGGACGGGAAGGTGGTGGTCGAGACCGGGGCGGCGGTGTCGGCCGTGAAGACCAGCGAGGCCGGCGGGCTCTGCTCGCGGCCGTCGGAATCGGTGGCCCAGACCCGTATCTTGTAGACCGCCGTGTCCCGCAGCGAGGGCGGCAGCGGCGAGGCGAACTCCCAGTTCCAGTCGCCGCCGGCGCCGCCCGTCCTGACGACCCCGAGCCGGTACGGGCAGGCCTGCCAGCCGGAGCCGTTCCAGCAGTCCGTCTCATAGGGCGCGGCGGCGCCGGTGGAGATGCTTATCTGCACGGTGGAGCCGTAGAGCAGGTTGGGGTCCGAGGCGGTGCCGGTGATGGCGGCCAGCTCGCGCAGGTAGGAGGTGCCGGCGGCCGGCGAGATGATGCCCGAAAGCGGGGCGACGGTGTCGTAGATGAAGGTGAAATCCTGGACGCGCTCGTTGTAAGGCACGGCCTGGTCGCGGGTCCTGACCCTGAGCAGGTAGGTCTTGCCGTTCTCCAGCGCGGCCGGCCTGGGCCAGGACCAGGAGGTCGGCGGGCCCGTAGTATAGGTATAGCTGGCCACGGCCCCCGTGAAGAGGCCGCCGTCCAGCCAGCTGCCGGGCGCGCCCGCCGCGGAGGAGAGGGCTATCTCCACCGAGGCCACGCCGGCCGGCCAGTCCTGCGCGACGCCGGTGAGCTGGGCGTTGGAGCCCTGTTCGTTGAGCGTGCCGCCGTCCGCGGGCAGCGTGAGCGCGGCCGTGGGGAAGCCGACGTCGTAGTGGAAAGCGCTGGAACTCTGGCCGGCGACGAAGGCCGTCTCCTGGTTGCCGGCGCGGTCCCTGGAGCGGGCCAGCACCATATAGCGGACGCCGTGCGCCCAGGCCGGCACCGAGGTCCCGGCTATCTCCCAGGAGGAGGCGGTCGGCGTGGAGGCCGTGAGCCAGGCGCCGCTGTCGTCGGACCAGGCCGTGCCGGTCCAGTAGGAGGCCGGCGGGGTCAGCCGCTGCACCTGTATCTCCACCAGGCCGACGCCGGCGTTGACGGCCGAGGGGCCCGCGGCCGGCATATCCTCCATCGTGCCGGTCAGCGGCGAAAGCGACTTATAGGAGAAGCCGTTGAAGGGCGCGGTAATATAGCTGACCGGCGTATGGGTGTCGTAGACCACGCTGGCGAAATAGACGCCCATCGCGCCGCGGTTGCCGCCGTCCTCGGCGTCGTCCTTCGCCGAGGCGGTGACGTAATAGGACGAGCCGCTCTGAAGGACGGGCAGGAAGGTGTTGACCGTCCAGCTCGAGATGAAGGTCTGCGCGGTCAGCGTGGAGATATAGGATTTCCAGGGCGTCTCGCCGTCCCAGTAATAACCGTCGCGGTGGCGCATGAGGCGCACCAGCACCGCCGTGGCGGAGCTGAGCGAGCCGGCCGGCAGGTCCTCCATCGTGCCGCTGATATGCGGGAAGGTGTTGGCGAAGGAACCGTGGGCCGGGGAACTGATATAGACCGCCGGCGGGTCGGTGTCGTAGTAGAAAGTGGCCGTGGAATAGTCCACCGTCCGGTTGCCGGCCAGGTCCCAGGTCCGGGATTCCAGCCGGTACTGCGTCCCGCTGACGAAAGGTATGCCGCTGGAGAGGCTCCAGTCGGCCCAGCTGCCGGTATAGGCCGCGGTGGCCCAGACCAGCTCGCTCTCGGACGGGTCGCGGGTGAACTGGCCGGTGCCGGCGACCGGGTCCCAGTACTTGAGGCTGCCGGTCAGCTTGGCCACGCGGACCTGCGTCGGGCCGGGAGCGCCGGGCGCCGCGTCCGAGGCGGTGCCGGAGAGCAGCGCCAGGTCCCGCTCCCGCTTGCCGTCCCTGGGCTTTATGAGCCCGGCCTGCGGCGGGGCGGCGTCGAAAATGAAGGAGACCGAGCTTACGCCCTGCTCGAAGACGGTCTGCGTGCCGCCCGAAACGTCCACGGCGCGCGCCAGGACCAGGTAGCTCTTGCCGTCCTCGAAGGGCACGGAAACGGTCCAGGCCCCGACCGTGCCGCCGGCGGGGAAGAAATTGGGGCAGGCGGCGGTGAAGCCGGAGCCCGGCGCGTAGCATCCGCCGTTATTGGCGCCGGAGGAGACCGATACCGCCACGGTGGAGACGCCCAGGTTGTCGCTGGAGACGCCGGAGATCGCGAACTGCGCGTTCCTGTAGGAGCCGTCGGCCGGGACCTGGATCGTGGCCAGCGGCGCCTCCTCGTCGTAGGTGAAGACGGAGGTCTGTACCCTGACATTGGCGGGCTGGGCCCGGTCGGCGGTCCTGACGCTCAGGGTATAGAGATGGCCGTTCTTCATGGCGGCGTCCGGCGGCCGCTCCCAGGTCCAGGTATCGGGCGAGCCGCGCACATAGGACGCGGTGGACTGGTAGAGCGGAGCGGCGCCGCTGAAGGAAGCGCCGTCCCACCAGGAACCGGCCGTCCCGGCGGAACTGGAGAGGGCCACCTCCAGCGTCCCCACGCCGGCGGGCGAATCCTGGGCCGTGCCGGAAACCTGGTCCTGCTCGCTGTTCAGCTGGCCGCCGTTGGGCGGGCTGACCAGCGCCGCCGTGGGCTTGTAAAGGTCGAAGGTCACGCTGCGCGAATCCACCCCCACCGTGAAGACGCTCTGGAGATTGCCCGCCAGGTCCGACGAACGCGCCACCACCCAGTAGTTCCCGCCGTGCTCCCACGGCGGCAGCAGCCCCGCGCCCAGCGTCCAGGTCCCGTCGCAGACCCCCGCCGCCGCCGTGGACGCCGTCACCCACGCCGACTCGCTGTAGCCGTTCCACCCGCCGCCGTAGTAATACTGTCCGTCGGCCGCGCGCTGTATGGAAACCTGCACCTTCTCCACGCCGGCGCAGATCCTGGTCGCGTCCCCGTAGCCCGGATTGTCCAGCGTCGCGCCCGTGATGGAGCCCAGCTGCGATACCGTAGAGCCGTGCACGAGCCCGCCCACCGTGGTCGACGGCCGCGACACGTCGTAGACGAAGGTCGAGCTCCTCACGTGGAAATCGGTCTCCAGGTTGCCGCCGCCGTCGGCGTCGTCGAGACCCGCCGAGGTGATGTAGTAGGAGGTGCCGTCGCGCAGCTGCGAGGCCGGCGGCAGGCCCTCGCCCGTCAGGGTGAAGCTGTCCGCGTAGACCCCGCTGGCCGGCGCGCTCGCCACGGGCGTGTTCCAGAGCTTGTTCACGCCGTCCCACCAGTAGCCGTCGTTGAGCCGCCTGAGCCGCAGGTACACCTGGCTCACCCCGCCCCGCAGCGCCGGCGGCGCCGGGTCCGGCTTGTCCTGCAGCGTGCCGGTCACGTACGGCAGCGTGCTTATCCGCACGAAGCCGGCCGCGGGATAGGTCAGCCCGGTCTCCGGCGCGGTATCGTCGAAGACGCTGGTCGTCGTCGAATAGACCACCTGCATGCTCCCCTGCTCGGTGCGCGCCCGCGCCTCGAAACGGTACTGCCGCCCGCTCACGAACGGGATGCCGCTGGAGACGTACCACGAGGTCCAGTCGCCGGGCGTGACCTGCGCCGCGTTGAACCACGCGCTCTCCGCGTTGACCAGCAGGATATTGAAGCCCGAAGGCTGCCAGTAGAACTGCGCCCCGTCGGTCAGGTCCAGCACCCGCACCTGCACCTTCTCGATCGTCGCCGGCGCCGTCACCTCCGCCGTGCCCGTCAGCGTCGTCAGGTCCCTGGACCGCGCCGCCACCGGCTTGGTTATCGCCGCCGTGGCCAGGCTCACGTCGTAGGTGAACGTGTTCGAGCTGGTCCCGGCGATGAACGAATCCTGCACGTTGCCCGCCAGGTCCGCGGCGCGCGCCGTCACCGCGTAGCGGAAACCGGGCTCCCAGTTCACCGCGTAGCTCCAGGCCGACGGCGCCCCCCCGGCCGCCAACCAGTTCGGGCAGTTCCCGCCCGTGCTGAAATCCGTCCCGTTATAGCAGTTCGCCGTGCCCAGTTTCCGTATCGACACCGCTATCGTCGACACTCCCACCCCGCCCGCGTCCGTGGAACCGCCGCTCAGGATTATCGCGACGTTAGTGGACATGTTCACCGAGGGGACCGTCAGCGTAGCCGTGGGCTTCACCGCGTCGTAGGTGAACGTGTAATCGCTCTCCTGCCAGTTCGCCGCGGGCAGCGAATTGTCCCGCGTCAGCACCCGCAGCAGGTAGGTCCTGCCCGTCTCCATGTACGCGTTGCCCGGCCGCGTCCACGCCCAGGTGCTGCGCTCCGCCCCGTATACGTACGAGGTCGTCGTACCCGCCGTCTCGTAGACCGCCGCCGCGTTCGCCCCGGTGAAGCCCGCCCCCGTCCACCAGGTATTCGCCGCGCCGGCCGCCGAAGAGGACAGCGCCACCCGCACCGACGCCACACCCGAGCCGTAGTCCCGCGCGCTGCCCGTGCTAGCCGCCTGGAGGCCGTTCAGGTAGCCGCCGTCGGCGGGCGAGATCAGCGCCGCCGTCGGCGCGTGCACGTCGTAGCGGAAAGAGGCCGAGCTGACCACCGTCTGCGGGTTCGACGCCATGTCCGTGGCGCTCGAATACACGACGTACTCCCCGCCGGGTTCCCACGGCTGCCCGCCCAGATCGTAGTCCCACGCCGACGGCGTGCCCTGCGCCTTGAACCAGCTCTGCGTACCGGATACGAAGCCGCTACCGGGCACGTACCAGAGGCCCAGGTACTGCTGCACGCTGAGGCTGATGGTGCTGGTCCCCACATTGTCCGAGGACCAGCCGGACAGCGAGTAGAGGGAACTGTAATAGCGCCCGCTCTGCGGTTCGGTTATATAGGCCCGCCCCGCGGAACTGTCGAAAGTGAAGGTCGCGCCGTAGAGATTATAGGCCTGCTCGTTGGCCGGCTGCGCCGAGTCCAGCACGCGTATCGTGACGTAGTACGAGGTGCCGGAGGTCAGTTTTGAATTGATTATCTCCGCGTAGGAGGCGTCCGCGGGGACCCCGCCCGAGGAGCCGGGGAAGTTCATCTCCTCCAGCGGGTCGGGCGAGACCAGCGTGAAGCCGCCGCCGGCGCCCAGGCCGTTCCACCACCTGCCGTAGGAGGGAGGGCCGAGCTCGCGCACGGCTATGCGGACGCCGGTGGAGAGCACCACGCCGGGGTTCAGGACGCCGGTATCGGCCGCGGTGCCGGTGATGCCCATCCCGGCATTGGAGATGTCGCTTATCACCGAGCCGCCGGCCGGGAAGGTTATGCGTCCCGCCGGCGCCTCGCGGTCCGAAGTGAAGGCGGCCGTGGACCAGGAGGAGGAATAGTTGCCGGCATTGTCCTCCGCGCGCGCTTCAAGGCGGTACTTATGGTCCGACGTGACGAAGGTGAAGGTGGCGGTCCAGTTCTGGTAGCCGTCGGTGGTCGAGGTCCTGAACCAGGCCTCGGAGCCGGAGGCGGAGTAGTCGGAATAGTCCGTCCCGGGCCTCCAGTAGAAGCCCAGCGTTTCGTCCCAGACCCGCAGCAGCACCTCTTTCAGGCCGGCCGGTCCGTTGTCGGAGGCGGTGCCGGAGAAAGTGGCGACGGTGGCGCCGGTGGAGAGGCGCGGCGAGGAATAATCGGCGGGCGTAGCGTCGTAGGGATAGGAGAACTCCTGCGAGGGGCCCTGGCCGTCGAAGACGAAAGTGAAAGAGGAATTGGCCAGTATCGCGCTGACATTGTGGGCCTGGTCCACGGCGCGCGCGCGTATCCGGTAGTACCGCCCCGTCTGCCAGGTGGGCGTGGAGCCGGTGAAGCCCCAGGAAGCGGTCTCCGGGTCCACCGGGTTGCCGTCGTTATGGGTCAGCGTGAACGAGGTGGTGGAAAGCCAGACCTCCGGCTCCACCGACCAGGTCTGTCCGGGCAGTTTCCAGTAACTGTTGGTGTCCGTATCGGCGAAGCCCCTGTCCTCGATGGAGAGCTGCACGCTCCGCAGTTCCTGCGCGGCCTTGAGGTCGTCGCCGCGCGCCGTGCCGGAAATGGCCGTAAGCGACCGGATGAACGCGCTGCCGCCGGGGTCCGGGACCAGCAGCGCCGCGGAGGAAACGGCCGAGTCGTAGGTGAAGACCTGGTCCGCGGTATAGGCCGCGTTGCCGGCATTGTCGTACATCCTGGCCGCGACGGTATAATCCTTGCCGTGCTCCCAGGGCGGCAGTACCTTGCCGGTGGAGCCGGGCCAGGTCCAGGCGCCGGTACCCGAGGCGATAAGCCAGGCGTCGGCCTGGGCCGGGATATCGAAGGCGGTCGCGCCGTTCCAGTAATTGGCGCCCTCTTTTATCGTTATCTCCACCATTTTGACGCTGGAGGAGGAGGAGCCGACCAGCGCGTCCGCGGCCGTGCCGGAAACGGCGTTCATCAGCCGCGCCGTCACGCCCGCCCCGCCGGCACCCCCGTAGAAGACGCCGTTCACGGGCAGCGTGGAGACCACGACGCCTGGCGACTTGTCCACGGTCACGGAGATGGTGGAAACGGTGACCAGGCCGGTGACGTCCTGCGCCTCCACGGCGATGTAGTAGGGATTGTTCGCCGGGTCCAGGACGGCCGGGGCCGGCAGGTCCGAGGAGACGCTCCAGCTCACGGTGCCGGCCGTGGCGCCGTAATCTGCCGTCCTGTCCCTGTCCGGCGAGTCCAGGACGAAGGCCGAGTCCCAGTCCCAGAAATACCTGTCGCCGCCGTCCTCGTAATAGATGCGCACCTTGAGGCCGGCGGAGGCCGCGCCCTTCAGCCCGGCGAGATCGGCGTTGGCCGTGCCGGCCACCTGCGAGAGGGAGTTCATGAAGCCGCCCGCCGCCGGCGTGCCCACGAAGAGCTCCGGCGGGGTGTCGTCCACGATGAAGCGGCGGTAGCTGGCGCCGCCGTAGGGGAAGCTGTCCTGCGTATTGCCGGCCGGCGTCCCGTCGCCGAGACGGGCGCGGTCGCGTGCGCGGGCCTGGATGAAGTATTCCCTGTCGCTGACCCAGACCCCGGCGCCCAGGGTCTTCTTCCAGGGGGAGGTGCCCTCGGTCACGTCAAGCCAGGCCTCGGGATTGGCCCCGTTGAATTCCGCGCCGTTGAAATACACGCTGGTGCCGGCCTGCAGGTACCAGAGCTTGTACTGCCCGAGCTGCAGCGAGTCCCCCCCGTAATAGCTCTCCTGCGGGTCCAGGGCCGTGCCGTTGAGCGCGTCCAGGCCGGCCAGCTGCGACGAAAGATAACGCTGGTCGTGCGCCGGCTGGACGATGTAGGCCGTGGGCGAACTCTTGTCCACGTAGAAGACGAAACTGGACCTGCCGACCTCGAACGCGCTCTGCAGGTTGCCGGCCTGGTCCAGCGCGCGCGACTTTATCAGGTAGCGCCCGGTGGAAAGTTTGGAATTAAGGACGGCGCCAGGGTAATCCCAGGAGGCCGAAGAGCCCAGGGCTACCCAGGAGGAGGCGAAATAATCGAAGGTCGAACCGCCCCACTGCTTATTGTCCTGGTCATAGGCGACGAGCTGGAACTCGTTGAGGCTCAGCCCCGCGACATTGTTGCGGGGGGCGGACCCCGGCGCGGGATCGGCGGCCGTGCCGGAAAGGGCCGAAAGGTCGCTGTAAACGTAGCCGGCGACCGGCCGGGTGGTCACCGCCAGCGGCGGAGTGGTGTCGAAGATCACGCTCAACGCGGGGATATCGGGAAAGACGGCCAGGTTGCCGGCCGAATCGGCAGGGCGCAGCAGCAAGTCGTACTGATAACCGGTGAGGAATCCCCAGCCGGCGGCCGCGGCCGTGGACCAGTCCACTATGCCGCAGGAGGAGCCGTCGCAGCTGCCGTCCGCGTTGCCGCCCGACGGCACGGCCAGGAGCATATCCGAGGCGGCGCCGCAGGAGCCCCAGGTCCCGTCGTTATAACATTCCGCCGTGCCGGCGTTCTGCACGCGCAGCCGCAGCGAACTTATCGAGAGCCCTCCAAGCGTATTGGAGTCCTGCGCCGTGCCGCGTATCTCTACGAGCGAGTTGCGGCTGCCGGCGGCCGGCGTCGTCACCAGTCCGGTGGGAGGCCGGGTATCGCTGTAGACGTTGAAACCGCCGTTGCCGCGCGACAGCGGCAGCACGCAGTATTCATCGCCTTCGCACTGGCCGCCGGGCGAGTTGCCGGCCGAGCGCACGGTATAGGAGGTGTTGGCCACGGCCCAGGCCGTGGTGGAGACCTGGAATATCCAGTTGCCGGCCGCGCCGGCGGTGGAGACGGGCACGTTCCAGAAAGGCGCCGCCACGTATTCGCCGGACGAGACGTACTGCCGCCAGTCCTGGCCGTCGGAATTGCGCGTGATGCGCACCGCCACCGAGACGGAATTACCGCTGGTGCCATCAATAGTGGAAAGGGTTTCGGGCCGGAAACGCTGGTTGATACCGGGCGCCGTCACGTATGTTATCGGTACGTTCTCGGCGAAGCGGAAGCGCCGGTCGTAGTCCACCCTGGCGGGCAGGGTCATGCCGGCGATATTGCCCGCCTTATCCTTGGCCCTGGCGGAGAAGCGGTATACGCTCTTGGGAGAGAGGAAGCCCATCGGCAGGCTGTAGGTCCAATCCTCGCCGCTGACCACGCCCGCGTCTATCCAGACATCGCAGGAGCCGGCCGGGCCGACCCAGGCGTTGCCGTCCCAGCAGCGGTCGTCGGCGGTGCCGCCGGAGCAGTCGTCGTTGGGCACGTCCACTTTCTCGCGGATGATGCGCAGGCTGACCACTTTGAGCTCGCCCAGGCCGTAATCCTCGGCCGTGCCGGCCAGCTGCGTCAGGTTGGTGAACTTGAAGGAGTCGGCGCAGCCCTGGGCTTCGGCAGGCTCGGTGACCGCCGAGGCCGGGGTGGTCACGTCCACCGTGAAATAGTTGGTGGCGTGCAGGGGCTGGAGATTGCCCGCCAGGTCCTTTACGCGCGCCACGGCATAATAGGTGGTGTCGTCGGCCAGTTTCGCGGGGTCGATGTAGTATTCCCAGGTACCGGAAGAAACGCCCATCATGGAGGTGCCGTCATTGTAAGTGCCGGCGAAAGGCATCACGCCGTAGCCGAACTCGGGTTCGTCCTGGGTCAGGGTGAAGTCGGAGCCGTCCCACCATTTACCGTCGGAGAGCCGCCTGAAGGCCAGCTGAACGCTCTGGGAGGCGGTGGTGGTGCCGAGTCCCGCCTCGTAATGACGAGGCGCGGCGAAAGGCGAGGCGTCCGCCGCCGTGCCGGTGAAAGTAGCGAGCGTCTTATAGAAGCCGCCCGCGGCCGGCGTGCCTATAAAGTGGCCGAAGCCGTCCCCGGCCACCGACGGCGGCGTTTTGTCCACGCCGAAGGCCGAGGTCGTGAAAACGGTCTGGTAATTGCCGGCCAGGTCCAGGGCGCGGGGAATGACCTCGTAGAGGTAGCCCTCGGTGAAGAGCGTACCGTAGACCGAGTCCACTTGCGAGGTCCAGGCGGCCTCCTCGTCCACGCCGGTCCCGGATACGTCGGCGGGCAGATTGAAACCCGCATAACCGCCCCACCCGCCCACGCCGTTGTAGTAATCGTAGCCGTCGCCGCCGAGCGCGCTGCGCCTCAGCACGAACCTCATCTGCGCCGGGTCTATGCCGGCGGCCTTGTTCTCCGGCAAACCCAGCGAGGTGTCCAGCGCCGTGCCGGCCAGCGGCGTGCTTATGGCGAAAGCGAAGGAGTTATGTACCGGGAAAGTGGAGACCGAGACAGGCAGGTCGTGGTCTATGGTGAAGAACCTGGGAGAAACGCCGGTGGGGTTACCGGCCGCGCGGTTGGAATTTGCGGCATAGTCCAGCGCCCGGACGTAGACTTTGAACTCCTGGGGATTGGCCAGCGCGGCGAAATAGGCGGTCAGCGCGGCATTGGCGAAGGTCCAGCTGTCCTGATGCACTTCGCATTCCAGCCAGGAGGAGGCGGAATAAGCCTCGAAAGAGTCGCCGTCCCAGAAATTATTGAGCGCGTTGGCCACCGCCGCGTAGACTTTCTCCACGCCGGAGCCGCGCACGTCCGGTTCGCCGAGATCCGGGTCCGGGTCCTCCTTGGGGCCGTAGAACTCCGTCACTCCCTGGTACTTGCCGGAGGCGGACGGGTAGTCCACCGAGACCGTGGGCGAGGAGAGGTCGTAGCGGAAAGTGAAGGCCCCGGCGATACCGTCGTTAGGATTGCCGGCCTTGTCGTCGGCCAGCAGCCTCACCTCGTATTCCCAGCCGTCCTGGAACACGGTGCCGGCCGTCAGCGCGGCGTCGCCGTACCTGTACACGCCCAGGAAGGTGGCCGGCAGGACGGCCGCGCTGGAGTAGAAGACCGAACCGTTCCAGTTGACGCCGTCGCCGGTGCTGGTGGCCAGGCGTATCTGGAACCGGATGGAGACCAGCTCGCCCGGCGCGGCGTCCGAGGCGGAACCCTGGACCTCGAGCACTTCGCCGGCACGGTGCGCGGCCTTGTTCGGCAAGGAAACGGCGGTGACGGGCAGTTCGCCGTCCACTATCACGTTCCTGCTCTTGAAAGGGGCGCTCTCCAGCGTGGCGCCCGAGGCGCCGCGCACCTGCAGCATGAACTGGCCCGTGCCGGCGGGCCAGATACCGGAGATACCGCTCTTGACCCAGGCCACCGTGTCCACGCCGGTCCAGCCGCAGGTGGATTCCCCGACCACATAATTGACGTCGTAATTGTACCCCAGGGCCGAAGGCGCGCAGGCCCCGGTCAGGTAGGTGCTGGTGGAGGCCCAGTTGCTGCCGTAGCCGGTCCAGACCCGGTCGGGCGAGGCGGTCAGATTTATTATCCGTACCTGCACGGTGGCCCCGCCGGCCAGCCCCTCAGCGGTACCGGTGAGCTGGTTCAGGTCGGTCGGCTTGAAATGCTGGCCCGCCGCCGGGGCGGTGAAATCCGTCTCCGGCGTGGGTTCCTTCATCGTGAAGTAGATATGCTGGGTCAGCGCGGCCGGGGCTGCCGGGAAGACATTGTAAAGGGCGACCTTGTCCGCCACCCGCAGATAGACATGGTAACGGCAGCCGACCTGCAGTTTGGCGGGCGCCGGGACGGAGGAGCCGGAGACGGTCCAGTTTATCCCGTCGGCGAAGCTGCCGCCGTTGACCGGGCCCCAGGCGCCGGCCGGCGGAGCGTTCATATCGGCGCCGGCCACGTCGAAATCCCCGGTGGCTATGTTCCAGAAGGCGTTCGCGCCGATGCAGATCCCGTGGCTTTCTTCGTAGAAGGCCACGCGCAGTGTGGAGGTGGAGGGGTCCAGGCCGGCACCGGGCACGGGGTCCCGCGCCGTGCCCGCCACCTCGTCCAGCGAGGAGACCTCTTCGCCGTGGCCGGGCGTCACGATATAGGCCAGCGGCAACCCCTTGTCCACCCAGATGGTGCGCTCGTTCTGCGGGCCGAAGGAGTCCTCCTTGTTGCGGCTGTTGAAGGTCTCGCTGCCGGAGGCGTCGCGGGCGCGGTCGTTGGCGCAGAGGCGGATCTGGTAATCGCGGCCGGACATCATGGCATCCCAGAGCTGCCTGCCGCCGGCCTGCACGTCCAGCCGCCAGCTGCCGCCGCTCTCGCTCATGGGCCGCCAGCTGGAATTATCGGCGCCGCATTTGAGCAGGCTGCCGTCCTGGTAGCAGGTCTTATCGAAGGCCGAGCCGCCCCAGCATCTGTCCGCGGTGTCCTGGTTGTCCCTGATCTCGGCGTACATCCAGGCCACCGTATTGCCGGAACCGGGCCCGGAAGCGGGCCGGTCGGTGGCCGTGCCCAATATCTGCGCCAGGTCATAGCCGGGCGCGGAGCTGTACCAGAGGCCGGAGATCGGCACGTTCACCGTGGAGGTGGGAGCTATCTTGTCGTAATGGAAAACCCGGTAGGAAGTGGAACTTTCCTTGTTCTTGTACTGGTACTCGTCGGCCGGCTTGTTGATCTTGTCGTAGGCCCAGGAGTAGACCTGGAAGGTCTCGGCCTCCTTATCGGGCAGCCAGTTCCAGAAATCCACCGGCAGATTGGAACCGGTCATGGTCCAGGCGCCGCCGGAGGGGACCAGGAGTTTATCGTCGCGCTGCCCGTCGTTGCACGGCGGCGTGGTCCAGGTGCTGGCGTTCACCCACCAGCAGCCGTCCGAGAGACGTTTGACGCCCACGCGCACCGCCTCCACCCCGACCGGGTCGCCGCCGGTGGGCGCGTCGGCGGTGACGCCGCTGAATTGCGCCAGGCTCTGGGAGAAAGTGTCGTTGTCGGCGGCCGGGAAGGAAACGGAAGTGGTGGGCGAGGCCTTGTCTATCCTGAACACCACGGTGGTAGAAGCTACCGACACGTTGCCGGCGTAGTCCAGGGCGCGGGCGGCGAAATAGAAACGCTGGCCTATCAGCGGCTCATTGGGCCAGGTTATGCCGCCGATGGTCCAGGTGGCCAGGTTCACGCGGTAGGTGTCCGTGCTCCAGCCGATATTCTCTATGCCGTTTATCTGGGTCTCCCACTCCGGCGCGCCGCCGTTGCTATCATTGTAATCGTCCGGATCCCAGTGATTGGTGCCGGTCTCGCCGTCGTAGCGCAGGTAATAAGTGACCGTGCTGATGCCGGCGCGGGCGCTGGCCTCCTCGCCGTCCTTGGCCGTGCCCTCTATGTAGCCCAGGAAGGCTCCGCCGTAATCGCCGTTCTCAGGGTAGGTCAGCGCAATGAGCGGCGGCTCGGCGTCGTACTTGAAGAAGCGGGTGGCTATCGGCGCCGCGTCGGGGGCGTTGTCGATGGAGTCGTCGGTGCCGCTGGGCGAGCCGCCGTCGCCGCCGTGCCAGTTCTTGGCGCGGTCGCGGGCGTAGTATTCCACGCGGTAGGTCTTGCCGGTTATCCAGGCCACGCCCGAGGTGTCCAGGCTCCAGAGGCCGCCCGGCGCGGGCTCTATCTTCTTCCAGGCGGTGTCGGGGTCGGTGGCGGTCAGGGTGAGCAGGGCCGGGTCCAGATAATTGCCGCCCACTTCCTGCACCCGCACGAAAACCGCCAGGCCGCCGGAACCGAAGTTAAGATCGTCGATCACATTGTCCTCATAGGTGCCGCCTATGGAATTGGCCTGGCTGCGCCTGAGCCAGGGGGTGGTGGAAGTGTTGACGTCGGAGGTGTATTGCGGAGCGGTCAGCGCCGCGGTCGGGCGGGAGATATCGTAGATGAAGCGGTGGTCCGCCGTGGTCTGCCTGTTATTGCCGATGGCGTCGGCGGCGTAGCCGCGGACCATGTACTTTTCGCCGTCGGCCCAGGCCGGCAGTTTCAGCGTGGTCGCGCTGGTCAGAGAACGGGTCACGTTGCCGGGAGCCGCCGGGAAGACCAGGTCCGGGGTGCCGCCGCCGGCGTCGTCGGTGGAGAGCCAGATCTCCGCGCCGGCGATGGTGCTCCAGCTGGAACCGGTCCAGGAATAACCCTGCGCAGGATCGTCGGTGGGGACCCGCATCACCAGGTAGCGCATCTCCACCGTGCCTATGCCGGCGTCATTGGCCGTTATGGTCACGGCGTTCTGCGCCTTCCTTATGGTGCCGCCGGGCGGATTGTCCACCGTGAGGCCGGGCGCGGTCACGTCCACCGTGCTTATCACCACGGCGGTGGGGAGACCGCGGCCTTCGTCGGCGGTGCGGCCGCGGGCCCGCATGGTGAAGCGCCGGCCGGCCAGCTGTTCCGGGAGCGGGAAGGCGTAAAGCCAGGGCGTGGTCTGGCCGGTGACGGTGGTCCATTCGTCCTCGTCGTTTATGGCGATGGGATCGGTCCACTGGTCGTTGGCCCAGACGAAGCCGTTGTAGATGCCGCAGCCCGCGGTACATTCTATGCGCACCTGCGTGTCGGCCAGCGCTATGCCGGTCACCGGATTGTCGTCGAGCCCGTCGCCGGTCACGTCCAGCCCCGCCGTGCCTTTTATGCTGGCGAAGCCGGTGGTGAAGCCGCTCAGGGGATAGGTTATGGCGGAGAGCGGGCGCGTCACCGTGAAGGTGGTCGGCGCCATTATGTATTCCTGGCCGTCCGCGTTGACCACCTTGACCTGGTAGTCCCCCGCCGTCACCGACTGCGCTATTTTCAGTTTGACGGTGAAATTGCCGGTGGTGATATCGGTGACGGTGGAGACCGTGACGCCGTCGTCTATGTAGACGCTGGCCGTGCCGTCCGCGCCCCAGTTCTGGAAATTGGCGCCTTCCACCCTGAAATCGCGCGTAAGCGTCAGCGTGCCGTCATTGTCGGGGAAAATGCCGCCCGAATTAGGCGGCCCGGCCGCCGGCTCGCCGGGCGCCTCATAGAAACGGGTGAAGGACGGCGTCGGGATGGTCACCGTATCGGGAAAGACGCCGGTCTTCTGGTCCGGATTGGTCACCTGCACGTCGTAGCTGGTAGTGGGTGAAAGCAGGGTGATCGGCACGGTAATGGAGGAAGTGTAGAAAGTGGCCGCGCCCAGGGAGATCTCGTCCTGCGAAGCCCCGTTCTTGAGCAGGGTCACGCTCGGCGGAATGCCTTCTATGCGTCTGAAGTTGCTGCCGGTGATCTTGAGCGTGAAGGTCTTCTGGGTGAACCAGGCCTTGGAGGGGACCTCCTCCACTTTGGTCACTATCGGGTCCGGGTAGCTGGAAGTGATGAGGAAGTCCATGACCACGTCGCCGCCGGAGCCCTCATAGACCACCGGGAGGGCGCGCGGAGCGATGATAAAATTAGGGACCGACGGGTAGGCGCCGGCCGTGCTGAAAACGTCCAGCGTGACATTGGGGGCCGCGGCCGTGGCCGTGGCCGGGAAAACGGCGTAGTTCAGCCCGCCGGCCGGGTCCTCGTAGATGACGTATATCCTGTTGAAACTGTTGGGGTCGGCGACATAGGCGATGGTGGGATTGCGTATGGGAGCCGCGCGGGTGCCGTTGGTGTCTATGGGCACCGCGGTCTGCGGCCAGTTATTGTTGCCCTCGCGGCGGGCGTAATAGAGGTCGCCATTATTGTCCACATAGGCCAGGTGCACGCGCGTATAATCGGTGCTGACGGTGACCGACCAGCCGAAGCCCTCGGCGGCCAGTTCGGCGGTGGTGCCGGTGCCGCAGGCGCCGACCGAATCGGTGCAGATATACATCAATTGCACCTCGGGGGAGTCGGCGCCGGTACCGGTGTTCAGATCGGCGGTGTCGCCGCACTTGATGCGGGGCGAGTCCACCGCCGCGCCGTCCCTGAAACAGAAGAGCGGCTTCCAGGTGCCCGCGTCGTTGACGGGCACCACCGTGGCGTTGACCTGGCTCGGCACAGGGCTGTCCGCGCTGCCGTCGCCCTGGGCGAAAGGAGAACCCGCGGCCAGCGCGGCTGAAAGATTGTAGCGGCCTATCATGCCGCGCTGGGTATTGCCGCTGGAGTCCCGCTGGCCGCCGTAGGCGATGGCTACGCTGGCCCCGCCCGGATCCGGGATATAGGCTATGCCGCCAGCCTGCTGGGAGACATGATCGCCCCAGTCGTTGTTGAAGTTGTTTATGCCCACTTCCCAGCTCTTGAGCGTGACCGCCGAAAAATCTATGGCGCCGTCCTCCAGGAGCGAGCCGCGGATGGCGTAGAACCGGTCCCGATTGGAGTCGCCGTCATTGCCGGTGGTGCAGTTGCTGCTGCAGCTGTCGTTCGTGCCGCCGTCGGGCACGGCGATATAGACCCAGGAACTGTTCTCCACGTGCCAGATGCTGCCCCAGACCGGCCCGTCCACGCCCCCGGTGTCGAAGGTATTGGTCGAGATCACCGTGCCGCTGGAGACCACGTTGGAGCCGTTAAAAGAGGCGTAGGAAAGATGGCCGTCGCCGTCCTGGTAGAAGACGAAGTAGAGGCCCATGCCGGGCTGGTAGAGCACCTTGCGCGTATTGGCGTAGCGGGTCAGGCCGGCCGGCGCTATCTGGGCGGAGGCGGCCAGCGCCTCCTGCGCCAGTAAAGGGGAAAAGGCGAGTGCCAGAAGGCCGCAGGCCAGGCGTCTGGCCCGGCCGTTCCATTTCCCGTTCGTCCGCTCCGGCCTCATATTTTTTCTCAGGAACCGGCTTCCAGTCTCTTAAGGGCCGCGGCGGCGCTGCGCCTCACGGTTTCGTCCTTGTCCTTCCTGGCCGCCGCCCTCAAAGCTTTCACCGCGGCCTTTCCGCCCAGGCCGCCCAGCGCCGCGGCGGCCGCGGCGCGCACCGCCGGACTGGCGTCGCCCGAAAGCGCCGCGCGCAACGGCGCCTCGGCTCGCCGCTCGCCCAGTGCCCCCAGGGCTTTGGCGGCGGAAAGCCTCGCCTTTTCGTCGGGGTCGCGCAGCTGCGGCATCAGGCCAGGGGCCGCCCGCTTATCGGCCAGGGTCCCCAGCGAATCGGCGGCGGCGGCCCTTACCGCTGGTTCCAGGTCGCCGAGCGCCTTCAAAAGCGGCTCAAAGGCCGGGTCTCCGCGCCGGGCCAGTTCCGCCGCGGCCGCGGCGCGTACCGCGGCCGAAAGGTCCGAAAGAGCCTTTACGAGGGCCGCGGTAGAGGCCGGGAAGTTCATGCCTCCGAGAGTGCGCACCGCCCTCTCCCGGACGGAAGCGTCGGGGTCGGAGAGCGCGGAAGCGGCCGGGGGGACGGCGTCCTCGGCTCCCGTCGCTCCCAGCACGGACACGGCGGAGGCCCGCACGGCCGGATCGCCGTCGGAGAGCGCGCCGGCCGCGGCGGCGGTGGAAGCGGAGCCCAGCAGCGCCAGCGCGGCCGGGGCCTCCCGCCTCACGCATTCGTTCTCGTCGCGCAGCAGGGCGGCGACCGGGGCGGCGGCGGCGGGATCGCCCAGCCGGCCCAGAGCGGAAGCGGCCGCGCAGCGCACCCAGCCCTCTTTGTCCGCCAGCAGCGCGATGAGCGGTTTCACGGCGGACCCGTCGCCCAGCTCCCCCAGTGAATCGGCCGCGTTGCCGCGCACTTCCTTCTCCGGGTCGCGCAGGGCCCTGAGCAGCGGTGCCACCGCGGTCCGGTCGCCGGCGCGGCCCAGCATATAAGCGGCCCGGCTCCTGGTTTTCGGGGACTTGTCCCCCAGCAGGCGGACCAGCTCAGGCACGGTCTCCCCGACCCCGAACGTTTTGTCGGGGGCGGCGGAAAGGGAGAGTAGCGCGCAGAGCGCGAGCGCGCCCGCGCGCGCGCATATAAAGAAGCCGTCGGAACGGCGGGGGCCAGTGGCGTTAAGTTTACCGTGACGCATTTCTTTTTCTGCCGGCACAACAAACAAAGACCCGGCAGGCAAAACACTGTCCGCCGGGGTGCCGATATATTTCATAATATTATAATACAAATAGGCCATTACGGAAAGGTTAAATCCGCTTTTACTTATCGTTACCGGCCCTGGGGTTCCCTGTCGCATATTTCACCAGACAATAAAAAACCGCCAGCCCTCTCCGGAACCCGAAGACAGGCCAACGGCCTCGAAAATCACGCCGAAAGGCGGCACAACCGCCCTCGCGCTTTCCTGTCTTCGGCAGCCAGGCAGTCCGCCGTCGGACCCTCGGCTTTGCGCCCCCGCCTTTGGGCGGGTTTGCTATTGTCGTGACACCACAAAAAGCATGGCCCCTGGGGGCCAGGCATCATATTATACAGGATTTTTCGTTTTTGTCAAGAGGTCCGGGCCTTGACAGGTCAACCGCGGCCCGCGCGCCCGACGGCGGCCAGCCAGGCCGCGTCGCGGTAGAGCAGGGTCTCGGCCGGCCTGAGCCAGTCCTCGTGGAAAGCCGGGCCGGCCGGCGGGACGGCGACGTCGGGCTCCAGCCCGGCGCCCTCCAGCGCGGCCCCGGAAGGGGCCAGGAACCGCGCCACGGCCAGCCGCAGCCCGCCGCGGCCGTCCAGCCTGAAAGTCTTGACCACGGTGGCCGAACCCTTGGTCTTCGCGCCGTACAGCCTCGCGCCGGCCCCCTCCCGCAGGGCCGCGGCCAGCGCTTCGGCGGCCATGGCCGTCTCGTCGTTGACGAGCACCGCCAGCGGGACGCCGGCGTAGGGTCCGCCCTTGCCGGGCGGGAAGGTCATGTTATAGCCCTCGTGCCGGGAGTTTATCGAGAAACAGGGGCGGCCGCGGGCGGCGAACAGGGCGAAAACGGCGGCGGCTTCCCGCGGCAGGCCGCCGCGGTTGTAGCGCAGGTCCAGGACTATCCTTCTGAAGCCGTAAGCCTTCATCGAGGCCAGTCCGCTTTCCACCAGGCCCGCCGCCCCGGCGGGGAAGGAGGGCAGGCGGACATAGGCGGCCGAAGCCGAAGGGTCGTAGAAGCCGAAGATGCCCGGCGGCCTGAACCCGGCGGGCTTCAGGGCGAACGAGAGTTCCCCCGGCCGGCGCATCCGCTCGGCTTTGAGGACCAGTTCGCGGGGCTCCCGCGCGAAGACCGGGAGTATGGCCTCAGGGGAGGGCCCGGCGCCGGACGCCGCGAGGAGGCGGTCGAAATCCTTCATCCCGGCCTTGTCGGCCGGCGAGCCGCGCAGCACGCGCAGCGCGCATACCCTTGCCCCGCAGGGGCCCAGGAGCAGGCCCGTAGAGGGGGCCGGGCTCAGCGCGGCGGCGGCCGCCACGCGCGGCCTGGCGCCGACCAGCGCCGCGTAAGGATCGAAAAGTTTGAGACCGGCCGGGCCGCGGGCGGAGAGTTCCGCGCGCAGCCGGGCGGGGTCATGCGCCTCCAGGGAATGCCGCTGGAACACCTCGATCATCTTCCCGTCCCTCTTGCCGTCGGAGCAGGCGCAGGCGAGGGCGGCCAGCGCGCAAAGGAGCGTCTTTCTCATTCCCGGTCCTTTTTCCTCAAACCCAGATGCCGGCGCTCTGGTCCGCCGGGGCGTAGAAGTCGGCGCCGCAGGGGTCGTCCGGCAGGAACGGCCCGTACACCGGGCAGCTGTCGGTGGCGGGAGGCAGGCAGCAGCAGGGAGCGGCGCAGCTGCAGTCGCATTCCTCGCCGCAGCCCTGGTTGCCCATGTCGGTCCACTCCTGGTTCTGCAGGTCCTCCAGCCACTTATCGTCCTCGGGGGAACTCATCAGGTCCAGGTCGTCCCCGCCGTCGTCGTAGGAAGCCGGGGCCAGCGGCGCGTCGTCCTCCCCCCCCGCCGGCGCGCCGGGCCCGTTCCTATTGGTCACGCCGCTGAACATGGAATTGAGCATGCCGTCGCTCATGCTGGCCAGCGCCTTCTTGGCCTGGTACTCCTTGTCCGCCGCCAGCGCCTTCTCGGTGCCTTCCCTGTCCGCGCTCGCCGTCTTTACGTCCGGCACGTCGAAGGCCGAAGCCCTGTCGGCGCTGATGTCCTGGTCGCGCAGGAACTTGGGTATGGAATTGGGGTCCACCACGTCCAGTTCCTTCTTCATCTTCTCGTCGTATTCCAGCGAAAGGCGTTCGCTGGAGGAGGAGCCGTCGAAGGAGCGGGCCAGCAGGGTCCGCGCCGCGTCGTTGGAGGCCTCGCGCGCCCCCATGACCGAGCCGCGCCAGGCGCTGCGCAGGGCCTCGATGACGCCGCCCGAGCCCTTCCTGGAGGCGCCGGCCTTCACGCCGGTCTCGCCCGAGGCGGAGACCGCCAGTTTCGTTGAGCCGGACTGGAAAGCCGAGGCCCCGGCCGCGCCGAGCGAGGACCTGGCGGGACCGCCGGTCCCGCCCTTGGCGGCGGAAAGGCCGGACGCCAGCCTGGGGGCCGGGCCGCCGTGCCCGCCGGCGGAAGGAGCGGGGCCGGGCGTACCGTTATCGGCCGCCGCGGCCGCGGTCCGTCCGCCGTCCGCGCCGGCGAAAGCGCTCACCTTGCCGGAGGAGGGGCCTTTCTCGTACAGGCGGTCCTCGACCTCCGACTTATAGCGGTCGTAGGAAGCCACCGCCTCCTCGTCCAGGGTCTCTTCGGAGGAGAAGAACTCGTGCGCGCCGCCCGCGGCGCCGCCGCCGGTCGCGGCGAGCCCGGAAGAGGACAGGTCGCCCGCCTGCGGACGGCCGGCCAGGTCCGAAGCCGCGTCCTTCATCACCGCGACGGCGATAATGCTGCCCACCAGGAGGAAGGCCCCCACCGGCAGCAGCCAGAGGAAATTACCGGCGCCCCGCTCTTTTTTCTTGTCCTGCATAGATCCTCCGCGAACCCCGCTCACGCTTTCCGCAGCCACCCGCGGACCGATAAAAGACACCTGCGGCCGGGGGAATGGTGGGACCATCTCCGGGCCGCGCTCACGCTCGCCAATGTTATAGCAGGCGGAACGCGGATTTTCAAGCCCCCCCCTATTGCAGACCGGGCAGCACGAACTGGATGGGGCGGTCCCGGTTGGGCACGTACTTGACCACTTCGAGTTTCTTGCCGCCGCCGCAGATATAATCGTAGCCGTTGACGCAGGCGTCCCCGTAGGGGTAGGCGCAGACGGTCTGCTTGGGATATTTGCAGAAGAGCCGCAGGCCGGGCGGACGGGTCTCCACGGAGATAGTCACCACGTTCCAGACCTGGGTCCTCTCTATATCCAGCTTTACCTGCCGCGCGTCCGTGCCGGAGCTGATATAGCCCTGCACCACCTTCTCTATGTCCTGTTTGAGCTTCTGGTCGTCCGGCGAGTAACCCACGTTGATGTGGGACTCCAGCTGCCAGCGGCGGCCCGCGTAGTACGAGGCGATCTCCATCTTCTGCACCAGCACCAGCAGCTGGAAGATCTTGATGGTGAGGAAAGCGATGATCATGAAGATGGGGAAGAGCAGCACCACCTCGGTCATCGCCTGCCCCCTCCTGAAGCGGGGCGCGCGGGGCCACAGGCCGGAGGCCTCCAGCAGCGCTCTTATTCCGGGGTCCTTGCGGGTCATGAGGGGGGTCAGGGGTAGAGCCTCGTCTGGTATTTGGGCGTGGGGTTGGGCCAGACGCAGTTGTTCTTGCCCGACCAGCCGCCCCCCCACATGGCGGGGCATTGCGTGGCGATGCGCGCGTGGACGCAGGGCCTGCCGGTCTCGCTGCAGGCGGCCAGCGTGTCCAGCGGCACCTGGAAGTAGTTGCCGCCCGCGTTCCAGCCCTGGAAGATCTCTATCCCCTCGCCGAGCGTTTTCAGGGAGGACTTCTCCACCGACGCCACCTGGAAAAGGCCGGGGGACGGCATGTCGATGTCGGGAGTTTCCACCAGCTGGTACGGCGGTATGCCCGAGAGCGGCTTCTTGCAGAAGAACTTGAGCTTCTGGACGAAATGCATCGCGAAATTGCCGTTGCTCTTGCTGACGCGGTTGGAGATGAAGTTGCTGGGACCGGACCTGAGGCCGTCCTCTCCGCAGGCGGACGGGTTCTCCAGGCACTCCGGCGGGGAGGCGTTGAGATAATAGGACTTGCGGAAGAAGTTGAAGTTCTCGGTCAGCCGCTTGAACACCGTGTACTGCGACTCCTGCACGGAACCCAGCAGCGTATAGACCTGGGCGTAGAACTTGTAGACGAAGCCGGAGGCCTCGTTCCAGAAGATCATGATGTACTGCCCCTGCTCCTGGGTTATCAGCACCAGGCGCTCGTTCAGCTCGTCGCCGGGCTGCAGGTCGTTGATGCCCGGCCGCAGGCTGTCGTCGTAGCGGATGTCCCACTTGGTATGGGAGTCCAGCGGTTTGGGCTGCACCTGGCGTTTCTCGTCCATGGGGTCCACCGACTTGGGGATGACGCCGTTCTCGTAGAGCATGTCGTAGAGACAGACGTCCCCGGTGCCCTGGCTGCGCTGGTAGACGTGGTCCGTGCCGGGAGTGAGGGAGGGGCACTCGAAGGCCTCCTTGAAGATGCGGTAGGGGAAGGCGCCGTTGACGTAGGCGGTGCGGTTGAAGAAATTGGTGTAGTCGCCCATCTGGATGAAGGCGGCCGAGTCCACCGCGAACTGCTGGCGGATCTTCTCGCGCGAGATCTTGGCGGTCTCGAAGATCAGGTAGACGAAGAGCAGCAGCGTGGGGATCACGAAGATCGAGGGAACGAGGACCTGGCCGGCCCTCTTCAGGCCGGCGAGTCCGGAGAGTTTCCCCGACCCGGTCCCGTCCATATCCTTCCCCTCTCAGGAGGGCGTCCCTCCGCCTATGACCATGCCTATCAGGGTGAAAAAGCCGCCCAGGAACTTCCTGTGGAAGGCTATCCCCAGCATCAGCGCCACGCCGACAACGACGGCGAGCATCAGCATGTACTCGACCAGGGTCTGCCCCCGCCTCGGGCGCAGGCCCGGCCGGGGCAGGCAGTTCAAAAGGTCGAGTTCCATCATCCCGGTTTTCCTTCCGCCGTCCGTCCCGTCACGATGTTATACCACCGGAACGGGCTTTTTTCAATACCCTCAGGATATTATAGCGCGCGCGTGTTAAATAAGTGTTGCGGGGCGCCAATGGAAAGGCGCCCGCCCGTGGCGGACGCCTCTTAAAGGGCGCCCGGGGACGCCATTCGGCATGGCGTCCCCGCGGCTCCCCGCGGCCCTTTTACCGGGCGCCGTCTTCCGGCGAGATCAGGCCCTTCTCTATGGCCTTGACCACCGCCTCGGTGCGGTTGTTGACGCCCAGCTTCTGGAAGATGCTGTTGAGGTGGTTCTTGACCGTCTTGACGGAGCAGCCGAGCTCGGCGGCTATCTCCTTGTTGCTCTTGCCCTTGCCGAGCAGCGCCATCACCTTTATCTCGGTGGCGGTCAGCGAGTCCGGGGCGCTGTCGTAGCCGCCGGGACCCATCTGGCGCAGGCCCTGTATCAGCTTGCCCATGATCGGCTGCGGGATCATGACGCCCTCGCTGTTGAACGTCTTGAGCGCGTGCACCAGCTCGCTGGCGGGGAGCATCTTGGACAGGTAGCCGTTGGCGCCGGCCTGTATGGCCTCGGTGATATGCGCCTCGTCCTCGTAGGAGGAGAGGATCAGCACGTTCGTCGACGGGCAGTCCTTGCGGATGATGCGGGTGGCCGAGACGCCGTCCATCTGGGGCAGTTTTATGTCCATCAGGATCACGTCCGGCTTTATCTTCTTGGCCATGGAGACGGCCTCGGGGCCGTTGGAGGCCTCGCCCACCACCTCTATGCCTTTCTCGTCCTCCAGGAGGTCCTTTATACCCTCCCGGAAAAGGGTCTGGTCGTCCGCTATCAGCACCGTCACCGTCTTTTTGGGGCTTGCCATGTTTCTAGCTCCTTGCTTTGTTTTCTCCGCCGGGCCCCGCGGGGACATCATGCTTCATGGTGTCCCCTCTGTTCCCGGCGTTTACTGCTGCTGGGCGGGCGGCAGCTGCCTGGGCAGCTGCTGCGAACGGGGCGCGCCCTCTTTCTGGGACCCTTCCTTGGCGAAAGGGATGGTGAACCTGAAGGAAGAACCTTTCCCCTCCCCCTCCGACTCCACCCATATCCGGCCGTCGTGGCTCTGGATGATCTCCCTGGAGATGCTCAGGCCGAGGCCGAGCCGGCCGTGCGGCGACTTGCCGCCCTCCGGCTGGTAAAAGCTCTGGAAAAGCTTGGTCAGCACGTCGGGCGGTATGCCTTCGCCGTTGTCGGTCACCGAGACGCAGACCGAATCCTCCATCTTCTCCACGAAGACGGTTATCTTCCCGCCGCGCGGCGTGTGGCGGATGCCGTTCTCGAGGAGATTGAGCAGCACCTGGCCGATGCGGCGCCTGTCGGCGCAGACCATCTTGAGGCCCTCGCCTATCTTGTAGTCGATCGTGATGCTCTTCTGCTGCGCGCGGGCCCTGGGCCCGGCGACGAGCTCCGCGACCAGCTTGTCCATCTCGAAATAGTTCTTCTCCAGCCGGAACTTGCCCTGCTCGATGGAGGCCCAGTCCACCAGGTCGCCTATCAGCCGCGAGATCTGCGTGATGCTCGCGGTGATGAAGTCCATCTTTTTCTTCTGGTCGTCGTTGGGCTTGATGGTGCCGGCCAGCATCTCGAAGCTGATCTGCAGCGTCATCAGCGAATTGGACAGGTCGTGCGAGGCCATCGACAGGAACTTCGACTTCATGTTGTTGAGCCGGTCGAGCTGCTCGTTGTTGCGCCGCAGCATATCGATGAAGCGCTTGTTCTCCTGTTCGAGGTAGAGCTTCTCCTCGGCCTTCTTGATGGCGCGGCGCAGGTAGTTGAAATCGACGGGCTTTATCAGGAAGTCGTAGACCGACTCCTGGATGGCCTTGACGGCGGTGTCGAGCGAGGCGTGCGCCGTCATCATCAGGATCTGGCTGTCGGTGTTGAGCTTGCGGATGTCCTTGATGACCTCGATGCCGGTCTTGTCGGTCAGGTTGAAGTCCATCAGGATGACGTGGAAGAAGTCGGAGACCACCATCTTCATGGCCTCGGCGCCGGAAGCCGCCTCGAACACCTGGTAGCCCTCCATTTCCAGGAGGTCGCGGAGCGTCTCGCGCAGGTGCGAGTCGTCGTCGGTGATGAGTATCTTGCTTCCCATAGAAGGGGTCAGGTCCTTACTTTTGACCTTTCCCCGCGGAAAGGCCGGACTCCGCCAGGTCGAAAGTGAAGACCTGACCCCAAATTATCACTTATTTTGACTGATATTTACAATAGGGAGGTAGATCTTGAAGCAGGTGCCCTTGCCGACGGTGCTGACCACCTCGACCTTGCCCTTGTGGCCGTCCACCGCCTTCTTGACCACGGCCAGGCCCAGGCCGGTGCCGCGGGCCTTGGTGGTGAAGAACGGGGCGAAGATCTTCTCCAGGACGTCCTTGGGGATGCCGGGGCCGGTGTCCTCGATATCGACGCGCACCCAGTCCGGCGAGACGACCTCGCTGCGGACATAGACGTGTCCGCGTTCGGGCATGACCTCGATGCCGTTCTTTATCAGGTTGCGCAGGGCCTGCGTGAGCTGGTCGGCGTCTATATTGACGCCGGGATTGGAGGGGTCGAACTGTTTGACCAGTTCCACGTGCGGCGGGAACGGGAACGACATCGTCAGGTCCTCGAGGTAGGCGTTCAGGTGGGCGGGCTTGAGGTTGAACTCGCGCGTCCTGGCGAAACCCAGGATCTCGTCTATGATGCCGTTGGCCTGGCGTATCTCGGATTCGATTATCGAGATATGCTTGAGCATCTTGGGGTCCGCCGGCTGCTGCATGGCCCCGAGCTTGGTCTTGATGAAATAGACGGAGTTGTTGATGACGGCCAGCGGGTTGCGGATCTCGTGGCCTACGACGGAGGACATCTGTCCGATGGCGGCCAGGCGCTCCTTCTTGATCAGCTCGTCCTGCGCGCTGCGGAGTTCCCTCGTGCGCGCCTCCACGCGGTTCTCGAGGCTGCGGTTGAGGCGCTCGAGCTCGTCCTTGGCGGACATGATCTCGGCCGTCTTGACCTTGAGCGACTCGCTCATCTGCATGAAAGTGTGCGCCAGCTCGCCTATCTCGTCGTTGGGCATGCTGAGGTCGGGCAGGTAGTCGAAGTCGCCCTCGCCCAGCTTTATCGCCGCCTCGCGCAGCGCCTGTATCGGCTGGGCGATGACCAGCGAGACGGCGTAGCCGAGGATCAGCACGAACAGGAAGACGTAGCCGCCCATCTTGTAGGTGCGCTTGAGCATGTCGGCCGAGGCCTGGTAGGCGACCGAGACCGAGCGCTGGATGTAGACGACCCAGCCCAGCTCCTCCGCCTCGGCGAAGGCGCCCAGCACGCGCTCGCCGTTGTCGAGCAGGATCTCCCCGCCCCCTGTCTTGGCGTCGTTCTGCAGCAGGATCTTGAGCACGTCCTCGGGAAGCCTGGCGTCGGACTTGTAGACCTCGTCGAGGTCGGAGTGGGCCACCAGGAAGCCGCTCGAATCTATGACGGCGGCCTGGGTGTGCGTGTTCTCCGGGAAACTGGTCTTCAGGATGCCCGAGAGGCCGTTGAGGCTGAGCTTGGCCAGCACGGCGCCGACGGCCCTGTTGTCGGAGGGGCTGACTATCTGTATGCCGACGGTCAGCGTCGGGTAGGAGCCCATGTAGCGCTCGAGCCCGCCGATGAACTCGCCGCGGGTCACGGCCTTCTGGAAGATGCCGTCGTTGGAAAAGTCGCGCAGCTTGGTGTCCTTGAGGAAACGGCCGATGCGGATCGTCTCCTGGCCGTCCGCGGCCACGACGGAGATCTCGAGGAACGCCGCGTGCAGCTGCATGATGTTGTTCACCATGTTCTTCTGCTTCTCGACGTCCATGCCGACGAAGTCGCTCAGGTGGGCCGCGTCGTAGAGCACGTTGCGGAAGGAGGTGATATAGGTCGAGACCGTGTCGGCGAAACCGACGGCGAGGGATTCCTGGTCGCGCGTGATGGCCTTGTTCAGCGTGACCTGGGTCAGGTTGACGAGGTAGTAGCCCACTACGCCCAGCGGCACCAGCGAGACCAGCAGGAACACGAACAGGAACTTGTAGAACAGCCGGCCTCTTTTCCTTCTTTGCGTCATAATAAAATTGTCTCCGTGGCCCGGGCGCTCCGCGCGCCGCCACGGATATTATCACAAAACCGTGTTGCCGAAATATTTCTTTATTGAGGAAAGGGCGCTATTGGGAACAGCCCTGTCCGGGAGGCGGGGCGCTGCCCGTCACCTTCTCGAAGCCCTTGACCTGCGCCAGGCCGCCCAGGCCGGTGACCAGCAGCCGCCCCTCGACCAGGAAGGTCGGGGAGGTGCCTATCCCCAGCTCGTTCGAGCGCTTGACGTTCTCGGCCAGCAGGCGCTTGCCCTCTTCGAAGCCGGCGGAGACCTTCGCCGGGTCCACGCCGGCGGCCTCGGCCGCGCTCTCCCACCTGCTGGACATCACGTCCTTGTTGCGCGCGGCCAGGTAGGCGTAGAACTTGTCGGGGAAAGTCTTCATGATGAAGAGCTGGCGGGCGTTCTCCTCCCACTCGGGGGTGCCGTGCAGGCTCTTGAAGGAAAGGCCTCCCTTCCCGTCGTCGGCGACGTCGGCGATGTAGCGGATGACGATGTCGGTGCCTTTCGGCAGCAGGCCTTTGCTCCGCGCGTCGATCAGCGCGTTGGCGGCCTGCACCCCGAAGGGGCACTGGCTCATCGTGAAAAGCTCCAGCGTGCCCGGGGTCCGCTTCGCGCCCGGCAGCAGCGACTTGCGCCCCTTGTCGTAATAGACGAAGTTCTTCCCCGCCTCCTCGAAGGCGCCGGCCTGTATGGCCTGGCCGAAGGCCTTGCGCACTTCCGGCGTATCCTCCAGGACATAGGCGGGCAGCGATTTAGGGGACTTGAGCAGCTTGCGCGCCGCGGCGGAGGCGTAATCCAGTTCTTCGGGCCTGAGGTCCGCGAAATAGCGTTTGAAGGCGCCGGTCACGGCGGGGTCGCCGGTTATGCCGTCCTTTTCCGAGCCCAGCACCCGCAGTCTGGGGGTGCGGGCCGCGGCCGCCGGCGCGCCCGGGGGGGCCGCGGCGGCGGGTTTATAGAGGCGCTCGGCCTCGGGCAGGGCGGCGTTGACCGCGGCGTAGAGGTCCAGCAGGCGCTGCCCGCCCCCGTAAGGCTTGCCGTCTATGTAAAGGGCGGTGGACTCCGCCTTGCGCGCCGCGGCGCGTTCGTAAAGGCCGCCCAGCAGTTCCTCGCGGGCTTCGGAGGACTTCTTTCCCAGCTCGTCGGGGTCCAGGCCGGCGAACAGGGCCGCGTCGCGCCAGCCGTCGGCCCACGGGCTCAGGGAGCGGGCGTTGAGATAGTTGAACAGCGCCTCCGGCTTCCCGGCCGAGATCCAGGCTATCCTGGCCGACTCCTCCAGTTCCGGCTCGCCGCGCTTGGAGACCCAGCCCGACTCCCCTTTGGAGACCAGCGGCAGCACCTCCAGCTTCGCGGCCGGCAGACGCCGGCGGGCGGCGTCGGCCATGAAGAACCACTGCCAGCTCTGGCCGTCCATCGCCTCGAAATAAAGCTCCAGGGACGGGCCCGCCGCGCGGGCGGGAGCGGCCTGGAAAGAGCAGGCGAGGAACAGAGCGGGCAGCAGGCGCTTCATTTGCCCTTCCTGGACAGCAGCTGTCTGATGCGTATGGAGAGCTCCTGTATGTCGAAGGGCTTGGTGATATACTCGTCCGCGCCCAGTTCGAAGCCCTGGGTCTTCTCCTCGGCGGAGAGGAAGCGCCCGGTCATCATGATGAGCACGAAGTCCCTGGAGTGCTTGCGCAGTTCCTGGCAGATCTGGAACCCGCTGAAGTCGGGCAGCTGTATGTCCATGATGACCACGTCGGGATTGTGCTTCTTGGCCAGGTCGATGCCGGCCCTGGCGTTGGCCGCCTCGGAGCAGGAGAACCCCTCGGCGTCCAGGACTTCCGCGAGGCCTTCCCTGAGATGGGCGTCGTCGTCTATTATCAGGACTTTGTGGGACATTCTGGGACCTCCGTTATTTCGGACCGGGCACGAGTTTGTACCCTACGCAGGGCACGGTATGGACGTAGCGGGCGGCCTTGCCCATCTTGGCGCGCAGGCGCCTGACGTGCACGTCCACGGTCCTGGGGGAACCGAAATAGTTGTAGCCCCAGACGCGCTCGATCAGGTAGGGGCGGGAGAGCACGCGGTTCGGGGAGCTCAGGAAGACGTAGAGCAGGTCGAACTCCTTGGCGGTGACCGTGATCTCCTTGTTCGCTATCTTGACGGTATAGCTCGACATGTTGAGCTCGATCTCGCCCATCTTGATGAGCTCCTCGGGCTGCACGGCCGCCGTGCGGCGCACCACGGCGCGGATGCGCGCCATGCTCTCGTGCAGGTCCTGGTTGCAGCTGAGGCACTCGTCGGCGCCGAGCTGGAAGAAGGCCAGTTTGTAGGTGATCCTGGGGGCGCCGGAGGAGCCCTGGAGGTGGAAGGCCTCGGCCGTCAGCCCGGAGGGCATATGGTCGAGGTAGGTGTCCGGCGATTCCAGCAGCGCTATGACGGGCAGCGTCTTGTTCTTGGCCCGGAGGTTCTTGAGGAAGCTCAGGCCCTCCTCGTCGGCCAGGTTCTGGCCCATGATCAGCAGGTCGAAGCTCTTCTCGGACAGCAGGCCCATGACCTCGCGGGCCTTGTGGGCGGTAAGGACGGAGTAACCCTGGCGGGAGAGCATCTCCAGGATCAGCGAGGCCCTGGAGAAATCCCTGGAAGCGAATATTACGTTGATCTTCACGGGTTGTCCTGGTCCCCCTCGGTCACCTCTTCGATCTCGAAGCGGACCCCGCTCATCCCGAGCACGGAGGTCAGCACGTTGTAGATGAAGGAGGCCGTCACGATCAGCGCGGCCATCAGCAGCATGTACAGGACGGAAAAAACGGCCGAAGCCAGCAGCTTCTGGCCGAAAGCCATGTAGGAGACCTGCGGATTGTCGATCAGGAAGAACGTGATAAGGCCGCCCAGCAGGCCCAGACAGGCCAGGACCGCCGGCACGGACGACATGACCAGCGACCTCAGCTGCACTCCGCGTATTTCCAGTTTCATCTTCTCTTGACCTCCGCTCGGCGACATGATAGTGGCGGCGGCCGGCCCGTTCGGCGCGGCGCCCCGTCCTATCTTAGCAATTTTTAAAGGTCTTGCAAGACGCTCAGGCGGCCGGGGCGTCCGCCGCGGAGAAGAGGATGAGGGTGCGCCCCAGGTCGGCCCCTTCCCCCACGTGGAGGACCTTGACGCGGACGGGGCGGCCCCGGAAGGCCGCGCGGCCCTCCACCGCCCGGCCGGGGCTTTCGAAGGCCTCGCCGATCAGGCGCAGCAGGTCCTGCTGGTTGCTGTCCACGACGTCGAGCAGATGCACCTTCTCCCCGCCGCGGACCTCCCCGGGGCCGGAATTGGAGTAGATGACGTTGTTGTTCTCGTCGACGACTATCACGCGGGCCCCGGCCGGCGCCGCCGCGCCCAGCAGCGCGCGCCACCAGGCCTGCTCGGTCTCGACCACCGAGGCGAGGCGCTTCTCGACCGCGGCCAATTCGTCCCGCGCCCGGGCGGCCAGCCTGGCGGCGGCCGCCGAGACCTCCCCGGGCGCAGGCGGAGGAGGTGCGGCGCGGGCCTGGTCGCCCCCCCGCAGGGACGCCCCGTCCATCCAGAAGGCGAGCGAGGAGAGCGGGTTCTCCACGTAGCGGCGCAGGAGGAAGTAGAGGACGGCGCAGAGCAGCAGGACCGCGGACAGCGCGAGGAAAGCGTAACGGACGACGCCGGCCGCCGCGGCCCGCCTGTGCTCCGCGGCGGAGAGCGTGAAGGCCAGCAGGGTCACGGGGCGGCGCTTCACCGAGAAAGGGACCACCACTTCCAGGTCGCCCGAAGGCGCCCTGGCGGCCGCGAAGGAGAGCGTGGAGAAGGCCCTGGCGACCACGCCGGTGGCGAAGGAAGTCTCGTGGACGATCTCCCGCGAGGGGCGGCCTATGGCCCCCGGCTGGCGGTGCCAGCGGACGGTCTCGTCGGCCGCGAGGTAGACCAGTTCGCCCAGCCCCGGTTCCCTGGAGAAATTCTCCAGGAAATCGTATTCCTCCAGCGTGACGGCGGAAGGGCTTTTCAGCGCCGCGTTGATCAGCATCGGCGCGCGCCCGCGCAGCGAGGCCAGGACCTCGTCCCGGCGCCGCTCGGCCCCCGAGTTCTTCAGGAACTGGTAGAGGGAGATGCCGCCCATCAGGGCCGCGTAGAGCGCCGCGGAGGCGAAGATGGCTATTATTCTCGTTCTCATCGGCGGGCCGGACGCCTCAGACGCTGATGGAGACCGGTTTCTTGGGTGAGAAAAGGATGAGCGTGCGGCTCAGGTCCGCTCCCTCGCCCACGTGCAGGACCTTGACCCTGGAGGACTGGCCCTTGAAGACCGTCTCGCCCTCTATGGTCCGGTTCGGGCTCTCGAATCCCTGGCCGACCAGGCGCAGCAGGTTCTGCTGCTGACTGTCCACGACGTCGAGCAGGTGCAGGTTCTTCGCGTCCGGGCCTTCGCCCAGCTCGAAGTTGGCGTAGAGGACGCTGTTGTTCTCGTCGACGACTATCACGTACTCGTCCGGCGGGATTATGACGCCCAGCAGCGCGCGCCACCATTTCTGCTCCGCGTCCTTGTATTTCTTGTCCTTGCTGATCTGGGACTCCATCTCGCCTTTTATCTTCTGCAGGAACGCGGAGATGGCCTGCCCGAGCTCGCCGACCTCGTCGGGACGGTTGACGAAACGCAGCTCCATGCTCTTGAGCGAGATGGTCTCCACGCTGTCGCGCAGCACCTCGAGCGGGGCGATGACGTAATGGTGGAAGAAGAAATAGAGGGGCAGGCCCAGCAGGAACAGCACGCCGACGGCGAGAAAGACGTACTTGCGCATCGCCGAACCTATCAGCACCTCGGCGCCGGCGCGCGAGACCAGCACGTCGACGATGCCGACGATCTCGCCGCGCACCGAGAAAGGGAAGGCTATCTCGTAGAACGGCTCCTTGGGGACCTGGCGCGTCTTGGGCATCTTGGAGAGGTAGGCCTGCGTTATCGCGTCGGTCGGGGGCGGCACCTGCTTCTGGAACTCGTCCCAGGGCATGCCCAGGAAGCGGGGCTCCTTGTACCAGCGGATGGCGCCCTGGCGGCTGATGTAGACCAGCGAGCTGATGCGCTCGTCCTTGGCCAGGGACTGCATGATGTCGTATTCCTCGAAGGTTATGGCGCGCGGGTTCCTGAGCAGGCCGTTGCGCAGCGTGGGGGCGTAGACCTTGACGGTCTCGACGATGTCCTGCTTGAGCTTCTCGTCGAAGGTCCACTTGAAGAGGTTGTAATAGAAGACCCCGCCCAGCACCATCACGTAGGCGCCGATCATCACGAACCACAGCAGCCATTTGCCGGTGAGTCTCATAGTTATAATATACTACGCCGGGATTGCGGAAATATTACGCCCCGCGCGGCGCGCGGGGCCCGCCCGGGGCGTCTCCGGAGCGCCTTCGCGGCGTTCCTAGCGCCCCCCGGAAAGCAGTTGTTCTATGCGCTTGAGGCCGGCCTCCGCGTCGGCGTTGCCGGGATCGAGCTGCCGCGCTATCGTCCATTCGTCGCGGGCCTTCTCGTAGTTCGCGCTCTGGAAGTGCTTGATGCCCTCCATGTAATGGCGCTGCGCCGACACCCGGTTCTCCTCGGTCACGACCTGGGGCTTCTTCTCCACCGGGCCGGAGGCCAGGCCCTTGCGCCTAGCTTCCTCCTCGGCCTTCCGCCGCTCCTCCTCCTCCTTCGCGCGGCGCTCCTCCTCCTCCCGCGCCCGGCGGGCGGCCTCCTCGGCGCGGCGACGGCGGGCGTCCTCCTCCAGTTTCATCTGCTGCTTCGCCCGGGAGACGAGCTGGGCGAGGTACTTGGGATTCTCCGAGTAAGGCTTCGCCTTGTCCCATTCGCCGATGGCTTCGGTGTACTTGCGCCTGCCGTAAAGCTGTTTTCCCCTCTCCAGGAACCCCTGCTCTATCTCGCCGCGCACGTCGCTGAAGAGCTTCCCGGCCTTGGCGTCGCCCGGCTGTATCTCCAGGACCCGGCGGAGCCCGTCGTGGGCGCCTTTCAGGTCGCCGCGGGCGTAGGCCTCGAGGGCGGTCTTAAGGCCGTCCGTGGCGCGCTCGCGCCGCAGCTCCTCCTCGGAGCGGGCTATGCGCTCGATTATCGCGTTGTCGCGGGGCTTTATCAGCAGGGCGTTGTAGTAATTGTCCAGCGCCCCTTTCAGGTCGCGCCGGGCGTAGTCCTCCTCGCCCTTGGCCACGTAGTAATCCTTGAGATTGTCCTTCATGCGGCCCAGCCAGTACCGGGCCTTTATGTTGTTGGGGGCGAGCTTGGAGACCTCCTCCATCGCCCGGTGGGCCTCCACGATGCGGCCCTCCTGGTAAAGGGAAAGAGCGGCCTTGAAGCGGTCCTCTATCATCACGCGCTCCGAGAGCGCGGGGCGGGCGCTGCCGCGCAGCTGGTCGGAGGCCTCGAGGATCATCGCGGCGTCCTGGAAGTTGGGGTCGATGGCGAGGATGCGGGCCGCCATGTCCCTGGCGCTTTCGTAATCGCCGGAGCGGTAGAGCTCGTAGGCGTTGTCGTAGACGCCCTGCAGCATCTTGTACTGGATCTTCTGTTTCTCCAGCTTCACGGTGTCCAGGAACTTCTTCTTCTCCTCGGCGTCGTCCAGGGCGCCCAGGCCGATCTTCTGCATGTTCAGGAAGAGGGACTCCTCGGTGTGGACCGATTGTACCGGGACACCATGCCGCATGGTGTCCCCCGCCGATGCCTGGCCGAAGACCGGGGCGGCGGCGGCCAGGAGCAGCAGGGACAGGAAGTTGTTTTTCATAAAAGCGGCCTCGCTTCGCCGGACCGGCCCCGGCGCGTCAGAACGGCAGCGCCCCGCCCATCAGCAGGTCGGTGATCATGGGCGCGAGCATCAGGATGAACACCGTGGGAAAGATGAAGATGAACAGCGGGATGAGCATCTTGGTCGAGGCCTGCGCCGCCAGTTTCTCGGCCTTGTTCAGGCGGCGGAAACGCATGTCCGCGGAGAAGTTCCGCAGCAGCTCGACCAGGCTGGTGCCCAGTTCGTCCGACTGGATGATCAGGCCGACGAAGGAACGGATCTCCTGCAGTCCGGTGCGCAGCGCCAGGTTGCGCAGCGCGTCCCGGCGGGAATAGCCGAGCTGGATCTCGTTTATCATGCGCTCCACTTCCAGTTCCAGCCCCGTCTTCTGGGTCGAGATCTTGACGATCCTGTCGAAGGCCGTCATGTAGTCCAGGCCCGATTCTATCATCAGGGCCGACAGGTCCACGAAGGTAGGGAAGTTGCGGATTATGTCGTCCTGCCTGGCGCGGATGCGGCGCGAATAGATGAGCCCGTCCGGCAGGAAGAAGCCGAGCGGCAGGAAGATGAGCGAGGCGAAGGAGTCGCTGAGCAGGAACATCCCGGCCGACAGCCCTATCGCCGTGAGTTCCTTGGCGTGGAGCATCTTGAGCGGGTCGCTGCTCGCCGGCTTGCCGAGGAGCATGTAGGTCTCCTCCAGCTTGCGCTCCAGCCCCAGGCCGCGGGCCAGGAACAGGTCCACCCGCTCCAGCCAGCTGCGGTTGGGGTCGAGCCTGGAGAAGACCGAGACCTCCTTGCCCTCCATGTCGCTGATATCGCCCACGGGGGAAGGGCCCATGTCGGGCGGACGCAGGAAGCGCTGCACCGCCGTGAAGGCGGCCATGGAGCCCGCGAACAGCAGGGCGAGCATCAGCAGGTTCACGAATTGTTCCATAAAGCGCCGGCTAGACCCTTATCTTCCCGAGGCTGGAGACGACCTTCATGCCTATGCCTATCCAGATAGCGCAGAAAATGAAGGTCATCATGCCCAGCGGGGAACCGTAGAACTTTATCATCGTCTCCGGCTGGAACATGAACATGACGGAGACCATGATCCAGGGCATGATGCCCACGACTATGGACTGGATCTTCTGCTGCGCCGTCATGGCCTTGGTCTTCTCCTCCAGCTTGGACTCCTCGCGGATATCGACCACGATGCGCTCGAAGACCTTGGTCAGGTTGCCGCCCATCTGCCGCTGCAGCACGATGGCGCGTATCATGTAGGAGAGCATCTTGGACTCCACGCGCTCCTCCATGACGCCCAGCGCCTTCTCGAAAGGCATGCCGAGCTGGTAATTCTTGATGACGAGGGAGAATTCGTCGGCGATCGGGGGCAGCAGGTCCTTGGACACCATCTCGAAGCCCTGCACGACGTCCAGGCCCGAGCGCAGACAGTTGGACATCAGGATCAGCGCGTCCATCAGCTGCGTGTCTATCTTCCGGCCGCGGCCGCGTTTCATGCTGTTGAGCACCATCGTGGGCGTGCGCAGGCCGACGTACATGCCCAGCGCGGACATGAGCAGGAATATCGGCAGGTTGAAGCTGAGCAGGCCCAGCAGCGCGAAGACGGCGGCCGGCGCGAATACCAGGTAATGGACCTTTACCGTCATGAACTGCCGGGAGAAGTCGTCGGTCCACCGGTTCACGCGGCCGGCGTAATCCTGGACGAGGCGGTCCGTCTCCTTCTCGTTGAGCATGAAGAAGAGGCGCACCGCGGTGAAGACCAAGATTATGCCGATGACCGTGGCCCCCACGAAAACGAGCTCCTCGGCGCGCGAGAAGACCTTGGGCGCCTCGTACTTGCGCGGGGGCTCGAAGACCTGGAAGAAGGCGTCCTGGGAGAGCACGGCCGAGGCCGTGACCGCCTCGGCGTAGGCCTTGGAGTCCGCGCTGGAGATCGCGTCCGCGATGCTCTCCATCTGCTTGAGTATGAGGGAGAAGGTGGCCAGCAGGCTCCGGCCGCGGCCGCCCAGGGAATCGTTGAGACGGGCCCGGTAGAGGCGGTCCAGCGACATCTGGAAGCGGATGCGCATGTCCGAATACTCTTTGACGAGCAGGGCCGGCGCTATGGCCGCCCCGCCCTGGTCCGGCGGGAAGGTCTTGCGGCTGATCTCCATGAACTCGTAGAGGATCGAGACGGTGTGCTGCCAGAGCATGGCCTCGGAGAGCTCGCCCTCCTCGGGATCGCGCCAGGCGGGCTTCCCGGACATGGCGGCCACTTCGTCGATCATCCACTGCGGCATGACCAGCCGGCTGTCGCGGCCGCGGCACTTGAACGTATGGTCCAGGATCTTCTGCTCCCGGCCGGGGTCCAGGTAATAGTAGAAGAGCTGCAGCTTGAGGGCGGCGCAGGAGACCTCGTCCATTTCGGCCCCGGTAAAAACGGAGGCCCCGGCCCGGGGGACGGCCAGGCAGGACGCCGCGATCGCTATCAGAAGTATCCTTTTCATGGCTCCGCTATTGCCTCTGCCCCCCGGCCCTGGCCCGCTTCTGCTCCTCGGTCCAGAAGAGGTCCACCGGCAGGGGGATGCCGTGGGTCTCGAAATCCTTGAAGAACTTGGGAGGCTCGCCGGTGGCCGTGAAATAGCCGGAGACCTTGCCGGTCGCGTGGTCTATGGCCGTCTGGTGGTACTTGAAGAGGTCGTGCGTCAGGATCGTATTCTCGTCGCGGCCGGTGATCTCGGTGACGGCCGTGATCTTGCGCGTGCCGTCGGAGAAGCGGGTCAGCTGCACTATCATGTGGACGGCCGACGAGATCATCTCGCGCAGCGCCCAGATCGGCAGGTCGGCGCCGGCCATGAGGCACATGGCCTCCATGCGGGTCAGCGCGTCGCGGGGGGTGTTGGCGTGGATCGTGGCCAGCGAGCCCTCGTGGCCGGTGTTCATGGCCTGGAGCATGTCCAGGGCCTCGGCGGAGCGGACTTCGCCCACCACGATGCGGTCGGGGCGCATGCGGAGGCAGTTCTTGACCAGGTCGCGGATCGTGACCTCGTTCTTGCCTTCGATGTTCGGGGGACGGGACTCCAGGCGCACCCAGTGGTCCTGCTGCAGCCGGAGTTCGGCCGTGTCCTCTACGGTCACGATGCGCTCGTCCTCGGGGATATAGCTCGACAGCATGTTCAGGAAGGTCGTCTTACCGGTGCCGGTGCCGCCGGAGATGATGATGTCCTTGCGCAGCTTGACGCAGGCCTTGAGGAAATCGACGCAGTTCTGCGAGATGGAGCCTTTCTTGATCAGGTCGGCGTCCGTGAACGGCTTGGCCGAGAACCGCCTTATGGTGAGCGTCGGGCCCGAGACGGCCAGCGGCGCGATGATGGCGTTGACGCGCGAGCCGTCCTTGAGGCGGGCGTCCACCAGCGGCACGGATTCGTCGATGCGCCGGCCGAGCGGGGCCACGATGCGCTTCATGACCTGGACGATCTGCTCGTCGTTGCGGAACTTGTACTTGGTCAGGATCAGCTTGCCGGCGCGCTCTATGTAGACGCGGTCGGGCGCGTTGACCATGATCTCGGTCACGGCCGGGTCGCGCATCAGCTCTTCCAGCGGGCCGAGGCCCAGGATCTCGTCGAGCAGCTCGTTGATGAACTTCACGCGCTGCTCGCGGGTAAGGGGGTAGGCCGTCTCCTTCTGGAGCAGGCCGTTGATGATGCCGTCCACCTTCTTGCGCGTCTCCTGGTTGCCCGCCGCGTCGTCGGTCAGCTTTATGCGCTCTATCTCCAGCGCCGCCACCACCAGGCCGTGCATCTTCATCTTGAGCTCGTCCCAGAAGGGCGGGACGTCCGTGCGGACCCCGGTCGCGGAGATCGGCGGCTTGCCGCCGCCCTGGCCGCTGTCGGCCGCGGGCAGCTGTTCGCGCTCCACGGCGCGCCAGAGCATGTCGGAGCCGTGGGAGAACTCCGCCGCCGAGACGCTGGAGACCCACTGCTTCTCGGTCGGAGGGACTTCGGCCATGCGGCCCAGCAGCACCCGCAGGATCCGGACCCACTGGCTGTTGGGCTGCTCCACTATGAGGAGCTTGTTCTGGTTGGCGGCCGCCGGCAGCGCGTCCTCCCAGGGCATGAAGGCCAGGATCTCGCGGCCGAGCTGCTTGAAGAACTTCTCCACCTCCTTGGGGCCCAGCGCGCCGGGCATGTCGTAGAGGTTGGAGACGATCTCGAACTTGTTGAGGTTGAAATGCAGTTCGTTGACCTCGCGGAAGATCCCGGCCGTGGCGTTGAGGCTGGCGGCGTTGGAGTTGGTGACCCAGAAGACCATGTCCGAGATGTCGAAGGCGAAGACCTGCATCGGGAAATAGGGGTCCACGTCGAGGAAGATATCGAAGGAATTGGAGAGCTTGGAGAGCACCGGCATGATGAGGTCCGGCGAGAGCTTGGACGCCTCGGTGCGGCGCTTGGAAAGGGGCAGCACGCCCACCCCCCACTGCGAGACCGGGACCTTGCCCTTTATGAGCGAGCCCAGCGCGCCTATCGATTCTCGCCCGAGCATGCGGACCAGTTCGGCCAGGGACGGCGGGTTGAGGCCCAGCAGCTGGGCGTGCTCCTGCCGGCACATGTGGTCCATCGGCACGATGAGCACGTTGCGCTTCTGGTAATTGGCCCACGCCAGCGCCATGTTGAGCGCCAGCGACGTGGACCCGACCCCTTCCCTGGGGCCGGTGAACGTTATCACCCTGGGGAGGGCGACCTCTTCCGCCATCTTTAACCGCCTTGCCGGACCGCCGTTGCGGGCGCCGGCCTACCTTATGATCTCGAACGTCACGAAAAGGAACAACGAACTCTGGTCCTCCACTATGTCGGTGGAGCTGAACAGCTTGCCGATGAGCGGGATATGGCCCAGGATCGGCACGCGGTTCCGGGAGACGTTGCGGCTGCTCTTCTTGAGGCCGCCTATGACGAGCGTCTCCCCGCTCTTGAGCTCGACCTCGGTCTGCACCTGCCTGGTGATCATCGAGGGGATGGTGGTCCCGCCCACGACCACCGGCTTGGAATAGTCGGGGTTGGAGACCTCCAGCGCGATCTGCACGTCCACGGTGTCCTTCTTCTCGGCCAGGATGACCGGCAGCACCTGCAGGATGACGCCGTGCTTCTTGAACTCGGCGCCGACGCCCTGGTTGTTGGAATAGGGGACCGGGACCTCGCCGCCGACCGTGAAATTGGCCTGCGAGCCGCTCTTGGCTATGACCTTGGGATTGGAGAGGAGCTGGGCCTTGCCCTCGGTCTCCAGGAGCTTGAGCGAGGTGCTCAGCTGGGTCTTGCGCTCGAACTCGCCGAGGCGGATGATGCCGGGCACCGACTTCTCGCCGAACTCGAAGAGCTGGCTCCAGGAGAAGCCGCGCGTCTTCTGTATCGAGCCGCTTATCTCCACGATGTCCGCGCTGACGGCCACCATCTCCGCCTTCTGGGCCAGCGCCGGCGCCGCCAGGAAGGCGGCCGCGGCGAAGGTCAGTATCGTTCGTTTCATCCAGATCCTCCCGGGTGACGGGGCTACTTTATCAGTTTCCTGAAGCTCGCGATCTCCATCGGGTGCAGTTCTATGTCGCCCAGGCCGCGGACGACCACGGAGACGTCGCCGGTCTTGGCCGAAAGCGAGAGGTACTGGGCCTCGTTGGGGTTGAGCGCCAGGCTCAGCACGCCCTTGTCGGAGAAGGCCTGGTCGGCGGCCTCCTTGCCGGCCTTGGCCTTGGCCATGTCGCCCGACATGCCCTGGCCGAGGTTGGTGCCGACGCCGAGCACCAGCACGTTCTGCAGTATCGTGGCCGTGACCTTCTCCTTGCGGCTGTCGCCCATGACGGCGTCGAAGGTGACCAGCACGTCGACGCGGTCGCCGGGCTTGACCAGGCGCAGCAGCTCGTTCTCCATGGGCAGGATGCAGCCGCGGTAGCCGGGCGGCACCTTGACGCTGAGGCCCGCCTCGGGGCTCAGCGAGACCAGCGCGCCCTGGGTGACCTGGTTGCCCTTGGGGATGCGCACCGCGGTGACGAGATTGGCGACGTGCTTTATATCGGAAGGGCTGCGCACCTCGTAGGCGTCCTGCTGCATGTATTTGCGCGGGACCTGTATGACCTCCACGAGGTCCTCCTTTATGACCGTGCGGGCCGGGAGGTCGAACCTGGCCACCAGCACCTGGCCGGTCTCGTAGGCGCGCGCCAGGTTCTTCTCCTTCTGGGAGAGTATCCACCAGTAGATCATAGCGGCGCCTAGGGCCAGCAGCAGCGGGAGGAGGAATCCTTTCTTTTCCATAATCGGGGGCACCTCTGGTTATAGTTTACGGGGCTCGGGTTACAACCTTGTTAAATCGCTGTTAAATCCGTGCTACTGGATGAACGGCTTCTCCACCGGCATGCGCATCATGACCTTGAGGGTCTTGGCCCGCTTCTGCCGCGGCGGGTCGGAGAGTATGAAGCTCGATCCCGGGAAGACGAGCCGCGCCGGGTAGAACATCGTGACCTCCAGGTCGTGGTTGCTGTGGCTGCGGCCCGTGTCCTGCACCTGCCTGTCGCTCCCGGTCCAGATGCACTCCGCGGTCACCGACATGTTGTTGCAGTTGGCGAACATCTGGCAGAGGACCTCCCGCATCTTTATCTCGGCGTTGCCCTTGTCGCAGTAGTTCTTGTCCTCGCCGCCCTTGGGGCCGGCCACCAGCGCCCCTATGCGGGCCAGTTCGTAGGCGCTGTGATGGGCCAGTATGGTCTGGAAGGCCAGGTTGCCGAGCTCCATGATGAGGAAGAGCATCAGCATGAAGACCGGGAGCACCAGAAGGAGCTCCACGGTCACTTGTCCTTTTTTCCGGGGCGGCTGTCCCATAAGGCGGCCTTTCCCGTTCCCGGCCGTTCCTCCTGAACGGTCCGCGCCGGCCGGCCCTTCCGGGGAAGGGACGGCCGGCGGCGGGGGCGGGGCGGGACTCCTTACCTGTTGCCGCCGCTGGCCCCGAGGGAACTGGCGGCGCCGCTGATCATGCCCTGTATGCTCTGGAAGAGACCGGGCATATAGTTCTTGAGAGCCATGCCGGCTATCAGCACAACGCCCACCACGACCGCGAGCATCAGCAGGTATTCCACCGTGTTCTGACCTTTCCTGTTCTTGAGCAGTTTCATTTTTTGGGACCCTCCGCTATAGTGTTCAGAGAATTATATATTATTTCGGGCTCCGCGACGGCTCAGGGCAGCGCCTCGTATTTCCTCATGATTATCAGGCCGCCGGCCCTGAACTGGCCGGTCAGGTACCATTGCATGACCCTGTAGATCATCACGAAGGCCATCAGCAGGGCCAGCGTGACCAGGATGTACTCCACCGCGGTCTGGCCGCGCCGGCGCGGGGAACGCTCTTTTCCGGCTGAAGCGGGCATATCCCGGAGATTATATACTATTTTCAGAACTGCATCTTGACCGAGATCTGGTTGGCCTTGCCCAGCGCGCCGTAAGGCACCAGGGCGTAGTCCAGCGCGATGCCGTAACCCAGCGACTGAGCGCTGTAGATGCCTATGCCGAAGCTCCAGCCGCTGGCCTCCTCCAGGCCCAGCTTGTCCAGCGTCGAGTCGTAGCTGCGCCCGAAGTCGCTGGTGTCGGTGTAGCCCGCCCGGAAGGAGACCTTGCCGACCTGCAGGACCTCCTCGGGGATGTTCAGTTCCACCCCTCCGCCGTAGACGGCCTCGTCCTGGTCGCTGGCCTTCTTGTTCTCCACCGTGAGGGTCAGGAAGGGATTGGGGCTGAACGAGGCGCCGAGGCGGCTGAGCTTGACGACCTCTTTCTCGCCGCCGGAATAGTTCTGCCCGCTCCAGCCGAAGGACAGCTTGCGGCCGAGGCGCAGCCGCGCGCCGAGGTCGAAGACGTAGTTCTGGTAGGACTCGGAATAATTGTCCTCGAGCACGCTCTTGACCGAGGCGCCGAGCGCGAAACGCTCCAGGAAGAAGGACTTGGCCAGCGTCAGGGAGGCGTAGGCGTTGCGGACCTCTATGTCCTGCGAATACTGGGGAATGCCCTGTTCGTCGCGGACGTCGAAGCCGTCCACGCTGTAATAGGCCAGGTTGAAGCCGATCACCGACTGGCCTATGGGATGCACGTAGGCCAGGTACTGGCCGCCGTAGCCGCCGAACCAGCCGAGGTAGGCGAAATTGAGCTCCCTGAGCTGCGCCGAGGCGACGCCGGCCGGGTTTATGCTCATGGCCTCCGACCCCTCCATCAGCGAGGCGCCCGTATTGCCCAGCGCCTGCGCGCGCGGCGAGCCGGTAGGCAGCTTCATGAACACCGCGCCGTAGGTGCCGGCGCTCTCGTCGGCGGCCTTCAGGGGCAGCGCGGGGGAGCAGAGCGCCGCCGCCAGCAGCGCCGCCCAGACCCTTTCGGAACCTTTCTTTGTCTTCATAAATTCCACCTTTTAAGCCCCGGCTTCAGGGTATCAGGATCTTCTTGACGGTCTGGCACACCTCGCGGGTGCCCTGGGTGGCCTCGAACCGCAGCACGGCCAGGTAAACGCCCGGCGCCACCGTTTTGCCCTGCTGATTGGTCCTGGGCCAGAGATGTTCGGCCTGGTTGTCGCCCGGCTGGTCGCCGAAATCGTACTTATAGACCAGGTCGCCGGCCAGGTTGTAGAGCCTCATCGTGATCTTGCCGCCGAACGGGGCCTTCACCCGGAACCTGCCCGAGGTCCCCGTGTAGGGATTGGGGAAGAAGAAGGACCCGGCCTCGAACTCGCCGCAGAGATCGACGACCCCGCCCTTGGTCAGCGGGATATTGGCCGTCACCACGTCGTCGGCGCGCACGTAGTTGTGGGTCAGGCTGCCGGTCAGCGCGTTGAGGTGGGCGGTGGCGGTGGTGCCGTAGATCTGGAAGACGTAACTACCGTCCAGCACGCGCGTGAGCGTC
>CAYPYG010000015.1:0-65034 GCA_964415175.1 uncultured Elusimicrobiaceae bacterium
GGTCCGGCGTGGCGACGGAACCGCGTATCCAGCCGCCGGTATCCACGGAAAGGGCTATCTGTTCCATCTCCCCGCCGTTGTCCACATTGTCGTAACTGTGATAATAGAGGGTGTGGGTGCCGGGCGCCAGGGTGAACGGGACCGTGTAGAGATCGTTCTGGCAGGAGCCGGCCGGCATGGTGGAGACCAGCGGGCCCTCGTAGTCGCAGGACTCCGGGTCCGTGTCCACGTAGAATTCCGTGGAGTTATAGCCGGAGGCGTCGTCCTCCGCCGAGAAACCGACGGCGGCGGACGCGGGGAGATGCAGGAAACCGTCGCCGCCGGGCGCGCCGGCGGGAACGCCGCCGATGAGCAGCGTGGTCGCGGGCGGCAGCGCGTCCACATGGACGGCGGCGGAACTGCTCCCGGACCAGTAACCGTCGAGCGTCAGGCGCGCGTAAAGCGCGTGAAGACCTTCGGCGAGCGTCAGCGGCCCGGCGTAAAGCGTCTCGTTCGCGGGTTCCGGCGGGGCGTCGAGGACATAATAGACGGTGGCCCCTTCCGCGCCGGCGGGCGCGGAGAGGCGGACCTGCGACTCCGGCCCGATGAAAACGACGGGGTCCGAATAATAAGGGAAGTCGAAAGAGATGGAAGGGGGCGGGAGCTGGGCAAAGACCGGCCGCGCCGCTAAGAACGGCGACAGACACAACGCCAGCGAAATATATCCCCGCAGCCCCACTGCCGCCCCCGCAGCCTTGAAGTTACCGCGGGGTTTTTATACCAGTTGCGGGCCGCGGCTGTCAAGCGCGGCGCCGGGCGGGGGTTGCGGGCCGTCGCCGGATTTTCTAACATTACCGCGGAGCAGGGCGGCCGGGAGTCACGTGAAAGAACCTTTCTGGAAAAACGCTTTCAGCATGCCTTCCGAGAAGCCGGTCACGGAAGAGGAGAAGGCGCTGCTGGAGAGGATAGCCTCGAAGATACGGGCCCGTTCGCTGGGCCAGGTGGCGGCCCTCACGCTGGAGAGCAGCCGCCCCGTCCACGGTATCGGCTCGCAGGCGCTTATCTTCCTGAAGCCTTTTATAAGTATGATCTTCAAAAAAGAGGAGGCGGAAAAAGTCATCGCCCTCCTTGAAAACCCGAACGCCATGTCCTACCTCGCGGAGAGGCTGGACCCGGAAAGCGGTCCCGACGGAGAGAAAAATGGAAAATAAAGAGCCCCGTATAATCATCGCCACCGACTGCGGCAGCACCACGACCAAGGCCATCCTCATCGAGAAGAAGGGCGATACCTACCGCCAGACCTTCCGCGGCGAGGCCCCGACCACCGTGGAGGCCCCTTTCGAGGACGTCACCAAGGGCGTGCTCAACGCGATAACCGAGGTCGAGGAGCTTTCCGGCCGGAAGATACTCGACGGCGAGAGGATAATCACTCCCGCGGACGGGAACACCGGCGTGGACGTCTACGTCTCCACCTCGTCGGCCGGCGGCGGCCTGCAGATGATGGTCGCGGGCGCCGTCAAGGCGATGACCGGCGAGAGCGCCCAGCGCTGCGCGCTCGGCGCCGGCGCGATAGTCATGGACGTGCTGGCCTCCAACGACGGCCGCGCGGACCACGAGAAGATCGAGCGCATCCGCCAGCTGCGCCCCGACATGATGCTGCTCTCGGGCGGCACCGACGGCGGCACCGTGACCCACGTGGTCGAGCTGGCGCAGTTCCTCAAGGCCGCCGACCCCAAGCCGCGCCTGGGCGCGTCCTACAAGCTGCCGGTCATCTACGCCGGCAACAACAAGGCCCGGCCCCAGATCGAGGAGATCCTGGGCGACCGCACCGCGCTGATCGTGACCGAGAACCTGCGGCCCGTCCTGGAGCGCGAGAACCTGATGCCGGCCCGCCACAAGATCCACGACATCTTCCTCGAGCACGTCATGCAGCAGGCGCCCGGCTATCCCAAGCTGATGAAGATGGTCGGCGCGCCCATCATGCCGACCCCGGCGGCCGTCGGCACGATGACCGAGAAGTTCGCCAAGGCCAACAACTTCAACGTGCTGGCCGTGGACATCGGCGGCGCCACCACCGACGTGTTCAGCGTCTTCACGGAGGTGTTCAACCGCACCGTCAGCGCCAACCTCGGCATGAGCTATTCCATCTCGAACGTCATGGCCGAGGCCGGCCTCCCTAACCTGCTGCGCTGGCTGCCTTTCGACCTGGACGAGCAGGACCTGCGCAACCGCCTCAAGAACAAGATGATCCGCCCGACGACGATACCGCAGACCGTGGAGGAGCTGCAGGTCGAGCACGCGGTCAGCCGCGAGGCTCTGCGCCTGGCCTTCGAGCAGCACAAGGCGCTGGCCGTCGGTCTCAAGGGCGTGCAGCAGGAGCGCTCGATCTCCGACGCCTTCGACCAGACCTCCAGCGGCCAGAGCCTCATAAAACTCATGGACCTCGACTATATCATAGGCTCCGGCGGCATCCTGGCGCATTCCCCCCGCCGCACGCAGTCGATGATGATGATGATAGACGCCTACCAGCCCGAGGGCGTGACGATGTTCGCCGTGGACTCGATCTTCATGATGCCGCATCTCGGCGTACTGTCGCAGATCAGCGAGAAGGCCGCGCTGGACGTGTTCTACCACGACTGCCTGGTGCGCCTGGGCACCTGCGTCGCCCCCAAGGGGCTCGCCAAAGAAGGCGCGAACATACTGGACTGGGAACTGGCCCCCGAGGGCGGCAAGCCGGTCTCCGGCACGCTGCGCTTCGGCGAGCTGCTGCACCTGCCCTTCGCCGAGGCCAGGGGAAAACTGATGCTCAAGCCCGCCAAGGGCTTCGACGTCGGCGCCGGCCCCGGCAACGCCCGCGAGGCCAAATGCGAGGGCGGCCAGGTCGGCCTGGTCCTCGACGGACGCGGCAGGCCTTTCGAGCTGCCCAAAGCGCACTCCAAGCGCATCGCGGAGCTCAACAAGTGGTACAAGGCCATGGAACTGTACCCGGCCTGACGGCGCGGCGACCAAGGAGAAAATTATGGCTCACGCATACACACCCGGACTCAAAGTCATCCCCTGCACCGTGCTGCGCAAGCGGCGGGTGCTGCCTATCCCCGGCAAGGTCCTGGCCTCGGAGGGGCAGGAAGTCCCGGCCACCGACGTGGTCGCGCAGACCGAGCTGCCCGGCAAGGTCTTCCCGGTCAATATCGCCAACCGGCTTTCCGTGACGGCGGGCGAGATCCCGGCCTTCCTGCTCAAGAAGGTCGGGGACCCCGTGAAGAAAGGCGAGATAGTGGCCGAGAACAGGCCTTTCATCAAGTGGTTCAAGACCTCGGTCGAATCCCCGGTGACCGGCACCGTGGACTCGGTCTCCGACGTGACCGGCCAGATGCTGCTGCGCGAACCTCCCAAGGTGCTGCCGCTGCTCTCCTACATCAAGGGCAAGGTGGTCGAGGTTCACCCGAATTTCGGCGTGACCGTCGAGACCGAGGGTACCTTCATACAGGGCATTTTCGGCATCGGCGGCGAGACCAACGGCCCGATAGCGATGGCCGTCGAGACTCCCGACGAGGAGCTCACCCCGGAGCATATCAAGGACGAGCACAGGGGCCGCATCGTCATAGGCGGCAAGCACGCCGGCCTGGCGACCATAAAGCGGGCCATAGAGGCGGGCGTGCACGCGATAGTCGTCGGCGGCATCCACGACCGCGACCTGCGCCAGATCCTCGGCTACGACATAGGCGTGGCCGTGACCGGCACCGAGAAGATAGGCCTGACGCTGATCGTCACCGAGGGCTTCGGCATGATACCGATGGCCGACTACACCTTCAAGCTGCTGGCCTCGCGCAACGGCGAGAACGCCAGCGTCAGCGGCGCCACGCAGATCCGCGCCGGCGTCATGCGCCCCGAGATCATCGTGCCGGGCTACCCTAAGGACGTCAAGGAGTGCAAGCGCGAGGAGGGCCGCGGCTGGATAGAGCCCGGCGACCCCGTCCGCATCATCCGCGAACCGCATTTTGGTACCATCGGCACCGTGCTGTCGCTGCCGCCGGAGCTGACCAAGTGCGCCAGCGAAAGCCACGTGCGCGTGCTGGAGGTCCAGCTGGCCGACGGCACCAAGCTCACCGTGCCGAGGGCCAATATCGAGGTCCTGGAGAAGTAAGCCGGCCGCGATGGGAAAGAAGAACAGGAAGGGGCGGGCGGCCGCGCCGGCGCCTCCCGAGGCGAAGGCCCGGCCCCGCTTCCCCTGGTGGCTGGCCTGGGGCGCGTTCCTCCTGTGGCCCTTCTGGGTCTTCAAGCATTATTACGCGCGTTTCCCCTTTTACCCGGAGGCCCTCTCCCCCCTGTTCTCCCTCTCCCAGTACACGGGCTCGCTCCATAAGGTACTGCCCGGCCAGCTCCTGCTGCTGGCCGGGGCGGTCCTGTTCCTTTTCGCCTGCTACGGCCTGGGCAGGCCGCCGCTCAGGCGCCTGGGATTCTCCTTCCAGGGTGCGCTGGAGGAGGCGGTCTTCTCCGTCGGAGCGGGTTTCGGCCTGCTGTCGGCGCTGATGCTGGGGCTCGGTCTCGCGGGCGCGGTGTATCCGGCGGCCGTGGCGGCCCTGCTGGCGGCGGGCCTTCTGGCCGGCGCGGCCGACCTCTACCTGGCCCCTCCGGCGGCGGGGCCCGGCGGGCCGGCCGGCTTCGGTTTTCTGGACAAGGCGGCGCTGGCGGCGCTGGTCCTCGCGCTCCTGCTGGGCCTGTTGGGCGCGCTGGCCCCGGAAATATTCTACGACGCGCTGATCTACCACCTGGCCGTTCCCAACTTCTACGCCATAGAGCATAAGATAACTCTCTTCCCCTTCAACGCTTTCTCCAACCTGCCGATGACGCACGGCATGCTCTACCTGGCCGCCCTGAGCGTGGGCGGCGTGCCGCTCGCCAAGCTGGTGAATTATTCCGCCTTTCTGCTGACCGCCGGCGCTTCTTACGCTTTCGGCGCCAGGTTCCTTTCCCGCCGGGCCGGCCTCTGGGGCGCGCTGGTGTTCTGCACCGTGTTCCATTCCATGCTCTCCGCCTGGTCGGCCGGCACCGAGATGCTGCTGGCGTTCTTCACCGTCCTGGCCATGTTCGCCGTGCTGCTGAGGGGCGGGACCGGGGAGAAGAAATGGTTCGTCCTGGCCGGCGTTTTCTGCGGCCTGGCCATGGGAGTGAAATACACGGGCCTTTTCACGACGATAGCCGCAGGGGCGGTCTTCCTCTACTACGTCCGCTCCGGTCTCCGGGATTCCGTCCGGGAACTGGCGTGGTTCTCCCTCGCCGCCTCTTTTTTCATAGTGCCGTGGCTGGTCAAGAACTGGCTCCACACCGCCAATCCCTTTTATCCCATGCTCAACGGCCTGTTCCCGCCCAACGAGGGCTCGGACCCGGAGAAGCTCAAGCTCTTCGTGGGCGAGAGCAGGCAGATGGGCGCGCTCACGCCCGGGGAGTGGTTCCTCACCCCCTGGCGCGTGACCATGGGCGAGGTGGGCAATTCCGAGCTCTTCTCCCCGCTGTTCCTGGCTTTCCTGCCCCTGCTTTTCCTTATCACCCCCCCGCTGACCGCGGCCAACGGCGCGCTCTGGCTGTTCTTCCTGGTGCTGTGGCTGTCCTGGTCCGTGTCTTCGACCATGGTGCGCTTCCTTATCCCCGCGTATCCCGCGGCCGGCCTGCTGCTGGGCTGGGCTTTCCAGTCGCGGGGGCACGAGGGCCTCAAACTGCTCTCCAGAGCGGTCGTGCTGTGCGTATGCCTTACGGGCCTGCTCTGGTCGGCGCATACGTTCTACGCGCAGGGCCGCTGGCTCCCGCTGGCGGGCAAAACCACGGTGGACGACTATCTCTCCAGGACGCAGCCCGGCTATCCTTACAGCCATTACGCCGGTATAAAGTACGTCAACGAGAACCTGCCTCCTTCCTCGAAGACCCTGGTCATCGGGGACGGCCGGACCCTTTATTTCAAGCGGCGCTTCCTGGCCGGCACGGCCTTCGACAAGACCCCCGTCGTGGAGTTCGCCCGGGCCAGCGCCGGCGGCCGGGAACTTTATGAGCGCCTGAAAAAAGAGGGCGTCACCCACCTGCTGGTCAATACCGCGGAAGGGATGCGGCTGGCCCGGGAATACGGCATGTTCGCTTTCGACGACAGGTCGCTGGCGGTGTTCGGCGAGTTCTGGGATTCCCACGTCAGGGAACTTTACGCTTACGACGAGGAGAGCGAGGGCAGGCTCATGAACCGCGTGGCCGTCTACGAACTGGCGCAGGCCGCGGCGGACCCGCCGCCGCGCAACCCGGTCGCCGGCATAGTCGCCTTCGCGAAAGGAGCGGTGAATGCCCGCTGAGAACAAGGCCGCGATAATGGACTCGGCGCACGAGGCGCTCAAGGTCTTCGCCCTGACCCCGAATTACAACGAGTGGATCTTCTCCGCGTTCAGGGAATACCTGGAGGGCAGGACGGTCCTCGAGGTGGGCTGCGGCATCGGGAACATGTCCCGCTATTTTTCGGGCGTGAGCTCCCGTTTCCTCGCCCTGGACACCTCGGAGACTTTCATAGGCCACCTGAAGGTGGACCAGCCGGGGCTGGACGTGCGCCAACTGGACATAGCCGGCGGGCGGACCGGCGAGCTGGCCTCCGAGGGGATAGAGGCGGTGGTGTCGGTGAACGTCATGGAGCACGTGGCGGACGACTCCGGGGCTTTCCTCAATATTTTCCGCCTGCTGCGTCCCGGCGGAAGGCTGCTGCTCTTCGTTCCCGCGCTGAGCTCCATCTACGGCACGCTGGACGAGACCGTTTCGCATTGCCGCCGTTACGACCGCGGCGAGCTCAGGGCCAAGGTCGAGAAGGCCGGGTTCGAGGTGGAGAAACTCTACTTCAGCAACTTCGTCGGGGTCTTCGGCTGGTATCTCAACGGGAAGGTGCTCAGGACCCGGAAGTTCCCCATGCTGCAGCCGCTGCTCTTCGACAAGCTGGTCCCGCTGATAGCGGCGCTGGAGCGTCTCTTCCCTCCGCCTTTCGGGATGAACCTCATCCTGGTCGCGCGGAAGAAATGACCGGGCCGCGTTTTCCGGCCCGGCTGGTCTGGACGGCCGCCGCGCTCTGGGCCGGGCTTATCCTCCTCTTCCACTATTTCCATTTTTTCCGGGACGCCGCCGGCCTGCTCCGCGAGTTCCCCCTTCCGGCTTTTCCGGCGGTTTCGGCCAGGGCGCTGTTACTTTCCGCCGGCCGCGCCCTTTGGGGCGCACTTTTCCTCGGTCTGGCCGGCCTGGCCGGGGGCCTGGCGGGCGGGCTTTTTTACCGCGGCTCGACGCGGCTCGAGCGCTTTCTCTTTTCGGCCGGCGCCGGGCTGGCCCTTTTTTCCCTGGCGCAGACCGCCCTCGGTTTCGCCGGCTTACTGTACAGATGGCCGTCGCTGGCCTGCTGCGCCCTCCTGGCCGGGGCCGGTCTTTTCTCCCACGCGCGGCTCCGGCGCCGGGAGCCGGCCGCCGTTCTCCCGCCCGCCGGTCCCCTGGACTTTCTCGACCGCCTTCTCGTCCTCCTGCTCGCGGCGGCGGCGGCCGTCAACCTGCTGGGGGCCCTCGGCCCGGAGGTCTTTTACGATTCGCTGGTCTATCACCTGGCCGTGCCTTCGGCTTACAATACCGCCGGCGGCATACTGCATATCCCCTACAATCTCTATTCCGACCTGCCGCTGGCCCACGGCATGCTCTATTCGGCGGCGCTGTTCTTCGGCGGGGAGGTCTGCGCCAAGCTGCTGAATTTCTCTACGGGGATGCTTTCGCTCCTCGCCGTTCTCGCGCTGGGCTCCCGGCTGACGGGCCGCCGGGAGGGGCTCTGGGGCGCGGCGGTCTTCTACGCCGTCACGCAGACCATGCGCGCTTCCTGGCCGGCCGGGAGCGATCTGCCGCTGACGCTCTTCTCTTTTCTAGCCCTGTTCGCCGCGCTGGGGGCCGAAGGGAAGCAGCGGTACGGCCGGCTGGTCCTCGCGGGCCTCATGGCAGGGATGGCCATGGGGACCAAGTATACCGGCCTTTTCCCCGTGCTCGGCGCGGCCGCGGCCTACCTGGTCAAAGAACGGCGTTTTGACCGCGCCGTCCTGAAGGAACTGGCCCTGGCCGGAGCCGTGGCCGGGGTCGTCCTGTCGCCCTGGCTGCTCAAGAACCTTGCCTACAAGGGCAATCCGGTATACCCGTTCCTGTCCTCCGTCTTCGGGACCGGCGGACTTTCGGACCCGGAGAAGATCGACGGCTTCCTGCGCGAGACCAGCCAGCTCGACCGTCTCACCCCCGCCGGCTGGTTCGCCCATCCCTGGAAAGCCACGATGGGAGAGTTCGCCAATTCGAACTTCTTTTCCCCGCTCTTCCTGGCCTTTCTGCCCCTCTGCCTCCTGTTCCGTTCCCCTCCGCGGGCCGCCCCTCTCTGGGCCTATTTCCTAGTCGTCTGGTCCGGCTGGTCCCTTTCCTCCACGCTGGTCAGGTTCTCTATGCCGGCCTGGCCCGCCGCCGGTCTGCTGATAGCCGGGGCTTTTTTAACGGGCCGGGACCCGTCCCGGCCGCGGACCGTCCTCCGCGGGGTCATGCTCGCGTCCTTCGGGGTGTCCGTTCTCGCGGGGACGGTCATCCTGCTCCTGCAGGGAGGCCATCTGGTCCCGCTGGGCGCGGAGAGCCGGGAGGAGTTCCTGGCGCGGACGCGGCCCGGCCACGCCTATAGTTCCAGGCCGGCCTACGACTTCGCCAGCAGCGAACTGCCCCGCGGCGCCCGCGTCCTGGTCGTGGGCGACGCGCGGACCTTCGGCCTGGAGAGACCGTATCTCGCCTCTTCGGTCTTCGATCTTTCTCCCGTAGTCGAATTTTCCGCGGCTTCGCGGTCCGGCGGGGACCTCTATTCCAGGCTGCGCGCGGCCGGCGTGACCCATCTCGTCCTGAACGTTTCCGAGGCGATAAGGCTGGGGAGGGGCTACGGAATCTTCTACTGGGACGCGGCCGCGCGGCGGGTCTTCTACGAGTTCTGGGACCGGCACCTGGTGGAACTGCGGGGCTGGAACGAGACCGAGAACGGCCGCTTCCTCAACCGCGTCGTGCTCTACGAACTCGCCGGGGCGGACCCCGGCCGCCGTCCCCCGGCGAACCTGGTCCGGGACGTCGTGATGCGCGCGATAGAGCGGCCCGGCTGACGCGCCGTTTTTCTTGCAAAGGGCCCCCATTAATTGTATATTTATGGACATAAAATTATGAAAAGACCTCCCATAATTCCCCTCATCCTGCCGTTTTTGTTCCTCACCTCCCCCTCTTCCGCCGCAAAGCCGTCCCCGCTGCCTCCCCTGACCGGCTTTACGGCCGCCGACATGCCCGGCGACGCCGGCGGCGCCGCGCTGCTGCGCTGGGATTCCCCCGGCGAGGCCGCTGAAGGCGCGGCCATAGAGGTCTATGCCTCCGACACCGCGAAGCCGGGCTGGGTAAAGATAGCGGAATTCCCGGCCTCGGCCCACCCCGAGAAGGACATGGACCTGCCCTTCTGGGCCTGGCGCGCGGCGCCCGGCCGCCACGCGCTGGCCGCCGACACCTCCTCCGCTTTCGGCCGGCCGGACGGGTCGCAGGAGATCGAGTTCAAGCTCAGGCTGGTCAAGGGCGCCGTTTCGTCCGAGACCGATCCGGTCAAAGCGGTCATAAACGGCAACTGGTTCAACGCCAGCCGCCTGAACAACCTCGTGCTGATGCTGACGATAGTGGTGGTCTTCTTCTGGACCGTCTCCCACGCCAAGCGCAAGGGGCTGTTCATACGCCGCATCGCCGGCCTGGACGCCATAGACGAGGCCATCGGCCGCGCCACGGAAATGGGCCGCCCGATCTACTATTCGACGGGCATAGGCTCCATGTCGATGGTGCCGACCATCGCCTCGACCTCCATCCTCGGCGAGGTCGCCCGCAAGGTGGCGCAGTACGACACCTCGCTGAAGGTCCCCCACTTCGACCCGATAGTCATGACGGTCTGCAAGGAAGTGGTCAAGCAGTCCTACCTGGAGATGGAGCGTCCCGATTCCTACCGCGACGACACCAACTTCTTCGTCAGCCAGGACCAGTTCTCCTTCGCGGCCTCGGTGGACGCGATGATACACCGCGAGAAGCCGGCGGCCTGCTTCTTCATCGGCCACTTCATGGCGGAATCCCTGCTGCTGGCCGAGGTCGGCGCCACCACCGGCGCCATACAGATAGCCGGCACGGAGCAGGAATCTCAGCTGCCGTTCTTCTTCACCTCCTGCGACTACACGCTGATAGGCGAGGAGCTCTACGCCGCCGGCGCCTACCTGTCCAAGGAACCGATGCTGATGAGCACCCTCAAAGTGCAGGATTTCGGCAAGGCTTTCGTGATGCTGGCGGTCGTGACCGGTTCCGTCCTCCTGGCGGCCGGCGCCGTGTTCAGCTGGGAGCCGCTGATGAGAATAGTCGGCCAGCTCTTCAAGGCATACTGATATGATCTTCATAAAAAAACACATACCGCTCTTCATCTGCTTCTTCGTGGGCGTGCTTACCCTGGGCTCCTACTACGTGCCCAACGCCCGCTCCGAGAACTACCTGGAGATGATGAACAAGTGGGAGAACATCGTGGCCGGCTTCGCCTTCCTCCTGGGCCTGATGAGCCTCTTCTACTCGCACTTCCACAAGATAAGCCGCAAGGCGCCGGGCTGGGGCTACAGCCTCTTCGTCTACGTCGGCTTCCTCCTGGTGGTGGTGCCCGCGATAGTCAGCAACGGCCAGCCGATGAGCCTCACGAACGAGATGACCAGCCTGGGCTGGATCTACCGCTTCGTCTTCACTTCCCTCTCGGGCACGATGTTCGCCGTGCTGGCCTTCTACATAGTCTCGACCGCCTACCGGGCCTTCCGCATCAAGTCGCCCCAGGCTTTCGTGCTCTTCGCCGCGGCCTTCATAGTGATACTGGGCCGCGTGCCGCTGGGCCAGATGATGTGGGACGGCCTGCTGGGCTGGACCGGCTACCAGGTCACCGACGTCATAGAATGGCTGATGAGCGTGCCGGTCGTCGCCGGCCGGCGCGGCATCATGATAGGCATAGCCATCGGCGGCATCGTGACCGCCCTCAAGATAATCTTCGGCATAGAACGCCAGTACATGGGGAAGGACTGACATGAAGAACGCCCTGGAAAAATTCCTTAAGATAGACCGGCGCCTGATATTCCTCGCCCTGACGGTGCTGCTCTTCGCCCCCATCGTCAGGCCGCTGGGGCTGCCCAATAAGAACCTGGGCAAGGACGTGGTCAACGTCTACAATTACATCGAGAACCTGCCCGAGCGCTCCTTCGTGATGCTTTCGCTGGACTACGATCCGGCCACGCGCCCCGAGCTCCATCCGCAGGCCGTGGCCCTGATCAAGCACGCGCTGCGCCGCAACCTCCGCGTGGGGATCTTCACCCTCAACGCCGGCGCCACGGGCATGATCGAGGATATCGCGGCCCGCATCCCCAGTGATATCGCGCCGGACAAGGTCTACGGCAGGGATTACGTGATCATGCCGTTCCAACCCAACCCGGTGGCGGTCATGACGCAGCTGGGCATCAATATCTACGAGATCTACGACAAGGACCGCAACGGGAACCCGACGAAGGACATGGAGGTCATGAAGGGCGTCAAGTCGGTGAAGGATATGGGCCTCGGCATCTGCATAACGGGCACCGCGATGCTGGACTACTATGTCGCCTATGTCGCCGACAAGTACAAGTTCCCGATGGCCGGCGGCGTGACCGCCGTCAGCCAGCCCGGCTACGGCCCCTACCTGCAGACCGGCCAGCTCAAGGGCCTGATCGGCGGCATGAAGGGCGCGGCCGACTACGAGACGCTCATAAAGGATCTCGAGAAAGGGACCTCCGGCATAGACGCGCTCAGTCTGGCGCACGTCCTGGTCATCGTGCTGATCGTCACTTCCAATATCATAATGCTGGTCCTGAAGTACCTCTAAGGAGAGAAAATGGAATTTCTCGGAAATATCTGGAACTCTTTCGCGGCTCTTTTCACCGTCACGCCGGGCTGGATGACCTTCGGCGGCTGGGTGGCGGCGGGACTGACGATCTGCCTCTTCAGCTTCCTCTACAAGGACAATCCGTTCTTCAAAGTGGCCGAGCACCTCTACCTCGGCGCCGGCATGGGCTGGCTCTTCCAGGTCTACCTGTTCCAGACCTGGAAGCCCAAGGTGTTCCTCCCCCTGATGGAAGGGCAGTACAGCGTGCTGATACCGACGCTGCTGGGGCTGTCGCTGGTCACGCAGTTCTTCCCCCGCATCTCGTGGATCTCGCGCTACGGCTTCACGTTCATCATGGGCTACGGTTCCGGCCTGGTCATCCCGCTGACCATCTCCACCGACTTCCTCAAGCAGATCGGCGGCACCATCGCGCCTTTCATGGTCAGCGAGATAAATTCGGGGAACATCATGTCGCTGCTCAACGGGACTTTCGTGGCTTTCGGTTTCATCTGCGTGCTCTTCTACTTCTTCTTCTCGGTCGAGCACAAGGGCGCGGTCAAGAAGGCCTCCAATATCGGCATCTATTTCCTGATGCTCTACTTCGGCGCGGCCTTCGGCAACACGGTCATGGGCCGCTTCTCGCTGCTCTACGGACGTTTCGACGACCTCTATAAGTATTCCGCCCCGGATTACTTCTACGCCACGCACGTGGTGCTCGGCCTGCTGGTGGCCTACTTCATCCTCGACAAACTGGTGCTCTCCCGGCGCGGCGGCGGCCAGGAGGCCCATTAAGGGCCCCTCCCCAGGGCGTTAAAAAACCCCCGGCTCCGGCCGGGGGTTTTTTTATCCGCTTTTTGCCGCGGAGCGTCAGCGCTTCACTTCTATCTTCGCGGACTGCCGCAGGCGGGCCGTGAGTTCGCGGGTCGCCTGCGCGACCGCCTGTCCCAGCAGGTGGGACTTGAGCTGCTCTTTCACGGCCTCGAATTCCGGGACCGAGCGCGGACGGTAATCCTCGGACTTGAAGATGCTGAAGCCCGCGCCCGTCGGGATGACGCCGGTGTACTTCCCGGGCGTAAGGGCGAAGACCTCTTTCTCGAGACCCGGCACGAGCACGCCCCTGTTTATATACCCCAGGTCGCCGCCGGTCCGCTTGAGGTTCTCGTCGGAGGCCTTGAGCATGGCCAGCGTGGCGAAGTCGGCGCCGGTATTGAGCAGTCGCAGCGCGTCCTCGGCCTCCTCCCGGCTGGCGGTGAAGAACTGGCGCAGGCGCACGGTCTCCTGGCTCGCCAGGGAGTCCTTATTGGCTTCGTAGAAGAGCTTCGCCTGCTCGTCCCCGACCTTTATGTTGGCCGACTTGATGACGGCGTCCCGTATCGAGAGCTGCCTTTCTATCAGGGCCTTCAGGTCGCTCCTGGAGTAGCCTATCCCTTTCAGGGCCTTTTCCATCTCCTTTTCCCCGTTGTAGGAGTCGGCGATGGCTTTCAGCCTGGTCGCGGCCTCTTCCGCGGAAGGTTTCACCCCCAGCCGGCGCCCCTCCTGGAGCAGGAGTTCCTCGTCCACCAGGTCCTGCATGGTCCGCTCCGCCGCGTTCCACCAGAGCCGCATCGAAACGTCGTCCGCCGTTATCCTGGAGCCGTTGACGGTCACCGAGACCGTCGGTTTCTGCGCGGCCGCGGCCGTCCCCGCGGTCAGGGCCGCCGCGAAAAGCGCCGAGAACATCTTTTTCATCGTCTCCCTCCTTATGACTTGTTAACGAAAAGCGTCTGCGTCGGGTAGGCGAACTCTATCCCTTCCCGGGCGAAAGCCTCTCCTATCTTCAGCAGCACCGCCTCGTGGTCGGCCGCGTATATATTGTAGTCCGCCACCGTCACATAATAGACGGTCTCGAAATCTATGGAATACGCCCCGTAGGCCTGGAGGTTGGAGCGGTCGAAGCGCGTCTCGGGCACCGAGGAGACGGCCGCCTTTATCAGTTCCGGCACGCGGCGCAGTTTCTCTATCGGGGTCTGGTAGGTGACGGCCGTCTTGAAGACCACGCGGCGCTGGTTCATGGCCTTGTAGTTGCGCAGGCCGCCGGTCAGCATGCGCGAGTTGGAGATGATGATGAGCTCCCCGCCCAGGCTGCGCACGCGGGTGGACTTGAGGCCGATATGCTCGACGGTGCCCTGCATGTCGTCGAGGACGACGAAGTCCCCTATCCTGAAGGGCTTGTCCAGGAGGATGACGAAGAAGTTGAACAGGTCGCCCAGTATCGCCTGTGCGGCAAGCGCCACCGCGACGCCGCCTATGCCCAGGCCGGCCAGCGCGGCCGAGACGTTGACGCCGAGGTTGCTCAGGACGAAGATGACGGCGGCCACCCACAGCAGCGTCTTGAAGACCACGCGCGCGCTCTTGAGCATGGTGGCCCGCACCGATTCGTCCGTGTAGCGCTCGGCCGCGAACTTTTCCAGCCAGTAATCGAGTAGTTTCTGCGCCAGCGTCACCGCCCTGACGGAGACCGCGACCAGGATGACCGCGAAAAGGGCCTTATCGAAGGCCGGGGGCAGTTCCAGGTACCTGGCCGCCGCGTAGAGGGCCAGGAGGTGGTATTCCGGGGCCTTTATGGCGTAGACGAGGTCGATCAGCAGGTCGTCGATGTCGGTGCTGGTCCTGGCGGCGAGCGCCTTCAGCCTGGCCAGGCCGTAGGCGCGGAGCAGGTAGAGGGCGGCCAGCGTGGCGGCGAACACCGCCGCCGCGTAGAGATAATCGGATACCGGATTGCCGAAATAGCGCGTTGAAAGGAACTCCATGTTCTCCCCTTTTTCCCGTCCCGCCGCCCCCGTAAATGATCCGCCGGGAACGCCCGCCCCGTCGGGCGCGGCGTTCCCGGCGGGCGGGGCTCACTTGTAGTGGCGCCTGAGGGCCTTGCGGTCCAGCTGGGCCAGCTCGAAGTCGTCGGTGGAGAGCAGCGCCTTCTTGGGGCAGACCTCCACGCACTGGGCGCAGTAGATGCAGCGGTCCAGGTTCATTATGCAGTCGAACTTCTTCTTCGCCGGAGGCGTCGTCTGTCCTTCGACAGGCGCGGGAGCCGCAGGCTGTTCGGCGGAGAGGATTATGTCTATCGCCTTGGCCGGGCAGACCCGCACGCACATCTTGCAGCCAATGCATTTCTCCTGCTCGAAAGCTATGCGGCCCCTGAATTTGGGCTGCAGCTTCGCTTTGGCGAAAGGATAGGCGCTGGTGGCCGGCTTCCTGAAAAGCTGCCTCACCGCCTCGCCCAAAGCCCTGCCTGGTATCTTTTTCTTCATGTTTTACCCCAGCTTGATCCTAAGGAAGATGTCGAAGACGATCTGCGCCATCGCCAGCGGCGCCAGTATCTGCCAGCAGAAGTTTATCATCTGCTCTATGCGGATGCGGGCCATCAGCACGCGCAGCACGACCAGCAGCAGCACCACGCCCAGGGTCTTGAGCATGAACAGGGCGAAGGCCCCCGTCCCGGTCAGGCCCAGGCCGCCGCCCAGGAACACCGCGTTGAGCAGCGCCGCGCCTACGACCATCTCCATGCTGACCGCCATGTTGAAGAAGGCCAGCAGGCGGCCGGTGTACTCCGTGAACTGCCCGCCGACGATCTCGGTCTTGGCGTGCGGGATGTCGAAAGGCAGGCGCTCGAGCTTGCCCTGCAGCGCCAGGAGCGCCACCAGGAAGCCCGCGAGCTGCGCCGGCATGTAGGCCGGGTGGCGGGCGAAATGCTCCGAGATGGCGGTTATGTTCCAGCTGCCGGCGAGTATCGCCGGGCCGATCAGGGCCAGCATCAGCGGCACTTCGTAGGCGAAGAGCTGCGTCAGCACGCGCATCGAGCCTATGGCCGAGTAGGGGCTGGTCGAGCTCCAGCCGGCCAGGAAGAAAGTGGCCGTCGGGATCGTCAGCAGGTAGATGACCGCTATCAGGTCGCCCTCGAACGAGAAGAGCGCCCCGTTCCAGACCGGGATCATCATCATCGCCGCGGTCACGCCCGCCACCGCGAAGTAGGGCAGGTTGCGGAACATGACGTTGTCGCAGGCCTTGGGTATGATGACCTCTTTGGAGACCAGCTTGATGAAGTCCGCCAGCGGCTGGTACCAGGGCGGGCCGACGCGGTTCTGGAGGACGGCCCCCAGCTTGCGGTCCACCCATTCCAGCGTCATGCCGTAGGTCGCCAGGAACCATATTCCCGGGAAGATCAGCGCGTAGAAGAGAGCCAGCAGTATATTCTCTATCGCCATTTTCTTATAGGCTCCTTATGGGGGTTACTTCAGCGTCACTTTGGAGAAATCCACGCCGCGGCGCCTGTAGAACTCTATGCCGTTGCGGCGCATCTCCTCCCAGGACCAGACCGCGGAACTGGCGGCGGCCTTGTCGGTGACTAGCGCCCTGTCCGAGCAGGACATGCACGGGTCGATGGCCGCTATGACCAGCGGCACGTCGGCCATCCAGCCGCCCTGCAGCATGTGCGGCACCGCGTGGTAATTGGCCAGGGTGGGGGCGCGCACCTTGACGCGCTCGGGCTTGTCGGTGCCGTTGCCCTTGACGTAATGGATGTCCTCGCCGCGGGGCGCCTCGTAGCGGTTGACGGCTTCGCCCTCCGGGACCTTCCACGGGACTTTTATCGAGATGGGCCCCTCCGGCAGGTAGTTGAGCACCTGACGGATGATCTTGCAGGATTCGACGGTCTCCAGCACGCGCACTACGACGCGGCCGAACACGTCGCAGGTGTCGGCGGTGATCAGCTTGAAGTCCAGCTTGTCGTAGATGAGGTAGGGCTCGTCCTTGCGCACGTCGCGCGCCACGCCGGAAGCGCGGGTCGTGGGTCCGCAGGCCCCCAGCTTTATCGCCAGGTCCCTGGGCAGGACCCCTACGTTCTGCGTGCGGGCCAGGACGGTGGTCTCCTCGGTGGCCAGCGTGGTGTAGTATTTGGTCCGGGCCTCGAGGACGTCTATCCTCTTGAGCAGCTCCGCCTTGATCTCGGGCGTGATGTCCCGGCGGACGCCGCCGAGGGTGTTGATGGCGTAATGCACGCGGTTGCCGGCGACCAGTTCCAGGCAGTCGAGCACGTGCTCGCGGTCGCGCCAGACGTACATGAACAGCGTGTCGAAGCCTATCTCGTAGGCCGCTATGCCCAGCCAGAGCAGGTGGCTGTGCACGCGCTCGAGCTCCGCCACTATCACGCGTATAGCCTTGGCGCGCTCGGGGATCTCCGCCTTGGCTATCTCCTCGACACAGGTGATGTAGCAGGTGGTGTGGGAGTGCGAGCAGATGCCGCAGACGCGCTCTATCAGGTAGATGTCCTGTATGTAGGTGCGCTCCTCGGCGGCCTTCTCCACGCCGCGGTGATTGTAGCCCAGGTTGACCGTGGCCTTGTCCACCTGCTCGCCCTCGAGCACGAGGCCGAAGTTTATGGGTTCCTTGAGGCCGGGGTGCTGGGGGCCCAGGGGTACGTTTATCTTGGACATTACTTGGCCTCCTTGACGGCGGGTTCCGGGTAGGCGTCGGTCAGCTTCCAGTCCTTGCGCAGCGGGTGCTGGCCGGCCGGGAAGTCGTCCGGCAGCGGGTAGTGGCGGCCGGCCGGCAGGCCCTCTATCTTTATGCCGAAGAGGTCCTCGAGCTCGCGCTCGTAGGATTCGGTGCCGGGGAACACGTCGCGCACGGTGGGCAGGACGGGGGTGGCGCGGGGGGGCCTGGCGCGCACCGTTATGATATTGTGCTGGTCGGTCGTGTGGTAGAAGGCGGCCAGGTTCTCGCCCAGGTCCATGCCGGTGATGGTCGCGAGATGGTCGAAACCCATTTCGTCGCGGAGGAAGCGCATCAGGTCGACGAGCCTCTCCGGCTTCACCGTCAGCCACAGCCGCCTCCGGCGCTGTATGGTCGATTCGGAGATGTCCCCCCCGAATTTCTCCTCGAGCCGTTTCTTGAATCTTTCTTCCAGTTCCAGGTCGGACATAGGGTTCTCCTTACTTCTGCAGGCTGCCGAGCAGCTTGACCACGCCGTCTATGACGGCCTCGGGCCTGACCGGGCAGCCGGGGATATAGGCGGACACCGGCACGACCTTGTCCAGGCCGCCGGGCGCGACGCAGTAGCAGCCGTCGAAGACGCCGCCCGAGCAGGCGCAGGCGCCGACGGCGACGACGAACTTGGGCTCGGCCATCTGGTCGTAGATGCGCTTGATGCGCTTGATCTGCTGGCGCGTCACCGGACCGCTGACCACCATCACGTCGGCGTGGCGCGGCGTGGGCTTGAGCACTATGCCGAAGCGTTCCAGGTCGTAGCGCGGGGTGAGCGCGTCCACCACTTCGATGTCGCAGCCGTTGCAGCCGCCCGAGTTGAAATGCAGGATCCAGGGCGATTTCACCCGGGACCAGGTTATGATCTTCTCTTTGAGGCTTTTGGTTTTCATGTCTTATCCCAGGAAGAGCACCGCTAGTATGACGGCCACGGCGCCGACATAGGCCAGGACCAGTTCGAAGCCGCCGGCCGAGGCGTTGAGGCCCCAGGTCGCCAGCATCAGGCCGGCCACGTGGAGCAGCGTGAAGAAGATGGCGAACGGGAAGAAGCGCTGGTAATCGGGCAGCACCTTCTCGGCGGGCACGTCCTCGCCGCAGGCGTAGGGCAGCTCCTTGCCGGCGGACTCGGTACCTTTCGGGGCCCAGCCCGAGAAGAACTCGGAGAGGGCCATGGCGCAGAGCAGCGCGACGATGAAGACTACCGGGGGTGAGAGGAATATTTCCATGGTATCAGCCTTTGAGCGAGGATAGTTTCCAGACGTCGACTCCGCCGTTGGTCCGGTAGGCCTTGACCAGCAGCGTCAGGCCGGCCGCGACCACCACCACCTCGATGACTATCATCGTGATGATGACGGCCTGGGCCAGGGAGAGGTTGGACATCGAGCCGCTGGCTATCAGCGCCAGCAGCGTGCCTTTGGACATCACCTCGAGACCGATCAGCTGGCGGAGGAGGTTCCTCGACGCCGCCATGCAGTAGAGCCCTATGAAGAAGAGCAGGGCCGCGAAATACCAGGCCGTCGCGAATGATCCGTTCATTTTCCCGCCTTTTTCGCCGCGAACACGGAGTTTATGACCAGCACCCCGGCGGCGAGCATCGCTATCTGTCCCAGCAGGTCCATGCGCCGGGACTCCCAGAGCATCGAGCCCAGCGACTGCCCCCTGGCGCCGAACCTGGCGTAATCGGCCAGCGCCTCGAAGAAGGGCCAGCCGGCTATCCAGCCGCCGATGGCCACGATCAGCGCGAAGACCGGCAGCAGCCGGAAGCGGGTGCGGTCCTCCGCGAAGAAAGGCTCCTCCTTGCGGAGCAGGCTGACCGCGCTGATGAAGAGCACGGTGATCAGGCCGGCGCAGACCGAGAGCTCGAAGACGGCGGCCCAGGGCGCGCGAAAGTCGAAGAGCACCAGCGCCACGCCTATGCTCGTCGCGGCCAGGCTTATGGCCGCGGTCAGCATGTTCCTGGACATGACGGCCGCGAGCGCGCAGAGCGTGACGGCCAGGTAGAGGAATTCCCTGTATTCGATCATAACACCATCCTGGAGGCTATGGTTTCGGCGAGGTAGCTGAAGAAGTAGGGGAACAGCAGGCCGGCGGCCACGATGACCGCGCTCATCAGCACGGCCGGGGCCAGCAGGGCCGGAGAGACCTCGGAGGCGGTCTCGGCGGCGGGGCTCTTCTTACCGAAGAAGATCCTGCGCTGCATGATCACGAAGTAGGCCAGCGTCAGCGCGCTGAAGAGCAGGGCCAGCACGGCGTAGGTCACCGCGCCTGCGTCCCAGAGCGCTATGATGATGATCAGCTTGCTCCAGAAGCCCGACAGCGGCGGTATGCCGGCGGTGGAGAGCATCGCTATGACCGAGGTCCAGGAGGTCCAGGGCATCGGGTGCTCCATGCCTCCCAGTTTGGTCATGTCGCGGGTGCCGGCGGCCTTCTCCAGGCTGGCGCTGTTGAGGAACAGCACGGTCTTGAAGGTCGCGTGGTTGAAGAGGTGGAAGACGGCGCCGATGAAGGCCAGCGGGGTGGCCAGGCCGGCCGCCAGCACGATGTAGCCGATCTGGCTGACGCTGGAGAAGGCCAGCATGCGCTTGAGGTCGTCCTGGCGCATCGCCGCTATCGCCCCGACGGCTATGGACACCATGCCCAGGAACATCAGGACCTCGGAGAGGCGGAACGCCCCGGTCTCGAAGAGCCGCAGGAACATCGCTATCCTGACCACGGCGTAGACGCCGGAGATCTTGGTCACGATGCCGGCCAGGAAGGCCGAGACCGGCGCGTAGGAGCCCTGGTAGGCGTCCGGCGTCCAGACGTGGAAGGGCACGACGCCGGATTTGACCAGGAAGCCCAGCAGCAGCAGCGACAGCGAGAAGACCAGGGCCGGGGCGGAGGCGCCGGAATAGACTATTATCCTTATGCTGTCGAAGGAGAAGGTGCCGGCGCTCAGCAGCATGACGGCCAGGCCCAGCATGATCGCCGCGGAGGCCGGGAAGGTCAGCAGGTAGTACTTTATCGCGCCTTCCACCCCCTCCCTGCTGTCGTCGGAGGTTATCAGCGCGAACGAAGCCACCGCCAGGACCTCGACGAAGATGTAGAGCGTGAAGAAGTCGGTGGAGGTGACGACGCCGCACATCGCCGCCACCGAGACCAGCAGCAGCGGGTAGAAATAGGTCGTGTTCACCCCGCGGCCATGCCCGTAGGAGGCGGAGAAGAACGAGACGCAGAGCCCCACCAGGTAGACCGTCAGGACCATCAGCAGCGAGAAGCCGTCCTCGGCCACGGCCGAGAAGCCGGAGGCCAGCACGGCGGGGCTGAGCAGCGTCCAGCCGATGTTGATCAGGCCGGCCAGCAGCGTGACGTTGGCGAAGATCTCGGCCAGTTTGCCGCGCCTGCGCGCGACGAAAGGGATCAGGAGCGCCGAGAACAGCGGTATCAGCATGTACTGAAGGAGGCTTATCGTCATTTACTTTATCCCTCCGGAATTCGCGGTGAACAGCACGAAAAGGGTCATCGCCAGGCCCATCAGCAGCATGTAGGCCGGGTAAGAGCCGCTGTGGAAGCGGCGGGAGAGGTCGTTGAGCCGGCCGGTGGCGGCGACCGGCAGGCCGTCGGTCAGCCAGTCGAAGAAGCGGTCCGCCTTATAGAGCAGCGCCGAGAAGTCCGGCACGCGCTTCATTATCTGCTCGTAGGGGTCGAAGAACCTCTTCTCGGCCAGGGCGTAGAGCCAGCCCAGCACGGGAGCGTGGTGGATGTGGTCCGAGGACTTGCTGGCCCGGCCCCTGGCGGCGGAGTAACCGTAGACGTGGTTCATGACCGCGCCGAGGATCACTATGACCGAGACCAGGTAGAGGTCGTCGAAGTGGAAGCCCGAGAGCGCGTGCTCCGGGAACAGCGACAGGTTGTCCAGCGCGGGCCCTATCAGGTAGGTCACGGGGATCGCGGCGCCGAAACCGAAGACCACGCAGACGGCGGCCAGGACCAGCATCGGCAGCAGCATCGAGAACGGCGCCTCGGAGACGTCCTTGAGCTCGTCGGGGCGCTTGTCGAAGAAGACCGAGTGGCCGAGCTTCAGGAACGAGGCCAGCGTCAGCAGCGAACCGACCTCGGCCGCTATGAAGAAGGAGAGCCAGCCGGTCTCGAGCGTGCCCTTGTAGATCAGTTCCTTGGAGAAGAAGCCGTTGAACGGCGCGATGCCGGAGATGGCCGCGGCCGCGATCACGAAGCAGACCGCCGTTACCGGCATGGCGCGGAACAGGCCGCCGAGTTTGCCGAGGTCGCCGGTGCCGGCCTGCCTCTCGACCGCGCCGGCGGTCATGAACAGGCAGGACTTGTACGAGGCGTGGTTGATCATGTGGAACAGGCCGCCGGCGATGCCGATCGGGTTGAGCGTGCCTATCCCGAGGATCATGTAGCCGGTCTGGCTGACGGCGTGGTAGGAGAGCAGGCGCTTGTAATCCTGCTGCACGAAGGCCATCATGACCGCGATGATTATCGTCAGCGCGCCTATGGTCATCAGGACCAGCTGCATCGCGCCGTTGAGCTGGAAGAGGTAGACGGAGATGCGGGCGAGGAAGTAGATGCCCAGCAGTTTGTCGATGGCGGCGGGGACATAGGCCATGAAAGGCGCGCTGGAGTCCACGGCGGCGTCGGGTATCCAGGTGTGGAACGGTATCGCGCCGGCCTTGGAGAGCGCGCCTATGAGGAGCAGCACGTAGGCCAGGCCGCCCCAGCCGTTGAGGGTCAGCTTTTCGGCCGAGATCTCGGACATGCTCATCGTGCCGGCCAGGTAGGCGGTCAGCCCTATGCCCAGCAGCAGGCAGAGGTCGGTGACGCCGTTTATCAGGAAGGCCTTCATGGCGGTGGCCCGGGAGCCGGCGGTGTCGCGCGAGAGCGCTATGAAGGTATAGAGGAAGACCAGCAGGCCTTCCCAGAAAAAGAGCAGCGCCAGCAGGCTGTCGGCCAGCGCGGCGCCGGCGGCGAAGGACTGGGTCAGCAGCACGTTGAAGTAGAACCACTTGGCCTTGCCCTTGTCCGGGAAGCTGAAGGCGTAGAACGAGACCAGCAGCGAGAAGAAGGAGACGGCCAGCAGCAGGAAGGCGCTGAGCTGGTCGGCCTTCAGCGAGAAGTCCATGCCGCCGCCCAGCCAGGGCAGCGTCAGCTGGTAATGCTGGCCCAGCAGGGCCGGCGCCAGCGCGTTGAGCGCGGCCAGGAAGCAGACCGCCGTGACGCCGATGGAGAGCAGTTCGCGCAGCCAGCGCGTCCTGTCGGAGATGGCCAGTATCAACAGTCCGGCCGCGAGCGGCAGCAGTACGGGGATGCTGAGGAGGTTCATTCTATCGCTCCTATCTGGGAGGTCAGTATTTCGACGTAATTGGCGGGGTAGTGCACGAAGGCGCCCAACGCCAGGCCGAGCAGCGCCAGGAAGGCCACGCTGGCCACCATCGTGAACGAGCCTTCCCTGGGCGCGTCCTGCTTCTCCTCGCCCAGGAAGACCAGGTAGAACAGGCGGATCAGGTAGAGCAGCGTCATGACGGCCCCGACCAGGAACAGCGCCAGGACCAGGGCGCTGCCGGTCTCGGCCGCGCCGCGGAAGACCAGGAACTTGCTGAAGAAGCCGCCGAACGGCGGTATGCCCATGACCGACAGCGAGCAGAGCGCGAAGGAGACCGCGGTCACCGGCATCGCGCGGAAGAGGCCGCCCATTTTGGTGATATCCTTGGTGTGCGTCTTCTGCTCCACTATACCGGCGCAGAGGAACAGCCCGCCCTTGGCGACGCTGTGCATCATTATGTAGAGCAGGCCGCCGATGAAGGCGGTCCTGCCGCCCGCGGCCAGGCCCAGGAAGATGAAGCCGATCTGGCTCACCGTGGAGTAGGCTATGATGCGCTTGATGTCCTTCTCGATCATCGCGGCGCCGGCGGAGATCAGCGCGCTGAGGCCCGCGACGAGGAGGACGCCGTAATAGAAGCCCTCGGCGACCACGACGGTCACGCCGAAGATGCGGGCGTAGGCGTAGACGCCTATCTTGACCAGCACGGCGGCGTGCAGCAGCGAGGTGACGGTGGACGGCGCGACGCCGGCGTCGGGCAGCCAGGTCGAGAACGGCAGCGTGGCGGACTTGGAGAGGATGCCGGCCATGATCAGCACCGCCGCCAGCGTGGAGATGGTCTCGCCGCGCAGGTGGCGCAGGTCCATGGTGCCGTTGGCGAAGTAGATCATCAGTATGCCCGCGAGCATGCAGAGGGCGCCGAAGACGGTGACCATGATGGTCTTATTGGCCTTCTGCACGTCGGTGTCCTTGCGGAAGAAGCCCACGAGCCTCCAGCTGGCGAAGCCGGTCAGCTCCCAGAACACGTACATCCAGACCAGGTTCATCGAGAAGACCAGTCCCATCATCGAGCCGAGGAACAGGACGACCATCGTGTAGTACTCGGTCTGGTCCTCGTAGTGGGAGATGTAGTCGACCGAGTAGACCAGGATGACCGCGCTGGTGAAGGAGGAGACCGCCGCCATGAAGACGGCCAGCATGTCGGCCGAGAGCGTCAGGTCGAAGCCCAGCGGGAAGGCCAGCGTGTAGGCCGCCACCTGCCCGGACAGGGCCCGGGGAAGCAGCGCGGCCGCGGCCAGGAAGGTGATCAGGCCGAGCGAGACGGCCAGGACGTTCCTGGCGGCCGTGGAGACCCTGGCGGCGAACGGGATTAAAAAAGCGCCCAATAGGGGCGCGAAAACCGCGGTTTTCATGATGGTGACGAGGTCCATGTTTTATCCTTGGTCGGCGGTCCCCCGGCGTGGCCCGGGGCCGGCTGTGATCTCAAAAATTACGACGGACGGACTATTTACGGCTGCGTCTGCTTTTATGATAACAAAAAGAACGGCGCGGCTTCAAACCCCCCTCCGCCTACAGGGGGATATTGCCGGGGCCGCCGGAGTCGCGCCGCTTCTTGCCGCGCAGCAGCTCGAAGGCGTCTATCAGCGTCGCCCTCGCCGAGGCGGGCTCGATGACCTCGTCTATCGAGCCGGTCGAGGCGGTCTGGTAGGGCGAGGCGAACTTGTCCGAATACTCCTTGGCCAGCTTCGCCTTGAGCGCGTCGCGCTCCTCGTCCTTGGCCTCTTTTATCTGTTTTGAATAGAGTATCTCGATGGCGCCGCGCGGGCCCATGACGGCTATCTCCGCCGAAGGCAGGGAGAAGTTGAAGTCGCCCCCCATCAGTTTGGAGTTCATCGCGATATAGGCGCCGCCGTAGGCTTTGCGCAGCACCAGCGATACCTTGGGCACCGAGGCCTCGGAATAGGCGTAGAGCAGCTTGGCGCCGTGGCGGATGATGCCGCCGTGCTCCTGGGCCACGCCGGGCCAGTAGCCGGGCACGTCGATGAGGGTCAGTATCGGTATGTTGAAGCAGTTGAGGAAGCGGATGAAGCGGGCCGCCTTGTCCGAGGCGTTGATGTCGAGCGCGCCGGCCATGTGCGACGGGTTGTTGGCGATGACCCCGACGACCTGGCCGCCCAGGCGCATGAAGCCGACCACGATGTTCTTGGCGTAGTCGTGATGCACTTCCATGAACTTGTGGTCGTCGGCCAGCCACCAGATGATGTGGTGGACGCGGTAGGGCTTGCGCGGGTCCATCTCGCAGAGCTTTTCCAGCAGCGGGACCTTGCGGTCGTGCGAGTCCTTCGTTTCCGTCGCGGGCGCCGGCTCCGAGCTGTTGGAGGGCAGGAAGCCGAGCAGTTCCTTGACCTGGCGGAAGCAGTCGGGCTCGGAGTTGGCCATGAAATGGCAGACGCCGGACTTGCTGGCGTGGGTGAAGGCCCCGCCGAGGGTCTCGAAGTCCACCGTCTCGCCGGTGGCGGCCTTGACCACTTCGGGCCCGGTCACGAACATGTGGCTGATGCCCTTGACCATGAAGACGAAGTCGGTCAGCGCCGGGGAATAGACCGCGCCGCCGGCGCAGGGGCCGACGATGACGGAGATCTGGGGTATCCTGCCGGAGGAGAGGGTGTTGCGCAGGAAGATCTCGCCGTAGCCGTCCAGCGAGTCCACTCCCTCCTGGATGCGGGCGCCGCCGGAATCGAGTATGCCCACGACCGGCACGCCGGCGTCCTTGGCCATGTCCATTAGGCGGGCTATCTTGTCGGCGTGGGTGCGGCCCAGCGAGCCGCCGAGCTGGGTGAAATCCTCGGAGAAAACCGCTATCGGGCGGCCGTTGACCTTGCCGAAGCCGGTCACTACGCCGTCGCCCTTGATGTGCTTGTCCTTGATGCCGAAATCGGTGCAGCGCGACTCCATCAGCAGGCCTATTTCCTGGAAGGAGCCCTCGTCGAGCAGGTAGGCGATGCGTTCGCGGGCCGTGAACTTGCCGCGCTTCTTCTGCGCCTCTATCTTCTCCGGGGGGCCGCCGGCCTCGGCCTGCGCGCGCAGGGCCCTGTATTTGACCAGGGATTCGGAGACCGGGCGTACTTTCCTGGGATGGACTTTCTTGTCAGAGTTCTGGGGAGTTCTTATAGCGTCTTCGTTGAGATCCGGCATAGTCCTCCGATACGCCGCCAGAAAAGGCCGGCCTGAACCGTAAAAAGGAACACATATTATCTCTTAATTCAAGGTTCCTTGGCAAATACGATGCGCCCCTCCAGGCCGGGGCCGGGGTCGAAGGTTTCAAGGACGAAAGGAGGGCGGCCGAGCTCTTCCCAGCGGGCAAGGGCTTTGCCCCTGAGGACGGGCTCCGGGCCGGAGAGGTCGGCGTCCAGAGTGTCGCAGGAAAGGCCCAGCCCGAGAGCCTTGAAAAGGGCCTCTTTGGCGGCCCAGAGGCCGGTCATGGCCGCCTCGTCCCGTCCCTCCCGCTCGGCCGGGGTGAAATAGTCGCGGTACCAGCCCGGGTGCCTGGGCGCTATCTCCTCTATGTCCAGGCCGAGGAACTCGGTCCCGGCGGCCGCGCCGCAGGTCCCGGCGGAATGGCTTATGGAGACGTGCCGCTTCTCCCCCCGGCAGACCAGGAAAGGGCTGCCGGTCAGCTCGCGGCGGACCTCTATCTCCCCGAGCGGGACTCCCGGGAAAAAAGCTTCGGCGCCGGCCAGCTTGGCCGCCAGCCTGCCTCCGAGCCATTCGCTCTTTCTCTTGGGGACTTTCAGCGCCGACCAGGCGGCCAGTTCGTCCGGCGTCAGGAAGGCCTCCGGAGCCGCGGCGAGGACATCCTTCACCAGTGCGACGTGACAGGGGCCGGCCGTGAAACGAGCCGCCGCCGCGGAGAAACCCTCCCCGTCGGCGGCGGCGAACACCGTCCTTCCGTCCATCCCGGCTATATCTGCGTCGGGATCATCAGGTAATCCCGCACTTCGGCCACCAGGTTATGCGCTTCGTCGAAGGCGAAAGCGTCGTAGACGCTGCGGCCCTCGCCGTCGCGGCCCTTGTACACCGTCTTGAGGTAGAGGATGTCCGGCTCGTTCTCGCAAGGATAGACCGTCACGCGGCCCACGGAATCGGGCAGCGTCATCTTCCTCTCGAAATGTATGTCGCGGTAGCCGCAGGCCTGGAACGCCGCCTCGACGACCATCGGGTGGAAGACGAGCTTCGGGCGCTCGCCCCTGAACAGCGGCGCCTGCGGCCGCCGGAAGACGGCCAGGGTGCCGTCCTTCTCCAGCTCCAGTATGCCCTCGAGCACGCGGAAGCTGGGGCCGTGGAAGTAGGTCTTGTAGATGGTCTCGGCCGTGACCTTGTACTTCTTCACCTTGGGGATGGAGGGCTTCTCCTCCCCCTCCCAGGGTTTATGCGTCTCGTAGGAGGCCCTGGCGCTGAAATGCGTCCTGGCCTGGCCCAGCTTGACGCCCTTGGGACCGGTGAACTCCGTCGAGATGGTCAGGGCCGTGCGCGCGCCCTCGGGCCTGGCGTTGATGAGGCCGGTGACCGGCTTATTGCGCAGCAGTTTTATCGGCACCTGGAAGCGCACGTCCTCCAGCGAGGACGGCACGCGCCCGGAGAACTCGGCGGCGCATTCCGCGAAGGTCTCCAGCCCCATCACGCCCGGCACGTAGGGGGTGCCGTTTATGGAATGGTCGGCCAGGTAGGGGTCCTTCTCCAGGGAATACTCCTTCTCCGCGGAGAATTCCACGCCCTTCACGCTGGCCTTCACCTTCTCGGCGAAATGCCAGGACGACGGCGAGGCGCCGGGGAAGCCCGGGACGAAGGTGAGCTGCTTGTCCCAGTCCATCTTGCCCAGGCTCCCGCTGAGCACTATCTCCGGGCGCTGGCCGTAGACCAGCTCGTCGGCGACGGCGTTCATGCCCTCCTCGGGGTAGAGGAAGTCCAGTTCCTGCGACTTGAGGAAAGCCTCCACGCCGGGGCGCGCCCCCATGCCGATGAGCGCGTAGGCCGTCATGTCCACGCCGAGCGCGCGCACGCCCTTGTTGGAGAGCGAAACGCACATCTTGGCTATGTAGTCCGAGGCGGCGGCGTAGTCGCTCTGCCCCAGGTTGCCGAACTTGCCGGCTATCGAGGAGAGCATCACCCAGAAGCCCTTTTCCTTGACGAGGCCGGATTTGAGGAAGTTCACGGCGCTGTGCGCCTTGACCTTGTAGATGAGCTGGAACTCCTCCAGCGCCTTGTCCGAGACCAGCTTGGAGCGCTCGAGCCCGGCGAAGTGGACGAGGCCGTCCACCTGGCCGTGTTCGGCCTTCAGGGCGGCCACGGCGGCGGCGAAGGCCTCCGGATCGTTGAGGTCGCATTTCAGGTAGGTGACCTTCGAGCCCGCGGCCTTTATCCGCTGCAGTGTGCGGTAGAGTTCCGCCGCGTCCTTGAGCGCGGTGAATTCGCGCTCGAGCAGCGCCGGCGTGGGCTTGGCGTGCTTCTTCTTGACCTCGGCCCAGAGTTCGGAGTTCTTGTAGGCCTTGAGCTGGTCCTCGGTCATGGCCGCGAAGCGCTCTATCCCGGCGCCGAGCTCGATGATGTCCATGAGTATCAGCTCGGGCTTCCAGCGCCTGGCCACTATCTTCGAGAACAGCGAGCCGAGGCCGCGGCCGCCGCCGGTCACTATTATTTTCTTCCCCTTGAGAGGGGTGCGCTCGCGGGAATAGTCCAGCAGCTCCGGCTTGGCCAGCAGCGTGCTGCGCCTGGCGCCGTCGTAGCCTATGGCAAGGCGCTTGTCGCCGTAGAGCAGCTCGTAGAACGTCTTCTGCACCAGCGCTTCCGTCGGGGAGCCCGCCGCGAAGTCTATGAGCTTGACCGCGGTGTTCTCCAGCTCCTTGCGCAGGCAGAGGGTCACGCCGTGTATGGCGCCGTAGATCGGGTCGTAGACCTGGTCGGTCCTGTAGCCGAAACCGCCGTCCAGCCGCGTCACCACGGCCAGGAAGGTGGACATGCCGGGTTCGACCGCGCTGAGCGGCTTGAACAGGTGCTTGGCCGCGAGGAACAGCGGCACCGCGAACCGGTTGTAGTCGGCGTACGCGTCGGTGGAGGACGGCGCGAACTTCTTCTCGACGCAGCCCAGCAGGAAGACGAGACCCTGGGTGTCCGGGTGCGCCGCGGCGAAATCCTGCAGCGCCTTGTCCACGGCGGCGGTGTCGGACCAGTCCAGCGTCCGGGAGTCCTTGAGCCGGGTCTTCTCCGATATGAAGATATGGGAGTCGATGCGGTGCTTGGACAGTTCGGCGCGGTAGGCCTTGGCCAGCGCCAGGTCCGAGGCCATGATCAGTACGGGCCTGGACGCGGAGTATTTCCTGATTATCTCCTGCTCTACCGGCGCCGGGGCTATGACCGGGATGTGGCGGATGTGGCGCTTGGGGTATTCGGGAGAGGGCTTCTCGTCGAAAGGCAGCTCCTGCTGCGAAGCGGGAGCCGCGGCGGGCGCCGCCTGCGCCGCCGGAGCGGCCGGGGCCTGCTGCTGCGCCGGCTGCGGCGCGGCGGCAGCGGCGGCTCCGCCTTTCTCGTCCAGCACGAACTTAATGCAGTGGCGGATGGTCGGGTAGTCCTTGAGCGAGACATTGTCCCTGCGGGGTATGTCGTAATGCTCGCGGATGGCGGCGAACAGCTCGGCCTGCTTGACGGTATCTATGCCGAGGTCGGCCTCCATGTCGAGGTCGAGCTCGAGCATGTCCTTGGGATAGCCGGTCTTGGCCGTGATCATGCCGAGTATCTCTGCTTTTACCGATTCCTCGCTCAGCCCCGCGGTGACAGCGGCGGCCGGAGCGGACTGAACGGGCTGCGCGGCAGGAGCGGCTTGAGCGGCCGGGGCCTGCTGCGCGGCTGCGGCGGGCGCCGACTGAGCGGGCACCGCCGCGCCGCCGGACTTCTCGTCCAGCACGAACTTAATGCAATGGCGGATGGTCGGGTAGTCCTTGAGCGAGACATTGTCCCTGCGGGGTATGTCGTAATGCTCGCGGATGGCGGCGAACAGCTCGGCCTGCTTGACGGTATCTATGCCGAGGTCGGCCTCCATGTCGAGGTCGAGCTCGAGCATGTCCTTGGGATAGCCGGTCTTGGCCGTGATCATGCCGAGTATCTCTGCTTTTACCGATTCCTCGCTCAGCCCCGCGGTGACAGCGGCGGCCGGAGCGGACTGAACGGGCTGCGCGGCAGGAGCGGCTTGAGCGGCCGGGGCCTGCTGCGCGGCTGCGGCGGGCGCCGACTGAGCGGGCACCGCCGCGCCGCCGGACTTCTCGTCCAGCACGAACTTAATGCAATGGCGGATGGTCGGGTAGTCCTTGAGCGAGACATTGTCCCTGCGGGGTATGTCGTAATGCTCGCGGATGGCGGCGAACAGCTCGGCCTGCTTGACGGTATCTATGCCGAGGTCGGCCTCCATGTCGAGGTCGAGCTCGAGCATGTCCTTGGGATAGCCGGTCTTGGCGGTTATCATGTCCAGGATGGCGGTCTTAATCGACTCCTCGCTGACGCCTGCCGGAGCGGCGGCCTGTACGGCCGGAGCGGGCGCCGGTTTGGGCTCGGCGTAATGAGGCTGGGCGGGAGCGGCCGCCGTGACGCCGACAGGCTCGCGGACCGGCTCCGGCTGCCTGGCCGGAGCGGGAGCGGGCCGGAAGGGGTCCCCCTTCCCTGCGGCCTTGCGGTCCTTGATCCTGAGCGTATTGAACACCACTTCCAGTTCGGGCTGCGGGTCGCCGGACACGGCTTCCAGCCAGGCCTTGTAGGTGTTCTCGTTCTCGAAGCGGGACTCGCCGGCGGTGTAGGTCTTCTCTATGAACGACATTCCCATGTGCGAGCCGAAGCCGGCCGCGAAGCGCAGCGCGTATTTCAGGTCGTACTTGCCGCCCTTGGAGAGGTTGATGCCGGCCAGCTCCGGGTCGGGCTCCTTATAGTTGGCTATCGGCGGTATGAGGCCGGTGTTCAGCGCGCGCACGGCTACGGCGTCCTCGAGAGAGGCGCCCATCGTGTGGCCGGTGAAGCCCTTCACGTTGCTGACGACGACCTGGTCGGCCGCCGGGCCGAAGGCTCGGCGCAGGGCCTTGACCTCGGCCGAGGCGCTGCCGCCCCTGGCCGGGGTATAGGTCTCGTGCGACATGAAAAGCGTCCTCGGCGCCATCTCGGCGCGGTTCAGTCCGTAGACGCGCTCGATCTTGGAGACGAAGCCCTCCATGACCGAGGCGACGTGTTCGGTGTCGAGGCGCGTGACGTGGAAGGCGCTGTTGGCGCTTTCGGTCAGCAGCAGGCGGGCCAGCGGCTTCATGCCGCGGGCGCGGACCAGCGTCTCGTCCTCTATTATCAGCGAAACGGCCGCGGAGCCGACTATGAGCCCGTGGCGTCTGCGGTCGAAGGGCAGGGCCGCCTCGGCTATGTTCTCCTTGGTCGTGGCCGTGCCCGAGGCGAGGAAACCGGGCATCGTCCACTGTTGTATGGTCTCGTTGGTGATGTCGTCGGCGGCTATCACGACGACGCGCTTGCACTTGCCCGCGCGGATCCAGCTCTCGGCTATATGCACGCCCTGGGTCGTGGAGGCGCAGGCCGCGCTCATGTGCACTGCCGGGCCCTTGGCGCCGACCCACTGCGCGAACTGGCTGTCGCCTATCGGTATGACCTTCAGCAGGAAGTTCTGGCTGAAGGCGTAGGCCTCCGGCGAGCCCGCGGGCGCGCCGGCCGGGAAGTTCTTCTGCATCCACTCGCGGATCTCGCGCTTGTCCTTGGGGTCGCTCAGGCGGCCGACCAGGTTGTCGTAGACGTCCCACATCCGGTCGGATGACGCTCCGCCGTACTTGGAGTTGAAGTAGCCCGTTATCTCCTCTATCATCTGCTCGGTCACGGGGAAGGCCGAGGCGAAGACGACGCCGGTCTCGGACGCCACCGGCTCTGGCAGCGCCCATTTTTCCGGCAGCCAGCCGCCGGTGGTGGTGCGCTTGTAATAATGTATCAGCGGCAGTCCCGCGTCCTTGAGCGCCAGCACGCCGGCGGCCAGCGCCATGCGGAAGACGGAGCCCATGGCCTTGGCCATCGTCGGCGGCACGCCGAAGTCCTTCTCGAAGTCGAAGACGCCCTTGCGCGCCGAGAGCTTGATGGCCTGGTCGGCGGAGTCGATCCTCTCTATGCTGCCGGAACCGTCCGCCGCCTTGACGACGCGCAGGATGTTCTTGTCCACCTGCTTCTCGCGCCAGGCCTGCGGGATGGGCTCGATCATGTTCCTGCCCTCGAGTATCTCGTCGAGGCTGCGCTCGCGGAAGAGCTGGTCGCGGGTGCCCGGCGAGCCGCCGGCCACGCCGGAGACCGCTATCGGGTTGAAGTTGAAGCCGTACTTCTCGGCGAACGAGGCTTTTTCGGCCGGCAGCGCCGCCGGGGCGGAAGAAGCAGATTGTACTGGGACACCATGCCGCATGGTGTCCCCCGCTGATACCTGGAGCGCCCAGCCCTGATAGTAGGGATTGAAGAAAGCCCCGCCCTGGCGCGGGGCCTTGCTGTCCCAGTTCACCGGGATGCCGAGCGCGGTCATGTTGGCCAGCAGGTCGTTGAGTTCCGTGATGCCGCCGCGCTTGGGATGGTTGGAGGCCAGCACGGTGACGTCGGGCCTGCCCTTGAGCGTCGAGGTGGCGAAGGCGCTGAGCACGCGCTTGGGTCCGCACTCGATGAAGGTGCGCACGCCCTCGTCGTACATGCGCTCGAGCTGCTTTATGAACTCGACCGGGCTGGTCATCTGCTTGATGAGCATGTCGTAGATGCCCTGCGTGTCCTGCGGGAAGAAGTCCGCGGTCACGTTGGAGAGGATCTTCATGTCGGCGGGCTTTATCGGTATGCTCTCGAGGAACCGGCGGTAGGGGCCCATCGCCGACTTGATGATCTCGGAATGGAAGGCGTGGCTGACGGCTATCTCGCCGGCTTCCACCCCCATCGCCTTGAAGTGCGCGACGGCGTCCTCCACGGACTTCGCCTCGCCGGCTATGACGGTCTGCAGAGGGCAGTTCTTGTTGGCGCAGATGACGTAGCCCTTTATCTTTTTCAGTTCCACGTCGACCTTGTCGCAGCCGAGCGCGACCGAGGCCATCTTGCCCGGGTCGGCGACCTTGACGTTGGCCATCTCTTTGGCGCGGTTGGTGACGGCGCGCAGGCCGTTCTCGAAGCTGAAGATGCCCGCGGCGGTGGCGGCGGCGTACTCGCCCAGCGAGTGGCCGATGGCCATGTCCGGCTTTATGCCGAACTCGCGGAACAGGCGGTACATCGCTATGTCGGCCGTCATCATCGACGGCTGGGTGAGCTGGGTCTGCTTGATGGCCGCTTCGCGCTTCGCGAGGTCCTCTTTGGATTCGCCGGGTTTGGACCAGATCGCCTCGGTCAGGCGCACTCCTATCATCTTGTCGAGGATGACGTCGGCCTCGTCGAAGGTCGCCTGCACCACCTGGTACTTGGCGGCGAGGTCGCGCATCATGTCCACGTACTGCGAGCCCTGGCCGGGGAACAGCAGGCCGACCTTGGCCTGGTTCACGCCGGTCCTGAAGGTGTAGACGCCCTTGAGCTTGAAGTTGAGCGGCGGCTCGCTCCAGGCCTCGTCCTTGCCGTTCCTGGCCATGAACTCGACCTTATCGGCGAGGTCCTTGGGCGACTTGGCGACTATCGAGACTCCCCACGGACCTTTGGGCTTCGTCATGGACGGCTGGGCGTAGGCGGCCAGCGGATAATTTTCGGGCCACCTGGAGAACACGGCCGCGGCCTCCGCCTTCGCGTTCTTTATCACGTCGGCCGGGCTGGCGCCGGTGAAGGTGACGGCTTCGCCCTGCAGGGCGGAGAAGGGCGCCTTGGGGTTCTCGGCGACGGGAGCGGAGGACACCGACACCGCGGCGGCGCGGGCGGCGGGGGCTTCGGGCTTCTGGCCGGCGTATTCTTCCATGGCGACATGGAAGTTGGTGCCGCCGAAGCCGAAGGACGATACCCCGGCGCGGCGGATGCCGCTCTTCTCCCATTTCTCGGGCTTCGTGATGACGCGGAAGAGGTTCAGGTCTATCTTGGGATTGGGCCGCTCGTAGTTTATCGAGGTCGGCAGCGTCTTGTGGTGCAGCGCCAGGGCGGTCTTGACCAGGCTGACGGCGCCGGCGGCGGCCTTGGAGTGGCCGATCTGGGATTTCACCGAGGTCAGGCCCAGCTTGCGGCCCCGGATGTGCGGCCCGAAGACCTCCTTGAGCGTCTCCACCTCGGCGGCGTCGCCGGCCACGGTGGCGGTGCCGTGGCATTCCACGAAGTCCACGTCGGCCGGGCCGTAGTCGAGTCCCTTGAAAGCGGCCTCGATGGCCAGTTTCTGGCCTTTCGGGTTCGGGGCGGTGATGCCCTTGCCCTTGCCGTCGGAGGAAGCGCCGACGGAATTGATCAGCGCGTAGATCCTGTCCCCGTCGCGCACGGCGTCGGAGAAGCGCTTGAGGAGGTACACCGCCACGGCCTCGGCCATGACGAAACCGTTGGCGCGTTCGTCGAAAGCGTAGGACCCGTCGGCCGAGAGCGCTCCTATCTTGCAGAACTTCACGAAAGCGGGGGCGCTCATCATCTCGTCGGCGCCGCCGGCCACGGCCATGTCGAACTTGCCCGCGCGCAGGCCCATGACGGCGTAGTCCAGCGCGGCCATCGAGGAGGCGCAGGCGGCGTCCATCGTCATGTTGGGGCCGTTGAGGTTGAAGATATTGGCTATGCGGCCGGCCGTCACGTTGGAAAGCTCGCCGGGCATGGTGTCCTCGGTGATCTTTATGATGCCGTTGTCTATGCCGGCCTCGAACTCGCGGATCATCTCCTCCTGCTTCTCGCGGGGCATGGACGAGAAGGCGGAGGTCTTCCGGAGGACGTCCTCGTTGTAGAACTTGTAGACGCGCAGGTCCGTGATCTCCTTGCGCATCGCGCCCATCGCGTTGCCCAGCACGGCGGCCGTGCGGGTATTGTCGAAAGGCTTCTTGTCGTAGCCGGCGTCCTCGAAGGCCATGCGGACGGCCTCGACGGTCATCTGCTGCAGGCGGGAGATCTGCGCGGCTATGGTCGGAGGGATCTTGTACTTTATGGGGTCGAACTTGAAGCCTTCTATGAAACCGCCTATCTTGGAATAGGTCTTGTCCGCCGCCTTGCGGTCGGCGTCCCAGTAGAGGCGCCAGTCCCAGCGGTCGGCCGGGACCTCGGTGAGGCAGTTCCTGCCTTCGAGTATATTGTTCCAGAACTGTTCCTTGTTCAGGGCCTTGGGGGCTATTATCCCGAGACCTACTATGGCTATTTTTTCGTTGTTCATATCTTGTGCGACGCCTCCGGGCGTGAAAAGCCGTCCGCGCCGGCGGCTCTGCCGGCGCTTTCAGCGGATTGGGCTTATAAGTGTTCGCTCATTTCAAGGGTAAGATCGGTATGGAGCGCGGAGCGGCCGGTCCGGATTCGCTCAGCGGGATCCCCATATATATACTTTATTAAATCCCGGGGGTCCGGTTCAAGTTCCGCCGGGGGCCGCGGCCGGTCCCGCTATTGTAAAGAAGACGGGATTTATATTAATATGGCTTTTTCCGGCTTGCGCTGATATGAAGATCAAATTCTGGGGCGCCCGCGGCAGCATCCCCGTTTCGGGCGAAAAATATCTTAAGTACGGCGGCGACACCACCTGCGTCGAGATACGCGCCGCTTCCGGCGAACTCGTGATAGTGGACGCGGGTTCCGGGATACGCCTGCTCGGAAAGGAACTCGTGAAGGAAGGCCTTTCCCGGTTCACGATGCTCTTCACCCACTCCCACTGGGACCACGTCCTGGGCTTTCCTTTCTTCGCCCCGATCTACCGCAAGAAGGTCGCTATAACGATGATGGGCTGCTCTTTTTCCGAGGAGGAACCTCTGCGGGAGATCATCAGCAAGACCATGCGGCCGCCGGGTTTCCCCGTGAAGTTCGAGGAGATCTCCGCCTCCTTCAGTTTCGCCCCCATCTGCCGGAAGGGTTTCCGGGTCGGTTCCATGAAGATAGATCCCATAGAGATCAGCCATCCCAACCAGGGCCTGGGCTACAAGTTCACCGAGGACGGGAAGACCTTCATTTTCCTTACCGACAACGAACTGGGCTACCGGCACGAGGGCGGGCGCAATTTCGAGGAATACGCGGCCTTCGCGAAAGGGGCCGACGTCCTGGTCCATGACGCGGACTATACCGACGAGGAATATCCCCTCCACCGCACCTGGGGCCATTCGACCTCCGGCCAGGCCCTCGAACTGGCCGTGGCGGCCGGGGTCTCTTCGCTCGGGCTTTTCCATCATAACCAGGAGCGCGGCGACGAGGAACTGGATTCGATCGTGGCCGCCTGCGGCCGCCAGCTCGAAGGAAGGGACGGGGCTCCTTCGTCGGTGTTCGCCGTCCGGCCGGAACAGGAGATCATACTGTGAAATTCAGCGTCTATTCGCTCTGGACCGATCCCTATTTCTACCTCGCGGCCGCGGGCCTGGGGTTCGGCCTTTTCCTGCTGATCTATTCGATCCGCCGCTACCTGGAGCTGGCCAACCGCTCCGAGCTGGAGGACGAACCGTCCCCCGTCGCGGAAGAGCCCGGTACGGGCGCGGCCGACGAGCCGCAGGGCGAGCTTTTCCAGGCGCAGACCGGCGACCCGGTCTACGGAGAGAGTTCCCCCGAAGGGACTTACGCGGAAGAACGGGCGGACGCCGGGCAGCAGCCGGGGGAGCCTTCCCCCGCCGAGACCTTCGTCATGGGGATCTACGAATCCCTGAAGTCCCTCGACGCCAGGATGGGAAAGCTGGAAAAGGGCCTGGGCGCCGGACGCATCAGCTCCGAGTTCACCGTCAAATTCCTGGAAGACATACTCTCCGATTACGACTCGCTGGACAAGGAAAAGATCAAGGCCAGGCTGGAATACCTGGTCTCCGACCTGAAGGGCAAGTGATCCCGCCTAAGTGAAAACGAGAAGCGGAAGATATCTCCCGGTACTGGCCGCGGCGCTGCTGTCCTGCGCCGCGCCCGCCCGCTCCGGCCTGCTGCCCGAAGGGGCTTTCTCCGACGACGCCCGCGGGACCACCGCGGCCGCTTTCCTGAAAGCCCCTCCGGCGGCCAGGATAGAGGCGCTGGGCGGCGGCGGCCTGGCCGCCCCGGCGCCCGATTCCGTCTTCTTCAATCCCGCCGCGCCGGCCGGCCTGCGCGGCGCCTACGCGGTCTCCGGCTACGAGGCCATGCTCGAATCCGCCTACAGGGCCGCGCTGGCCTTCTCTCTCCCCGGTTCCGGCGGGACCACCTGGTCGGCCGGCGCCGTTTTCGGCTCGGCCGGCAGGCTCGACCTGCTCGACGCCCGCGGCGACCACGGCGGCTCCTTCACCCATTACGACGCGGCGCTTTTCGTCTCCGCCGCCTTCCCCCTGCGCGCCGGCGGCTTCGGGGTTTCCGTAAAAGGCATCAAAAGCGCCATCGGCGACGTCTCGGCCGAAGGAGCCGCGGCGGACCTGGGCTATATAAATTACTCGAAGCGCAGGGGCGGCGCCGACCTGGCGCTGGCCGTGCGCAATCTGGGCACCCCGCTGAAGTACGAGAGCGGGAGCGACCCTCTGCCGCTCGAACTGGCGGCCGGCGCGCTCTGGCGCTATGACGGCGGTTTCCGGCTGATGGCCGACGGGAGGATGCCCGTCGACCATTCCCCTTATCTCATCGTCTCCGGAGAGTACGGCGTGCCGGTCGGAGAAAAGGCGTCCTTCGCCCTGCGCGCCGGCTTCAGCAGCCGGAACCTGGAGGACCTGGGAGCGGCCGGCGCGGTCAGCGGCGGTTTCGGGCTGGGCCTGGGCGCCGCCGCTTTCGACTACGCCTTCGTGCCCTACGGCGATCTGGGCTCCACCCACCGGGTGACGCTCAGCTGGAGGCTCGGCGCTCCGCGCCCGGAGCCGGAGCCCGCGCGCGCCGCTTCGCCGGCGCCTCCCGTCAGGACGGTAGTCGCCTCTTTCGCCGGCGGCGGCGCGGGGCTGGTCGTTTCGGACTACCTGCAGGAGCGGCTGGGGGCCGCCGGCGCCGGGACCGTGCCGCGCTCTTCGCCGGAATTCACGGCCGCCGAGCGCAGGCTGCTGACGGTCCAGGACGCGCCGTCCAACGCGGAACTGGCGGCGCTGGGCCGCGCCGTCGGAGCGGAACGCGTGGTTCACGGTTCGGTCTTTTTCGACGAGAAGGAAGGTTACCGTATCGAGGCGGTCATGGTGGGGTCGGCGGCCGGTTCCGTGCTGTCGTCGGGCGCCGAGACCGCGCGCGACGGCTACGCCCTCGAGGAAGCCGCCGGCCGCCTGGCGGACGCGCTGCTGCGCGGACTGCCCTGAGCCAGCCGCTTTTTGATTATCGCCAGCATCGCCCGGTTCAGCCGGCCGTTGGCGGCCAGCGTCTGGGGGCCGAAGTGCGCCGGTTCCCCCCAGCCCTTACCGGAGAAATCGCCGACCTTTCCTCCCGCCTCTTTCACCAGCAGCAGACCGCCGGCCACGTCCCAGGGCTTGAGGTTGAACTCCCAGTAGCCGTCGAGGCGGCCGCAGGCGGTCCAGGCCAGGTCCAGCGCCGCGGAGCCCATTCTGCGTATGTCGTGCGAGATCTTCAGGAAGTCCGAGTAGAAGGCGCAGTAGAACTCCGCCCTCTCGCCGCGGTCGTAGGCGAAGCCGGTGGCCAGCAGGGCTTTCGAGAGCGACGGCGTACGGGAAACGCGCATCCTCCTGCCGTTGAGCGAGGCCCCGCGCCCCTTCACGGCGAAGAACAGCTCCCCGCGGAACGGGTCCAACGTCCCCCCCGCCCGTATCTCCGCGCCGTCGTAGTACGCGGCGGTCACGGCGGCGGCCGGGAAGCCGTGGGCGTAATTGGTGGTGCCGTCGAGCGGGTCTATGATCCAGGCCGGGCGGCCGGGACGCAGGGTGTCCACTCCTTCCTCGGCCAGCAGGCCGTGGTCCGGGAAACGGCGGCGTATCATGGCGATGGCTTTCTTCTGCGAGGCCAGGTCGGCGGCGGTCAGCAGATCGGCGCGGCCTTTAAGCGAATAGCCGACCCTGCCGAACTTGGCCTTGAGTATCTTTCCGCAGGATATCAGTATTTCTTTAAGCAGTTTTTCAGGCGTCATAAAATCGATGAACTATAGGGGTCGAATGGAGGTCGCCACGAAAAAACGCCGCTCGCACACCGTGCTCGCGCTCCGACCTCGCCGCTCGCGCTCGTATGCGCCTCCGCTCCGCGAGGAGCAAAGCACCGTCAGCTGCGGCGCATACTCCGTAAGCTCGCGGCTTCGGACGGTTTTTCTTAGGCGACCTCCCTTCGGCCCCGCTGTTTCCTGATTTCTTTGGACGATCTTAAAGCCTTCAGGGCGCAGAAGAGTTCGGGCGGCAGGGACGGGCGGAATACTTTTACTTCTCGGCCGAGGCGATTTTCCAGCGCGCGGACCAGGCCGGCGCGGAACCAGGGGTCGTCCGTGAGCCCGCCCCAGAGCGCGGCCGCCAGCGGGCCGCGTCCGCCCGGCAGGAAGCCGTCGTCCTTCAGTTCGCCGGCCAGTCCGGCCAGCGCGGTCCAGGAGAGTTCCGCCAGCTCCAGCGCGGAAGGGTCCCCTCCCCGGGCCTTTTTAACCGCTTCGGCCGCGAAAGCGGCCGCCTTGCCCGGAGCGCCTTCGCCGGAAGGGACCTTTTTCCCCTTGAGCTTCAGCCAGGCCAGGCCCAGCCAGAGTCCGGAGCCGGGGTCGCCGCCTTCCGGGGCGTGACCGCCGGCCTTGATGAACCCTCCGCGCCCGTCCGGAGCCATGGCCACCGAGCCCGTGCCGGCGATGAGCAGAACTCCTTTTACGTTCCCCAGCGCGGCCCCGTAAGCCGCCTCGGCGTCGGAGATCACTCCCACGGTGTCGGCGCGCCCGGCCAGGGCGGCGGTGATGAATTCCTTTTTCCAGGTCCGGGAGAAGGCTCCCCGCGTGGCCACGAAGAGCGGCACCCCGGCGGGAGCCCCGCAGCGGTCCAGGAAGGCTTTTATCATGGACGGGAAGAGTTTTATTCCCCGGGTCGGCAGGCGGTCCCGCTTCAGGACCCGCCCGCGCCGGTCCACGGCGCAGAACCTGGTCCAGGAGGCGCCCCTGTCGGCGCCGGCCGCTGCCGGTAAGACCCGGGGTTTGACGGGCGGCATGGGTTAATGATAGCATAACTCCGTCGTCGCCCTGATATGATGAAGCAACAGGATTCCGCAACCCTCGCCTCGCTGCTGTCCCCGGACAATATCTTTTACCTGGAAGGGAATTACGACCGGCCCGGTCTGGTCGCTCTCCTGGCCTCCAAACTGCATCCGCGGGTGGCCTCCGTGATAGACGAGAAGGCTCTTGTGGCCCGCCTCAACGAGGTGGAAAAGCTCAATAATGTGCTGGAGACCGGCCTTTACATACCGCACGCCAAGCTGCCGGACCTCCCCGATTTCCAGGCCGCCATGGCCGTGATCCCCGCCGGCCTCAAAGACCCCGCTTCCCCCTACGCGGTACGGGCCGCCATACTGCTGCTCTCCCCCGGCAAGCCGGCTTTTTTCCAGCGGCACCTGAACATGCTGGCCTCCATGGCCCGCACCTTCCAGGCCCCGTTCATAGACAAGCTCTGCTCCCTGCGCTCGTCCGCGGAAGCCGCGGCCCTGTTCTCCCCGGTCGAGCCCTGAGCCCGGGTCTTCCGCGGCGCAGTCCATTAAATATATAATATCACCTGTTATCCGCGCGGGGGCAATTCCCGCCGCCGCGGGTCCCGAACAATGAACCCTCCCCCTTCTTCCGGCAGGCCTTCGCTCAAAAAGGTCTTCGTCCTCAGCACCGCGATGCTGAGCTTCATCTCCTTCTGGAAAGCCGCCGCCATAGTGCTGTGCGACTTCGGTTCCAGCGCCTACTATTCCGGCGGCATCGCCATGAACGCCTACGGCCCGGCCTTCCCGTGGTTCGTCATGGGCGTCATGCTCTTCGCGGGCGTGATGCTGGCGGTGTACGTGGAGTCCTGCTCGATGTTCGTCCGCGGCGGCGTCTACGTGGTGGTGCGCCACGCGATGGGCAAGTTCCTGGCCAAGATCGCGGTCTCATCCCTGGTATTCGATTACGTGCTGACCGGACCCATAAGCGCTATAAGCGCCGGTCTCTACATCTCCTACCTGACCAAGAGCCTGCTCGGCATGGCCGGCGTGCAGCTCGATTTCTCCCCCAACCTGCTGGCCGTCGTCTTCGGCGTGGCCGTCATAGCCTATTTCTGGAAGGAGAACATAAAGGGCGTCAAGGAATCCGCCGACACCAACGTCAGGATAGTCCTGTTCGTCGCGGTCATAGCCGTGATACTGCTGCTCTGGTCCATCCTGACCGTCTATCTCCGCGGTTTCACTCTTCCCCCGTTCAAGCTGGAGTTCAGTGAGGAGGCCCTCGGCTGGTCCAGGCACATCTCCTGGCTCAAACCCGTGGGCATGATAGGCGTCTTCATGGCCTTCGGCCACTCCATCCTGGCGCTCAGCGGCCTGGAGAGCATGGCGCAAGTCTACCGCGAGATCGAGGACCCCAAGGTCCCCAACCTGAAGCGCACGGCCGTCATCGTTTTCATCTTCAGCGTGATGTTCACGGGCGTTCTCACTTTCCTCTCTTCCATGATCATCCCCGGCGACCTGATAGCGGGCGAGTACTCCGAGAACCTGCTCAGCGGCCTGGCGCTTCACCTGCACGGCCCTTACCTGGCCCGCCTCGCGCTGCAGGTCCTGGTGGTCATTTCGGGCGGCCTGATACTGATGGGCGCCGTCAACACCTCTTTTGTAGGGGCCAACGGCATACTCAACCGCGTCGCCGAGGACGGCATCCTGCACGACTGGTTCCGCCGTCTCCACCCGAAGTACGGCACCACTTCCAGGATCATCACGATGGTGGCCGCGCTGCAGATCGTCATCATCCTGGTCTCGCGCGGCGACATCTTCCTCCTGGGCCAGGCCTACGCTTTCGGCGTGCTCTGGAGCCTGGTTTTCGACACCCTTTCGCTGATCGTGCTGCGCTTCAAGGATACCGAGTTCGAGCGCGAATGGATGTTCCCCCTCAACATAAAAGTGAAGCGCTACCAGGTCCCCGTCGGGCTGATGGCGGTACTGGCCGTGCTGCTGATAACGGGCTGCCTGAACCTCGTCACCAAGCCCACCGCCACCATAGCCGGCGTTATCTTCACGGCGGTGTTCTTCACCATCTTCCAGGTCTCCGAGAAGATGAACGAGAAGAAGGCCACGCTGCACGTGGAGGACGAGGAGGCGGAGGAGAAGCTCAATCTCAAGAGCGAGGCGGACATCAATACCATACTCCCGGAACTCGACAAGCCCGACCGCATCCTGGTGCCGGCCCGCAATCCCGACAATCTGGTGCATCTCAAGCATATCCTGGAGACGGTGGACGACGAAAAAACGGATATTATCGTGCTTTCGGCGAAAGTAGCCAAGGCGATGGAATTCGGTCGTGAGGAGACTCCCGTCACCGACGAGGACAGGGACCTTTTCCGCAACGTGGTGCTGCTGGCCGAGAAATACGGCAAGACGGTCAAGCCGATGCTGGTCTTCTCCAACGATCCCTTCCTTTCCATCGCCCAGGTGGCCCGCGACGCGCGGGTCTCCGAGATAGTGATGGGCGTCTCCGGCTCCGTCGGCGCCGAAGTGCAGCTGGAAAAGCTCGCCATGGCCTGGGGCATGCTGCAGAAGGAGGACGGCCTCCAGGTGACCGCCAGGATCGTCTGGCAGGGCCGCGAGCTGACCTACAAACTTTGAGGTAAAATTATGGCGATACGACGCATCTGCAAGTACGGCGAGAAGATACTTTCTAAAAAGACGAAGACGGCGGATTTCAAGGCGCTCAAGCCGTCGCTCGCGGCGCTGCTGGCCGACATGTTCGATACGATGGACATCGTCGGCGGGGCGGGCCTGGCCGCCAACCAGATCGGCCTGGACCTGCGGCTGGCGGTCATAAAGGTGACGCGCGAGGAGGACGAGGTTCGCGTCGTCATCATAAACCCGGAGATCGCCTCCGGTTCGGACCCGGTGGAAGAGGACGAGGGCTGCCTGTCCTTCCCGGGACTTTTCGCCAAAATAAAACGTTTCTCCAAAGTGAAGGTGCGCGCCCTCAATGAAAAGGGCGTGCCGGTGGAGATCACGGCCGAGGGCCTGCTGGCCAAGGCGCTGCAGCACGAGATAGACCATCTCGACGGCGTGCTCTTCATCGACCACCTGCCCGTCATGTCCCGTCTCAAGCTCAAGCCCGTGCTCATGCGCCTCAAGCGCCAGTGGAAGAAGACCGACGAGAGCCGCATGGTCCGGCGGCCCTCGGGCGGGAGAACGGCGAAATGAGGAGCGGTCCCAGGCTGGTTTTCCTGGGTACGCCCTCCGTCGCCTGTCCCTTCCTGGAAGCGCTGGTCTCGGCCGGTTTCGACATCGCGGGCGTCATAGCCCAGCCGGACCGGCCCGTCGGGCGCGGCATGAAGCTCTGCTGCCCTCCCGTCAAGGATTCCGCGCTCGCCCACAAGCTCCGCGTCCTCCAGCCCGGCTCCGGCGCGGAGCTGCGCGAGGCCGTGGCGGAATTCAAGCCGGACCTCGGCGTCGTGGTGGCCTATGGCCGCCTCATAACGAAAGAAGTGCTCGCCCTTCCCCCGCTGGGTTTCATAAATCTGCATTTTTCGCTGCTGCCTAAATACCGCGGCGCCGCCCCGGTACAGTGGACGCTTCTGAACGGCGAAAAGGAGACGGGGGTCACGGTGTTCCGCCTCGACGAGGGGATGGACACCGGCCCCGTCGTCGCCTCCGCGCGCACGCCGGTGGGACCGGACGAGGACGCTCCCGCGCTTTTCGCCAGGCTGACGGAGCTGGGCCGGGGCCTGCTGGTCTCCGCCGTCCGCGACATGGCCGAAGGCCGCGCCGGTTTCGTTCCGCAGGCCGGGGAGCCTTCGCAGGCCCCCAAGATAAAGCCCGCGCTCTCTTTCCTGTCCCCTTCCATGACGGCCGCCGAGGCCTTCAACAGGGTGAGGGGTCTGGCCTGCGGGCCCCGCGCCAGGTTCCTGACGCCGGGAGGTCCGGTCGTGCAGGTCATGAAGGCCTCGCTGCCGGCCGGCGCCCCCGCCGGCGGTCCGCCCGGCTCCGTCGTCCGCGTTGAGGCCGGGAAAGGTTTTTTTGTAAGATTCAGCGACGGGAGCCTGTTCTTCGAGGAGCTTAAACCCGAAGGAAGGAAGGCCGTCGGGGCGGCGGATTTCCTCAACGGCGCGCGGCTCGGTCCCGGCGACGCCCTGCTGGCCGCGCCGCAGGCCGGGGAAGGTCTGGAAAAATGAAAAAGGTCATCGAGAACATAAAGAGAGTGCAGGAGGACATCCCGATAAACTTCGTCTTCGCGGCGAAGATCGGTTCGCTGGCCCTTTTCGTCTTCCTGCTCACTTATTTCTCCTTCTCCTGGACGATGCGGACCGTCGTCCACCACCGCAAGGAGGTCATCGTGCCCGACATCAAGGGCAGGTCCTCCGTCAGCGCGCTGCAGTTGCTCTCCGAGAGCGACCTGGCGATGCGCATAGGCGGTTACGAGTTCAACGAGGGCGTGCCGATAGCCACCGTGCTGCGCCAGCACCCCGCCGCCGGCACCACCGTGCGCGAGGGCAAGATCGTGACCGTGGTCTTCAGCCAGGGCGGCGAATCGGTCTTCGTGCCCAACCTGGTGGGGCTGCCGCTGCGCAACGCGGAGCTCTTCCTGCGCCAGCGCCAGCTGCTGCTGGGCGAGGTCAGCGAGTCCTACTCGCTCAAGGCCGACAAGGGCACCGTGCTTTCGCAGGACCCCAGGCCGGAGACCAGCGTCGGCAAGAGCAAGATGGTCAACGTCGTGGTCTCGGCCGGGAACCCCCCTTCGGGCATCAACCTGATGCCGGACTTCAGGCAGAAGAAGGCGGACGACGCCTACGCCTGGGCCTCGGTCTCCGGCCTCGCCATCAATATCCTCGAGGACGAAACCTCGCTGTTCCCGCGCGGCACCATCATAGACCAGACCCCGCCGCCGGACACCGTGGTCTCGCAGGAGAGCCGCATCAGCCTCACGGTCAGCGCGCGCTCCGTCTCGGCCGAGCCCGAGCTGGAGTACCATGTCCGCTACGACGCCCCCCAGAGCGGCGTGCAGCGCCACATCCGGATAGTTTCCGTCAGCAAGTCGGGCGACAAGGAGGTCTTCAACGGCCTGCGCGACCCCGGCTCCAAGATAGACCTCACGATACCATTCGGCAGCGCCGACAAGATCCGCATCTTCGTCAACGGCATCCTGGTCGAAGAGCGGCCCGTAAAATGAGCTTCCCCCTGCCCGACGGCCGCGTGGCCGTGGTCCCGTCGGTGCTGTCGGCCGACTTCACGCGCCTCGGCGCCGAACTCGCCCGCGTACGGAAGCACTCCGACTGGGTGCAGCTCGACGTCATGGACGGGCGGTTCGTCCCCAATATCAGCTTCGGGCCGCACGTCGGCGCGGCGGTGGCCCGCGCCTCCGGCCTGCCGGTGGACGCCCACCTCATGGTGGAGCGGCCGGGCGGTCTCGTGGAGGCCTTCGCCCGTTCCGGCTGCGGCCTGATAACCGTCCATTACGAGTCGCGCGGCGCCCTCGCGGCCATACGCGCCGTGAAGAAGCTCGGCCTGAAGGCCGGGCTGGCCGTGAAGCCCCGCACGCCGCTGGCCGGCCCGCTGCGGCTGCTGCCGCTGCTCGACCTCTTTCTCGTCATGACCGTGGAACCCGGTTTCGGCGGACAGAAGTTCATCGAGGCCATGCTCCCGCGCATAAAGGCCGTCCGCGCGGCGATAAACGGGTCCGGCCGTCCGGTCTGGCTCCAGGTCGACGGCGGCGTCAACGCGGAGACCGCGCCCCGGGCCGTAAGGGCGGGCGCGGATTCGCTGGTCGCCGGCAGCGCTTTGTTTTCCGCCGCCAATCTTGTAAAATTTACCCGCGCGCTCAGAGGGAGCCGCAGGGGGCGGTGAGATGGCCAAGAAGATCCTGATAATCGACGACGAGCCCATGATCGTGAAAGTGCTCGGCCTCCGCTTCGAGCAGTCCGGCTACGAGGTCGTTTCCGCTTTCAACGGCGAGGAAGGTCTCGAGGCCGTCAGGAAAGAGAAGCCGGACCTGATCCTGTTGGACATCGGCATCCCCATCATAGACGGCAACACCCTCTGCGAGCTCATCAAGAACGACAAGGACCTCGGGCACATCCCTATAATAATGCTGACCGGCAAGAAACTGGTCGGCGACATGGAAGACGCTTTCAAGGCCGGCGCCAACATCTACGTCAACAAGCCCTACGACTGGCACCGGCTGCTGGAGCACGTCAAAAAACTGGCCGGGCCCGCCTGAAACCCGGGGCCCTTTCGCGGAATATCCGGAATATAATATAATAACAGGCCGCGGTCCCTGCGGGCCGCGCGTTCTTCACGATTTCTCAAACGCAGACCCAGGAGGAGTATTATGGCAGTAGTTTTAAGGCTTCAGAGGTTCGGCAAGCGGGTGCAGCCCCATTACCGCGTGGTGGTCATCGAGAGCAACCGCGGTCCCCACGGCAAGCCGCTGGAGATCATCGGGCACTACAATCCCAAGGCCGACAAGGACAAGGAGAAGATCACCCTCGATATCTCCAGGACCGACCGCTGGCTCAAGAACGGCGCCAAGCCGTCCCAGACCGTCGGCAGCCTGATAAACAAGGCCCGCAAGCTCGTCGAGCCCCAGGCCTGATACCCGTAAGGGAGACTGGATATGAAAGAACTGGTCACTTACATGGTGAACGCGCTGGTCGACGACAACCAGGGCGTGAAGCTCTCGATGGCGGAGGACGGCGGCGTGGTGCGTTTCAGGCTCAGCGTTTCCTCGTCCGACAGGGGCAAGGTCATAGGCCGGGAGGGCCGCACCATCAAGGCGATGCGCTCCCTGCTGCAGGCCGCGGCCGAGAAAGAGGGCAAGAAAGTTTTTCTCGACATAGTGTGAACCGATGAGGGTCGACGTGGTCACCCTCTTCCCGGAGCTGGTGGACGGCCCCCTCTCCGGCAGCATAGTCGGCAGGGCCCGCGCCGGCGGGATCCTCGAACTGGGTTTCTCCAACCCGAGGGATTTCGCGGAGGACAGGCACCGCACGGTGGACGACAGGCCGTACGGCGGCGGTCCCGGGATGCTGATGATGGCCGAGCCGCTGTACCAGGCCGTCAAAAAAGTGAAGAAGCGCGGTTCCAGGGTGATCTTCCTCACCCCGCGCGGGCGGAAGTTCGACCAGCGGCTGGCCCGCGAGCTCTCTAAGGAAAAGCGCCTGGTGCTCGTCTGCGGGCACTACGAAGGAGTGGACGAAAGGGTCCATTCCATGGCGGACGACGAGATCTCCCTGGGCGATTTCGTCCTGACCGGAGGCGAGCCGGCCGCGGTGGCGGTGATAGACGCGCTGACGCGGCTGCTGCCGGGAACGCTGAAGAAGTCCGACGCGACCGAGAAGGAGTCCTTCACCGGTCCGCTGCTGGAGGCGCCGCAGTACACCAGGCCCGCGGTCTGGCGGGGCAAAAAGGTGCCGGCGGTGCTGACGAGCGGCGACCACGCGGCGATAGAGGCCTGGAGGGCGAAAGAAGCCCTGCGGCTGACGAAGAAGAACAGACCCGATCTACTTTAAACTGGAGGAAGTATGGAACAACTGCAGAAACACCTCGGACTGAAACCCGGCAAGTTCGAGTTCAGGGCCGGCGACACGGTCAAGGTCCACACGAAGGTCGTGGAAGGCGACAGCGAACGCATCCAGATCTTCGACGGGACCGTGATCTCCCGCCGCGGCAGCGGCATCGCCGAGACCTTCACCGTCCGCAAGATCTCCTACGGCGTGGGCGTGGAGCGGGTCTTCCCGATACACTCCCCCCGCATCGACAGGATCGAGCTGGTCAAGTCGGGCAAGGTCCGCAGGGCCAAGATCTATTACCTGCGCGAGCTCTCCGGAAAGGCGGCCAGGCTGGCCGAACTGAAGGACGAGAACGGTCAGGCCGCGGAGACCGCGGCACCCGCCCCGGCCCCGGCTCCGGCCGCCCAGCCCGAAGCCCAGAAGTAAGCGGCTTCCCCCGTCCCCCCGCCGAACCGGGGGGACGGGCTTTTTTGTCCACTCAACGGAAGGTTGCGTTTGCCACTGGCCGGATTCGACCTCTCCCTCTCCCAAGCCTGCGGCGGCAAGCCCGTCATAGGCGTGGATGAAGCCGGCCGCGGACCGCTGGCCGGCCCGGTCACCGCCTGCGCCGCCCTGGTCCCCCCCGGCGCCTCCGCCCTGCTCTCCGGAGTCGACGACAGCAAGAAGCTCACTCCCGCCCGCCGTGAAAAGGCCTTTGCGCGCATGTCCGGGGCCGGCGTGCTGTTCGGCTTCGGCTACGCGCTGCACTCCGAGATAGACGCCTCCGACATACTTTCGGCGACCTTTCTGGCCATGCGCCGGGCGCTGGAGCGCCTCTCCGCGGCCGCGGGCCGGCCGCTCTCCGATTTCATCGTCGCCGTCGACGGCCCCATGAAGATACGCGGTCTCGACGCCGACCAGCGCGCGGTGATCGGCGGGGACGGCAAGTCGCTGGCCATAGCCTGCGCCAGCGTGCGCGCCAAGGTCCTGCGCGACAGGTGGATGGCCCGCCTCGACGGGCTTTACCCCGGCTATGGTTTCGCCGGCCACAAGGGCTACGGCAGCGCCGCCCACCTGGCCGCCATACGCGAGAAGGGCCCCTCGCCGGTGCACAGGCTGAGCTTCGCCCCGCTCAAGGTCCCCGCGTGAGCAGGGAGGTCGGCTCCCGTTATGAGGAGCTGGCCGCGGCCTGGCTGGCCGCGAAGGGCTACAAGGTGCTGGAGCGCTCCTTCTCCTGTCCGCTGGGCGAGGTGGACATAATAGCGGAGCAGGGCGGCGACCTGGTCTTCGTTGAAGTGAAGGCCCGCCGCGGCGAGGCCTACGGGCGGCCCTTCGAGGCCGTGACCCGCTCCAAGCAGGCGAAGATAATAAAGGCGGCGCTGGTCTACATCAAGTCCAAAGGATCCAGGCCCGCCGGGATAAGGTTCGACGTGGTTTCCATAAAGATGGGCGCGGAGCCGGAGCTGATAAGGGGCGCCTTCGAGGCCCCCGGCTACTACTACTGAAGAGACAACGGGAGAGCACATGAAAAAGGAAGACGGATTCGCCGCGGTGCAAAAGACCGCCGCCTGGCTGCTGAAGAAGAACGGCGGCTTCCGCCCCGAGACCGCGATAATCGCGGGTTCCGGCCTGGCCAACGCCCTGCCGGACCTGGCCGGGAAGAAGACCGTCCCCTACGGCGAGATCCCCGGTTTCCCCGGGACCACCGTGAAAGGCCACAAGGGCGAACTGGTGTTCGGCACGCTCGGCGGCAAAAAGGTGGTCATCATGCGCGGCCGCTTCCACTATTACGAGAGCGGCGACATGGCCTTCATCGCCTTCCCCGTGCGCGTGCTGGCCGCGCTGGGCGTCAGGACCCTCCTGGTGACGGCGGCCGTCGGCTCGCTCAGCCGCGACCTCCGCCCCGGCGACATCATGGCCCTGCGCGACCACATAAACCTGATGGGCGCCAACCCGCTCATCGGCAACCATCACGAGGGGTTCGGCGCGATGTTCCCCGACATGAACGATCCCTACGACGCCGCGCTGCGCAAGGTCTCGCTCGGGCTGATGCGCTCGGCCGGCCTGAAGCCGCGCGAGGGCGTCTATTTCGCCGTCAGCGGTCCCACCTACGAGACCCCCGCCGAGGTGAAGCTCTACAAGCAGCTCGGCGGCAGCGTGGTCGGCATGTCCGTCGTGCCCGAGGTCATAGCGGCCAGGCAGCTCAAGGTCCGCGTCGCCGGCCTCTGCTGGATCTCCAATTTCGCCAGCGGCATCTCCAGGGAAGTGCTCGACCACGCCGACGTGCTGGCGCTGGGCGAGAAGGTCTCGGTCAAGATGAAGAAGCTGCTGGAAGGGCTCGTGAAGGCGGCCTGAGGGCCGGAAGGAAAATACCATGAGAATGCTCGACCTTATACTCAAGAAGCGCTCCGGCGGAGAACTTACCTCCGCCGAGATCGAGTTCATAGCGATGGGCGCCGCCACCGGCGCCGTGCCGGATTACCAGCTCTCCGCCTGGCTGATGGCCGTCTATTTCAAGGGCCTGACCGGGCGCGAGACCGCCGACCTGACCCGCGCGATGGCGCGCTCCGGCGACCGCCTGGACCTGGGCTCCATAAAGGGCGTGAAGGTCGACAAGCATTCCACCGGCGGCGTCGGCGACGGCGTCTCGCTGGCGCTGGCCCCCGTGGCCGCCGCCTGCGGCGTGGTGGTGCCGATGATGAGCGGCCGGGGCCTCGGCCATACCGGCGGTACGCTCGACAAGCTCGAGGCCGTCAAAGGCTTCAAGGTGCGCCTGCCGCAGCCCCGCATCAAGGCGCAGCTCAAGGCCACCGGCCTGTCGATGTTCGGCCAGACCGACAACCTGGCGCCGAGCGACAAGAAGCTCTACTCGTTGCGCGACGCCACCTGCACGGTGGAGTCGCTGCCGCTCATCGTCGCCAGCATCCTCTCCAAGAAGTACGCCGAGGGGATCAGCGGCCTCGTCATGGACGTGAAATACGGCTCCGGCGCCTTCCTGCGCGACTACAAGCCCAGCCGCGAGCTGGCCGTGGCCCTGATGAAGACGGCCAACCTGCTGGGCATCCGCTGCGTGGCGCTGCTGACCGCCATGGAGGAGCCGCTGGGCCTGGCGATAGGCAACGGCATAGAGATGGAGCAGTCCATAAAGATACTCCAGGGAGAGAAGGGCCCGGCGGATTTCACCGAGGTCCTGGAAGTCCTCGCCGGCTGGATGATAAAGCTCGGCGGCAAGGCCCGCACGCCCGACGAGGGCCGCGAGAAGGCCCGCCGCGCCATCGCCGACGGTTCGGCGCTGGAGAAGCTGCGCCTGATGGTGAAGTGGCAGGGCGGCGACCCGCGCGTGGCCGACGACCCGGTCCGCCACATGCCGCGCGCTAAGTTCTCCGCCGTGGCCAAGGCCCCGGCCTCCGGCTTCCTCTACCGGCTCGACGCCAGGACGATAGGGCACGCCAGCGTGGTGCTGGGCGCCGGCCGCGGCAAGGCCGAGGATAAGGTGGACTTCGGCGCGGGCCTGCTGCTGTCGGCCAAGCTGGGCGACCGTCTCGAGAAGGGCGCGCCGCTGGCGACGATCTACTCCTCGGACAAAAAGAAGCTCGCCGAGGGCGTTAAGATGTTCATGTCGGCCGTAGAGGTGAAGAAGTCCAAGCCCTCGAAGCCGAAACTGATAAGGGAGATCCTCGTCTGATGAAGAACGTATTCGTCTCCAACCACCCGCTCGTGCTGGACAAGGTCGCGCGGCTGCGCGACCGCCGCACCAATGTCGCCGACTTCCGCCGCCTCATGGGCGAGATCTCGATGCTGCTGGGCCACGAGGCGCTGGCCGAAGCTAAGCTTAAAAAGGTCCGCGTGCGCACGCCGCTCGGCGTGGCCGAGTCGCAGACGCTGGCGCAGGACCTGGTCTTCGTGGCGATACTGCGCGCCGGCCTGGGCCTGCTGGACGGGCTTATGAAGCTGGCGCCGGAGGCCCGGCTGGCCCATATCGGGCTTTACCGCGACGAGGAGACGCTGCGGCCGGTCAATTACTATGTCCGGTTCCCCAGGGACATCTCCTCGAGCTTCGTCCTGCTGGCCGACCCCATGCTGGCGACCGGCGGCTCGGCGGTCGAGGCGGTGAACATCCTCAAGGCGCGCGGGGCCAAAAAAATAGCTTTCGTCTGCCTGATAGCTTCGAAAGAGGGACTGCGCAAGCTGGCCACGGCCCATCCCGACGTGCCGATATACGTGGCGACGGTGGACGAGAAGCTCAACGGCGACGGCTACATCATGCCCGGCCTGGGCGACGCCGGCGACCGCATGTTCGGCACCAATTGAAGAGATTGCCCGCCGCCCCCGCTTCAAAGGAATAACTATCGGGGTCCTGTCGGCGGTTCGCTCCGAAAAAACAGGGTCTCGCACACCGTGCTCGCCCTTCCGACTCTCGCCGCTCGCGCTTACGCAAGCTCGCGGCTCCGGACGGTTTTTCTCCGCGAATCCGCCGCCACCCCCATTGTCTCCCGATAGAAGCGGGGGAGCCAGGGGATCCCTGACGAGCGTGGGAGCCTCCGGGAAGCCTATTACATAAAGGAAAAGGACGGCCGGGGGCCGTCCTTTTTCATTTATGGAAGCGCGGGTCAGTGGGCCTGGTGGGCTATCTTGACCAGCGTGTCCTTGTCGAGGATCTTGAGCGACTTGGTCTCGCGCTTGATGACCTTCTTCTTCTCGAGGTCCGCCAGGATGCGCACGACGGTCTCCAGGGCGAGGCCGGTGATCTCGGCTATCTCGGTGCGCTTGAGCCCGTAGATGGTGGGCACGGCGGTGTTCTTGCTCTTGAACGAGACGTGCTGGAGCAGCGTGGCCGCCACCTTGGCCTTGGCCGGCTTGTAGGCGGTGTCCTTGAGCTTGAACTGGATGCGCTTGATCTCGTTGGCCATCTTTTTGAGCATCAGCGGGTAGGTCCTGGGGAACTTCTCGAGGAAGGCGGTGAAGCTGCGGCCGTCGATATGAGACAGCGTGACCGCGTTCATCGCCTCGGCGTTGCAGAAATACTCGGTGCCGGAGAACAGCGCGATGTGCCCGAACAGCTCGCCGGGATGGCGTATCCAGGTTATCATCTGCTGGCCCTTGGCGTCGGTGCTGTACACCTTGGCGCGGCCCCTGCAGACCACGTAGATGCCCGTGGGCTTCTGGGTCTCGGAGTAGATGATCTGGCCGTCCTTGAGCTGAAGGACGCTGCGGCCTTCGTTCCAGGTCTTCTGCGCCGGGGCTTCCAGCGCGTCGAAAATGCAGTTCTGCCTGAACTGGCAGACGTAACAGTTGGTCTTTGTTTTCACGGAGCTTTCCATTTCCCTTTTCCCCCTGCCTGTGTTTCACCCTTATTATAGCAAATTTGCGCTCCTCCCCCGTCGGGGAGCGGCAAATATGATAAACTTTTCCATCGCCCCATGAAGAAGGACATAGGCAGGCTCGGCGGGGAATCGCTGATATACGGACTTTCGACGGTCGCGGCGCGGCTGCTCAATTTCCTGCTGATGCCGTTCTACACGCATTACCTCCCCCCGTCGGGCTACGGCGTGGTGGCGGCCGTCTTCTCCTACATCGCCTTCCTCAACATAATCTACCACTACGGCCTCGACCAGGCCTATATGCGCCACCGCTCCGAGGACGCCGCCCGCGCCTGGAGCTCCGCGCTGGCCTGCCTGCTGGTCTCCACCGCGCTCCTGACGGCGCCGTTCCTGCTCTTCCCGTCCGGGCTGGCGGAGCTGGCCGGCATAGGGGCCGGGGGCGGCCGCCTGATGCTCTATACCGCCGCCATACTGGCCCTGGACACCCTTTCCCTGCTGCCTTTCACGGAACTGCGCATGAGGCACAAGGCGCTGCGCTTCGCCCTGGTGCGCACCGCCTCCATAGCGCTCAACGTGGCGCTCAATGTCTGGTTCCTGGCCGGGCTGGGGATGGGCGTGGAGGGAGTCTTCCTGGCCAGCGCGATAGCCGCGGCGCTGCCGCTGCTGCTGCTGGCCGACCTGCTCTTCTCCGCCAGGCCTTCGTTCGACCGCGGGATGGTCCGGAGCCTGCTCGCCTTCGCGCTGCCCCTGCTGCCGGCCGGCCTGGGCTCAATGGCCGTGCAGGTGATAGACAGGCCGATAATGCTGGCGCTTTCAGGCGCGGCGGCGGTCGGGCTCTACCAGGCCAGCTACCGCCTCGGCATCTTCATGATGCTGATAGTGAATATGTTCGACGCGGCCTGGCGCCCCTTCTTCCTCGAACGGGCCGGCAAACCGGAGGCCCCGGCCGTTTTCGCTCGGGTATTGACGTATTTCACGGCCCTGGGCGCCTGGACGCTGGTGGCGGTCTCGCTGCTCATCGAGGACGCGGTGAAAGCGGACCTCGGCGGTTTCACGCTGATACATTCCGACTACTGGAGCGGTCTGGCGATAGTCCCGGTGGTCCTGCTGGCCTATCTTTTCAACGGCGTCTACGTGAATTTCCTGGCGCCGGTCATAATCGCCAAACGCACCGGTGAGATCCTCAAGGCGACGCTGGCGGGCGCGGCGGCCAACGTGGCCGCCAATTTCCTGCTGATACCGCCCTTCGGCGCGATGGGCGCCGCCCTCGCCACCCTGCTCTCCTATCTCCTGATGGCGGCGCTCGTCTTCCGGGCGGGCCGCGCCGCCGGACCGGTCCCTTACGAGTGGGACCGCCTCGCGCGCCTGGCGCTGGCGACCGCCGTTTTCCTGGCCGGCCATTACGCCCTGGGTTACGGTTCCTCGGGGCCGGGGCCTTTCGCGCTCAAGGCCGCCGCCGCCCTCCTTTTCCCCGCCGCGCTCTGGCTCTGCGGGTTCTTCCGCCCCGGCGAAAAAGCCGAGGCCGCCGCCCTCCTGTCGCGTTTCACGCGCGGAAAGCCGGCGGCCTGAAGCCTCTCCGTAAAACCGTTACTTTTCCTGCTGTATGGCGCCGAAGGCGGCCACGCCCAGCGCCGTGGTGACGGCGCAGAAGGCCAGCAGCGCGGCCAGGCTGGCCAGCGGCGGGAAATAGCCGTAGCCGACGAGGATATAGCGTATCAGGTCGACGGCGTAGGTGACCGGGTCGAAGAGCGCCACGACGCGGATGTAGGGCGCCGCCGTCGCCAGGTCGAAGAGCGCCCCGCTGAAGAAGAACATCGGCCAGGTAAGGAAGCTCATCACCAGCCCGAAGCCCTCCATCGATCTCATCCGCGCGCCGATTATCAGCCCGATATTGGTGATCATGTAGGCCGCGGGCACCGAGGCGGCCAGGCAGAGCAGCAGTTTCCAGAACGGCAGCGGCATCACGAAGACCATGCCGATGGCCAGCAGCAGCAGCGTCTCTATCAGCCCGCCCAGCATCCCCCCCAGCGCCTTGCCCATGAACAGCGTGGTCCGCGAGATGGGCGCGGCCAGCACTTCCTTGAGGAAATCGAGCCGCTTGTCCCAGATGATGTAGAGCCCGTAGGTTATCGAGGTGAAGAGTATCACCATCGCCACTATGCCGGGGAAGATGAACTGCTGGTAGGAATAGCCTTCGACGGGGCTGGAGCCGGACAGGCCCTTGCCGACGACGAAGAGGAAGAGCAGCGGCGAGACCAGTATCGAGGCGATGCGCTCCTTCTCGCGGAAGTAGATCAGCGCTTCTCTCATCAGCAGGGCGTAGATGGCGGGGAAGTTGAACATCTCAGCGCCTCACGCTCTTGCTGACCGCGATCCGCTCGAACATCGAGTGGTTCTCGGTCTCGTCCTTTATCTGGTGGCCGGCGAACTTGAGGAAGACGTCGTCGAGCGTGACGCGGCGCACCTCGACCTCCTCCACCTCTCCCGCGGCCTTGAGCAGGGCCGGCAGGTTGCGGCCGGAATCCTCCAGCGTCAGCCGGAACCGGCCTTCCTCCTCTATGCCCTCGCTGATGAAGGGCAGGTCTTTGAGCGTTTCGAGCGCGCCGGGCGCGCATCTAAGGTAGACTATGTCCTGCCCCACCTTGCGTTTCAGCGCCGACGGGGTGTCCAGCTCTATGATATGCCCCTGGTCGATGATGCCGATGCGGTCGGAGAGGCTGTCGGCCTCCTCCATGTAATGGGTGGTCAGGATTATGGTGGTGTCGCCGGCCTCCTTGAGGCCGCGTATGTAGGTCCAGACGTCCTTGCGGCTGGCCGGGTCCAGGCCCAGCGTCGGCTCGTCGAGGAAAAGGACCTTCGGCCGGTGTATGAGGCCGCGGGCTATCTCCAGCCGCCGGCGCATGCCGCCGGAATAGGTCTTTACGAAGCTGTCCGCCCGGGCGGTCAGACGCACCAGTTCCAGCATCCGCGCTATGCGGCCGTCTATCTCGGCGCGCGGCACGCCGTAGAGCAGCGAATGGAGCTTGAGGTTCTCGCGGCCGGTCAGCAGGTCGTCCACGCTGGGCTCCTGGAAAACGATGCCGATATTGCGGCGCACGGCCAGCGGTTCCCTGTTTATGTCGCGGCCGGCGACGAGAGCCGTGCCGGAGGTGGCCTTGAGCAGAGTGGAGAGAAGATTGATGAGAGTGGTCTTGCCGGCGCCGTTGGGGCCCAGCAGGCCGAAGACCTCGCCTTCGCGTATCTCCAGGTTTACGGCGTCCACGGCCGTGAGCGCGCCGAAGCGCTTGGTGAGGTCCGTGGTGATTATCGCCGGCGGCATTGGATATATTCTATCAAAGGTTCGCGCGGAAGAATCCGGCGGCGCGTTTCTCGTACTCCCCGCCGGCCGCGCCGGAGGCCTGGCCATGGTCCGCGCCGGGCACCAGCCAGAGCTCCGCGTGCGGGAAGGCCTTCTTCAGTTCCTCGGAATGCGACGGCGGTATGGTGCGGTCCGACGCGCCGTGTATCAGCAGCAGCGGGGCGGAGCCGGGGCCCGCCGCGCGGCGCGCGTCGGCGGCGGAGAGGCCCGCGCCGAAGGCCAGCCGGTACCAGCCCGACATGGCCCGGATCAGCGGGCGCCGCAGGGGGCCCAGCCCGGCGAAGATGAGGTCGAGCATGGCGCGCAGCGAATAATAGGGCGAGTCGCAGACGCGGGCCGCGACGAGCGGGTGATCGGCCAGCAGGGCGGTATTGCCGCCCATCGAGAAGCCGAACAGGCCTATCCTTTCCATCCCCCTGCCCGCCAGCCAGGCCGCGGCGGCCTCCGCGTCGCGGGCCTCCAGCGCGCCGCCGGAGGTCAGCCGTCCTCCGCTCCCGCCCATGGCCCTGTGGTCCGTCAGCAGCACATTGTAGTCCGCCGACAGGAAGGCTACCAGCGAAAGGATATTGCCCTTGTCCATAGGGTAGCCGTGCAGGGCCAGCACGGCCTTCTTCGAGGACTTGTGCGGGATGAACCAGCCGGCCAGCGGCGTGCCGTCGAAGGACCTTATTTCCACGGTCTCGTAGGCCAGGCCGAAGTCGGCGGGAGTGAAAGGACTGACATAACGCCTGGGCCGCGTGTACATCAGGAAGAAAATGACGGAAAAAACGGCCAGCAGCAGGCCGGAGTAAAGGAAGAGGCGCAGCAGTATCCTGGCGGTCAAGCGTTCTTCCCCGTAAGCAGCGGCACGAAGGCCACGCCCCCGGCGTCGTTTATCTCGGTCAGCCGCCCGTCCCTGCGGTAAACCTTCAGCCGCTGCGCGTCCCTGCCTACGGGAGCGATGAGCAGGCCGCCGGGCCTGAGCTGATCTTCGATGCCGGCCGGCAGGGCTTCCGGCGCGCAGGTGAAGACGATGCGGTCGTAGGGCGCGTGCTCCGGCCAGCCTTTTGAGCCGTCGCCCAGCAGGCGTTTAACCCCGGCCGCGAACTGAGCCAGCGGCTTCGCCCCGAAATTGTAGAGATGCTCGTTTATCTCGACGGTATATACCTCGGCGCCTATGGCGGAGAGCAGCGCGGCGCTGTAGCCGGTGCCCGTGCCTATCTCCAGCACCTTCTCCCCTCCCTTTATTTCAGCCAGCTGCGCCATCAGTACCGCGATGTAAGGCTGGGAGATGGTCTGGCCGTCGAGCACCTGCAGGGCGCAGTCGTCGTGGCAGCGGGTCCAGAGCTCGACGGGGACGAAGCGGTGGCGGGGCAGGGCGATGAAAGCGTCCAGCAGGCGGCGGTCGGTTATTCCGCGCGCCTCCAGCTGCTCCTTCGCCATGTGCCTGCGCAGGTAGGCGAAATAGTGCTCCTGCTTTTCCGCCAGCAGCTTATGGAACATGGCTCACCATACGCCCTTTGCCACCATGAAGCAGGCCGAGGTCGCCTTTATGCCGTATTCCTTCGCCTTCGCCAGCGCGGCGTCCGACTCGGAACCCGGCTGCATCCAGACGGCCTTTATGCCCAGCCGGTTGCACTCCTCCACTATTTTTTCCGTGATTTCGGGAGGCACGACGGTGATGACCAGTTCCGGCTTCTTTTCCATTTCCGAGAGGGACTTGTGCACCTGTCTGCCCAGGACGAGGCCGCCCTTGGGATTGACCCCTTCTACGGGATAGCCGGCCTTGAGCATGTCGCGGAAGATGCGGTGGCCGTACTTGGAGGCGTCGTTCGAGACGCCGACTACGGCGATGAGCGAATATTCCCGCGGGTTCATTTCTTCTTCTCCAGCGCCGCTATGGCCGCGGCGGCGGCTCTTATCATGGGCTCGGGCGATATCGGCCCGCCGACGGCCTGGCGCATCCATTCGCCGGGCGTTATCGAGCCCAGGCGGCACATCCGCTCCATCTCGGCGGCCAGACCGTGCTTCTTAAGATGTTCCTCCACCTGGAAGGCGATGATGTGGCCCAGCGGGTAATCCGGCAGGTACAGCCCGGCGTTTATCATGTGAGAGTATATCGCCAGCAGCGGGCTGCCGGTCATGCCCAGCACCGGCGCGAAGTAGCGGTCCCAGACGCCCTTGGCTATCTCGGTGACGGCTTCGCGCAGTTCGCCGGGTTCGGCGTCGGCGTTCTTGTACATCCAGCGCCAGACGTTCATATCCACCAGCGCCACGCCGGCTATCTCCCGGGTGGCCCAGAAATTGTCCAGCGCCGACAGGTGAACGGCCAGCGGGTCCTTGTTCTCCATTCCCAGCATTTCCAGGTCGCGCGACTGGAAGACGAAGGCGAAACCCTCGGTGAAGGCCGTGTTGGGCACGCCCGAGAGGAGGGTGTGGTCGACCTTGTAGAGAGAGATGACCTGCTCCACGCAGTGCCCCAGTTCGTGCATGGCGATATTGAAGCCGAGGTAGTTCATGCCGCCCGCCGGCACGCGGGTACGAAGGTGGGCCTTCTGCCCTCTCATGCCGGGTCCCCAGGCGTGGCCCGCCCCGCGGGCCGGGTCCACTTCTATCCTGGAGCCTATGAAATCGGCCGTCTCACCGTCGAAGCCCAGCTTGCGCAGTATCGCGGGGATGTCCTTCTCGAAGGCCTCGGCGTCCGGGTAAAGACGGGCGGCGGCCCTGTCCAGTTCCTCCTGGGCCATAGAGGAGCGCGGCTTGAAGCCGTCATACCAGATGTCGAAGGCCTCGAGGTCCCGCCCGAGGCGCGACTTTATCAGCGCCCCGGCCGCGGCGCCCTCGGGCGCCGTCAGCAGGCCGGTGAACATCTTCTCCACCTCCGCCTCGGGTATCTCGCGGTCCAGGTGGAAGCGCCTGTCCATCAGCGTCGGCTCCGAAGGATAGAAAGCGTCCTCCCCTCGGCGGGCGCGGAAGATCTCCAGCATGCGCTCGTAGCGGGCGCCGCCCTCTCCCGGGGCCGGCTTGCCGTCGAGAACGTTGGCGAAAGGCTCCCAGGGGCGGCGGTCGGAATTAACGGCCTTGGCCGGTATCTCCTGCGAGATTATCCGCTCCATTATCCTCTGGATGACGCGCTGGCGCCCGAGGGCGCCCTCTCCCCCGGCGTAGAGCCCCTTGAGCTGGTCGCGCAGGCCCCAGTGGGAAATAAGTTTGAGCCCCTTCGGGAACATGGGCCTGCCGTCGGGGTCGACGACGGCGTTCATGTGGATATTGTAGGAGTAGATGTAGGCGTCCGCCGCCGAGTAGGCCGCGGCTATCCGCTGGTTTATCTCCGGCGGCACCCGGAAAGCGAAGCGCCGCGCCAGGCGGGTGCGCGCCCACTCGTCCCGGTCCCAGCCGCTCCCCTTCTCCAGGCATTCCGCCAGCCGGCGCACCGGGAAGTTCAGCAGGACCAGGAACGCCAGTTTCGAGGAGAACAGGTCCTCGGTCAGGTGGGCCGACGGGGAGAGCGCGGCGAAAAGCCGGTCGGCGGGATGCGGCGCGCCCGTGTCCTCGTCCATTTCGCGGCGCAGGTTCAGCGACAGACCGTTGAAGGCGCCGGCGAAAGCTTCCAGCTTGTCCTCGAACCGGGCCAGCAGCGCGTCCAGGTCCGGGCCGGTCATCAGGAAATTGGCGAAGCAGAGATCCTTGAAGACCTTGGGGCCGCCGTCCTTTTTCGTCCACATGGCTGCGGCCTGGTCCACGCCGGTCTCTATGCGGGCCGCCTCCCCCGGGTATTTCTTCAGCAGTTTTTCCTTGGTCCTGGCTATGGTCTCGGGTTTGAGCATTTCCTCTCCATGGTTCAGCGGTCCCGCCAGGCCGCGCCGGCCTCGTATTCGTGGGAACAGTCGATGAGCGCCAGGCCCCGGTTAACGGAGGCCGGGTCGCTGAAATAGAGCCAGCCTCCGGAATCCGTAACGGCCGCGGCGGGATCCCCGTCGTGCAGGCGTCCACGCGCGTATGTCACGGAGGCCGAGGGCCCGTGGCCGGGGAGGTCCAGGACCGGTATCGCCGGCAGGTAGTCCGGGACCAGCTCGTCGAGCGAGGCGGGCCAGCTCCCGCCCTTGTCGGCGAAGAAATCCTGCAGCGCGCGCCGCAGGCGGGCGAGGTCGCGCAGCGCCCGGGCCGAAGCTTCCCTGTCGCGCATGCGGGTAAGTTCCGCTCCCAGCGCTTCGCCCGCCGCCGCGGGCAGAGCCCGCGGAGTCCCGGCGGCTATGAAGGCGGCGGCGCTGCTTATGGCCAGCGCCAGCGCTTCGTCGGAGCCTTGCCAGCTGTTCCGCAGTGTTTCCAGGCAAAGGGCCGCTTCGGCCAGTACGGCCGGCGGCTCGCCCGATACGACGGCGCGGACGGCCGCGGAGGATACGGGGATCGCTGCGGCGCCGGGTGCGGCCTCCGTGGAGAGCGTTACGTCGTTTTCGGAAGGAACGGCGGCCGGCGGCTGCGGCTCCTGCGCCGTCAGGGGCAGGGCCAGCAGCATCGCCGTCAGATATCCCATGTCTCCAGCTCGCTGAGGAATTTGTAGTCGGTCAGGTCGAACTGTATCGGGGTCACCGAGATATGGCCTTTGTCGATGGCCTCCACGTCGCTGCCGGGCTTGGCGGCGGAAGTGCGGAACTTTCCGGTCATCCAGTAATAGGTCTGGCCGTGCGGGTCCGTGCGCTTCTGGAACCAGTCGCGGAAGAGTTCGTGGCTCTGGCTGGTGAACTTGACTCCCTTGAGGCGGGTCCGCGGCACGGCCGGCACATTGACGTTGAGCAGCGTGCCTTTCGGGAGGCGCTTCTTATTCAGGGCCTGGGCCAGTTTCGCCGCGAAATCGGCCGCGACGGAGAAATCCGGCCTGACGAAGGTGTCCAGCGAGATGGCGAAGGACGGTATACCCAGCAGCGCGCCTTCGGTGGCGCCCGACACCGTGCCGGAATAGAGTATGTTCATCCCGGAATTGGCTCCCAGGTTTATGCCCGAGACCACCAGGTCCGGCTTGCCCTTCATTATGGACTTTATCGCCAGCTTGACGCAGTCGGCCGGCGTGCCGCTGGTGGCGTAGCCGAAGAACTTCTTGTTGCGGCGCGCCTCGGTCACCCGCAGCGGGTCGGTCAGCGTTATGGCGTGACCGACCGCGCTGCGCTGGGTGTCCGGGGCGACCACGGTCACCTCGCCGACGCGCGCGAGCGCGCCGGCGAGGGCGTAGATGCCTTCGGCGTAGATGCCGTCGTCGTTGGTGACCAGTATCCGCATCAGAGCAGCGGGTTCGAGACCACGCCGTCGGCCAGCTTGGGCTCGAACCAGGTGGACTTGGGCGGCATGACCTGGTTGTCGTCGGCCACCGAGATCAGTTCCTCGGGCGTGGTCGCGAACAGCGCGAAGGCCGCGGCCATCTCGCCGGAGTTGACCCGCCTCTCGAGTTCCCCCAGCCCGCGTATGCCGCCGACGAAGTCGACGCGGTCGGACTTGCGGAGGTCCTTGATGCCCAGTATCCGGTCCAGGACCAGGTCGCTGAGCACGCTGACGTCCAGCGCCTTCACCGGGTCCTCTTCGTTCGTCGGGGTCTTCACCGAGGGCTTGAGCATGTACCACTTGCCGCCCAGGTACATGCCGAACTCGCGGCGGGCGGCCGGCTTGGCCTGGCCGGAGACCTCTTTCACCTCGAAGCTCTCCCGGACCTTCGCCAGGAACTGTTCCGGGGTCAGGCCGTTGAGGTCCTTCACGACGCGGTTATAGTCCCAGATCTTCATCTCGTTCACCGGGAAGGCCGCGGCCAGATAGACATTGTACGGCTCGTCGCCCTTATGCGCCGCGCCGCGCTGCTCCACCATGAATTTCTTCACGCGGCTGGCGGCCGCGCTGCGGTGATGGCCGTCGGCGATATAGACGGTCTTCTGGCGCTCGGAGGCGTCCGAGATCGCCTTGATGTCCGCGGCGTCGTCGATGAGCCAGAGCGTGTGTACCACCCCGCCCTGCCCCGTCGCGGAGAACAGCGGCTCTTTGGCCGTGTTCTTCTTTATGACGGCGTCTATCTCGGGGACCTGCTTGTAGGCGATGATGCCCGGGCCGGTCTGGGCTTTCACGAACTTTATCTGGTTGACGCGGTCGTCCTCTTTGACGGGGCGCGTGAACTCGTGCTTGCGGATGCGGCCGGCGTCGTAGTCGTCCACGCAGGCGCCGAGCATCAGGCCGGTCTGAACGTGTCCGCCCATCTTCAGGCGGTAGGCGTAGAAGCAGGGCTTCTTTTCGCGCACCAGCAGGCCGTCCTTCATCATGCGCTCGAAGTTCTCGGCGGCCTTCTTATAGACCGACTCGTCGTGCACGTCGGTGCCGGGCGGCAGGTCTATCTCGGCTTTGGAGACGTGCAGGAAACTGTTGGGTTTGCCCTTGGCGAGCTCCCTGGCCTCTTCGGAGTCCAGGACGTCGTAGGGCGGGGCGATGATCTCCTGCGCCTTGCCGGGCGCGGGGCGTATGCCGTAGATCGGGGAGAAAAGCGGTAGTTTGGCCATTATTCTATCCTCGGTGTCTTAAAAAGAGGCCCGGGGCCCCCCGCGGGGACCCGGGCCGGGGCGGCAAGGACTATATCTTGTCGCCGTTGACCGCGTGGGTGCGCTTGCCGCAGAGCAGGTAGTCGGCTATCTGCTCCGCCGCCTGCCGCGCCACCGTGACCTGCGCGTCCTTGGTGGAGGCGGCGATATGCGGGGTGCAGATCACCTTCTCCATGCCGAAGAAGATGTGCTTCGTCGCCGGTTCCTCGGCGTAGACGTCCACGGCCAGGCCCGCTATGTGGCCGCTTTCGACCGCCGCCTTCACGTCGGCCTCGACCATGATGCCGCCGCGGGCGCAGTTGATGATGCGCACGCCCTTCTTCATCTTGGCTATCGCGTCCTTGTTGAGCATCCCCTTGGTGTTAGGGTTGATCGTGACGTGGTAGGTGATGAAGTCGGACTTGGCGTAGAGCTCGTCGAGCGTGACCATTTTCACGCCCAGCTCGCGGGCGCGCTCGGTGGTCATGGTCGGGTTGAAGACCAGCACGTGCATCTTGAGCCCCAGCGCGCGGTCGGCGACGACGCCGCCGATATTGCCGCAGCCGACGACGCCCAGCGTCTTGCCGGTGATCTCGACGCCTTCGAACTTGCTCTTCTCCCACTTGCCGGCGTGCGTGGACGCGTGGGCCTGCGGGATGTGGCGCGCCAGGGCGAACATCATCGCGATGGCGTGCTCGCCGGTCGAGACGGTGTTGCCGAACGGCGTGTTCATGACCAGCACTTTCTTCTCGGTGGCGGCCGGGATGTCGATATTGTCGACGCCGGCGCCGGCGCGGGCCACGGCCTTGAGGTTCTTGGCGTTCTCTATGATCTCGCGGGTTATCTTGCTGGCCGAGCGGACGATGATGCCGTCGAAGTCCTTGGCGAACTCCTTGAGCTCCTCGGGCTTCATGCCGGTCTTGACCACGGCCTCTATGCCGCGGTCCTTCAGGGTCTTCTCGCAGAGGGGATCGGCTTTGTCGGCTATAAGTACTTTGCTCATTTCACGGTCTCCTTGGAATATTCTTTGGCTACCTGCTCATAAGCCCAGTCGAGCCAGGGTATGAGGGCCTCGATGTCGGAGGTCTCGATGGTGGCGCCGCCCCAGACGCGGATGCCGGCGGGCGCCTTGCCGTAGGAGTTGATGTCGTAGGCGACGCCTTCCTTGCCCAGCATGCCGGTGATCTTCTTGGCGGCCGCGGCCTTGTCCTCGTCGGACAGCTTGAGGAACCAGTCGGCCTTTATCTTGAAGCAGATCGAGGTGCTGGACCTGGTCTCCTTCTTCTCGGCCAGGAAGTCTATCCAGTCCGACTTCTCCACCCAGCGCTCGAAGGCGGCCAGGTTGGCGGTGGAGCGCTTGATAAGCCCCGGCAGGCCGCCTACGGTCTCGGCCCATTTCAGGGCGTCTATGGCGTCCTCGACGCAGAGCAGCGACGGCGTGTTGATGGTGCTGTATTCCAGCTCGCCGGGTTTGAGCTTCTTCTCGTCCACGAGGCGGAAGATCTTGGGCAGCGGCCAGGCGACCTTGTCGTTCTGCTCCTCCATGCGCTTGACGGCGCGCGGCGAGAGGATGATCACGCCGTGGGCGGCCTCGCCGCCGAGGACCTTCTGCCAGGAGAAGGTTACGACGTCGAGCTTGGCGAAGTCTATGTCCATCGCGAAGACGCCCGAGGTCGCGTCGCAGATCACGATGCCCTCGTGGTCCTTGGGCAGCCAGTTCAGGTTCGGGACCTTCACGCCGGAGGTGGTGCCGTTCCAGGTGAAGACTATGTCGTTCTTCGGGTCGGCCTTGGAGAAGTCGGGCAGCTTGCCGAAGTCGGCCTTGTACTCGTTGACGTTCTTGAGCTTGAGGTACTTCACGGCGTCGGTGATCCAGCCCTTGCTGAAGGCTTCCCAGCCGAAGATGTCCACCGGGCGCGGGCCCAGCAGTGTCCACATCGCCAGTTCGACCGCCCCGGTGTCGGAGCCGGCGACGATGCCTATGCGGTAATCCTGTGGTAAGTTGAGCACCTTCTTCATCCGGTCGGAGACTTCCTGGAGGCGGGCTTTGCCTTCCTTGGAGCGGTGGGAGCGCCCGACCAGGGCGTTCTTCAGGGCTTCTACGGTCCAGCCGGGGCGCTTGGCGCAGGGGCCGGACGAGAAGTTGGGACACTTCGTTTTCACTGTGGGTTTTTCCATGTCTTTCCTCCGTGGGTGCTTTCGTACGAAGCGCGCTCGCGCGCGCGTAAATCTCTATATACAAAATAGAATATTTAAATACCCCTGTCCACACCCCCGGCCGCCCGGGTTGAGAGGCAACGGGCGGGCTCCCCCGGGGACACGCGGCGAGTCACATGAGGAGCAACTGTAATGTCTGACAGGCGGATT
>CAYPYG010000016.1:0-46967 GCA_964415175.1 uncultured Elusimicrobiaceae bacterium
ATCCGCCTGTCAGACATTACAGTTGCTCCTCATGTGACTCGCCGCGTGTCCCCGTAGGAAGCCGACCTATTGAATACCCCATAAGGGAACAGTCGGGGGATGCCGGGATAGTTACTCCATGGCGATGGAAGAGGTTTACTTGGACGGTGACTGCTGCTGGCAGGCGCGGCGGTGCTCTTCGAGAGCGGCCAGCATCTCCGCGCCGTAGGAATCTATCTTGCGTTTGGTGAGGCCCTTGACCTTGGCCAGCGCCTCCAGGGTCTGCGGGTCGGTCTGCGCTATGCGCTCGAGCATATCGTTGTTGAGGATGGACTCGGGCAGCATGCCGCGCGCCCCGGCCGCGGCGTTGCGCCAGTTCTTGAGCGCCGCCGCGCGCTTCTTCGACCCCTCGAAATTGCAGCCGGCCTCCGGCCGCTCGCGGCGCTCGCGCCTGGGAGGCTTGTACTCAGGGGCCGCCAGGCCGCGCGCCACGGCGTCCTCCAGCCAGTGGCCGTGATGCGAGAGCACGTATTCCGTCGCGCCCTTGAAGACCGTCATATCCTTCATCGCCTGCTCCGGGTCCCGGGCCAGCGAGCCCAGGAAATCGTCGCCGACCACCTTGAAGGCCGGCCTGTCCAGGTCGCGCGCGCGGCGGTCGCGCTCGGCGAAAAGTTCCTTGAGCACCGCCAGTTGCCGGGGCGAAAGCCCGCGCGACTGGCGCGAGGAGAAGAAAGCGTCGGGATCGTAATGCGGGTCCAGCGGCGAGAGCCGCTCGAGCTTCTCGAACTCGTCCTTGATCTCCTCCAGGCGCCCCTTGGCGGCCAGCTGCCTGGCGAAGATCTTGCGCAGGCGGTAGAGGTACTTCACGTCCTTGATGGCGTAGTCCAGCATCTCCTGCGTTATCGGCCGGCGGCCCCAGTCGGCCTTCTGGAATTTCTTATTGAGATCGACGTTGAAATGCTCCTTGACCAGCGCGTCCAGGCCGCAACGCTTGAAGCCCAGGTACTTGGACGCTATCATGACGTCGAAAATATTGCGGACGTCGGTATGGAAAGTGGTCTTGAGCATCTTGATGTCCCACTCGCCGGAGTGGAAGAGCTTCTCTATCGCCGGGTCCTCCAGCAGCGGCTTGAGCGGGCTGACGTCGACTTTCAGCGAATCGATGACGGCGTCGACGCTCTGCGCGGACAACTGCACCACGCAAAGGCTCTCGCGGTAGGCGTAGAGGCCGTTGGATTCTATATCGATGGAAAGGTAGGGGCTCGAAGAAGCTTTCGCGAGGACCTTTTCCAGCGCTTTACGGTCCTCCACCAGGATGTAACCCATATTCAATATGATAACATTTTAGCCGCCGCTATGCCCCATATCGCCTTCTACAAGCCCTACGGCGCGGTCTCGCAGTTCACCCCCGAAGCGGGGCACCGCCCGCTGGCCGCTTTCGGCCTGCCGCGCGGCGTCTACCCGGCCGGCCGGCTGGACGCCGACAGCGAGGGGCTGCTGATACTGACCTCGGACGGCCGCTTCCAGCACCTGGTAGCCGACCCCTCCCACAAGAAGGAGAAGACCTACTGGGCGCAGGTGGACCGCGTCATAACCGAAGAGGCGCTGGACGAACTGCGGGCCGGCGTCACGCTCAACGACGGCCCCACCCGCCCCTGCCGCGCCCGCCCGATGGAGGAGCCGGCCCTGCCGCCCCGCGTCCCCCCCGTGCGCTTCCGCAAGACCGTGCCCACCTCGTGGGTGGAACTGGTCATCACCGAAGGACGCAACCGGCAGGTCCGCCGCATGCTGGCCCATGTCGGCTTCCCGGTCCTGCGCCTGGTCCGCCGGGCCGTCGGCACCGTCACCCTCGACGGCCTCGAGCCAGGCCGCTGGCGCGAACTGACCGAGGAAGAAGTTCGCTCTTTTTCGAGATGAGCCCCAAGCCCCCGCTTTTATCGGGAGCCAATGGGGGTGGCGGCGGATTCGCGGAGAAAAACCGTCCGGGACCTCAGGATTTCATGGAAATGAGGAGACAACCGGGGATGCCGGGGGCTGACCTAAGAAAAACCGTCCGAAGGCCCGAGCTTACGGAGTATGCGCCGCAGCTGACGGTGCTTTGCTCCTCGCGGAGCGGAGGCGCATACGAGCGCGAGGGCCGAGGTCGGAGCGCGAGCACGGTGTGCGAGCGGCGTTTTTTCGTGGTCAGCCCCCGACAGCCCCAGCATAGTTTTTCCTTTTCAAAGGAGCCGATATGACACCGCCGAGAATAGGGTTCATAGGCCTGGGCATAATGGGCTCGGCCATGGCGAAGAACCTGGTAAAGGCCGGCTACGACGTCACCGTCTGGAACCGCGACCGCAAAAAGACGGAGGAGTTCCAGGCCCTGGGCCGCGAAGCCGCCGCCACCCCCAAGGCCCTCGCCCGGCGCTGCGACGTGGTGATAACCATGGTCACCGGCGACGAGGCGATGGAAGCGGTGCTCGGCGGCCCCGACGGCCTCTTCGCCGCCCGCTTCGGCGGCTCCACGCTCATCAACATGAGCACCCTCTCCTCCGCCTACTGCGAAAAGCTCGCGGCCCTCTGCTTCCGGGAGGCCGTGACCTTCCTGGACTGCCCCGTCGCGGGCTCCAAGCCGCTGGCCGAGAACGGCACGCTGATCATCCTGGCCGGCGCGGAGGAGAAAGCTCTGGAAAAACGCCGCCCCCTCCTGCTTTCGATGGGCAGGACCGTCATCCACGCCGGCCCGCCGACCGCCGGCACCCGGCTCAAACTCTGCGTGAACCTCCTCCTGGCCCAGATGACCACCGGGCTGTGCGAGAGCGCGGCGCTGGCAAAAGCCTTCGGCCTGGACCCGGAACTGATATTCCGGACGGCCGAGGCCAGCCCGGCGCTGGACTGCGGCTACTTCCGGATGAAGAAAGAGAACATACTAAAAAGGGAATTCCCCCCGGCCTTCGCGCTCAAGGACCTGCTCAAGGACGTCCGCTATATCCTGTCCGGGGCCGCTTCGCGCGGGCTGGAACTGCCGGTGACCGCCGCAGTGGAAATACTGGCGGCCAAAACATATAATAGCGGTGAAAGGAACAGCGACCTGACCTCGATCCTCAAGTCGCTGGACCCGCGGGAGGAAAGATGAAAAAGCATTTCCAGCAGGCCGCCGCGAGACTTCGCATGATGCCCCCCTGGGTGACGGCCCTCGTCGTCCTGGCCCTTATACTCACGGTCTTCCATATCGCGTTCGAGATAGAGTACATGCTGGACGTCGCCGAGATGGACAGGCCCTGCGCCGGCGACTGCCTCCAGGACTGACCCCCCCTTGACCACCCGCGGCATAAATGTTAGAGTTCTCTAACATTTATGCCCGGACACGCCCCGATCTCCCCCAAAATGCAGGATTACCTGGAGGCCGTCACCGCGCTCGCCTCGGCTCGCGGCGGGGCGCGGGTCGCCGACATAGCCAGGCGCCTCGGCGTCAGGATGCCCACCGTCAATTCCGCGCTGCGCGTGCTGCGCGGGGCGGGCATGATCACGCAGGCCCGTTACGGCGCCGTCCATCCCACCCCTCGCGGGCTCAAGGAGGGTAAGGGAATAGAGCGCTCGCATCTCGGGCTGAGGTCCTTTCTCAAGCTCGTCACCGGCGCCGGCGAGCGCGCGGCCGACGCCGAGGCCTGCCGCCTGGAGCACGCGGTAAGCCCCCGCACCATGTCGGCGATAGAGGCCATGACCGCGTTCTACTCCTCCGCGGCGGGCAGGGCGAGACTGAAGGAGCTCAGGAAGTTCATCAGGGGTCGACGGCGCCTATGACACCGAAGACCAGGGAGCTCACGGACCTGCTCTCGGCCCAGGAAGGCGAGCGCGGCTATGTCCAGTCCATCGAAGGCGGTCCGGGACTCAGGTCCCGCCTGCGCGCCATGGGGATCATCGAAGGCCGCCAGCTGCACAAGGTCTCCCCTCTCTCCGCCCGGGGGCCCGTGATCACCGAAGTGCTCGGCACGCGCGTCGCCATCGGCCGCAACATGGCCGTGCACATAAAGCTCAAGGTGCGCGCGCGCTCGGTACTGCTGACCGGCAACCCGAACGTCGGCAAGAGCGTGGTCTTTTCCCGCCTGACGGGCCTGGACGTGATCTCCTCCAACTATCCCGGCACCACGGTGGAGTACACCAGCGGCTCCACGATGCTGGCGGGCCACCGCTTCCAGCTCACCGACGTGCCCGGCGCCTACTCCCTCGAACCCACCAACAAAGCAGAAGAGGCGGCCGCCGGCATCATCAACTCCTCGCCCGGCGACCTTGTCCTCGACGTGCTCGACGCCACCAATCTGGAGCGCAACCTTTTCTTCGCCATGCAGATGCTGGAGAAAGGCCTGCCGGTCATCTTCCTGCTCAACAAATGGGACATAGCCGAGCGCCGCGGCATACATATCGACGTGAAAGGGCTGGAAACGGACCTCGGCGCCCGCTTCATCCCGCTGGTGGCGACCACCGGCGAAGGGCTGAAGGAACTGGACGCCGCCGTCGCCGCTTTCCTGGCCGGCCGCCTGCCGGCGCCGATCTGCCCGCCTCCCGGCCACGACGAGAAATGGAAACTCATCGGCCGCATCGCCGCCGAGCGCCAGCGCATAGAGCACCGGCATCCCGGCTTCCTCGAGAAGCTGGCGGACCTGACCTCGCGCCCCTCCACCGGCCTGCCCGCCGCGGCCGCCGTGCTGGCCCTCTCTTTCTATATCATACGCTTCATAGGCGAGGGGCTCATCGGCGTCCTCGAACCTCTCTTCAACGACTACTATATGCCGCTGCTGCTGCGCGCGGCGGACCTGGCGCCCGCGCCGGACTGGCTGAAGGCCATGCTGCTGGGCGTGACGCCGGCCCCGATGGAATCGTTCGGCCTGCTGACGACCGGCCTGTTCATCCCTTTCATAGTCGTCCTGCCCTATATACTGGCTTTCTACCTCATACTGAGCCTCCTGGAGGACCTGGGCTACCTGCCGCGCCTGGCGGTGCTGCTCGACGATTTCATGCACCGCCTGGGGCTGCACGGCTACGGCACTATTCCCGTGATGCTCGGGCTCGGCTGCAAGGTGCCAGGCATACTCGCGGCCCGCGTCCTGGAAACCCGGCGAGAGCGCGTCATCGCGACGGCCCTGGCCCTGATGGTGGCCCCGTGCATGCCGCAGAGCGCCATGATACTGAGCCTCCTGGCGCCGCACGGCATGGGCTGGGTTTTCCTGGTCTTCGGGACCATCGCGGCGACAGGCCTGACGGCCGGCGCGGCCCTGAACCGTTTCACCCGCGGCGAGGCGCCCGAACTTTTCGTCGAGATCCCCCCCTACCATCTTCCCCCTCCCGGCCTGGTGGCGCGCAAAGTCTGGATACGGATCAAGGAGTTCCTCCTCGACGCGGTCCCGATGATCATGCTCGGCGTCTTCCTGGTCAACCTGGCCGACATGAGCGGCGCGCTGACCGCGATCTCCGGGGCGTTCAAAGGACCTCTCGAAGCCTTCTTCGGCCTGCCCGGCGAGACGGTATCGGTCATGGTGCTCGGCTTCCTGAAAAAGGACATCTCGATAGCCATGCTGGCGCCTTTCGGCCTCGCCCCGGCGCAGATAGCCGTGGCCAGCGTGTTCCTTGCGCTTTACCTGCCCTGCCTGGCCAGCCTGCTGGTCATGGTAAGGGAACTGGGAGCGAAGGAGTCGCTGGGCATCGCTCTGCTGAACCTGGCCTCGGCCTCCGTCGCGGCCGCCCTGCTGCACCTGGCGCTGACGGTCCTGTAAAGGCTCCCCCGTAAAATTGTAATCTGTACTCCGTCAGCTTTTCGCCGAGAGAGGTGTATCTTGACCGTCACGACCAGGAGAGCGGCGCCCGCCGCGATGAAAAGACTGCTCAGGGAAGTGCTGGACCACGAGGTCTACCCCGCCATGGGCTGCACCGAACCCGTGGCCGTGGCGCTCTGCGCCGCGCGGGCCGCCGCCCTTCTCAAAAGGCCGGCGGAACGGGTGGAAGTCCGGCTGGACCCGGGAACCTTCAAGAACGGACTGGCCGTAGCCCTGCCCAACACCGGCGGCGAGAAGGGCAACGCCCTGGCCGCGGCCGTAGGGGCGGTGCTGGCCGATCACAAGGCCGGGGCGGCGATATTCAAGGACCTCTCCGGCAGGGACCTCGAAGCGGCCCGCGCCCTGCTGCGCTCCGGCTCCGTCCAGCTCAAGCCCGATCACTCGAAACGGGGCATTTTCATCTCCGCGTGCGTTTCGGCGGGGAAGGACTCCGCGCTCTGCGTCGTGGCCGGCGGGCACGGCAGGGTGACCCGGCTGGAACTCAACGGCAGGGCGCTGCGCTCCGGCGCCGGCGGAGCCCCCGCCGAAGGCCTGCCCCCCTACAAGAGGCTCCTCAAAGTCTCCGATTTCGGCGACCTGGTCGCCGCGGCCGAAAGCGCCGGCCCCGCCGAGCTGGCCTACATAGAGAAAGGCGTGAGGATGAACCTGCGCGCCTCCGAAGCGGGAATGGAAGCAGGCAAGGTCGGTTATTATCTGAAGGACCTGGTCGATAAAGGTTTCCTGCACCGGGACGTGGTCACCCGGGCCAAGATGATGGCGGCCTCCGCCACCGACGCCAGGATGGCCGGAATGTCCCTGCCGGTCATGTCCAGCGGCGAATCCGGCAACCAGGGCGTCGTGGCCTCTCTGGTCCCGTGGATAATCGGCAGGGCCTCCCGGGTGCCCCGGGCGAGGATCCTGCGCAGCATAGCCCTTTCCCACATGATAAACGCCTACATCAAGGTCTTCACCGGCGAACTGGCCCCCATCTGCGGCTGCGCCGTGGCGGCCGGCGTCGGCGCGGCGGCGGCCATAGTCTACCAGCGCCGCGGCGGGGACCGACGGGCGCTTACGCTGGCGGTCAACACCGTCATAAGCGACATAGGCGGCATGCTCTGCGACGGCGCCAAGAGCGGCTGCGCGCTCAAAGTCGCCTCCTCGGCCGACTCGGCCGTGCGCGCGGGCTGGATGGCCGCGGCCGGCGAAGGCATCACCGAGGAGGAGGGCTTCATCGGCGCCACGGCCGAGGAGACCATAAAGAACATCGCCCATATCTCCAGGGCCGGCATGGGCGGCGTGGACAGGATCATGCTCGACATCATGGCCAGGAAGAATTCCCGCTGAAATGCCGGTGTTCTCGCTTTTCCCCTCCGACGAAGCCGCCGACAGGTCCCTCTGCCTGAAAGCCGCGGCCGGACTGCGCCGGACCGGCGGCGCCGAAGCGCTGGAACGCTGGCGGGCCAGGCCGGGCGAGCTCTTTTCCGCCGCCGGAGCCGCCGCTTTGTCCGGGGCCTCGGCGGCGGCGGCCGGGCTGGGCCTCAGGACCTCCGTCTTCGACGCCGCCGGCCTGCCGCTTCTCCCGCCCCCTGAAGAGCTGGTCAAGGCCGAGGTCACCGACGAAGGCGTAAGGTTTTACGGAAAAAACGTCAAGGATTTCTTACCGTACGCGGAGATCGCGGCCTTCGCGGCGGGCGCGGTGGAAGAGACCCCTCCCTCGGCGAACCCGGCGGAACTCTCCGCCGGTCTTGAAACGGCGATAAAGAGGACGCTGGGCCGGGTCTCCGGGACGGCTCCGGCCTCCGCGGAGCAGCGGAAGGAGACCGCCCTGTACCTCGATATTCTCACGACGGCGGGGGCGCGTTACCGGCTGCGCTGGGACGAGGCGGATTATTCCTGGCTCGGCGCGCGGAAAGGGTATTCCTCGCTGGAGAATTTCCGCCTTACGCTGGAGGAACTGCACGCTTTCTCGTTCGGCAAGGTGCCCGTCACCGCCGCCTTCGCGGCGCTGCGCCTCCGCGCGCCTCTGGCCCCGTTCCGCCTCCGGGACCTCGACGCCTTCGACTTCAACCTCCGCTGGTTCCTCGCCGTAAACCGCAAATAAAAACGACTACAGTGCCTTATAAAGAGACAGCCGGGGACGGCGGGGTATCACCTAAGAAAAACCGTCCGAAGGCCCGAGCTTACGGAGTATGCGCCGCAGCTGACGGTGCTTTGCTTCCCGCGGAGCGGAGGCGCATACGAGCGCGAGTGCCGAGGTCGGAGCGCGAGCACGGTGTGCGAGCGGCGTTTTTTCGTGGTGATACCCCGGCGGCGCCCGGAATGCTTCTCCTTAATGCGGTCTTTCACCGGGCGGGCATTGTTTCTATAATATCCACATGACGCAACACCGCAAGCCGAAGCGCTACTTCGCCGTTCACGCTCATTTCTACCAGCCCCCCCGCGAGAATCCCTGGACCGGCGCCGTCACTCCCCAGCCCTCGGCGGCCCCCTACCGCGACTGGAACCGCCGCATAGCCCGCGAATGCTACCTGCCCAACCTCTTCGCGCGCATCTTCGACTCCAAGGGCAAGGTGCTGGAGTTCGTCAACAATTACGAGTACATGAGCTTCAACTTCGGCCCTACGCTGGCCGGCTGGCTGGAGAAGGAATACCCCTACTATTACCGCAAGATGCTCGAGACCGCGCGAAGGCACCGGGAGACGTACGGCGTCCCCAACGCCATCGCGCAGGTCTACAACCACGTCATCATGCCGCTGGCCTCCTTCAACGACCAGCTCACCCAGATGGCCTGGGGGCTGGCCGACTTCGAGCGCCGCTTCGGCTTCCCGGCCGAGGCCATCTGGCTGGCCGAGACCGCCTGCAGCCGGGACACGCTCCGCCTGCTCATCGACCACGGCATGAAGTACGTGATCCTCTCCCCCTGGCAGGCGGAAAAGGTGCGCGCGCCGGGGGCGGCGACCTGGACCGGCATCTCCGGCGGGGCCGTGGACCCGAAACGGGCCTATGTCTGGTACGACAAGGACCATGAGGGCAGGAACATCAGGAACCGTTCGATAGCGGTCTTCTTCTACGACGGCAACCTTTCCAAGGCCGTGGCCTTCGAAGGGGCGCTGAAGGACTCGGCGGCCTTCGCCGCCCGGGTCGAGGCCTGCTATTCCGGCCCCGAACCGGACCAGCTGGTCTCGGTGGCCGTGGACGGCGAGACTTTCGGCCATCACCAGAAGTTCGGGGACCTGACGCTGGCCCACGCTTTCCGCCACGAACTGCCGGCCCGCGGCATCGAACCGGTCACCTTCGCACGCTACCTGGAGCTGCATCCGCCCGCCTGGGAGGCCGAGATACAGGCCGGACCGGACAACGAGGGCACGGCCTGGAGCTGCGCCCACGGCGTACGCCGCTGGAAAGGGGGCTGCGACTGCGGCAAGGAGGGCCTCTTCCAGGTCGCCTGGCGGCTGCCGCTGAGGGCCGCGCTGAACTGGCTGCGCGACGCCGCGCTGGAAGTTTACAAGGAAGAGGGGCCCAAGTACTTCCGCGACATCTGGGCCGCGCGCAACGCCTTTATCGACCTGATCCTGGACCCGTCCGAAGGCGCCGTCGAATCCTTCCTGCGCGCCCACGCGGCCGGGGAACCGGACGCGGAAGCCCGGCGGAAGGCCCTGCGGCTGCTCGAAATGCAGAAGAACGCGCAGCTCATGTTCACCAGCTGCGGCTGGTTCTTCTCCGATATCTCGCGCGGCGAGACCGTGCAGAACCTCAAGTACGCGGCCCGCGTCGCCGAGCTGGCCTCGGAGTTCGGCTTCAAGGGGCTGGAGCGGGGACTGACCTCCCTGCTGCAGATGGCCCCTTCCAATTTTACGGATCACGAGAACGGCGGAGCGGTCTACGAGAAACTGGCGAAAGCCGAAGCCGTCACTCCCGCCCAGATGGCGGCTTTCTATCTCAAACTGGCCCTGTCGGGCAGACTGGAAAAGGGACTGCCCGGCGGCAGGTTCTTCCGCTGGGAACTGACCCAGGATTCCTCCGACGGCGCCACTCGGCTGGCGCGCGGCAGGGCCGTGTTCAGCGCCCCCGTGCTGGGCGAGACCAGGGACTTCGCCTTCCTCTACGCCAGGTTCGACGGCAATCTGCCGCGCGTGCTGGCCGTGGAGAAGGGCGGAGGCGACCTTTTCGCCGGGGCCTTCGCGGAACTGGCCGCCCTGCCCGCGCGCGAGGCGCGGGAACGCTTCCAGAAACTGGCCCTCTCGACCGGGGCGGCCATGCCGGACCAGAGTTACGCCAACCGCTACGACCTGCTCTCCTGCGCCGTGGCCGAGGTGAAGGCCCGCCGCGCCGCCGGGCTTTTTTCGGTCATAACCGAGTACGCGGACCTCTTCAGGGGCGACAAGAGGGTCCGCGTCTCCGACTTCCCCTCGATAAAGAACGAACTGGAATTCTACGCGGCGGAAACGGCAGAGGTGCTGCTGGGCGACTTCGCCCGCAGGGGCGCCGAGGAATCGCTGGACAAGGCGCTGGACCTGTCCGAACGTCTCTCCGGCCTCGGACTTTCGCTGGAGGCGGTCAAGGACGCCGAAACGGAACTGGAACGGGCGGCGCTGGCCGCGGCCGAGGAACTGGGCAGGGCTCCCTCGCCGGAACTCCTGCACCGCCTGAGCAAGCTGGGACGGGTGGCCTTGAATCTCGGCCTTTCCGATACCCTCTTCCACCTGCAGAACGCCTGCGCGCCGCTCTGCGGCCGGGACCAGGTCCCCCACCCGGAGAACTTCCTGCCCCTCTGCGGCGTCCTGGGCATACACCCGGCCCCGAAAGTGGCCCACAAAACGGCGGTCTAAGCCCCGTCCCTCCCAGTTCCATAGTCGAGAATTATTCCGGGGGCATGTCGGCGTGCCAGCACGCGGGACACGGACTCGCGCGCATAGCGCGTCGGTCCTCGGCTCTCGGCGCTCGCGCTTACGATGCTCGCGCCTCCGAGGCGGTCCCGCTTAGCTGGCGCGCCGCCTCCCCCGGCTGTCTCCTTATGGAACCGGCAGGGAGCGAGAGCTGACCGGAGGGAGGCCGGTCAATGAAAAAGCCCCGGGGGAACCGGGGCTTTTTCATAGGCGGCTTAAGTACTAAGCCGCTTCGCGTGCGCGCCGCTCGGCCTCGGAAGAGAAGGCCCTGTAGTCCACCTCGGGGAAGATATTGTCCCTCCACTCGATGTCCTTCAGGTAGCCCTCTTCCAGCCGGTTGCCCATGATCTGCTCGTAGAGCCCGTTGAAGCGGTGCGTGTGGTCGATGAAGCGCTTGGTCGAGTAGGTCTTGGCCGTCCCGACGGTCATCAGGAAAGCCCAGTCCGACGACATGCCGAGCACCACCTCGCGCGCGCACTGGTCCAGCGCGCGCTTGAGCAGGCCGTCGGCGTGCGGGAAGCGGTTGGCCATGTCGACCATGCGTGAGACCGCCTTGTGCAGGTGGCGGTACATCCAGTCGTTGGTGCCGTTGAGCCAGACCTCGTTGTAGCCCTTGTCCCCCCACGACGACATCGACGGCTGCACCACCTGGTTGTCCGGGTGGCGCCCCAGGTACTCGCTCGGGGTGATGGTCTTGACCGTCTTCTGGTCGTGGTGCATCTTCTTGAAGAGGAACTCGATGAAGTCCGGGCCCTCGTACCACCAGTGGCCGAACAGCTCCGCGTCGTACATCGACACCAGTATCGGCTTGCGGCCGAGGAAGCCGTAGAGATGCTCCACCTGCCGCTCGCGGTTGAACATGAAGTTGCCCGCGTGGGAAGCCGCCACCTCGCGCGCCTCGTGCGGGTTGTAGGGTTCTTTCTCGTTGAGGCCGACCTTGCCCGTGATCCTGCAGTACTTCATGCCGATATTGCGGCGCACGCCGTCCTGGTGCAGGTAGGGCCTGACGTAATCGTATTCCAGGTCGTAGCCCAGGTCGCGGTAGAACTCGCGGTAACGGTGGTCGCCCGGGTAGCCCATCTCGGCGCTCCAGACCTGGTGCGCGCTCTCCATGTCGCGGCCGAAGGCGGCCACGCCCGACGGGCAGTACACCGGCGCGTAGACGCCGTAGCGCGGGCGCGGGCTGCCGTAGATGATGCCGTGGGTCTCGAGGAAGAAATAGCGGATGCCGTGCGCCTTGAGGTAGATCTCGTCGCCGGGATTGTAGGCGCACTCGGCCAGCCAAATGCCGCGCGGCCCGCGGCCGAAGCGGCGGGTATAGTCCTGCGCCGCTATCTGTATCTGGGCGTTGACCGCCTCCTTGCGCACCTCGAGCGGCAGGAAGCCGTGGGTGGCGCAGCAGGTGATGATCTCGAGCTTGCCCATGTCCTGGAATTTTTTGAAGCCTTCCAGGACATTGCAGTGGTAATAGCCTTCGTAGAGCTCGATGATGCGGCGGAACTTGCGCTCGTACATCTCGGCCACGGGGGCGAAGGAGGTATTGCGGGTGCGGTGGACCTCTTTCTGCGACAGTTCCAGGCGCTTATGGACGTAGTTCTGGAAACGTTTCTTGAGCAGTTCGTCGGCCATCATGCCGCAGAGCGGCGGCGTCAGCGACATCGTGACCCGGAAATCGGTCCCCTCCTGCGCCAGGCGCTCGTAGACGTCGAGCATCGGCAGGTAGGTCTCGCACATCGCCTCGAAGAACCAGTCTTCCTCCAGGAAGTCCTCGTATTCGGGGTGCCTTATGAACGGGAGGTGCGCGTGAAGAACCAGCGCGAGGTAGCCTTTCTCGTTATTTTCCATCTTTTACCGTGCTGCGGGTGACCTTGATCTCTATGGTGCGGGTGTCGGAGCCGTCGGCCGAGGTGGCGGCCACCGGCAGGTCCATCTTGCCGTCGGGAAGCGCGAAGCGCATCGAGAAGGTCCCGTCGGGATTAAGGTGCACTACGCGGCCGGCCAGCGTGACCTTCGCGTCGGGTTCGGTGGCCCCGTAGAGTATCAGTTCGCAGTCGGCCACCAGCCAGAACTTCTTCTCGGCCGGCTTGGGCTGCTGGTGGGAGGAGAGCGAGGAGACGCCCCAGGAGGCGGCGCGAGAGAACACCGAGCGCAGCATTTCCCAGCGCTGGGCCAGGGACTTGGCGACCTCGCCGGAGCCCTTGCCTATATACTCCACCCCCGAGAGCTGCAGCAGCTTCTCGAAATCCCCGCTGACCGCCATCCATTTCTCGTCGGTAACGTCCGAGACGCGGCCCGCGGGCAGTTTCACGGCGTTGGTCCTGACCAGGCCTATGAACTTGCCGTCGGGCGTGACCAGGCCGAGTTCGCAGCAGTAGGAACGGCCGCTTTCCTGGACGTTCACGTACCAGCTGCGGGCCTCCAGCCGGACCGGGATGTCGAAATACTTGTGCGGCGCGCCGCCGCCCCCGTCCGCCGCGGTCATATCGTAAACGCGCACGACCTGCAGGGAGGTGTCGAAAACGTTCTCGCCGTGGGCTTTGCGGACCCCGGCGCGGGTGGACTCGGTTATCTCCCAGTAGAGATACATCCAGTTGGGATCGCGCGGAAGGAGAACGGCCTCGGTCTCGCCGTAGCCTTCCGGCAGGGCCTTGTGGCTGGAATCGGGCTGCGCTGAACCCGGCTTTATGTTACCTGACGAAGTCATTTTCTCTCCTAGTAACGGTTCGTTGACAGGGTTTGTCTGTCAAGGCGGCGCGTGCCATGAAGGAGGACTACCCCTGACCCAAAGTACGGGGATATTATATCAAAAAAGCGCGCTCCGTTGAAGCGCTGCGATTTTTATGATTTTTGCGAGTTTGACCGCCGTCAGTCGGCGGGGCCACTGGAGCCGTTCAGGTCGAAATCTGCCTGGGTCGGCGTATAGGCCCCGGAGAAAAGCCAGTCGAAGTTCTGGCGGTAGGCGGAGACGGCGCCGGGATCGCCCACGAAAATCATGTTCTCGAAGGAGTTCGCGCTGGCGTTCACCGTCCAGTTGAAGGACCCGGTCTGCAGGATCTCCCCGTCCAGTATGGCGTACTTGGAGTGCATCGCGCCCTTCTCGTTGCGGCCGCCGCGGAACTTTATGTCCACGCCGCTGTCGAGGAGGTACTTGGCCAGGCCGGACTCGGCGCCGCGCTTCTCGTCGATCATGAAGCGGACCTTCACACCGCGGTCCCTGGCGCGCACGACCGCGTCGGCCAGGACCTTGGACGAGAAAGTGTAGGTGACGGCGTCCAGGGACGAACGGCAGGAATCGATGAGCCGCGCCAGTTCCTCCTGCGCGCCGCCGCCGGGGGAGAAGACGTAGGCTGGCACCGGAGAGCCGTTGAGGCTCATCACGGGGGAAGGGTCGGCCGGAGGAGCGCCGTAACCGCCCTGGGAGACCTCCTGCGAAGGGCCCGAGGAGAGCGGCCTGGCGTGCGACCACATCCACTTGAAATAGCGCTTGTAGCCCTCGACATATATCGGGTGGCGGGCCGCGACGGTGTTCTCGTGGCTGGAGAAGGTGGCGCCGAAGGTCCAGTTGTACGAGCCGACCGTGACCAGGACGCCGTCGTGTATGGTGATCTTGTTGTGCATGACGCCGTAGGAGCGCGTGCCGCGCAGCGTGCGTATCTCCACGCCGTCCTGTATCAGGCGCTTTATCTGGGTGTCCATCCGGGGATAGACGTGCGACTCGTCGATTATCAGGCGGGTCTTCACGCCGCGGGCCCTGGCCCGCATTATGGCGTCGGGGATGTCCTTCATCGTTATGCTGAAGATGGCGCCGTCGAAGCTGCGGGCGCTGGCGTCGATGGCCTTGACGACCAGGTCGTTGAGGTAGACGAAAGAGTACTCGGGAACGGCGGTGAAATCGCCCCTGAAGGAGGCCGCCGGCATGGGGGCCAGGATCGCGTCCGCCGCGGCCGGGACTTCGGGCGCCGCGCCCCGCGAAAGCAGGTCCTCCAGGGCCGGCGAAGCGGCCGCGGAGAATGGAGCGGAGAAAAAGACGAGCGGGGCGAGAAGAAGAGCGCGAAGTTCCTTGGTCATCGATATAGTGTACGGGAAAGCGGGGTCCGGCGACAGAGGCCGAATACCCAGCGGCGCGCGGTCTTAGGGCCTACCGGCGTTTAGGCCAGGCGGGCGGCGGCTTCCGGGGGCATCGAATAAGCCCGGGCCAGGAGTTCCGGGGCCAGCGCCTCTCCGGCGGGACCGTGGAACAGCGCCCGCCCGCCCGAGAGGACGAGGGCGGAGGTGGAATAGGCCGCGGCCAGGCGCAGGTCGTGCGAGACGACGATGGCAGAGAGGCCGCCTTCGCGCAGCGCCGCGAGCGTCCCGAAGAAGGCCGAGCGGTACTTCAGGTCGAGATGTGAGGTGGGCTCGTCCAGCAGCAGCAGCGGCGCGCCGCCCGCCAGGGCCTGCGCCAGGAAGGCCAGCTGGCGCTCGCCGCTGGATATCGAATTGATCCCGCGGCCGGCCAGACCGGCTATACCGCAGGCGTCCAGCGCGCGCAGGGCGGCCTCCCTGTCCTCCGGGCGATAGTCCCGCCACCAGCGCAGCAGCGGGGAACGCCCCATCAGCGCTATGTCCAGGGCCGTGAAATCGAAGGGGACATAGGGTTCGCTGGGCACATAGGCGGCGAGGGCCGCCTGTTCGCGCGGAGCCAGGCCGGCCAGGGGCCGGCCTCCCGCCTTTATCGAACCCGTTCCGGGCCGCAGGGCTCCGCAGGCCAGGCGCAGGAGGGTGGATTTGCCCGAACCGTTCGGCCCGAAGACCGAGAGCAGTTCTCCCCGCCCGACGGAGAAGCTCAGGCCGTCGATGGCGGACTTGCCGTTATAGGAGAAGGAAACCCCCTCGAATGCCAGCAGTCTCATCGCCGGTCCTCCCCCGGCGACCGGCGGAGCAGGAAAAGGAAGAACGGGGCCCCGGCCAGCGCCGTTATCACGCCGGCGGGGAGTTCCGCCGGCGCCGCCGCCGTCCGGGCGAGGGCGTCGGCCAGCATCAGGAAGCCGGCGCCGCAGACCGCCGAATAGAAGGCCAGCCCGGCGTGGCGCGGACCGAAAAGGCGCCGCGCCGCGTGCGGCACTATGAGCCCGACGAAACCCACCGCCCCGGCCACCGCCACGGCCGCCGCGGTCAGCAGCGCCGCCAGCGAGAACAGGACGAGCTTCATGCGTTCGACGGGCACGCCCAGCCGCGTGGCCCCTTCCTCGCCGGCCGAAAGTATGTCGAGCTGCCGCCCGAGCAGCGCCGCGGCGGCGGCGCCGGCCAGGGTCACGGCGGCCAGGGCCGCGAGCGCCGCCGGCTCGAAGGCCCTCACCGTGCCGAGCAGGAAGGAGAGCAGCGGCAGTCCGCGGCCGCGGTCCAGCGACACCAGCAGCATGACCAGCGCGGCCAGGAAAGAACTGACCGCCACGCCGGCCAGCAGCATGGCCACGCCAGAGGTGCGGCCCTTTATCCGCGCCAGGCGATAGGCCGCCGCGGTGGCGCCCAGCCCTCCCCCTCCGACGAGCAGGTAGAAGAGCGGCGAGAGAGGCCCGAGCCCCAGCCAGGCCGCGCCCGCGGCCCCCGCCATCGCGCCGGAAGAGGTGCCGATGATGTAGGGATCGGCCAGCGGGTTCTTCAGAACGCCCTGAAGTATGGCCCCGGCCACGCTCAGCGCCGCGCCGACCAGCGCGGCCGCCAGCACGCGCGGCAGCCTTATATTGAGGATTATGTCCGGGTCGGCCCCGGCGGGGCCGGATACCAGCGCCAGGGCGGCGCAGGCCGCCAGTCCCAGCAGGGCCGCCGCGGCCTTACCTGAACTCATCCAGCGCCTCCCTCAGCGCTTTCACCGCCGACGGCGAGGAAGGAGTGAGGCGCGCGAAAAGATCGCGGTCCAGGCCGCAGAGCACGGCGCCCGAGCGGACCGCCCGGAGCCTCCCGGCCATGGGCCGGGCCTTTATCTCCGCGGCGTCGCCGCCGGGACAGACGATCACGGCGGGATCGGCCTCTACCACGGTCTCCCAGGAGGCCTGGAAATACCCGGCCTTCTCCCCGGCGAAGATATTGTCGGCCCCGGCCAGCTCCGCCAGCGATGAGAGGAAGGAAGCGCCGCCGGCCGACCAGCCGCCGGCGTCCACCTCTATATACGCCGTCAGCCGCCGCTTGCCCTTATAGGCGGCACCGGAAAAATCCTTTTTCAGACGGGCGTTGAGCTCGGCTCCCTCTTTCGCCAGGCCCAGTTCGGAAGCTATCATCCTGACCGTGCGGTAGAGATCGGAGGCGCGCCGCTCTTCCGGCAGGCGCACCACCTTCAGCCCCAATGCCGACAGTCTTTCCGAGGCCGCGGAGTTCTTCCAGTCGCCGTCGAAGACGAGACCGGGCTTGAGCGCGTAGATGCGCTCTATGTCGGGATTGAAATAATCGCCGACCCTGGGCAGCGCGGCCGCCGCGGCCGGCCGGTTGCAGAAATTGGAGACGCCCACCAGCCTCTCCCCCGCCCCCAGGGCGAATATCGTTTCCGTGTAGGACGGCAGCAGCGAGACCACGCGCTCCGGGGCCTCCCCCGCCGCCGGTAACGGGGACATAATACCTATTAAAAAAGCGCAAATTATCCTCATTTTGTCCTTACCCGATAAAGATTTTCCGGGGGACACAATACCTATTTCAGTCGAAATAGGTATTGTGTCCCCGAATTAAGACAAAAAAAGACCCTTTCTCCGGGGGAGAAAGGGTCCGCAAAGACTCCCCTCGGAGACCCCCTGCGCGGGGGTTCGCAGTAGACCGGGCTGAGCCTTGCGGCATCACCGTTGCGGGGCAGCCGGGGATTCGCACCCCGTTCCTTCTGCGTATACTATGATATCAAATTGGCGTCAGAACCTGTACTTACCCTCCCCCATGACGTACCAGCCCCGGACGGAATAATCCACCCCGCCGGAAGTGCGCCTGCCGCCTCCGGCCAGCGCGGCCAGCGTGGCGTCCAGGGTCTCACCCTTGCGGGTGACGGCGGCGGAGACGCGGTGCATGGGAACGTCGACGGCGGTGGAGAAATCCACGCTGTCCTTGTCGATGGCGTAAGTATCGAAAGCGTAGCCGGCCATCGCCTCGTAACGGTCGTTCAGACGCTTCAGTGCCCCCAGCCTGAACTTGACGGAATTCTCCCACCGGTAGGAATTGGTCCTGTTCGCTAGGAGGGCGGACGGCTTGGAGTAGGTCAGGGCGCTGGAAAAACCTTTCCACCAGGTCTGAGCGCAGTCGAAAGTCAGCGTCAGCGAATCCGAGGCCCGCCACAGGACGCCGACGGCGGTGGTGGCCGGATGCTTTACCGGGTATTCGAAATCGCTTTTATCCTGGGGGACGCCATTGAGGAAAACTTCCTCCTCCCCTTTGAGCCTTATCGTCGCCCCGCTGCGCGCGACCAGACCCAGCGCCCAGTCGCCGTTGACGGCGTAGCGCAGGCCGCCGACCCCCTCGACGCCATAGCCGGAGGCGTCGGAAACGTTCCTCTGCGTGGTATTGGCGAGGGGAGCCGTCATGGGGTCGATGAGCATCACGGCCGTCCAGTGGATCTCGGACTTCGACTCCAGATCGCCGTAAAGCGCGTTCACGCCGACTCCGGCCGAAAGCCGTTCCGTCAGCCGGCGGGCATAAGAGATATTGCCTACGGCCGCGAGCACCGAGCTCTAGTAATCCAGCGAATCGGCCAGCGCCGTCGGGAGCGCCGAAGTGTCGCTGAAATCGCTGCCCTGCATCAGCGGCGTATATATGCCCGTTCCTATGGCGCTGTCGTCGGTGAGCGGTATGACGGCCCCTGCCGAACCGAAGAAGAACCCCGAAGAGATCCGCCTTTTGTCGAAGGGGTTGGTCGTCAGCACGTTGAAAGAATTCCCGTCCTTGGTGTACATCCTCCCCGCGCGCGCCTCCACTCCCAGGTGCCGTTCCCCGGCCGCGGCCAGGCCCGCGGGATTCCAGTAGATCGCCGTCCAGTCCGTCGCGGCGGCCGTCACGGCCCCCCCGCGCGCCACCGCGCGGGCGCCGACGCCGTCGAACTCGTAGCCGGAGGCCCGGGCGTACCCCGGCAGCGCGGCGGCCAGCGCCGAAGCGAATATCAGAGCGTTCCTCATGCGACCTCCGCGGAGGCGGCCGGCAGCGTTACGGAGAACTCGGCGCCGCCGCCGGGCCGGTTGACCGCGGCCGCGGAGCCCCCGTTCTTCCTGGCCAGTTCGCCGACTATCAGCAGGCCCACGCCGGTGCCGTCCTTTTTGGTAGTGAACCTGTCCATGAAAAGCCGCGGCAGACGATGCTGAGGGATACCGGCCCCGGAATCCGCCACGGTCACGGTAAGGAGGGGACCGGAGCCCGCGCTGGCGCTCACGCGGACCTCGCGCCGCTGCAGGCCGGCCGAAGCTTCGAAGCCGTTCTTTATCAGGTTGAAGAAGATCTGTCTCAGTTCCTTCAGGGAACCGCGCATGGAAAGCCCCTCCATGGAAGCCTCGTCCACGATCAGGCTGCCGCCGAGGGCGGACGGGTGGAATCTGACCAGCGCGGCCAGTTCCCTGAAGAACGGGTTCAGCGGGACTTCGACGGGGCGGTTCTCGCCGGCGCGGCCGTAACCGCTTATCCCCTTGATCAGGGCGGCCATATGGAGCAGCGAGGAACGGGACGACTCGAGACCCTCCCGGGCGTCCTCGCCGAGGCCCTTGTCCATCAGGATCAGGTCCAGGCTGCCGAGAGCGCTGGCTATCGGGGAGTTGAGATCGTGCGCCACGCGGTGCGCCAGCACGCCTATCTGGGAGCAGGAATCCAGGTCGGCCAGCTGTTTGAGAAGTCCTTCCTTGGCGTTGAACTCCTTCTGGACCTCGCGGTGGAGCTTCGTCAGTATTATGCCCGTCAGCGTCGAGCAGATCACCATGAAGGCCATGTAGGAGGACAGCACCCAGAAAGTGGTCAGCGGGCTGGCGTAGATCCTGGCGGCCAGGTCGCCCGTGACGGGGAGCAGCCCGCCGGCCTCCGCGAGCACGACGGAGAAGTAGGAGCCCACGGCGCAGACGGTGGAGGACCGCGCCTTCCCGCCGTAGACGAGCTCCGATATCAGGAACACCAGGTAGAACACAGTGAAAGGGGAGGTTATACCGCCGCTCCAGTGTATTATGGGGGCCAGGCCCAGCACGCCGGCGCAGGTCATGACCGAGATGAAGCGCCTGAACAGGGCCGGGGTCACGCGCTCGACGACGAGGGCTATGGCGGCGTAAGAGAAGGAATACCCGCCCATCACGTAAAGGAGGCGCCTGTCGAAAGGGAAATCGGGGATCGTCAGGCAGAAGACGACTACGAGCAGGTTCAGGCCCGCCGAGAACCAGGCCTGCATGCGCACCAGTCCCGCCGAGCCGTGGCTCAGCCTCGCGGTCAGCGAAGGTTCAGCGGCCAGGGTCACGCTCGAACTCCCCTTCCCAGGTCCTGATGAAAGTCGGCACTATCAGCATAAGAAGCGAGTAACCGGCCATTATCTCCCAGGGCATACCGAAGAACGGTATCAGGCCCCAGTCCCACTGGAGCAGGTCCTGCCGGTAAGACCAGACCCCCAGTTTCGCTCCGGCCGTCTCCATCGGGAGAGCGACAAGGGCCGCCGCGGCGACGTCGAAAAGAAAGATCCTCTTATCCCCCCTGGCGATTCTATCTTTTTTCAGCAGTTTAAGGTAGCCTTTTTCGGCTATGTAGACTATCAGCGTCAGCATCACCATCCAGCCGGTCACCACGGCCACCGGCGCGTCCTTGTAGAAAGTAACGCGGAAATTATAGTCCCAGAGCGGCTCGGTGGCCATCTCCCACATGACGCCGACGATGGCCGCGGCCGTCAGTTCGCCCGTCACGTCGCGCCGCGCGTAACGGCGGAACAGCCACCAGACGACCGGCACCTGCAGAAAGCCCCAGACCTCCAGCAGCAGCAGTTTCACGGCCTCTCCCCTTCGAAGACGCTCTCCCACAGCCGCACGAAGCTGGGCCCCACCAGCATCAGCAGGCAGTAGCCGAACAGGGCCTCCCAGGGCATATGGAAGAACGGCACGCTGCCCCAGTCCCAGGCCAGCAGGTCGTAGCGGTAATCCCAGACCCCCAGCTTGAGCGAGAGCGTCTCGACGGGGAAAGCTATCAGCGCCGCCGCTATGACATCGAAGAGAAAAACGCGCTTATCGCGGATATCGACGCGGTCCTTCTTAAGGAAGAACCTGTAGAGCGCGCCGGAGAAATGGACCACCAGCGTAAAAAGGACGCCCCAGCCCAGCACCACCGCCAGCGGCGTGTCCTTGTAGATATTGAGACGGAAGTGGTAGTCCCAGAGCGGCTGGGTGGCGAACTCGTTGAAGACGCCTATGATCGTGCCGGCGATCATCTCGCCCGTCACGTTCCGGCGCGCGAAGCGCCTGAAGGCCCACCAGACCAGCGGTATCTGGACGAAGAACCAGAGCTCCAGCAGCAGCAGTTTCATCCTTCCCCCTTCCGGCCGTCCAGCCAGTTCTTCAGCGCGTGCATCAGCACCACCACGAACAGCGGCGGGAACCAGTAATAGAGCAGCGGCTCTTCCAGCGGTATGCCGAATATCGTGGGGCCGACTATCCTGTCGGGGTTCCAGACCCAGTGCCCGCGGCCGACCGAGAAGAACTCGGCCGCGAACATCAGCGCCTCGAAGGTCAGTATCATGGCCGCCGCGGCCGCCCAGTCGACGGACCGCCGGGCGGCCCTGTAGAGCGGTATTATGATGAAAAAGAACGGGGCGGCCAGCAGGACGGTGAACGGGAAGCGCCTGGTCGTAGTGAACTTCGGGCCGTCGGGGCCGGAGAGATGTCCCTTGTCCTCAGGCATCCTTCCTCCCCAGGAGACGGCGGTAGCCGAGATAGACCGAGAGGCAGAAAGGAGTGGCGCCGAACCAGTAGACGTACTCCTCCACCGGAGCGCCCAGCACCCACCAGCCCACCAGCGGGTCCACGGCCTCGGAGAAACCCCAGACCTCGAAATGGAGGAAGAGCTGCTCCATGACGATCGAGACCGCGCCCATGATGAGCGCGGCCAGCCAGAAGGGACGGCGATAGGCCGGCGCGACGCGCGGGAAAAGAAAGAGAACGAAAAGCAGGGACGGGACCCAGAACAGGCCCGTGTAGGTCAGCAAGTATACCGGAATAACCCCTCCCGATGCTCAGAACAGTTTTCTGGTCAGGAACCCTAGTTTCTTCGCGAAAGCGGTGCGCAGCAGTTTCTCCGGGTCGCCCAGCGCGGCGTCGAGCCGCGGATCGCGCGGCACTCCCGCGGGGCTCATGTTCTCCACCAGTCCGGCGACGGGGACCTTCATGCCTTTGTAGACGGCCAGGGAGCGGCGCAGCACGTCGCGCGCGACCGGCGACGGGGTGGTGACGGCCAGGATACGGGCCTTCGGGAAGAATTTGAGCGCGTCCAGCGCGGCGTCGCCTATGCCGGGCGGCATGTCGATGACCAGGTGGTCCAGCTCCCCCCACAGGGTCACGGCCAGCATCTCGATCACGGCGTCGGTGACATTGGCGCCGCGCAGCGGCACTCCCCGTCCCTTGGAGAAGAAAGAGATAGACATGAACTTCACGCCGTGCACGAAAGGCGGCACCAGGCCCATGTCCTCGCGCGGGAAGGCTTTTTTCGCGCCGAGTATGAAATGGCAGGAGGCGCCGGTCAGGTCCAGGTCCAGCAGGCCGGTCTTAAAACCCTTTTCGGTAAGCAGCAGCGCCAGCGTCGAGGCCGTCACGCTCTTGCCTATGCCGCCTTTCCAGCCGGTGACGGCGGTTATCTTCTTCACTTTCTTCAGGCGGTCGGCTATTACTGAGGGGCGGGGGTCCAGCGCGGTCATTTCGACCCCTTGATGTGCTGTATGTAGACGCCGCGGCCGGCGGCTATGTCGAAATCCGGGCTCTTGCACGAAGGGCATTTGATGAAGGAATGCGCCATCTCCGGCACGAAATGGATGAACTCGGCCTCGTCGCTCTCCTTGCGGAAGCGCTTGAGGTCGAATTCCGCCGAGCAGGCCCGGCAGCGGAAAGCGGCGGGTTCTTTGATTATCTTGAATTTCGCCGAGGCCATGAGCGGGCGCTTCTTCGCCAGTTCCTTCATGGCGAAAGGGAAGATCTCCAGGTCTATCGCCTGCAGCTCGCCGAAGACGACGGCGACCTCGCCGACGCGCTTCAGCTTCCGCTCCGCGGCGTGCTCCGCCGCGGCTTTTATCACGGATTCGGCCAATGCCCATTCATGCATGGGGAAATGATACAAAAAAAGCCGGAGCCCCGGCCCGGGGCCCCGGCCTTTCCGCCGCCGTCCTCCGCTATTTGAACAGCTTCTTGAACGACGCGATCTCCATCGGATGGAGGTCCACGTCGCCCTTGGCCCTCCGGACCAGCGCGAGGCTGCCGCCCTGCACCAGGCTGAGCGCCGCGTACTGCGCCTCGTTGGGGTTGACCAGCAGTTGCGCGAGGCCGACGCCGTCGGGGGTCTCGGGCTTGTCCACCTTCAGCACCGACACGTTCTGCAGTATCGTGGCCGTCACCTTCTCCTTGCGGTCGTCGGCCATCAGCGCGTCGAAGGTCACCAGCATGTCCACGCGGTCGCCGGGCGAGAGGAACATCACCTGGGAACCGCTCAGGGGCAGACTGATGCCGCGGTAGCCGGGCAGCAGCCGGGTCTCGGCCTCGTAGCGGGCGGCCGTCTTCAGTTTGGCGGCCTCTCCGGTCAGCGCGGCGAAGGAGCCCCGCGAAGCGGCGAGGGCGCCGCCGATGCCTTTGTACGCCCCCTCCACGTCGTTCTCGGAGATCGCGGCGGTGGCCTCGTCCAGACCTTTCACGGCTTCGCCGAACCGGGTCAGGACACCGCTGGCCCGGCCAGCGAGCGTCTTCTCCATGCCGGACCTGTACAGCCGGTCCACCGCCATTATCAGCCGCAGCCGGATATCCCCGTACTCCTTCTCCAGTTCCAGCGGGGAAACCGCCTTTTCCTTCTCCAACGCGCCCGGCACGGTCGTCCGGGTCTTATCGGCCAGCTCGTAGAGTATGGAGAAAGCGTCCTGCCAGAGACGGGCCCCGGCGAGCTCGCCCTCCTCCGGGTCTTTCCAGACCTTCTTCTCCAGCAGCGCGGGCCGCTCCTGTTCAAGCCAGCCCGGGAGCTCCAGTTTCCCGCCGCGGCCCGCGCAGCGGGTAGCGCGCGACCGGAGGCCGGCGTCCAGGTCGGGAGCCAGCCAGTAATAAGCCGTCTGCATCTCCTCCGCGGCGCAGGAGACTTCTTTAGCCTCCGGGGCCGAGGGGAAGGCAGCGGCCGCCGGGGCCGCGCAGACGGCGCAGGGGATCAGCAGCATAAGCAAGGTCTTCATAGCTCCTCCTTCCTACTTTATCAGCCTGCGGAAGCTGGCCATTTCCATCGGGTGCAGCTCCAGGTCGCCGGGAGCGCGCACGGATATGTGGACCTTCTGTCCCTGCGCCACGCTCAAGGCCGCGTACTGGGCCTCGTTGGGGTTGAGGAGCAGTTCGATGACGCCGGCGCCTTCGCGCTTCGCCGGCTTCATCACGTTGAGCACCACCACGTTCTGCAGTATCGTGGCGGTGACTTTCTCCTTCCTGTCGTCCTTCATCAGCGCGTCGAAAGTGACCAGCACGTCCACCCGGTCGCCTTTCTTCACGTAGAGCAGCTGGTCCCAGCCGACGGTTATCGCGGCGCCGCGGTACCCCTGCGCCACGCTCCCATGCCCGCTCTCCGCGCCGGCGGCGCCCAGCGGCCGCGGGGCCAGCATTACCGCCGCCAGGGCGGCCGCCATCATCAACCTCTTCATAAGGCCTCCTTTTCCGTCCTTCATATGGTCCTCTTGTCGAAAAATTCCTCGTACGAGGTCGCCCGCCGCTCGATGATCAGCACGACGGACTCCGTCTCCATGACCAGGTCGGTCCCCCCGTCCGCCTTCACCTCTCTGGCCGCGGCGGTGACTATGGGGGAACCGGCGCCGGCGCTGCCGATGGGGAAAGCTCCCAGCGGTTCGCCGCGCGGCGCGGACATCGGTATGGACGCGAACAGGGCCCCGTCTCCGGGAACGGGGACGGGCCGCGGCGAGGCGGGAAAGACCCGCGGCGGCGCTGGCAGCGCCCGCGGAAGCGCCGCGACGGGCGCGGCGGGCGCCGGCAGCGAAGCCGCCGGCTCGGGCGGCGAAGGAGCGCGCCCCGGCCGCCGCGCGACCTGCGTGACCAGCAGGAGCATGCAGGCCGCGGCGAAGACCATCTTGAAAGCGGCGCCCGTGAAAACCTCTACGACCAGGGCCGGGACTCCGGCCCTCTCTTTTCCTCCGGCCAGCCTGGCGCGCAGTTCCTCCCGGACGGCGGAATCGCCGCTGAAATCCGCGGCGGCCAGCGCGGCGGCCGTCCGGATCAGGCCTTCGTCGTGACTGGGGAAAGGCGGACGCCCGTCCCGCAGCAGAGCGTCGAGCTCACCGTTGAAAAGTTCGGCCGCCTCGTTCTCGCTCATATCGCCTTGCTCCCGCCCAGCAGTTCCTGCATCTTCCTCACCGCGCGGTAGATTATTATCCCCACATTGCCCTCGCCCATCCCCGTCATCGCCGCTATCTCCCTGTTCGTCATCCCCGAAGAGAATTTCAGCGCCATGATGTCGCGCGATCTTTCGTCCAGCGCGGCCGCCGCCGCCAGCACCCGCTCCCGCTCCTCCCGGCCCTCCAGTATATCCTCGGCCCTCGGATCGGAGCCCGGCCGCTCGAAGGCCCCGTCCAGCGGGACTTCCGCCCTGCGGCCCCTGGCCCTCCCCCAGTCGGCGACCGCGTTGCGCGCTATGCCGAAGAGCCAGGCCTGCTCGTTCCCCTTCGCCGGGTCGTAAGTGTCGGACTTCCCCAGCGCCGCCTCGAAGACCCTGGCCGTTATGTCGTCGGCCGCGTCGGCCAGGCGCACGCGGTAGCGCACGTAGTTATAGACCTTGTCGAAATAGCGGTCGTAGATGTCGGCGAAATCCATACGCGCGCGCCTCTACCAGTGTATACGGCGCGCCAGGTAAAGTATTACAAAAAACCGGAGGTATTGGATAGGAGAACTAAGGTGAATAAGGGCGGCTTCCCTCAGGGACTTGCGGCAAGCCGCATGATGGAGGCTTTTTCCCAAGCGGAGCGAGGTGAGGACCTGCGGTGCAGGTCCGCAAGACCGGAGGCGTTTTTTCAGCGAAAAACGCCGAGGTGGGGGCGCGCAAACCCGCTATGCGGGTTATGCGTGCCACCGGCACTGCCGGACGGGCATGAATGTCTGAGGCCCGAGGCGCTATGCGCCCGGGCCGAGTTCGTGCCCGGCCGAGCGCAGCGCAGGGTGCATTTTAAAAAGCCGAACCGCGGCGTCCGCAAGTCCCTGAGGGGAGCCTGGCTCTTACCGCTGGGACTGGACGCTCAGGTACATCGGCCGACCGTCGCGCACCAGGTCGAAGAGCACGCCCTCCCGCAGGTCCGCCCCGGCCGCCGCCTTCCGGAACCCGGCCGCGTCCCGCACCGGCGACCTGTTTATCTCCCTGACCAGGTCCCCCTCGTGCAGGTAACCGTAAAGCCGCGAATCAGGGCTGACTTTCAGCACCAGCGCGCCTTCGCGCCCGGCCCTGAAGTCAATCCCCTCCCAGGACGCGTTGGCTCCGCCCGCCGCGGCGCCGGGGGCGGGCCGGGCCGACGCAGTCCCCTCCTCCGTCCGCTCGGCCAGCGTCACGGAGACCGACATCTCCCGGCCGTCGCGCAGGAAGACTATCTCGGCCTTGTCGCCCGGCCGGCGGGTATAGATGCGGTGTATCAGGTCCTCGTTGGTCTCCACCGGGGTACCGTCGCAGGAAACTATGACGTCGCCGCGTCGGAAGCCCGCCTTCTCCGCCGGCGAACCGGCTATGACCTCGTTGATTATGCCGCCGGCCCGGCCCCTCACGCCCAGGCGCGCCATCATCACCGGGTCGGCCTGCAGCAGCGAGACCCCCAGCCAGCCGCGCCTCGCCCGGCGCCCGGCCCTTACGTCGGCGAACACCCTCGCGGCTTCGGCGGCCGGCACGGCGTAGCTCATCCCGGCGAAGGCGCCCGAGGGCGAGATTATCGCCGTGTTTATGCCTATGACGTCGCCGTCTATGTCCAGCAGGGCGCCGCCCGAATTGCCCTGGTTGATGGCGGCGTCGGTCTGCAGCAGATTGGAATAATTGCGGCCCTGTATCTTGAGCGAGACGCCGCGCGCCGAGACTATGCCGGCGGTGACGGTCTGGCGCAGGCCGAAAGGGAAACCCACCGCTATGGCCCAGTCGCCGATCTTCGGGGTCTTCTCCGCGGCCAGCCTCAGGAACGGGAACCTCTCCCTGGAACGCATTTTAAGCACCGCCAGGTCCATCTCGGCGTCGCCGCCGGCCGGTTCGGCGATGAAAGTCCTCTCGCGTCCTTTCTCGTTGAGCATCTTCACTTTGATCGCCTTGGCCCCCTCCACCACGTGATAATTGGTGAGGATATAGCCGTCCGGGTCCACTATGACGCCGGAGCCGACGCCCTCTATGTCGTAGCGGTAAACCCGCTCCATCGGCATCATATAGCCGAAGAAATACTCCGGTTCCACCACCCTGGCGGCCCCTTCGCGCACCACCTCTATGCTGACCACCGCCTTGCCGGCCCTGGCGGCGGCGTCGTTGAAGGCCTTCTGCAGCGACCGGGCGGCGTCCTGGGCGGCGGCTGGAACGGCGGCCGGCATAAACAAAAAGAAGGAAAGGAGATAAGAGGTTATTTTCATGTCTATGCTCCCTGTAAAGGCTGTTTTTGCCTGTATTTACGCTATTTTTTACAATTTTCGGGTTTTTTCTGTCAAAACGCTTGACAGCCCGCGCAGGGTTTGCTACCATTTATGCGTAACCGTATCTTACAAGCCGTCGCGGTATCCGCAAAGTCCAACGACTACCCCGACGGTGAAGTCCTTCCGAAGAAGCAGTACTGAAGGCGCGTTAAGTTTCTCCCACCTCTGAAACTTAGCACAAAGTATCGGGATATAATAGGGATTATATTCGGAGGTTTGTGCTATGAACAAGTCAGTAAAAGCGATGGTTTCCATTATAGCCCTGGCGGCTTTCACCGCCCCGGCTTTCGCGCAGTACGAGCGGGTCATGGAGGACGTTCTCCGGAACACCGACCCGCAGATAGCCGGGCCGGTCATAGTGGTCGGCGACGGCGACTCCTTCTCCATCCCCGAGCCGCTCATTCTCAGGCCCGAGAACAAGGGCAGGGCCACCGAGTTCTTCCCCATGGTGAAGAACCGGATCTACGAGTACGAGTATACCTCCAGCGAATTCCTCGGCTCCCGGAAACTCACCATCGAGTACCTGGACTATTCCGAGAAGGAAGGCTTCATTACCGCCCGCCTGACCGCCTATAACCGCACCACCCCCTGGGTGGAGGACTACAGCCTGCGCTTCAAAGGCGACGGCCTCTACGCCACCTCCAGCCCGCTGGGCGGCCCCCGCCTCGAGATCCCCCTCCCGCTCTATCAGAACCGGAGCTGGACCGAGGGCGCCTACTACAACAGGGTCACCAGCCTCAAACACAAGACCACCGTCCCGGCCGGCACCTTCGAGGGCTGCGTCAAGATACTCAGCAAGATAGGCGGCGGCGACGCCGGCAGCGCCTACCGCGTCTACGCCCCCGGCGTGGGCCTGGTCGAAGAGGCTCTCAGCGCCGAGGACAGGCAGGACCACATCCGCCTGGTCTCGATCAAAGAGGTCATAAAACTCTGATCCCGCGCCGCCCGGCAAGAAAGAGACCCCCGGCCTGTAAAGCCGGGGGTCTCTTTTTTGACCGCGGGAAAGGGTTCAGGCCTGGCCGCCGAGGGCTCCCAGCCCGCCCAGCTTGTGCATCCGCTCCGCGGCGGTCTTCTGCGACTGCCGGATGGCCCGGTTGACCGTATCGGCCACGGACGCCTCCAGTTTCCCCTTGTCCATGGAGGCCGGCTCGCCCTTGATCTCCACTTTTTTGACCTCCTGCGAGGCCGTAATGGTCACCTTCACCAGGGAGTCCTCGGCCGCCATCTCCAGAGAATCGAGCTCCCGCTTGAGCTCCTCCATCTTCCGCTTCATCTCCATCAGTTCCTTCATCTTGTCGAACATATCTTCTCCTTTAATCCGGGGACACAATACCTATTTAAAAAAGCCCTGTTTTCCTCATTTTATCCTTGTTTAACAAACATTTTCCTGGGGACACAATATCTATTTCGACCGAAATAGGTATTGTGTCCCCGCATTAACAAGCTTCCGGGGGCTTTTTCAAGGCGCGTATCTTTATGCGGAAAGCGGCGAAGAGCAGCGTCATGAACGGGCTGATGATATTGAAGAAGGCGTAGGGCAGATAGGTCAGCGTCCCCACCCCCAGCACGCCCGAGTGGTATGCCCCGCAGGTGTTCCAGGGCACCAGCGCCGAGGTGACGGTGCCGGAGTCCTCCAGCGTGCGGCTGAGGTTCTCCGGCGCCAGCTTCTTGTCGCGGAAAGGCTCGGCGAACATCTTGCCCGGCACCACTATGGCCAGGTACTGGTCGGAAGCCGTCAGGTTCACCGCCACGCAGCTGGCCACCGTGCTGGCGAAAAGACCGAAGACCGAATCGGCGGCTTTGAGCAGCGCCGAGCTTATCCTGTGCAGCGCGCCGATAGCCTCCATAACCCCGCCGAAGACCATCGCGCAGATTATCAGCCAGACCGTGCCCAGCATCCCCTCCATGCCCTTGGAGGAGAAGAGGTCGTTCAGGGAAGGGTCGGAGGTGGCAATGGAAGTCTTGACGGTAAAGGCGTCCATGACGGCCTTGTAGGCCGGCACGAAACCCGGGTGTTCCACGCCCGCCAACTTGGCCATGACATGGGGCTGGAAGAACAGCGCGAAGACGGCACCCAGCAGCGTGCCCGTCATGAGCGCTATCAGCGGCTCGGTCTTGCGGACTATCATGAAAATGACCAGGGCAGGCACGACGAAAAGCCAGGGCGTCACGCGGAACACCGACCCGATGGCGGCCAGCGTGGGACCGGCGTCGGCCGAGCCGCTGGCGTGAACCGTGAAGCCCAGGAAAATGAATATCAGCAGCGTCAGCGTGTAGGTAGGGACCGTGGTGTAGACCATGTAGCGGACATGGGTGAAGAGGTCGGTGCCGGCCATGGCGGGAGCCAGGTTGGTGGTGTCGGAGAGCGGGGACATCTTGTCGCCGAAATAAGCCCCCGAGATGACAGCGCCCGCCGTCATCGCCTCGGGGACGCCTATCGCCTTGCCTATGCCGATGAGCGCGATGCCGACGGTGGCCGAGGTGGACCAGCTGCTCCCGGTCGCCAGCGAGACCAACGAGCAGATGAGCAGCGTGGCCGGCAGGAAGATCCTGGGGCTGAGGATCTCCAGGCCGTAGTAGATCATCGACGGGATTATGCCGCTGATCAGCCATGCGCCCGACAGCGCGCCGACCATGAGGAGGATAAGGATCGCGCCGGTGGTCGTCTTGAGGTTGGACGAGACATGGTCGAGCATGCAGTGATAGGAGACGCCGTGCCTGAAGCCGACGGCGGCGGCGACGGCCCCGCCCAGCAGCAGGATGAACTGGTTGGAGCCGCTCACAGCGTTGTCGCCGTAGACCCAGACATTGAACGAGAGCATCCCTACCACGGCGGCCACCGGGAAAAGAGCCGCCCATATGCCGACGCGACCTGTCGTCTTTGAAGTCATCTTATGAACGCCTCCGGGATAGCATGGGACACGCAATGTTAATAAATATGCGCGGGGATGTGAAGCGGAAGTTCACGGAAAGGACTTCACAGGGAATTGAAATAGGCGGCCAGCTCGTCGGCGGCCGACCTGACCGGCGGCGACAGACCCTCGCGGTTCTCCAGCGAGACGGCCTGCACGCCTATGACGGCCAGGTCCGCGCCGGTGTCCTCTTTGACGACCGAGAAGGTGACCGAAAGCGGGAAATTATGGGTCGAGACCAGGGTATGCTTATTGATGTTCTCGAGGGCGATGACGCGCAGCTCGCCGGGCTCCCCCCCGAAATCAGCGGCGTCCACCAGGATTATCTTGGCGGGTTTCCAGTCTATGGCGGTCTGCGCCACGTTCTCGGGGGTCGTGCCGGCGTCTATCAGCCGCAGGCCGTCGCGGCGGAACTTCACCAGGGAGGAAAGATAAGGGCCGACGCCGTCGTCGGCCCTCAGCTCGCTGCCGAGCGTCATCAGCAGCGTCCGGCCCCCTCGGGCGGGGGCCAGAGCCGCTTTAACTTCGTCACTCCACGAAGGTGACATCGAGGTAGTGCGCCGAGCACGAGATGCACGGGTCGTAGGCCCGCACCAGCATCTCCAGCCGCAGCCGTATGTCGTCCTGCTTCATGTGCAGGATCTCCGGCAGGAACTTGGAGAAGTCGTGCTCGATGTTGTTGACGTTCTGGTTGGTCGGGATGATGCAGTTGGCTTTCTTTATCATGCCGTTCTCGTCGGTGACGTAGTTATGGTGCAGGATGCCGCGCGGCACCTCCACCGAACCCACGCCGTCGCCCGCGCGCACCGGCACGGCGCCCTTCTCGTTGACGCCGACGGTGATCTCCTGGCCGTAGTCCAGGCCGTTCTTCCTGAAGTCCTTCAGGATGCCCAGCGCGTGGTGGTAGCAGTGGATGATCTCCACCACCTGCGCCATGGTGTTCATGAACGGGTTATGGCAGACCGGCTTGAGGCCTATCTCCTTGGCGTAGGCCTTGGCCTTGGGGTGCAGCTTGTCGTAGTTCAGGTTGAACCGGGCTAGGGCTCCGACAAAAACGCTCTCGCGGTTCCACTTGGAGAACTTGGCCGAACTGCGCGGGTCCACGAACTCGTTGGTCGACTTGCGGTAGTCCTTGCGGCTGACGCGCTTGCCGTCGGTGCTGCCGATATCGCCGCTCAGCAGCGGGTATTCGGCGTCGTCCGACACCAGCGCCACGTACTCGGTCTCGCGGGTGAAGTCCGGCAGCTTGAGGGTCTTGGCGAGTTTCAGCAGGGGCTCGAGCTCGGCGGTCATCCCCTCCATTATCTTTATCTGCGCGTCCAGGTCCTTCGGGCGCGGCAGCTTGGTCCAGCCGCCCACGATGGCCGTGATCGGGTGGATGTGGCGGCCGACCAGGATGTCGCAGCAGTCGTTGACGGCCTTCTTGAGCCGCAGGATCTGGCGCACGGTCTGGTTGTGCGTCTTGACGAGCGGCACGAAGGACGGCACGCCCAGCACGTCGGGCGCCACCAGCAGGAAGGCGTGCAGCACGTGGCTGTCGAGGAACTCGTAGTCCAGCAGCAGCTTGCGCAGCTTTATGGTCTGTTCGGTCGGGACCACGCCCAGGGCGTCCTCGGCCGCCGCTATCGAGGCCAGCGAGTGGCCGCAGGAGCAGATGCCGCAGATGCGGCTGGTGATGTGCTGGGCCTCGAAGATCGAGCGGCCGCGCAGCATACCCTCGAAGAGGCGGGGCGTCTCGACGACGTGGAACTCGCACTTCTCGATCTTGCCGTTCTTCACGTTGGCCACTATGCTGCCGTGACCTTCGACGCGGGTGACGTAGTCTACCTTTATATCTATGTTCTTTTCGGTCGTTTTCGCCATGTTGAGCCTCATTTGCCCTTGCCGGGCTTCTGGTCGTTCTCTTTGCACTTATTGTACATGTCGAACTTGTTCTTGATAAGTTCGGGCTTCAGGTTGTACTTGGTGATGACGTCCTGCGCGGCCTTGGACGGGTTGGAGACCTCGCCGCGGCAGCCGTAGCAGATATTGCCGTTGTTGACGCACCAGCTGTTGCAGCCGGCCCTGGTCCAGGGACCCAGGCAGGCCACGCCGCGCTCGTACATGCAGACGTTCTCGTTGAGCTTGCACTCGGAACAGACCGGGTTGTCCGGCACGGTGTAGGGCAGGCCCCGCAGCGCGTGCTTGACCACCTCCAGGATCTCGGGGGCGTAGACCGGGCAGCCGTTGATGAAGTAGTCGACCTTGACCACCTGGTGCACGGCCTTGGTGGGCGTGCTGTCGAAGAGCTTGTAGTCCTTGCCGTAGACGCTCTGGCGGATCTCGTCGAGCTCGAAAGAGTTCTTCATGCCGTTGACGCCGCCGGTGCAGGCGCAGGCGCCGTAGGCGATGAGGACCTTGGCCCGGGCGCGGATCTTCTTGAGCCGCTCCTCGGCGTGGTGGTCGCCGATCGAGCCCTCTATGAAGACCACGTCGTAGTCCTTGTCCCATTTCTCGCTTATGGCCTCGCGGAACTCGACCACGTCGATGGCGCCGAGGATGTCCAGCAGGGTCTCGCCGAGGTTGGTGATCTGCAGCTGGCAGCCCTCGCACGAGGCGAAGTCGAAGAAGGCGACCTTGGGCTTGGCGGCGGCCTTGGGGGCCTTCGCAGGGGCTTTAGCGGGTTTATTGGCTGTTTTCATCGTAGTTCTCCCTTCTCCCTCAGAGTTTCGGCGAATCCTTCACCTCGTCGTAGGTGAAGGTGGGGCCGTCCTTGCAGCAGTAGTAGTTCTTCGGATGGTCTATCTGGCAGTGGCCGCACTTGCCCATGCCGCACTTCATGTGGCGCTCGAGCGAGAGGACGATCTGCTTCTCCGGCACGCCCTTCTTGAGCAGCTCGGCGATGACGAACTTGTACATGATCGGCGGGCCGACGACCACGGAGAAGGTCCGCTCCGGGTTGATGGTGACGCCGGGGATCAGCGTGGTGATCAGGCCGACGTTCCCCTTCCAGTCGGGGTCGGTGCGGTCCACGGTGCAGTTGAAGTTCACGTCCAGGCGCTTCTGCCACTTCTCCACCTCGTCGCCGAACAGCATGTCCTTCGGCGTGCGGCAGCCCAGCAGGATGTCGACCTTGCCGAACTCCTTGCGGTTGTCCATGACGTAGTTGATCAGCGAGCGCAGCGGGGCTATGCCCAGGCCTCCGGCGACGAAGAGCAGGTCGTTGCCGCTCATCAGCTTCACCGGGAACGGCTTGCCGAACGGCCCGCGGATCCCGACGACGTCGCCCTTGCCGAGCGAGTGCATGTGCTTCGTCAGGCGGCCGGCGGCGCGCACGGTAAGCTCGAAGGAGCCTTTCTTGGTCGGGCTGGAGCAGACGGAGATGGGCGCCTCGCCGACGCCGAATATCTCCACCTGCACGAACTGGCCGGGCTCGTGGTCCAGCTCGCCGTCGTCGAGGGCGATGTCGAACCATTTCTCGGCGGGGGTCATCTGCTTCGCGGCGATGATGCGGCCGGTGCGCAGCTTCCAGTTGGAGTTCTTTATCTCTTCCTTTACGAGTTGCGTGGGCATTGTGGCTCCTTTAATTGTGTTCCGCGGCGAGTTCCTTCAAGGTTTCCTTGAGGTTTATCTTCGCCATGCACGTGCGGGTGCAGCGGCCGCAGCCGGTGCAGAAGAACCTGTTGAACTTGTCCAGCGGGAAGCTGAACTTGCGGAAGTAGCGGTGGCGCTGGCGCTCGGCGCGCTCCTCGCGGAAGTTCTCGTTGCCCGCGACCTTGGCGAAGGTCTCGAACTGGCAGGAATCCCAGGTGCGGGTCCGCGCTCCGGTCCTGAGGTCCAGCCCGACGGAGTCGGCCATGTCGAAGCAGTAGCAGGTGGGGCAGACGTTGGTGCAGTTGCCGCAGCTCACGCACCGCTCGCCGACGCCGTGCCAGACCTTGCTCTTCATGGCCTTGGAGAAGATCTCCGGCAGCTTCCTGGCCTCGACGCCGATCTCGTTCCTGAACACCTCGCGCTTGGCGGCGCGGGCCTGCTCCAGGGCGGCCAGGTCGGCGGCGGAAGCCTTGGGCAGACCCATGCCTTCCACCAGGTCCTCCCCCTTCTGGGTGTTGACGTGGATGATCCACTTGTCGCCCAGGTCGGTGAAGAACAGGTCGTAGCCGCCGTTGGGGTTATGGGCGTTGACCAGCGCGCAGGAGGCGTGCTCGTCGCAGTAGGACAGGCACTCCAGGCCGATGATGAAGAGATGGTCCTTGCGGGTCAGGTAGTTGTAATCGCGGGGCCGCTCGGAGAAGACCATGTTCAGGCAGGAGATGCCGGCCAGGTCGCAGGTGTGCACGCCGAAGATGGCCGTGTCCTCGTATTCGACCACCGGCTTCTGCGTAAAGCCCTTGGCGTCGGCGCTGAACTCCAGCACCTTCTCGCGGACGGGCATGAAATATTTCTTCGGGGGCAGTATCGTGGGGACGTACTTCAGCGCTATCTCGTCCGCGGAAGTCACTTCCGCGAAAGCGAAGTTATCGTAACCCTTCGCCACGGGCGCCACCACCTTCATGCGCTTGGAAAGTTTCTTAATGAAGGCGTCGAGTTCCTCTTTCTTCAGTATGTGCTGGTTCATTCAGGTACCTCGCGATGTATTTTGCGGCTGCTGACGGTCAACAGGAATATTATATACAAATAAAGCGGAGGGCTCCCGCCCCCCCGCGCGGCCGCATTAACTTTTCTCATGCGCGCAGAGGACGCCGCTCCCGCGAAAACCGAAAATATATTAGCAAAACTAATAGCAGGCGGCGAAATCACTCCCCCACTATCGTTGACGCCGCCTTAACTTGTAGAATATAGGTCCGTTAAGGAACTATGGACCCCGAGCAGCTCATACGGCGGCTGGCTAACGAAGAAAGCGGCGACGTCTCCCTCTACGCCAGGGAGGCGGAGCTTTTCGGCCGCAGGACGGTGAACGGCCGGCGCGTGGCCGAGACCTTCTCGCGCTTCAGCGCGGAAGAGGCCTCGCACCTGAAAGTGCTCTCGTCCATAGCCGGCGGCGGCCTGCCCCCCGGACGCCGAGAAATAGGCGTCGGTCCGTCCCTCGAACTGGCGCTCAGGCTCCACGAGGAGCGCGAAGCGGAGAGCATCAGGCTCTACTCCGATCTTTCGGCCGCGCTGGAGGACCAGGCCCACAAGCTGATGCTGAAAGGCGTGATCGACCAGGAGAAGTCCCACCTGGATACTATACGCGGATATCTCAAGGCCCTCCGGACCTCGAGACGCGAGGAATGAAAGGATATATGGAAATAGTCTTCATGCGCCACGCCAGGGCCCTTTCGGCTTCGGCGGCCGGAGTCGCTACCGACGGAGAAAGGCCGCTCTCCCCCGAGGGGCTGGCGCAGGCCCGCGCGGCGGCCGATACCCTGGCGGGGCGCGGCTTCGTCCCGGCCCTCATAATCGCCAGCCCGCTCAGGCGGGCCATGCAGACCGCCGAACAGGCCGCCGCCGTCTTCGCGGGCGCCGAGATCCGCGTCGAGCCGGGCCTCGCCTCCCCGGCGGACCCGTCCGCGCTGGCGCGCGCGCTGGCCGGGTCCGCGACCGGCCACATGCTCGTCATAGGCCATCACCCGGCCATCGGCCTCATGGCCGCCCCCTTCATCGGGAAGGCGTTCTCCTTTTCCACGGCCGGGTTCCTGCGTCTGGCCCTCGCCGGCGACGGCCGCGCCGACCTGCTCGATTCCGACGGCTGCGAAGAGCTCTGAAACCTCTGACAACGGGGACCGCTTGAAGAACCTGCCGCTCATCCTGCTCCTCCTGCTCCCCACCTGCGCCGCCGCGCAGGAGAAAGTGCTGATAGGCGTGTATCACGGGCGGAAGATAACCCGACTAACGCTCTCTTCCCACGAGTCCGGCCAGGCCACCGTGCGCCGCGCCCTCCTCAAGGGCAAGGTCTCGCTGACCGCCGCCCGCGGCCGGCTGCGCTGCGCCGACCGCAGGTCGCTCGACGGCCTGAAGGAGATAAAGGTCTCGGCCTACGGCGCCGGGGTCTGGCTCTCCGGCCCGGGCCTGCCGCGCCGCCTTCACAGGGGCGACCTCGTCATCTCCGCCCGCGGCGACCGCATCAGGGTGACCGCCACGGTCCCGCTCGAGATCTATTTGCAGAGCGTGGTCTCCTACGAGGCCAGGGACCTCGGCAGCCCCGAGGCCTTCAAGGCCCAGGCCGTGGCGGCGCGCACCTACGCGCTGACCAAGGTCAGGAACCACGTACGCGAGGGCTTCAATCTCTGCGACACCCAGCACTGCCAGTTCTACGCCGGCTTCGCCGACATCAATCCCGCCGCGGCCAGGGCCGTCATGCAGACCGCCGGGGAGATACTCGTCCATAAAGGCAAGCCGATATCGGCCTTCTACCATTCCGCCTGCGGCGGCTTCACCGACGGGATCTCCGCCGTCTGGCCCTACGCGGACGCGCCGTACCTCAAAACCGTGCAGGACGGCCCCGCCGCGCGCCCCTACTGCTCGGAGGCGCCCGGCTTCAGGTGGAAGAAACGGCTGGCCTTCGCGGACCTGGAGCGCGCGCTGCGCCGGGGCGGCTGGCTGAAGAACGGCGAGAAGATATCGTCCGTTTCGGTGCGCGGCCACGGCCGCTCCGGCCGCCCGCTGAAACTGGCCGTGCGCGCCGGCGGCCGGACCGTCGAGGTCCCGACCTCGGACTTCTACCACGCCGTCGGCAGGACGCTGGGCTGGACGGCCATGCCCGGCAACCTTTTCGAGCTCCACTCGGGCGCGGACCACATAATACTGGACGGAAAAGGCGCCGGCCACGGCGTGGGCATGTGCCAGTGGGGCGCCGAAGGCATGGCCCGCAAAGGATTCCACTACCGGGAAATACTGGAGCATTATTATCCGGGCGCCAGAATAGAGAACCTCAAGAAGGACGACAAATGAACGACATCATCCAGGCCATAATACTAGGCGCCGTACAGGGCCTCACCGAATTCCTGCCGGTCTCCAGCTCCGCCCATCTGGTCCTTTTCCCCCGTTTCCTCGGCTGGGAATACAAGGGCCTGAGCTACGACGTCATGCTGCACATGGGCACGCTGGGCGCGGTCGTCTCGGTGTTCTGGCGCGACTGGCTCCGCCTCGTAAAGGACGGCTTCGCGCGGCCCGCCGCGCCGGAGGGCCGCGGCCTGTGGCTGCTGGTCCTCGCCACCGTGCCGGCCGGGCTGGCCGGCATACTGCTCGAGGACCTGGCCGAGAACGTCTTCCGCGGCGAGACCTGGATGGCCGTCAACCTGGCGCTCTTCGCCGGCGTCATGTGGTTCGCCGACAGGCGCGCGGGCGGCGTGAAAAGCCTGGCCGACCTGACGGTGAAAAGCGCCCTCCTGATCGGCCTCTTCCAGGCGCTGGCCATCATGCCGGGGGCCTCGCGTTCCGGCGTCACCATCACGGCCGCGCTGCTGCTTGGCTTCTCGCGCGCCGAGTCCGCGCGCGTCTCCTTCCTCCTTTCGACGCCTATCATACTGGGCGCCGGCCTCCTGGAAGGATTCAAGCTGGGCTTCGGCGTCATGGACCCCGCCACCATAGCGGGGTTCCTCTCCGCCTTCGCGACCGGCTGGGCCGCCATCTCTTTCCTGATGCGCTATCTCAGGACGAACACGCTCCTTCCTTTCGTCGTCTACCGCGCGCTGCTGGCCGGGCTCATCTGCCTCTCCTTCAGGGGCTGACCGCGCCGTAATGCTATAATTGGACCGATGAACGCGCAGAACGGGGACTCCAGGAAAAAATTCTTCAGGCTGGACAAAGGCCTGGTCTTCGGCGTCTTCTTTTCGGCGCTGACCCTGTTCCTGCTCTGGCAGCTCCTGAAACTTATCTCCCCCTTCCTGGGAGCTCTCTTCATCTCCGCCATGCTGACCGTGGTCTTCTTCCCGATGCACGCCTGGATACGCAGGAGGATAGTCGCCGACCGCACCGCGGCCGCCGGCCTCTCCACTCTCACGGTCCTCGTCACCGTGGTCGCCCCGATGCTGTTCTTCGGCTGGCTGCTCTTCAAGGAATCGCGCGACCTCTACCCCAAGACGCGCGCCTGGGTCGAGACGCTGTCGGTGGACCAGATAGAGGCGCGCCTCCCGCGGCGGCTGCGCGGCTTCATAGACGCCGACACCAAGACCACGGTGCTGCGCAATATCGAGAACGCCCAGGAGCGCATCGCGCGTTCGGGCGGCATGGTGCTGCGCAACATAGTCGTCTTCGTCCTGGACCTGTTCGTGATGGTCTTCACCCTGTTCTTCTTTTTCCGCGACGGCGCCAGGTTCATGCAATGGCTCATCGACGTGGTGCCCATGGACTACGACCATAAGCACCGCCTGGCCGGCCAGCTCTATACCACCATCATCGCCGTCGTGCGCGGGATAATCTTCACGGCCTTCGTGCAGGGCGTCGTCGCGGCCGTCGGCTTCACGATAGCGGACACCCCGGCGCCGGTGCTGGCGGGCCTGCTGACCTTCCTGGCCGGGCTCATCCCCGTGGGCGGCACGGCCCTGGTCTGGCTGCCGATGGGGCTCTACATGTATTTCTTCCAGGACCCGGCCTGGGGGGTCTTCGTCCTCCTGTGGGGCCTGCTGATAGTGGGGCTGATAGATAATTTCCTGCGGCCCATGCTGATAGGCCGCGAGACCAGACTGCCTTTCTTCCTGCTGTTCCTGGGGATATTCGGCGGGATGCGGGTCTACGGGCCTATGGGGCTTTTCCTGGGGCCGATACTGGTCGCCTGCGTGGCCGCCGTCATGCAGATATACAAGCAAGAAGCCCGGAACCTCATGTCCGGCGGCGCCGCGCAGCCCCAGCCCCCTTTGATGTAGCCTCCCCCGATCGGGCGATTAATAGGGGGACACAATACCTATTTCGGTCGAAATAGGTATTGTGTCCCCCTATTTAACTTCGGACTCGGGGCAGAGGTCCCTGATCGGGCAGGAGGCGCACCGGCCTTTCCGGTCGCAGGTCCCGGCCAGGATCTTTTCGCCGGTCTCCCTGACCAGCGCCAGGACGTCCGCGTCGCGCGAGCCGTCGCAGGGCACCGTGACCTTCTCCAGGCGCGAAAGGTAGAACTTGGACACCGCCGACACCTTGAGACCGAGCCCTTCCCTGACCCCTATCGCGTAGAGCGAGAGTTGCAGGTCCTCCTCCAGCGGCCCGGGCGGCCGTTCGTCGAAGCCGAGCTTGTAGTCTATGACCTCGTGCGTGCCGTCGGGCAGCCGGTCTATCCGGTCCACCGTGCCGCGGATGCGCCAGCCGTTGAACCCGAAGACGAACACCTTCTCGAAAAAGAGAGCCTTCTGCGGGCGCTCCTGCGCATAGGTCCACCAGCGCTCCATGATCTCGCGCCCCCGCTCGTAGAACTCCAGCGTCTCCCCCGGCGTGGCGTAGCCCTTGGCCTGCCAGAACTCGTCGTAATAGAGCAGCAGGTCCGAGAGGTCCCCCCCGTTGGCGTGCCAGCGCGCCAGCGCGCGGTGCACCGTCTGGCCCAGCGAGGACCAGGGATTATGCGGCGCGTAACGGCCCTGCGCGTAAAGATAGCGGTACAGGAAAGGACAGTCCAGGTAGGCCCTGAGCTTGCTGTAGTTGAGCTCGAAGACCTCAGGAGGCATCGGCGGCCCCGGCGCGGCGCACCAGCGACACCAGCGTGTCGCCGTATTTCACCTCGCGATAGATCCCGTAGCCCGGAGGCGCGGCCACGGGCTCCTTCATATGATGCTGCGCCACGATGAGACCGCCGGGCGAGAGTATGTTCCCGGCCGCCGCCAGTTCCAGCGTCTTCGAAGTGTAATGGAGAGGCAGGTTCTCCTCGTCGCGGTACGGCGGGCCCATGAAAACGATGTCGAAACCCTCGTGGCTGTGGTACTTGAGCCATTCCAGGCCCGAAAGGACGTTGGCGCGCACGACCACGGCCTGTTCGCCGAAGCCCAGGTGCGTCACGTTGCGCTCGATGACCCTGACGCAGGCCCGGTCCAGTTCCACGAAGACCGCCTTCTGCGCGCCGCGGGAAAGGGCCTCCAGCCCCGAGGCCCCGGTGCCGGCGTAGAGGTCCAGGAACACCGAGCCCGTCAGCCACGGCCGTATCATGTCGAACACGGACTGCCGTATCCTCGACGAGATGGGCTTCACGCTCGTCTTCTTCCTGGGAACGGAGAAGAAGGCCCGCCCTTTCCTGGAACCCGCTATTATCCTCATCGCATCCCTTTTCCGCCGGTTTTCGTAAAATTCCCGCAATATATTTTTAATGGCCCGGCCTTATAATCTATAATGTATTATAGAAAATCCGGCCCTCGCGCGCGATAAAAAGGCATTCTTAAAATGGCTAACCCCGATATAATGATCATCGACGACGACCCGATGGTCGGCGAGCTTTCCCGCGACCTGCTGACCGACGCCGGCTGGCAGGTGGACCTCGTACAGGACTCGATGGCCGCCATCCCCGCCATCAAGGAACGCCGCCCCCGCCTCATCGTCACCGACATCATGATGCCCGGCATAACCGGCATGGACATCTGCAAGGCCGTCAAATCCGATCCCGCCCTCAAACACATCAAGATCATCGTGGTCTCGGGCAAGTCCTACGAGGTCGAGCGGCAGCGCGCGCTACAGTTCGGCGCGGATTTTTTCATCCAGAAACCCTACGACGTGGCGACCTTCTCCAAGACCGTAAAGGACATCCTCGAATCCGCCGGCGGGGCCTCCGCCGCGCCCGCCGCGCAGACGGCGGCGCCGGAACTCGAGATCGTGCAGGAGTCGGACTCGTTCGAGCAGACCAGCGACCTCGATCCCGGGCAGGTGCGCGTCACCGTCTGGGGAGCGCGCGGCCTTCCCGCGACGGTCCCGAACTCCGTCTCCAAGTACGGCCGGCAGACCTCCTGCGTTTCCGTGGAGACGAAGGAGGAGCTCTTCGTCTTCGACGCCGGCACCGGCATCATCCCCCTGGGCCGCGAGATAATGGAGAAGAAGAAGTACTACAAGCGGATCTGGCTCTTCCTCACCCACTTCCACCTGGACCACATCCTGGGGCTCGGCAACTTCGCCCCGATGCACGACCCCAAATTCACCGTGCACATAGTCGGCGCCAACGACCCCGAGAGGAGCCTCAAGGAGATGGCGCAGTCCTCGCTCTACAGCTCTTTCGCCTTCACCCGCCGCCCCCCCGCCGCCAAGGTGGACCTCTACGAGGTGCTGGAGGACAACTACGAACTGCTGCCCGGCGTGAAGATGAGCACGATGTACGCCAACCACCCCACCAGCACGCTGATCTACTCGCTCCAGCTGCACGGCAGCAAGATCGTCTACGCCCCCGACAGCGAGGTCTGGGGCGACGCCACCGCCTTCCAGGACTACGACGAGAAGTTCGGCATTTTCGCCAAAGGGGCCGACCTCCTCATCCACGACGCCAATTACAACGACAAGGATTACGAGACCGCCATGAAAGAGGGCCACTCCAGCCTCTCGGTGACCGTGGACTTCGCCCTTTCCAAGGCGGAAGCCAAGCAGCTCCTGCTCTTCCACCTCAACGCCGATTACAGCGACGAGCAGCTGGACCGGATGCTGGCCGACGCAAACGCGGCCATCGCCGCTCGCGGGGCGCAAATGGCCTGCCATCTCCCCCTGGAGGGACAGCAGTTCCTGCTGAAAGGGCGGTAGGCGTCCCCCCCGCCCAAAGAAGAGCCCCGGGCGCGGACCCGGGGCTCTTTTTTTACGGCCGGACGGACGGCGTCAGCTGTGGCCGTGCGTGGTGGCCACCGCCCTGTCCGAGATCTGGCCGAAGCGCTCCTCGTAGCGCTTGATATTCTCGGTCAGCGCCATCAGGAACCGCTTGGTATGCACGGGGCTGGAGACTATCCGGGCCCGCAGCTTGGCCTTGGGCTGGTTGGGCTGCAGGAAGAGGAAATCGAAGATGAACTCCGTCTCGCTGTGCGTCACGCCGGCCAGGTTGGCGTAGATCCCCTGCGCCGTGGCGTCGTCCATTTCCACCTGCAGCTGTATCGGCTGCGAACCGGCTTCTTTCTTGTCAGACATGTAAGGCCTCCATTATAACGGTGCGGATAAATTATAATATATGCGGAAAGGGAGAAAAAGCATGAAAACACCGCTCTTACCGCTGATCCTGGTCCTGGCCGCGCAGGCCATGGCGCAGGAGGCCAACCGTGGTTTCGAGGAGATAAAAGGCGGGGTCGCCGTGGTGAAGGTCGTCTACCCCTCCCAGCTCAGGCGCGGCGAGGACTGGACCGACGGCCCTCCCTCGCTGTCCTACGTGAACATCTACGACGACAGCGGCCGCCCGGTGGAGGAGAGCCAGTTCTCCGGCAAACAGCTCTCGCTCAGGAAGCTCAGCACCTGGCTGACCGCGCCCGAGGCCGCCGCTTTCTGCGCCGCCCTCAGGAAAGGCCTCTCCACCGCCGCCGCCTCCTCCGAGACCGAAGAAAGCGCTCTTAAGCTCTTCTGCGCCGACAAGGCGAAGAAGAAGTTCACCGCCCGCTTCGAGCACGACGGCACAGTTCCCTCCCGCCCGCTCTCCGAGCGTCTCATAAGGCGGACCTTCGTCCTCCCCGACAAGCAGGGCCGCCCGGCGGAGGAATGGCGCTTCGACATGACGGGCGCCTTCGAGTCGCGCGTGGAGCGCAAGTACGCCAAGGACGGGACCCTGGCGGAGGAGACCGTCTATAATTTCGACGAACTGCCGGTCTCCAGGACCGTTTACGAGAAGAACAAGGCCGTGAACGCCGAGACCGTCTCCGTCTTCAACGACAGGGACCAACTGGTCTCGCGCACGGTGAAGGTCTTCAGGGAGACCGGGAAGCTCCGCAAGATCACAGCGACCGCCTTCGACGAAGGCGAGCAGGAGCGCTGGCGCGACGAGATCTCCTTCGACGGGAACGGCTGGCGCGCCTCCGAGGCCCGCTACACCGGCGGGGAGCAGAACCCCGGCCATGAATACGAGTACGCGGTGAAGGCCGACGGGAAGGGCAACTGGGTGCGCGAGAGCCGGACCAAGTTCGTCAACTTCCGCGGCAGGCGCCTGCCGGCTCCCGGCGAGGCCCCCACCGTGATGGTGCGCGAGATAACCTACCGCTGAGACGCGCCCCCCGAAAAAAGAACCGGCCCCGATTCACGTCGGGGCCGGTCTTTTCACTTAGAGAAGTAAGCTCAGAGCTTGGTGACCTTCACGGCCTTGGGGCCCTTGTCGCTGTTCTCGGTCTCGAACTCCACGTCCTGGTTCTCGGCCAGCGTCTTGAAACCGTCGCCCTGGATGGAGGTGTGATGGACGAACAGGTCCTTGGACCCGTCCTCCGGGATGATGAAACCGAAACCTTTCTTGTCGTTGAACCACTTCACTTTGCCTTTCATTTGTGACTTACCTCTCTTTATATCGCTATACGTCCCTGCTTTTCCGGCCCCGCAAGGGGCCTGAAAACATTATATATAAAAACCCGCGCTTTTAACCCTCACTCCTCGTTCCACTTTATGAACGGCGGCATGTAGGGATGCGGGATGTCCGCGTGCCGCGGGACCACGCGCGCGGCCAGGTCGTGGCGGCCGGAACGGGAGAACTTCACCGTTCCCGTGAAGACGTAGGCCTCGCCCATGCGGGACTCGTATTCCATCGGGAAGGTCTGGCCGCACCTGAACGTCGTCTCGGCTTCCGCGACGCCGACGTGCAGCTGCAGCGAGACCTCCTCCGGCGTCAGCTCGCCCAGCCAGGCTATCGCCTTCACCGGCACGTCCGCGCCCGAACGGATCTCCATCTCCGGCTTGAACTGGTCCAGCACCACGCGCACGCGCGGCCAGCTGCGCTCCACCTTCTTCCGCCAGTTCGCGACGGCCAGCAGCGGCTCGCTTTCGCGGAAACGCACCGAGCTGCGGTGGGCCGGCACGTAGAACTTGGCGTAGTACTCGCGCAGCATGCGGTTGGTGCTGTAGACCGGGGCCAGCTTACCGACCGACGCCTTCATCATCTTGATCCAGTTGTGCGGGACGCCGTCGGGCCCGCGGTAGTAATAGAGCGGCGCTATCACCTTCTGCAGCAGGTTGTAGATAGCCTCCGACTCCACGTAATCGCGTTCGGCCTCGTCGTTGTAGCCTTCCCGGCCGCCGATCGCCCAGCCCACGTCGGCCGAATAGCCTTCGGCCCACCAGCCGTCGAGCACGGAGAGGTTGAGCACGCCGTTTATCGCGGCCTTCATGCCGCTGGTGCCCGAGGCCTCCAGCGGCCTTATCGGGTTGTTGAGCCAGACGTCCACGCCCTGCACCATGTAGCGCGCGACGTTCATGTTATAGTCCTCTACGAAGATGATGCGGTGCTTGAACCGCGGGTCCAGGCTCATCTTCGCCACGGCCTTGATGTACTCCTTGCCGTGGGTGTCGGCCTGGTGGGCCTTGCCGGCCACCACGAACTGTACCGGCATCTTCTCGTTGTTGACGATCTCGGCCAGGCGCTCCAGGTTGCGCATGAACAGCGTCGCCCGCTTGTAGGTGGCGAAGCGGCGCGCGAACCCTATCGTCAGGTACTCGGGGTTCAGCACGCCCTTGACCTCGTCGAGCACCGTGCGGTCGGCGCCCAGGCGCTGATGCTGCCGGCGCAGTCGGTCGCGGACCAGCGCGACGAGCTTGCGCTTGCGTATCAGGTGCGTCTCCCAGAACTCCCCGTCGTCTATCTCGCCCAGCTTCTTCCAGTCGCAGCTGTCGGGCAGGCCGTTCTCCCCGCCCGGGATAAGGTTCTTCTTGTAGAGGTTCTGATGCTCGTGGCTGATCCAGGAGCAGGTATGGACGCCGTTGGTGATGCCGCAGATCGGGATCTCGTACTTGGGCAGGCCGGGCCAGACCTTGCCCCACATGCCGCGCGTCACCTCGCCGTGCAGCTGGCTGACCGCGTTGAGGTGCGCGCAGAGCTTCATGGCCAGTATCGTCATGCAGAAGCCCAGCGATTCCGGCTCCTCCTTGCCCAGCTCCAGCAGCTCGGGGAAGGAGAGGCCCAGTTCCTTGGCGTAGGGCTCCAGGTACTTGCGCACCAGCTCGAAGTCGAAGTACTCGTTGCCGGCCATGACGGGCGTGTGGGTGGTGAAGACCGACGAGGCCCAGACCGCCTCGCGCGCCTCCTTGAAGGAGAGACCGCGGGCCTTCATCATCAGGCGTATGCGCTCGAGCAGCAGGAAGGCGGAGTGGCCCTCGTTGACGTGATAGACCGTGGGGTTGAGGCCCATCGCCTCCAGCGCGCGCACGCCGCCTATGCCCAGCACTATCTCCTGGCTGATGCGGTTGGCGCGGTCGCCGCCGTAGAGCTGCTCGGTTATCGCGCGGACCCTGGGCGAGTTCTCGGGGAGATTCGTATCCAGGAGGTAAAGGGAGGTGCGGCCCACGGGCACGCGCCAGACGCCCACCTTTATCGTCTCGCCGTCCAGCGGGACCTCCACGCGCAGCGGGCTGCCGTTGGCGTCGTTGACTATCTGCACCGGCATGTTGTACCAGTCGTTCTCCGGGTAGCGCTCCACCTGCCAGTTGTCGCGGTTGAGCACCTGCTGCACGTAGCCCTTGCGGTAGAGCAGACCCACGCCGACCACGGGCATGCCCAGGTCGGAGGAGGACTTCATGTGGTCGCCCGAGAGCATGCCCAGGCCGCCGGAATAGATCGGCAGGCCCTCGCCGATGCCGTACTCCATCGAGAAATAGGCCACCAGCATGTCGGCCTCGCTCTGCTCCCGGTTCTTGTTGAACCAGGTGTCCTTGTAGGAGACGTAGTCGTCGAACTTCTTCTTGATCTCGCCCAGGCGGGAGAGGAAACCGGGATCGCGGGACAGTTCGGCCAGCCGTTCGGGAGGTATCGTGCCCAGTATCCACTTGGGATTGCGGTGCGAACGGTGCCAGAGTTCCTCGCTCATCCCCACGAACATCATGATGGCGTCCCAGTTCCAGGTGAACCACATATTGGTCGAGAGTTCGTCCAGTGCCCTGAGGTTCTCTGGCAGGTTGGGAATGACGTTGAAAGAGCGTATCTTCATCTGGCGCTTGCCTCCGTTGCTGGCGTAAAGTGCCTCAATTCTACAAAAATAGGATTATAGCCGCCATTGACCTGCGTTAAACGCCCGCCCGGCAGTTGTCACGGAGCCCGCTTTTTTATAGAATATCCCCGTCAGTTGCGGGCGTGTAGCTCAGCTGGGAGAGCGCCTCGATGGCATCGAGGAGGTCGCAGGTTCGATCCCTGTCACGTCCACCAGATTTCAAAAGCCGCCGCAAGGCGGCTTTTTTAATTGTGGACGTGAAGCGGACCGCGGTGCGGTCCGCGTCAGGGATCGAAAGCCGGAGCCGCGAGCCAGCAGGCGGCAGCGGCGAGGCGGGGTCGCGGGCCCCGAGGAGCGGCGGCGACGAGGGGACCCGTGACCGATCCCTGCCGCCCGAAGCGCCGCGTGCGGGCCGCAAGGCCGGAGGCGATTTTTCAGCGAAAATCGCCGAGGCGCGGTCGCGCAAGCCCGCTATGCGGGCTATGCGTGACGCAGGTCCGACGAGGGGACCCGTGACCGATCCCTGCCGCCCGAAGCGCCGCGTGCGGGCCGC
>CAYPYG010000016.1:47067-58674 GCA_964415175.1 uncultured Elusimicrobiaceae bacterium
AAGGCGGCTTTTTCAATCGCGGACGTGAAGCGGGCCCCTCCTTTGTTATAATATCCCTGCACCCCATGAGCGCGCCCATCACGGTATTCCACATCGACGACGGCAAAGGCCTCCGCGGCGGCCAGCGCCAGATGCTCTACCTCGTGAAGGAGCTTGCCCGTCTCGGAGTCTCCAGCCGCGTCGTCTGCCGCCGCGGCTCCCAGCTCGAAACGGCCGCCCTGCGCAGGAACTTCGAAGTACTCCCCCTCCCTTTGATCGTCGAACCCTACCCGCTCTCCGCCTTCCTGCTGCGCCGCGCCGTCAAGCGCGAGCTGAAGGCCGGCCGCCGCGTCGTAGTTCACGCCCACACCAGCCACGCCGTTTCCGCCGCCTGGCTGGCCTCGGCCGGCCTGCCGGTCCTGCGCGTGGTGCACAGGCGCGTCTACTTCCCCCCCGGCACGGGCCTCTCGCACCGCCTGAAATACGGGCGCGCCCACCTGGTCATCGCCCTCTCGGAGGCGGTGAAGAACGTCCTCATAGGCAGCGGCGTGCCCGCCGCCAGGATCAAGGTCATAAACAGCACCATCGACCTCGAGGATACCCCCTGGAAGGAGGAGGAGTACGACCAGTACCGCCTCAGCGCCAAGCGCGAACTCGCCCTCAAGTTCGACCTCCCCTCCGACACCGTCTGGCTCGGCTCCCTTATCGCCCTCGAGGACTGCAAGGACCCCGTGACGCTTCTCCACGCCGCGGAAACGGTGATCCGGAAGCATCCGGAGGCCCATTACCTGCTGGCCGGCAAGGGCCCGCTCGAAGGCCAGGTGCGCCGCCTGCTCAGGAAGCTCGGCATCGAGTCCAATTTCCACCTTACCGGCCATTATCCCCGCCCCTACGAGATGCTCGCCGCGCTGGACATCTTCGTCCTGCCCTCCAGGGAGGAGGGCTTCGGCAGCGTCCTCATCGAGGCGATGAACGCCAGGGCGGCCATAGTCGCCACCCGCGCCGGCGGCATACCCGACGCGGTGACCGACGGCGACAACGGCCTGCTGGTCCCGCCCGGCGACCCGGAAGAACTGGCCGCGGCGCAGCTGCGCCTCATAGAGGACAAAGGACTGAGGGAAAGACTGGTGGAAAGCGGGCTGAGGCGCAGGCTGGACCTCTCCTCGCCCCGGATGGCGGAAAAGACGCTGCGAGCCTATGAAAGGGCCTTTGAAGATACTTTCCGCGATTGACATCCCCTGGTACAGCGCCCTGGCCGCCTACGCGCTGGAACAGGCCCGCGCGCTGCGCGACAGGGGCCACGCCGTCACCCTGGCCGCCGCGCCGGGCAGCCGCTCCCACGCCGCCGCCGTCGAAGAAGGATTCCCCTTCTTCCCGATAACCGACCGCAAGCGACCGCTGACCCCGGCGCTGGTACTGCGCCTGCGCTCTTTCCTCGCCCGCGAAGGCTTCGACGTCTTCTGCGCCCACACCGGCCGCACCCAGACGCTGGCCGCGCTCTGCGCGCTGGGGCGCGGCGGCCGCCCGGCCATAATACGCTCCAAGTCCGACGCCTCGCCCTCCTCGGCCGGCCTCTCCTCCCGGCCCGTGGCCGCCTTCATAGCGGCCTCCGGGGCAGTAAAGAGGTCCTACTCCGGCGTCCCGGAGGACAGGATCGCGGTCGTGCCGCAGGGGATAGAACCGCCGGAATTCGTCCCGCCCCCCGCCGAAGGTCCGCTGCGCGTCGGCCTGCTGGGCCGCCTCGACCCCGTCAAGGGCCACGCCGTCCTTTTCAAGGCCGCCGCCCGCCTGCTGGAAAAATACCCGGGGACCCGTTTCGTCTGCGCCGGCAAGGACGCCAACCTGACCCGAGGCGAACTCTTCGCCCTCGCCGAGGACCTGGGGATAGCCGCGTCCGTGGAATTCCCCGGCCAGGTCCCCGACCCTTTCGCCTTCATAAACTCCTGCCATATCGGCGTCGTCGCCTCCACGGGCAGCGAAGCGGTCTCCCGCGCGCTGCTGGAATGGATGGCCTGCGGCCGCCCGGCCGCGGCCGCCGCGGTCGGCGGCATACCCGAAATGCTCGGCGCGGAATGGCTGTTCCCCCCGGAGAACGCCGCCCGCCTGGCGGAGCTGCTGGACCCCCTGCTGGCCGATCCCTCCCTGCGCGAAAGCGCCGGCCGAGCCAACAGGAAGGCCGCGGCCGAAAAATTCAGCCGCGGCCTCTTCGCCGGCCTCACCGAGCGGGTCTTCCTCTCCGCCGTTAAGGCCTGAGCCCCGCCGTCTTCCGTCCCGACGCTTCGTAAAGCCCCATCAGGAAGGTCATAAGCGACCAGGTGATGAAAGTATAGAAATGTGACTCGAATATCCCCGATATCGAAAGGTTCACCAGCGCGGCGAAAAGACCGGCGGCGTAGACCAGGCGCAAAGGGTCCGTCTCCGCGCGCGCCGCGAGGAAATACTTCCGCAGGAAGTATCCGAAAACAAAAAGCATGAGCAGCAGACCGACGGTCCCTTCCTCGGCCGCGGCGTTGATATACACGTTGTGCGCGTGGGAAGCCACGTCGGTATAGCCAGAAGCCTTGTAAGGCGCCATATAATCCGGAAGCCGCCTCGGTCCCAGTCCGAAGACCGGGTTCTCCCCGTAGGCTTTAAGCCCCACGCTCCAGATATGGAGACGCAGCTGGTGATGCCCCATGGCGAAAGTGCCGGCGATCCTGTCGAGCAGCGGACTATAGGCGAGGATAACCAGCAGACCTCCCGCCGCGCCCGCCGTCAGAAAGCGCAGAAAAGTCCTCCGGGACTTGAAGAAGGCCAGCGCGCCGCAGGCGGCCAGGTAACTTATCAGGTAAGTGCGGGACCCCGTCATAAGTACGCCGGCGGAAAGCGCGGCGAAAAATAAATACGCCCTGCGGGAATAGAAAAGCCCGGCGGAAAGCGCCAGCACCCCCACGGTGGAGAGATAACCGCAATAGCGCAGGGGATGGCTGGAGAACCCGCGGAACCGGCCGTCCGGGGTGAACATATCCCTGTATATCACCGGAAAACCGGCGTAGCGCTGGAGCAGCCCGTAGACTATCACCGCGATGTTGACCCAGAAAAGGATACGAAGCGTCCGGGCCAGGACCCTGTTCTCCAGGGGGAGCCCGCCCACGGTGAAGTAGGGGGTCTTGTCCCACAGGCTCCTGCCGAACTGCCCCCAGAGCCCGTTGGCCATCGCCGCCAGGGTCTGCCAGGCGAATATCGCCGCGAAAAAAAGGAAGTCTCCGGGAACAAGACCGTTATCCCTGGAGCGGGCATAACGATAGAAAAAGAGCAGGAGGAGGCCCATCATCGCCACCGCCGAAGCCGATATGGAGATCGGGATGGAGAGGGCGTAAAGGTAGACCAGGGTCTCGGGGCGCAGTATGGATCGCAGAACGGTCATGGACGAGGGTCCTCGATAAGCCGGGACGGGACTATGATAGCAAATCGCCGGCCTGAGAGGCTCCGGCACTAGGTCCAAAGGCCTATCCCCGCCCTGGGCCCTATTTCACTCCCGCCGGCGGCGCCATCCTATATAATAGACTCATGAGAAACACGAACCGCTTCACGTCTCTCGCCGCCCTGCTGGTTCTCATTTCCGCCGCCCGTCCCGCTTCCGCCTCCGAAGGACTGGCCGTATTCTCCAGCCCCTACCCCATAACGGCGCGGATCTCCGCCGCCGAAAAGGCCGGCGCCGTCGTCTTCGATACCGGCTTCTCGCGGGAGCCCGCCGCTCCCTACGACCAGGTCATGGTCCAGGGCGAGATGCCGGAGGACAGCCTGGAACTGCAGCTGTCGGTCGGGAGCAAGTTCCTTTTCTTCGGCGCTTCCGATAAGTTCCGCCCCGACGCGGTACGGCGGTTCCCCGACGGCAGGTTCTGGGCCCGCTTCTCCCTGCCGGAGGCCTCCCGCGAGCCGCTGCGCCTCAAGGCCGTCAATAAAGGCGTCGCCAGGGACCACTCCTTCGTCATATACGAGGTGGAGCAGCTGTCCTCGTCGCGCACCGGCGAAGGCCCCGACGTAACGGGCGGGGTCTCGCCGCGCGACCCCTCCATCTATGTCCCGGAGGGGCTCCCTTTCCCGATAGTGCGCCGCCAGGACTGGAAAGCCGCGCCGCCCAAGGAGCCCTACGAGGCCCAGCGCCCGGCGAGGATAACCTTCCACCATACCGCCGGCCGCAAACCCGCTACGGTCGAAGCCGCCTACGAGGAAGTGCGCTTCATCCAGGATTACCACCAGAACGGCAAGGGCTGGAACGACATCGGCTACCACTTCGTGCTGGACCCTTTCGGCACCATCTTCGAGGGCAGGCCCTTCGGCGTCGTCGGGGCGCATGTCCTGCATCAGAATACCGACAATGTCGGCATCTCGATAATGGGGAACTACCACCCTCCCGCTTCCGACGTCCCGGAATTCGGGTCCCTCAAATCCCTGACCGTGATCGCCGCCTGGCTGGCCGGGAACTACGCCATACCCGCGACGCAGTTCTTCGGCCACCGCGACCTGGGCGCCACCACCTGCCCCGGCGACCTGCTCTACGCACATAAAGCGGAACTGGCCGACGCTATCTTCCCCCCCGCCCCGCCGGTGAAAACACCCGCCCTCGAACAGCTTCAAAATTGGGGACACAATACCAATTTCGACGGCCGATAAAATCCGACAAAATCGTTTGTTTTTCAATCAATAATCGGGGGACACAATACCTATTTCGGCCGAAATAGGTATTGTGTCCCCCTATTTACCTTATTTCAGCACCTTATTTTCGAAGGCGCGGAAGATGTCGAAGAGTTGGTCGCCCGTGGCGGCTCCCAGCAGCCGCTTGCGCAGCGTCAGGTTGGAGATGAGGTAGGAAAGCTGCGAGAGGATATTGAGCTGCAGCGTCGGCTCGTTGAACGGCGTCAGGATCAGGAAGAGCACCCGCACCGGCTGATTGTCCGGCGACGGGAAGAAAACGCCCTGTTTCGAGCGGCCCACCGCCAGCAGCGGCTTGGTCAGCGACTCCAGACGCGCGTGCGGGAAAGCCACCTGGTGGCCCAGCGCCGTCGAAAAGTTCTTCTCGCGCTTGACGACCGCTTTCAGCGCCTCCTCCCTGTTGAACACCGGCTGCGCCCTGTGCGCGGCTTCGAGCACCGCCTTTATCGCGTCGAACCGCTCCCCCTCCTGCAGGTCCATAACGCAGGCCTCGCGGTAGAGGATATTGCTCAGGAACAGTTTGGGCGGCTGCTCGAACTCGTCGCGTATCTCGCCGGTGAGCTCCTCCACGATGTCCTCCATCGTCAGCAGCCCCGTCAGCTCGCCCTTGGAGTTCTTCACCAGCGCCATGTGCATGCGCTTCTCCTGGAACTCGCGCAGCGCGCGTTCCACGTTCATCTCCTCGGGTATGTAATTGAGATCGCGGCGCAGGGCCGTCAGTTCCGACGGGACCTGCGAGAGATCGCAGCGCAGCTCCGCCATCGCGATGTCCTTGAAATGGACGAAGCCGTCTATGTCGTCGAGCGAGGTCTTCGCCAGCGGGTAGCGCGAGAACTTCTTCTCCTTGACCAGCGCCAGGTTCTCCTTCCAGGGCCGCTCCATGGCCAGGTAGCAGATGGCGCTGCGCGGCGTCATGACCTCTTTGACCAGCGTCTTGCCGAAGTCGAAGAGGTTCTCGAACATCATGAGCCTGCCCAGCGAGATGCGCCCGTGCTCCTGCGACTGCCCCAGGATCATGCGCAGTTCCTCGTCGGAATGAACGCCCTCGCTCTCTTTCGCCTTCACGCGCAGCGCCCGGAGAATGGAATTGGCCGTCTCGTTGAGGATCCACATCGGCACGAACATGACCGTATGGAAGAACTTGAAAGGGTAGGCCACGGCCAGCGCCGCGGTCTCGGGCATCCGTATGGCCATGTTCTTGGGCACCAGCTCCCCGACGACCACGTGCAGGCCGGTGATGATGGTGAAGCCCACCGCCAGCGAGATGGAATGGGTCAGCGCGGAAGTAGCGGGGATATCGAACCAGCCCAGCAGCGGCGTGATCACGTGAGCGATGGCCGGCTCGCCGACCCAGCCCAGGCCCAGGCTGGCGATGGTGATGCCCAACTGCGCCGTCGACAGGTAGGCCTCCAGCTGCGAGACTATCTCCTTGGCCGTTTTGGCGGTGAGATTGCCTTTGGCTGCCAGCTCCTCCAGCCGCGTGAAGCGCACCTTCACTATGGCGAACTCGGCCAGCACGAAGAAAGCGTTGAGCAGGAGGAAGAAGAGGGCTGCGAAAAGCGCGACGAATTCGTTCATCGGAGGGTATATTCTAACATTCTTGCCTGACCAGGTCTAAATCCGTCTCCCGCCGGCGCACGACCTTCCAGGAGCGGCCGGTGACCAGGACCTCGGCCGCGCGCGGCCGGGAATTGTAATTGGAGCTCATCGACATGCCGTAGGCTCCCGCCGACAGGACCGCCAGCAGGCCGCCCGGCTCCGGCCGCCGCATGGCGATATCCTCTCCTATGAAGTCCCCGCTCTCGCAGACCGGCCCGACCACCGCGAACCGGCCGGCCGCGAATCGGCCGGGCCGCAGGGGTACGATGGGATGGCGCGAGCCGTAAAAGGCCGGGCGCATCAGGTCGTTCATCGCCGCGTCGGCCACCAGGAAATCCTTCCTGCCGCTCTTTTTGGTATACAACACACGGGTGAGCAGCAGACCCGCCGGCGCGACTATCGACCGCCCGGGCTCGATAGCGAGCTTGGCTCCCTCCAGGGCCGCCGCGGGCTCCAGCGCCCGGGCCAGCGCAGCCGGCGGGGCCATCTCGGCCCCCTCGCGCGCGCCCCAGCCGCCGCCCATGTCCACATAGGAAAGCTTTATCCCCGCCGCGTCCAGCCGCCGCGCGAAGGCCGCCATCAGGCGCGCCGCCCGGCGGTAAGGTCCGGCCGAATGTATCTGCGAACCCAGGTGCATATGCGCGCCCGACGGGAACAGCCAGCGCGAGGCCGCCGCGCGGCGGAACATTACCTCCGCCTCGGCGAAGGAGACGCCGAACTTGGTGCCCGATCTGCCGGTGCTGATGAATTTATGGGTCTTCGGGTCGATATCCGGGTTTATGCGCACCGACACCCGCGCCATGACGCCGCGCCGGCGGGCCGCCGCCTCCAGCGCGTCCAGTTCCTGCGCCGACTCCACATTGACCAGCAGCACCTTCTTCGACAGCGCCAGGTCCAGCTCGGCCGCCGTCTTCCCCACCCCCGAAAAAACGATCCTGTCGGCCCTGAAACCCGCCCGCAGCGCCCGGAACAGCTCCCCCCCGGAGACCACGTCGGCCCCCAGGCCCTCGCGGGCCAGCAGCCGGCACAGCGCCGCGGACGAATTGGCCTTCATCGCGTAGCAGATCAAAGCGCCCGGAAAAGCCTTCTTGTACGCCCTCACCTGCCTCAGCAGAATATCCGCCGAATAGACGTACACCGGCGTCCCGACCCGCGCGGCGATCTCTTCCAGAGTCTTTAAAGGGAATTTATCCAGCATTTTTGTTTTGTTCTGTAAGGAGACAACCGGAGGAGGCGAGGCGCCAGCTTAGCAAAACCGCCCCGGAGCCGCGAACATCGTAAGCGTGAGCGGCGAGGGAAGAGCGGCGAGCGCTATGCGCGAGACCGCGTGTTTTGCGTGCTGGCGCCTCGCCATGCCTCCGGCATAGTTTTCCTTCCTGTCTCCTCATCTGAAAAAAAGAGGGAGGGCCGTTAAAACCCTCCCTCTCAGGAAAACTACTGCGCGGGGCGGGACTCGAACCCGCAAGCCGTTAAGCACACGCCCCTCAAACGTGCGTGTCTACCAGTTCCACCACCCGCGCGTAAAAAGAACGGACGACCCCTAAATTCTATAAAATCCGGGGCCTCCCCCGCCAGTTACTTGCCGGCGGGCGCCGGGGCGGGCTGCGCAGGGGCCGGCTTAGCCGGCGCGGCCTGCTGCGGCTGCCCCATGGGGTTCTCGAACACCACCGAGCGCCGCCGCTCCGCGTTGGAGAACACCGTCAGCATGATGGAGGTCGCCGCGAAGGCCACCGCCAGCCACATCGTGAACTTCTTGATGAACGTCGTCCCGCTGCCCGAAGAGAACAGCGCGTCGCCGCCGCCGCCGAACATCGCCAGCGCGGAGCCCTTGCTGCTCTGGAACACCACTATGACGATTATCAGCAGGAACGCCAGTATCACGTGCAGTACGGTTATCATTGTGTACATTTAAGTCTCCTAAAAGATCACTTGGACAGCGCCACCAGCCCGGGCAGCGCCTTCCCTTCCACGAACTCCAGCGAAGCGCCGCCGCCCGTGGAGCAATGCGACATCTTCTCGCCCGGCACCTTGGCCGTCTTGAGGACGGAGAGCGTGTCCCCGCCGCCCAGGATGGTGGTAGCCCCGGCCTTGGTCGCCTCGGCCATCGCGTTGGCCAGCGCCACGCTGCCGCTCGAGAACGGCTCCATCTCGAAAATGCCGACCGGCCCGTTCCAGAACACGGTCCTGGCGCCCTTCACCTTCTCGGCGAAAAGCAGCTCGGTGCGGGGCCCGATATCGACGCCGATCCAGTCGTCGCCGACGGCCATCGACTGCGTCACTTCCCTGGCGGCTTCGGGCTTTATCTCCTTCACCACGATATGGTCCGCCGGCAGCAGCAGCTCCACGTTGTTCTTGAAGGCCTTGAGGATGATCTGCTTGGCCTCCTCCACCTTGTCCGCCTCCAGCAGCGACTTGCCGATATTGGTGTTCTGCGCGGCCAGGAAGGTGTAGGCCATGCCGCCGCCGATTATCAGCGTGTCCACCTTCTCGATAAGGCTGTAGAGCACCGGCAGCTTGTCCGACACTTTGGCCCCGCCGATCACGGCGACGAAAGGCCGCGCCGGGTTGGACATCGCCTTGTCGAGGTACTCCAGTTCCTTCTGCACCAGCAGGCCGATGGCGCCGGGCAGGAACTTCGTGACGCCCGCGGTGGAGGCGTGAGCGCGGTGCAGCGCGCCGAAAGCCTCCTGCACGAAGAACTCGCCGTGGACGGAGAGCTTTTTGGCGAAAGCCTCGTCGTTCTTCTCCTCCTCCGGATGATAGCGCAGGTTCTCGAGCAGCACTATCTCGCCGTTCCCGGCGGCTTTAACGGCCTTCTCCGCCTCCGGGCCCACGCAGTCGGGCGCGAAATGCACCTTGACCCCGGCCAGCTTCTCCAGCGCCGGCGCCACGGGCGCCAGCGTGTACTTGGGGTCCACCTTTCCCTTGGGGCGGCCCATATGGGCCATCAGAACGACCTTGCAGTTATTGTCCAGCAGGAGCTTGAGCGTTTTGAGCGTTTCGCGGATGCGGGTATCGTCCTTGATGACGCCTTCCTTTATCGGGACATTGTAGTCCACGCGCATCAGCACGGACTTGCCTTTGAGGTCCATGTCCTGAGCTTTGGCCAGCTTGAGAACCGTAGTCGCCATATTCCTCCCGCCAGTTAAGATCGTCCGGCGCCCGCGCGTGGCGGGCGCCGGACAACTATATCACTTCTTCAGCGTCTTCTCCAGCACCGCCTGCAGGCCCGGCTGCGTCCTCTCCCTGAGGGAGTAGGTCACGCGCACGGACGGCTTGTTGAACTTCAGGTGCGCCGCCAGGTCTATCGGCGTGCCCACCACCACCAGGTCGGCGGGAACGGCGTTGATGCTCTCCTTGAGCTCGGCCATCTGCTCGTCGCCGTAGCCCATCGCCGGCAGGATGTCCTCGAGCTGTTTGAAGTTCTCGTAGACCTTCTTGATGGTGCCCACCGCGTAGGAGCGGGGGTCGACGATCTCCTTGGCGCCGTACTGCTTGGCGGCCACGTAGCCCGCCCCGTAGTCCATCTCGCCGTGGGTCAGCGTCGGGCCGTCCTCGACGACCAGCACCTTCTTGTTCTTGATCTTCTCGCCGCCGACCACCCCGACGGGGCTCTCGGCCTCGATGATCCTGGCCTTGGGGTTCATCGCCTTGATATTGTCCTTGACGTCCTCGACGGCGTCGGGCTCGGCGGTGTCCACCTTGTTGATGATGACCACGTCGGCCTGGCGCAGGTTGGTGGCGCCGGGATAGAACGTCGCCTCGTGGCCGGCGCGCAGCGGGTCGGTCACCACCACGTGCAGGTCAGGGGTATAGAACGGCAGGTCGTTATTGCCGCCGTCCCACAGTATCACGTCGGCCTCCTTCTCGGCCTCCGCCAGGATCACGCCGTAGTCCACGCCGGCGTAGACTATCACGCCCTCGGCTATGTGCGGCTCGTACTCCTCCATCTCCTCGATGGTGCACTTGTGCTTCTTGAGGTCCTCCAGCGAGGCGTAGCGCTGGCAGGTCTGGGCCACCAGGTCGCCGTAAGGCATGGGATGGCGTATCGCCACCACCTTCTTGCCCATCTTCTTGAGCATCCCGGCTATGGCGCGCGTCGTCTGGCTCTTGCCGCAGCCGGTGCGCACCGCGCAGACCGCGATGACGGGCTTCTTCGACTTTATATAGGTATGGTCGCCCGAGAGCAGCTTGAAGTCCGCGCCGCAGGCCAGGGCCAGCGAGCCCTTCGCCATGACGGTATTGAAGCTCACGTCGGAATAGGCGAAGACGACCTCGTCCACCTTGAACTTCTTTACCAGTTCCGGCATGTCCTTCTCTTCGTATATCGGTATGCCGTTGGGATAGAGCTTCCCGGAAAGCTCCTTGGGATACTTGCGCCCGGCGATATTGGGTATCTGGTAGGCGGTGAAGGCGACGACCTCGTACTCCTGGTTGTCGCGGTAGTACACGTTGAAGTTATGGAAGTCGCGGCCCGCGGCTCCCATTATAAGCACTTTCTTCCTGGCCATGGTGTTGCTCCTTGCGCGGCCGGCCCGGGGCCCCCGAAGGGGCCGGGACCGGCCGTTTACTGCTCTGCCCGGGGGTCTTAGGGTCCGCGCGCCGTGAGGCGCCACCCGACTCCCGGATGAAACTCTTAGAGACCTTTCTTGACCATGTAGTCGATGAGGTCGACCACGCGGTTGGAATAGCCCCACTCGTTATCGTACCAGGCCAGCACCTTGGCGAAGTTGCCGCCGATGACCTTGGTGCTCTGCGCGTCCACGCTGGAGCTGGCGGGCGAGTGGTTGAAGTCTATGCTGACGAGCGGCTCCTCGACATAGTCCATGATGCCCTTCATCGGGCCCTCGGCCGCCTTCTTGATCGCCGCGTTTATCTCCTCGGCGGTGGCCTGCTTGGCCAGCGTCACGGTCAGGTCCACCACGGAGACGTTCGGGGTGGGCACGCGGATGGCGAAGCCGTCGAGCTTGCCTTTGAGCTCGGGCATGACCAGGCCGATGGCCTTGGCCGCGCCGGTCGAGGTCGGGATCATGCTGACCGCGGCCGCGCGCGCCCGGCGCAGGTCGCTGTGCGCCATATCATGGATCTTCTGATCGTTGGTGTAGGCGTGTATCGTGGTCATCAGGCCCTTCTCGATGCCCCAGTTGTCCTGGAGCACCTTGGCAAAAGGCGCCAGGCAGTTGGTGGTGCAGGAGGCGTTGGAGACCACGTGATGGTTCTTGGGGTCGTATTTCCCCTCGTTGACGCCCAGCACTATGGTGATGTCCTCGCCCTGCGCAGGCGCGGAGATGATGACCTTCTTCGCGCCGCCCTTGGTGATATGGTTCTCGGCGC
>CAYPYG010000017.1:0-58337 GCA_964415175.1 uncultured Elusimicrobiaceae bacterium
GGGCTGCCATTCATCCCCGGCCTTAAAAGACCGGGGGTTTCTGGCAGATTGCTAAGTTGTAAATCCTACATGGATAGTATATAACCATCCGCTCAAATAAAACTCAAATCCGCCTCAATTCTTCCTGCCGCGTTTCTTGAGCCCGGCCGGGATATCGTAAAGCTTGTCGCTGATGGCCGCCGCCCGCTTCACCGCCGAGATGATGCTGAGCATCTCCTCTTTCCCCGGAGCCCCGGTCTTGAGGCTCTCGTAGACCAGCGTGGCGTAGCCGTCTATGGCCGCCAGCACATTGTTGAAATCGTGGGCGACGCCGCCCGTGACCTGCGAGACCAGCTCGCCGGCCTTCTTGCGCACCAGTTCGGCCTCCATGGCCCGCACCCTGGTAACGTCCCTGGCGATGCCCAGCAGCCCGGTTATGTCGCCGTAGACGTCGCGCAGCGGGGTCTTGACCACGTTGTAGACGCGCGTCTCGCCGTCGGCGGCCGTGCGCGAATTATCCGCGACGACGGTCTCGCCGGCCTTGAGCGACCGCTCGTCCTGGCGGCGCCCCTCCTCCGCCTCGGCCTTCCGGAAGAACTCGAAATCCGTAAGCCCGGTTATCTTGTCGGCGGGCAGGCCCAGGATTTCGGCGCAGGCCCTGTTGACGCGGACATAGCGGCCCGCGAGGTCCTTTATGAAGATCGCGTCCGGGGCGTTGTCGAAGATCTTGCGCAGCGTTTCGGCGCTGTCGCGCAGCTCGCGTTCCAGCTCCCTGCGGTCGCTCACGTCGCGTATGACCCCGGTTATCGAGACCGGCTTGCCGCCCTTGAAGACGATCCCGCTCTTCTGCTCGGCGTAGAAGTAAGTCCCGTCCTTGCGGCGGGCCCGGTAGGGGATGAGCGGCAGGGTGCGGCCCGTCTTAAAGGCGTTGGCCAGGGCCTTCACCGTGTCCTGCCTGTCCTCGGGATGGGAGAACATGCCGATGTGGCGGCCTATTATGTCTCCCTGCGAATAGCCGTAACGGCGCACCTGCGGGCTGATATAAGCGACCCGGCCGTGGCGGTCGATGGAGTAGATTATGTCGCGCCCGGTACTGACCAGGGTGCGGTAGGTCTCCTCGGACTGGCGCAGTTCCTCCTCCACCGCGCAGCGCGCGTCGGCCAGCGCCAGGAGGCCGGTGAAACCCCGGAGCGCCTCCTTCTCCTGCGCCGTCGCCCTGCCGCCGCAGCAGAGCGCCATTACGATGGGAGAGGGACCTCCGGGCGGCGAAGCGACGGCGAAGAAGGACTCCCCTTCCGACACGAACTGCGACCCGGCCGCGGTGATCCGGCCCCTGAAAGCCTGGAACGCCTGCTTGCGGCGCGCCGCCATGCCCTGCGAATAGAGCCCGGCGCAGGCGCCGCCGTCTATCCTTATGACGAGGCGGCCGGGGCCGAATAGAGCGCGGGTGCTCCTGAGAAGCGCTCCGGCCAGGCAGGCGGGCGAAGGACAGGGCGTGCGCAGGGCGGCGCGGGAGAAGGAGAGCAGCGCGTCGGGGAAAGAGATCTTCTTCATTGCAGGCGGTAGCCGTGGCCGGTGACCTTGACTATCCTTCTGGCGACGGACGGCCCCAGTTTGCGGCGCAGGCTGGAGATGTGGGACTCGACCGTATGCGGATCGTTGTACTCGGCCGGATCGTAGCCCCAGACCGTCTCGAGCAGGAAAGGCACGCCCAGCAGCCGGCCTTCGCGCATTATCAGCAGCGTCAGCAGGTCGAATTCCTTGCGGGTGAGCTTTATGTCCTTTTTCCCGGCCCTGACGGTGCGGGTGGAAGGGTCTATGGTCAGCCCCATCTTCTCTATGAGCTCGTGCTTCTCGTCGCAGGCCTTGAAGCGGCGTATCGCGGCCTTCACCTTGGCCAGCATGACGGGATAGGAGAAAGGCTTGGTGAGATAGTCGTCGGCGCCTTTGCCGTAGCCGTGCAGCTGGTCGCGCTCGGCCGTGCGTTTGCCCGACATCATGATGACCGGGATCTCGCCCAGCGCGCGCGAGGACTTGAGCTTGTCGCAGAGCTCGAAGCCGTCGCCGCCGGGCATTTCGGCGTCGGTCAGGACCAGCGCGGGCCTGGCCTTATGCGCGGCCTCCAGCGCGTCCTTGGAACCGTGGCGCACGGTCACGGCGAAGCCGTGGCTCTCCAGGTAGCGCCTGAGCGCCCCGGCGAAATCTTTTTCATCGTCCACTACCAGTATGCGGCAAGGCATATGCTTTTTCCTCCCTTTCCCCGCTAAAATGATAACATAGAAAGAGGATTTTTGAAAATTATTTGAGCATGCCGGTCCCAAAGATACAGTTCATAAAGGGCGTGGGCCCCAGGCGGGCGTCCCTCCTGGCGGGACTCGGGATAAACACTCCCGGGGACCTCCTGGCGTATTACCCGCGCGCCTGGCAGGACCGCCGCCTGCCGGGCGAGGCCGAAAAGGGGCCGCTGCTGGAGGAGATACTCGTCTTCCGCGGGAAAGTGCTCTCCGCGCGCGAACTCCGCGCCTCCAAGGCGCTGGCCATCTTCAAGGCCGTGCTCTCCAACGGCAGGTACGAGGTCGAGGCCTCGTGGTTCAAGCGGTTCAGCTGGAAGTACGATGTCTTCGCCACGCTGAAAAAAGAGGTGCGCGAGGGAGCCGAGCTCTGGGTGGTGGGCCGCCCCGAGGACCCGCTTTTTCCCGGGCCGCGCATACGCGTGGAGGAGCAGTATCCCGCCGGACCCGCGGCGGAGGCGGCGCACGCCGGCCGCATCGTCCCGGTCTACCCGCTGACCGAAGGCCTCAGCGGCCGCTTCATGCGCGAGGCGATGCTCCACGCGCTGGCGGAGCACGGCGGCGACGGCCCCGAATGCCTGCCGGAGGAACTGCGCTCACGCCGGGCCCTGGCCTCGGCGGCGCAGGCGCGGCGCGGCATCCATTTCCCCGGTTCGCTTTTCGAGCTGGAGGCGGCGCGCAAGCGGCTGGCCTACGAGGAACTGTTCCTGATGGCGCTGGCCTGGGGCATAAAGCGCCGCCAGCTGCGCTCCGTCGAGAAAGAGCACCGCTACGAACTGAAGCGCCATCTCCTGACGCCGTTCAGGGAAGCCCTCGCCTTCGAGTTCACCCCGTCCCAGAAGAAGGTCATAAACGAGATCTTCGGCGACATGCTCTCGCCGCGGCCGATGGCGCGGCTGCTGCAGGGCGACGTGGGCTCGGGCAAGACCGTCGTGGCGCTGAGCGCCCTGCTGCTGGCCGCCGAGAACGGCCGCCAGGGCCTGTTCATGGCGCCGACCGAGATACTGGCCGAGCAGCACGCGCTGACCTTCGGGCGGCTGCTCAAGGGCCTGCCGGTGCGCTGGGCGCTGCTGACCTCGTCGGTAAAGGGCCCCGCCCGGAAAAAGATACTCGAGGACGCCGCGGAAGGGCGCGTCGACATCCTCATAGGCACCCACGCCCTCATCGAGGAGGGCGTGCGGCTGAAAAACCCCGGCCTGGTGGTGGTGGACGAGCAACACCGCTTCGGCGTGCGGCAGCGCGCGGCGCTGCGCGCCAAGGGCGACCGCACCGACGCGCTGATCATGACCGCCACGCCCATACCGCGCACGCTGGCGCTGGCCCTCTACGGCGACCTAGACGTTTCGACCTTGACCGGCATGCCGCCGGGCCGCAAGCCGGTGAAGACCGAAAGCCTCAACGAGGAAAAAGCTTTCCGCGAGGCGCGGCTGGCCGCCTCGGTCGGCCGCCAGGTCTACGTGGTCTACCCCCTCATAGAGGAAAGCGGCGCCGCCGGGCTCAAGGCCGTCACGCTGGAGTTCGAGCGGCTCCGTGAAGTGTTCAAAGGTTACACGCTGGGCATACTCCACGGCCGGATGAAACCCGAGGAGAAACGAAAAGTGATGGAGGATTTCGCGGCCGGCCGCATACGCGTGCTGGCCGCCACCCAGGTCGTCGAGGTCGGCATAGACGTGCCCAACGCCACCGTGATGGTGGTGCACAACGCCGAGCGGTTCGGGCTCTCCAGCCTGCACCAGCTGCGCGGCCGCGTGGGCCGCGGCGCGCACGAATCGCGCTGCCTGCTGGTGGCCGACCTGCGGGCCGAGGGCGCCCGCGAGCGGATACAGGCCATGTGCTCGACCACCGACGGCTTCATAATAAGCGAGAAGGGCCTGGCCCTGCGCGGCGGCGGCGACCCGCTGGGCCTGCGCCAGCACGGCGACCTGGACCTGCGGCTGGCCGACCTCTCGCGCGACTCCTCCCTCCTGCGCCAGGCAGTAGAGGACCGCGACGCCGTACTGGAAAAAGACCCGCGGCTGACGCTGCCGGAGCACGGCCCGCTCAAAGCCCGCCTCCTGGCGCTTTACGGCGCCAGGTGGGACCTCATCGAATTGTCCTGAACCGGACCTATCCCCCCCGGCCGGGGGCCGGCATACCCCCGGATTGTGTATAATCTGGCAGGGGTCACATCAGAGAAGAATTCCCTCCGGCGGACGCGCCAGCCGGAGACGTTATCCATCCTGCGAACATTCCCCTTTTACGGGAGGCCGATCGGGGCTCCCGGAGGAGTCGTATATGCGGACAAGTGTGAAAAGCGTACCCGCGCCGCGCCGTTATTACCTCAAGCTGCGCTTCGCCGGCAGCGCCGCGGCGGCGGCGCGGATGGAAGTGCTCAACGCGATCCGGGAACTGGGCGCTTTCAGAATGCGGCGCGGCGGGAACGCGCAGGACGTCCTGGAGCTCAGGACCTCGCTGAAGCAAAGCGAGCTGGAAAAGCGCCTCGGGGAACTGGCGCGCCTCAAGCGGGGCTTTTATTGCAGGATAGACGAATGCGACGGCGACAAAGGGCGGCCGGGTACGCCGCTATGACCCTCCCGCGGACAGCGGCCCGGCGCGGCCGGGGCCGCGGAAAAAGAGCGGTCGGTCAGGCCTGGCCCAGCGCCTCGGCCACCGCGGCCATGAAGACCGCGATATTGAAAGGCTTTTCGAAATAGTTCGCCGGGAGTTTCTCAGCCGGCAGTTCCTCGGCGGAGCCTGTGACGAGCAGGCTCCTGGCCCCCGCCCGCCTCTTCTCGAAGAACTCGATCAGATCGGTGCCCAGGCCGTCCGGCAGCATCAGGTCCGTTATAAGCAGGTCGAAATCCTGTTTGACTATAAGCGCGGCCGCCTCGGCGAAAGTGGAAGCCTTCGCCACGGAATGGCTGGTCCTGGCCAGCAGGCGCTCATAGACTTTCAGCATGGCCGGATCGTCGTCGGCCACCAGTATGCGTTTGGGCATCTTTTCCTGTCCTCCCGGATGCCCTCACCCTCAGCCCCCCGGCTGCGGATATAGTGTAACACAAGTCACACCGCCGCGGCAGAGGCATTGGGCCCAGACCGTTCTGGGCCGCGCAGCCTATGATGGCGGTCAAGCGGCGGGTCCGGCCCGGACCTACCTGGCGCGATAGTGTGAAACGATGTCCTTGAGGAGCCCCAGGACCAGGGCGCGTTTTTTATGGTCGAGGCCGGAAAGAAGCTGCTCCATCACGGCCCCGTAGACCTTTTTGTCCCCCGCGCCGCGGCCGGCCAGCAGGTCCGCCGGGTCGGCCTTCAGCGCACCGGCTATGGCCACGAAGGTCTTCAGGCTCGGGACGTTCGCCCCCCTCTCTATCTGCCCGTAGAAAGAAGCGTCTATCCCGGCCTTTTCGGCCACCTGGGACTGGGTCAGCCTCAGGGCCTTGCGCAAAGCGCGCATGCGCGCGCCTATCTCCGCGTAGAAGTCGTTCATAGTGGCAGGTCCAGAGACTTTAAGACTTTTTTCGCCGGGCTGGAAGATATTATAAACACTATTGACAGTGCTTATAAACCTGTGTAAACTGCTTATACTGGGGAGCGGGGATAAAGTAAGGCGCCGCCGCGATACCGACGGTCCCCGCCCGGGGGATACTATGCGGCGCAAGACCATACTGGTAGTGGACGACGAGCCGGTCTGGAGGAGCCTTCTCTCCAGGCTTCTCGTACCGTCCGGTTACAGGGTCATCACCGCCCCGAACGGGGCCTGCGGTCTCCGGGCGGCCAGGGACGGGGAGGCCGACTGCGTGATACTGGACTATAATCTGCCCGACGGGACCGCCCGCGAGTTCTGCCCGGCCATACGCGGCGCCCTGCCGGAGGGGACCCCTATAATCATCTTCAGTTCCGAACCTTCCGCCGCCGGCCTCCTGGACGGCGAAGGCCGCGCCGACGCTTTTTTCCTCAAGACCACGCCGCTGAAGGCGCTCCTGGCCGCCGTAAAAGAACTGACGCGCTGATCCTTCCGGCCGGGAAGGGCGGGACGGCAGAGTACCGGGACTAGTCTTTGGCCGGGAGGGACGGGGGACCGGAAAGCGGGAGCTCGAAAAGGACCCTGCCGCCGCCTTCGGGCGCGTTGGAGATGGACAGTTCGCCGCCGTGGCGGCGGACGATCTCGTCGGCGACGAACAGGCCCAGCCCGGTGCCACCCTGCTCCCTGCGGGTGGTGGCGAAGGCCCTGACGCCTTTCGCGAGCATCTCCTCCGGGAAGCCGGGGCCGTTATCCTGGACCAGCGCCGTTATCTTCCCGTTCGAAAGCCGCGCTCTCACCTCCACGACGGAACCCTCCGGCGAGAAGGAGACGGCGTTGGAAACGAGGTTCATGAACACCCGTTCTATATGGACCTTGCTGATGACGGCGGGCGGCAGATCGGCCGGGACTTCGTCCTTTATGGAGACGTTCTTCTTTCTCGCCTGGAAGGAGCAGAGCTGCAGCGCGGCCGCGGCCGCCTCGCGCAGGCCGGCCGGGGCGAAAACGTACTCCCTGCCCCGCACTATGCCCATCGCGTTCGAGAGCATGCCCTTGGCGTAGCGCGCCGCCTTCAGGATCCTTTCGAGGTTCAATTTGTCGCGGGATTCGTCCTGGGCCATCACCTCGGCGCTGAGCGTTATGACGGTCAGGGGATTGCCCAGGTCGTGCAGGACGCCGGAGACCATGCGCCCGATCTCGGTGGCGGAAGCGTCCATGACCAGGCCCGTCCTCTGCTCCGACAGTTCCCGGGCCAGGCGCTCGGCCTCCAGCCTTTTGGCCAGAAGATGCTCGTCGGTCCGGCGCTTGGACAGGGCGGTGCGGTAGAGCACCGCGGCGGAGAGCAGGAATATCGAAAGCTTGACCGTGACGCCGAAAGCCTCGGTTATGTCCCAGGCTTCCAGCGGCTTGCTGAAATAGATCACGCCCAGCGAACAGAACAGCAGGGCGCTGATCACGTCGAAAAGTTTGACGGCCAGCGCCGCGGTGAATATAGGCAGCAGGTAGAGTACCCAGAAATAAGAATCGCTGCCGCCCGAGAGCCTCACGATGCCGGTTATTATCAGCATGTTGAGCAGCAGGACCAGCTCGACCAGCCAGGCCTCGCCGCCGCGCAGCCGCGGAGCCGACCAGTTGAAGAGCAGATTGGAGACCATCAGCGCCAGGAAAAGATAGAGGATATCCGGATAGACGATCAGCGGGTTGCCCCGCATGAAGAAGGCGACCGCGAGCATGAACACCAGGAAGACGGTCTCGTAACCGCCCCTGGCGAAATTGCCCGTGTAAGGGGCGTCGTTCTTTCCCGCCATATCCCGCTTCAGCGAAGTTCGAACGAGGAGAGCGGGACGCGGAAGAACTCGCGCTCCTCGTTGCTGACGACGAGGGAGTCGCCGTCGAAGGCGATACCCTCGCACTGGCCGGCGCGGAAAGGCAGGAAGGCCTTTTCCCCCTCGAAATAATTGTCGTTCTTCGACGGCCGCTCGAAAAGCCAGGCCCCCGAATAGGTCAGGACGGCCAGCCTTTCCCCGTCCCTGTCCGCCTCCGCGTCCGTCACCATGTCGCCGGCGTCGAAACGGCCTACGAGCTGCGGCACGTTCGTCTCGCCCTGTTTCAGCTCCCCGAAACGGTAAAGTTTGGTGAAGGTGTCGCTGCGGTGCTTGGTCAGGATATAGAGCGAACCGCGCGCGAAGAACAGGGCTTCGCCGTCGAAATTCTGTTTCTCGGGCGGGAATTTCTTCATGTCCGGATAGCGGAAGACGTATCTGGCGAGAAAGTGGGTCTCGACGGCGTCCTGCGGCCAGGGCTCGGGCACGACATAGAGGGCCAGGTCGCGGCGGAAGTTCATGTTATTGCCGAAATCCCCTATTATCAGGTTGCCCTTGTCGTCGGCCGTCAGGGCCTCCCAGTCGATGTTCCTCGCCCCCGCCACGTTCACGCCGGAATACTTGCGCACCCAGGCGGGCTTTATAAGTTTGCCGTCCGGGGAAACGGCGTAGAGATTGGGTTTGCTGCCGGAATCGTTCAGGGTCCAGTACACGTCCTTCCACTGCCGGCTGGCGGTAAGGGTGGACCCCTCCTTGACCAGGTCGGTATCCAGGACGGCGAAGGGCTTGAGCGGTTCCGGTTCCGGGGCGGCGGCGTAAACCCGGACGCAGAGCGCGAGGACGGAGGCGATCAGGATCTTCATTTTTCCTCCCTGAGGGCGGAGATGGCTTCGGACTGGAAAGGTTCCAGCCCCCTGCCCCCGCGGCCGGAAACGGCCAGCGACAGGGCTTTCATCATGGGGACGGAAAGCTTCCTTTCAAGGCGCAGGCCTTTTATGAAAGCCTCGCCGCCGGCTCCGGGGCGGCCGGCCAGGTAGACCAGGCGGGCCCGCCAGTCGGAGAGGGCGTCGAGGCGCGGCCAGGAGGAGCCGCGGTAGGCCGCGGCGAGGGCGCGCCACGAAGAGAGCAGGTCCAGCGCGGCGGAGGGCTTTTCCTCCCTGAGTATTTTTATGAGCTCGTTGCGCAGGCGCTCGGCGGAAAGCAGCGAAAGCGTCCCGGCGGCGACGGCCCCGTCCATCGAAGTCCGCGTACCCGCCTCCGGCCGCCAGCCGAAGCGGGCGGCGAAACGGGCGCAGCGGTAGACGCGGGTGGGATCGTCCCGGAAACTGGCCGGGTGCAGTACGCGCAGCAGGCCGGCCTTTATGTCGGCCGCGCCGCCGTGCGGGTCGGCCAGTTCGCCGAAGGAGGCCGGCAGCAGCGACACCGCCATGGCGTTGCAGGTGAAGTCGCGCCGCAGCAGGTCCTCGGCCAGCGAGGCGGCCGGCTCCACCACGGGCAGCTTCGCGGGCGCGGGGTAGGTCTCCCTGCGGAAGCCGGCGAAGTCGAAGCGGCGGCCGTCGGGCATGAAGGCGCGCACGGTGCGGAACTTATCGAAAGGGGTTATCGAACCGCCGGCGGCGAAATCGCGGGCCAGCGGCAGGGGGTCGCCGGAAACGAGGAAGTCCACGTCTTCGGAAGGACGACCCAGCAGCCAGTCGCGGGCGCAGCCGCCCACGGCGTAAAGTTCAAGACCGAGACCCGCCGCCAGTCTCCCGGCCGCGGCCAAAGTCCCGCTCTGGTCGGACACCTCTATTTTCATCCGTTCTCGCGGCCACGCGGGCCGCTTCAGGGCTGCTTCTTCAAAAAAGGCAGGGCGTCGCCGGAGAGCTTCTCGAAGACCTCGCGGGTGCGCTTCACGCGGACGAGCGCGTCGTTGGCCGCCTCTATTTTTTTGAGGGCCTCGATGGCCGCGCCGCGCGTCGGCTCGGGACCGGAATAGGGCGCGGAGAAAAGAATGTCCCGCTCGCGGGCGCGCGAGGGCAGCAGCGGGGCCAGGCGCAGGTCCGCCTCGCGGGCCATGAACGCCATGACGTCGGTCTCCTCCTCGGCGTCGCGGTCGCGCAGCAGCAGCGCGGTCAACTCGTCGAGGCCGAAGAGGCAGCGCGGCTCGTAATCCACCGGCTTGCCCTGGAACAGCGTGGGCCTGACCGCTTCGTAATCCTCGCGCATCTTGGCCGTCCACTTCGCGCTCTCCCCGGCGTAGGCGGAGGGCATGACGAAGGCCAGCAGTTCCATGTCCGGGTCGAGGTAGATGAAGGTCTCCTCGCGCGAGAAGACTCCCCGGCACCTGGGGCACATCAGCAGGTCGAACTCGCCGCTGAGGATGGCCTCCTTGAGCCCGGTGTCGCGGTCGCCGCGGACCACGGTCCAGAAATCCGCGTCGAACGACTCCCCGCAGGACGGGCAGTCCACGCGCATCGAGCTCTTGGTGGCCATGACGGGCCGGGCTTAGAGAAGCCCGACCTCCCGGTTGAAGGCCTCGATGAGCTTGTCGTATTCCTCCGCCTGCGCGAAGGTCTCCTCCCAGTAGGCCGGGTCCCAGAGCTTGCGCAGCTCGTCCGAAGTGCGGCCCTGCTGCTCTATCCAGGTGAAGTACTTCAGGTTATGCACGGCCTTGCGGTCGGCGTAGGTGAGCTCCTTCATGTAGTCGGTGGTGGTGCCCAGCAGGCGGCGTTCCAGGTCCACCAGCGCGTGCTCACGCCTGTACTTGCCGAGCTGCTGTTCCAGCTCCTTGACGCGGGAGCCGTAAAGCTCCATGCTGTCCGTGAACACGGTCATGACCACGTCGTTCTCGCCCATCTCGTAATACTTCGCGGTCTTGATGGCGCTGAGCAGGTTGGAGATGCCGGAGATGCCCAGCAGGTGCAGCTGGTCTATGACCTCTTTCTTCACGCCATACTCGGCCAGGGCCTTCTTGCCCTCGGGCTCGTTGAACAGCCGCACTATGCGCATGCAGGGCTCGTCGTCTATGGCGGTGACCGTGTCGGTGTTGCGGACATTGTGCACCCAGGGGATATGCTTGTCGCCTATGCCCTCTATGCGGTGCTCGCCGAAGCCGTTCTGAAGTATCGTCGGGCACTGCAGGGCCTCCGAGGCCGTGATGGTGCAGCCGGGGAACTTCTTCTTGAGGTAATCGCCGGCGGCTATGGTGCCGGCGCTGCCGGTGGCCGAGCAGAAGGCCGCGAGGCGGCTCTTGGGGCCTTTGACCTTATTAAAGACCTCTTCCAGGGCGCTGCCGGTGACGTGGTAATGCCACATCGGGTTGCCCATCTCGTCGAACTGGTTGAAGATGACGCAGTCCTTGCGGGTCTTCTTTATCTCCCAGCACTTGTCGTAGATCTCCTTGACGTTGGACTCGGTGCCGGGGGTGGCTATGACCTCCGCCCCTATCTCCTTTAGCCACTCGAAGCGCTCCTTGCTCATGCCCTCGGGCAGGATGGCCACCGGGGTGGTGCCGAGCAGCTTGGAATCGAAAGAGCCGCCGCGGCAGTAATTGCCGGTGGAGGGCCAGACGGCCTTCTGGGCCTGGGCGTCGAACTCGCCGGTGACCATGCGGGGCGCCAGGCAGCCGTAAGCCGCGCCGACCTTGTGCGCTCCGGTGGGGAAATATTTGCCGACCAGGCCTATGACGCGCGCCTTTATGCCGGTGATCTCGCGGGGTATCTCCAGGTAATTGACGCCGCCGAAACCGCCGGTCTCGTGGTCGTTCTTCCAGGTGATGCGGAAAAGGTTTATCGGGTCCACGTCCCAGAGGCCCACGGGTTTGAGCTTCTTCTTTATCTTGTCGGGAACGAGCGACGGGTCCTTCATCTGCCTGAAGGTGGGCATGATTATGCCGCGCTTTTTGCAGAGCGCCGCGTTCTTCTTGACTATGGTGGAATTCACTTTAAGTTTGGCCATTTCGGGCTCCTCCGGTGTCATCGCTGTCGTCGTATATACTTTATATTTTTAATATGAAAAAAGAAACCCCCGGCGCGGGGCCGGGGGCTTTCGTCGGGAGGCCGGGATCCTACTTGGCCTCTATGCTGTCGGTCTTGTCCTTCTTCACGAAGTCGTCCGTGGAGATGGCGCCGAGGCGCTTGAAGCCCCACTTGAGGAAGTACTTCTTGGGACCGCGGAGGTCGTCGTTGGCCCCGGTCTCGGGCTTGACGAGGTCCTTCTCGGCGAAGGTCAGCGTGTAACCGTCGGCGGGATCGAGCACGAACTCCTTCTCGCCCTTGAGCGAGTCGAAGAACCACAGGTTGTCCTTATAGAGCTCGACCTTGATCGCGGTCTTCTCGCCGGCGTATTCTTTGGCCCACTTGTCGGAGGCCGTGAACGTGAACTTGCCGTCCTTGTAGCTGAACCCGGTCATCTCGATGCCGTTCTTGTCCGGGTCCATGGCGACCTTCCTGCCGGGGGTCAGCGTGTAGAGGGTGTCGTAGCTGCCGGTCTTGGAGACCGAGTACTTATAGGCGGCCTGGTTGACGTAGAAGCGGCTCCAGGGGCCCTCGAGGCAGACTTCGAAGCTGTCGCGTTCCCACGGGAAAAGTTTGCGGGTCTCGACCTTCACCTGCACGGCCTCGCGCCAGCTCTGGCCGGGGCGCTCGTAGCAGTGGGTCTGCGGCACGGTGTTGCACACCTGCTGCGGCTGGCCGTTGGCGCCGGTCACGGTGTGGCACTGCTGCACGTAGTTGGTATGGCAGTCCTCGATATATTCCTGGCTGCGCAGCCAGACCTTCTCGGAGAGCTGCTCCGTGTCGGAGGGGCCGAAGCCGAAGCGGACGCAGTCGCGGGTGTAGCGGCTGTGGCCGATGTACCTGTCGGCGACGGGCAGGTCCGCGGACTTCTCGGAGGCCTGCTCGATGGCGGCCTTCACGTCCACGCCCTGGTCAAAGTTTATCTCGGCCTTCGCGGCCGCGGCGAAGCCCAGAAGGACCGCCGCTATAAGTATTCTTTTCATTTTTTCCGTTATCTCCTTAATCCCCTGACTTTACTCTGAAGCCGGCCCTCCGATAAGCCGCATAGCGGCTTTCTCCGGGCATACCTCGGCGATTTTCGCTGAAAAATCGCCTCCGGTCTTGCGGACCGCACGCAAAGCGCGCCGCGCTTTGCTCCAAGGGGCGGTCCTCACCCCCGAGGCATATTTTACCGGCAGGTAAATTATACGAAAGCGGGCGGAGAGACCGCCTTGACGAAAGTCAATTAAAAAGCCCCGCCCGGAAAGCCTACTTCACTTCCCAGGCGTCGGGGCCGGCCAGAAGCTCGTCCAGGCCGGCGGGCGGCGCGGACCCCTCTTCCGCCAGTTCCTCGTAGGCGGGCTTTTCCACCGCCCTGAACACGCCCACGGGCACCGGGAAGTCCGGCTGGGTCAGGCCGCTTATCAGGTAGGCCATCTCGGCGCTGGTCTCGTCGTAGACGGCGACCCCGGCCGGGACCTTGCCGGCCGGGAACTCCACGACCTCGGGCCTGAAGCCCCGGAAGGCGATCCCCTTGTTCTTCTCTTTTCCGAAGACCAGCGGCTTGCCGTGCTCCACGCGCAGGACATTATCGTCTTTGGTCTGCGGGTCCTTGAGGGGGTCGAACTCCTTGTCGCTGAAGGGCACGCATTTCTGCAGCATCTCGATGAAGACGGTGCCCCTGTGGGAGGCCGCGCGCTCAAGTATGGCGGCGCTGCCGGGCAGGTCGAAGTCTATGCCGCGCGCGACGAAGGTGCAGTCCAGGCCGGCCGCGAAACGGGCCGGGTTGAACGGGAAGTCCAGCGAGCCCTCGGGCGTTGTCTTGGTCTTCGTGCCCGGCTGCGTCGTGGGGGAGGCCTGGCCCTTGGTCAGCGCGTAGATGCGGTTGTTGAAGAGCACGATCTTGAGGCCTATATTCCTCCGGATGGCGTGCAGCATGTGGTTGCCGCCTATCGAGAGGCCGTCGCCGTCCCCGGTGACGACCCAGACGGCCAGTTCCGGGTTCGCCAGCTTGACGCCCGTGGCGACCGCCGGCGCGCGGCCGTGCATGGTGTGGAAGCCGTAGGTGTTGACGTAGTACGGGAAGCGGCTGGAGCAGCCGATGCCGGAGATGACGGCGTACTTCTCGTGGGGCAGTCCCATGCCGGCCATCGCCTTCTGTATCTGGCTGAGTATGGCGAAATTGCCGCAGCCGGGGCACCATTTCACCGGGAGGCCGGACGAAAAATCCTTGGCGGTAAGTCTGGTCCTTTCCATCAGTTCCCCCTCAGCACTTCTTTGATCTTCTCCAGGATCTCCTCCTGGTTGAGCGGCTGGCCCTGCATCTTGTTGAGGCCGGCGGGCTCGACCATGCAGGCCGAGCGCAGCAGCAGGCGGAACTGCCCGCGGTTCTCCTCGGGGACCAGGACCTTGCGGAAGCGGCGCATTATCACGCCCAGGTCCGGCGGCAGCGGGTTAAGGTGCCGCACGTGTATCGAGGAGACCTTGAGCCCCGCCTTTCGCGCCTCGGTGACGGCCAGTTTTATGGCGCCGTAGGAAGAACCCCAGCCGGCCACCAGCAGGTCCCCTTCCGGGTCGCCGTATATCCTCGTCGGGGGTATCTCTTTGGCCACGCCGGCTATTTTCTCGGCGCGCAGCTGCGTCATCCGCTCGTGGTTGAGGCCGTCGTAGCTGATGGCGCCGGTGACATCCTGTTTCTCGAGCCCGCCCAGGCGGTGTTCGTAGCCCTTGAGACCGGCGTGGGCCCAGGGGCGCGCCAGGGTCTCCGCCGCGCGCGCGTAGGGCTTATACTCCTCCGGCGCCGGGAGCGGCGGGACCTCGAATTCCGGCAGGTCGGACGGGTCCGGGATGCGGAAAGGTTCGGACCCGTTGGAGAGATAGGAATTGGAAAGCACTATCACGGGCGTCATGTACTTGACGGCTATCCGCGCCGCTTCCAGTGTGGTGTCGAAGCAGTCGGCCGGGCTGGAGGCCGCCAGGACCGGCAGCGGCGACTCGCCGTGGCGGCCGAAGACGGCCTGCAGCAGGTCGCTCTGCTCGGTCTTGGTGGGCAGGCCGGTGGAGGGGCCGCCTCTCTGCACGTCGACGACCACCAGCGGCAGCTCCGTGATGACCGCCAGGCCGAGGGCCTCCGTCTTGAGCGAGAGGCCGGGACCGCTGGTGCCGGTGGCGGCCAGGCTGCCGGCGAAAGCGGCCCCGATGGACGAGCAGACCGCGGCGATCTCGTCCTCGGCCTGGAACACCGCCACGTCCCGCGACCTGTGCCTGGCCAGGACCTGCAGTATCTCGGAGGCCGGGGTTATGGGATAGGAACCGTAGAACAGCTTGCGTTTGAGCAGTTTGGCCGCGGTTATCAGGGCGTAGGCGGCCGCCTCGTTGCCGGTCAGGTTGCGGTAGCGGCCCGGCTTTATCGTCCGCTTCCTTATCTGGAACCGCGCGTCGAAGATCTCGGTGCTCTCGGCGTAATAGCGGCCGGCGCGCAGGACTTTCTCGTTGGCCTCCGCCACGGCCGGCGTTTTCTTGAACTTGCTCTTTATCCACTCGATGGTGGGCTCCGGCGGCAGACCGTACATCCAGTAGAGTATGCCGAGGATGTAGAAGTTCTTGCACTTGAGGACCTGGGCTTTCGTGAGTCCGGAATCGGCGAGCGCGGCCTCCGTGAGGGCGCGGGCGGGAACGGAGATGAGCCGGTAATTGTCCAGGCTGCCGTCCTCCAGCGGATTGGCGGCGTAGCCGGCCTTTTCCAGGTCCTGCTTCGAGAAAGCGTCGGAGTTGGCGATGATGACGGAACCCTTCTCCAGGTTCTTCAGGTTCACGGCCAGCGCGGCCGGGTTCATCACCACCAGCACGTTCGGCCTGTTGCCGGGGGTGAGGACGGAATCGTCGCCGAAACTGATCTGGAAGCCGCTCACGCCGCCGAGCGAACCCGCGGGGGAGCGTATCTCGGCTGGATAATCGGGCAGGGTGCTCAGGTCGTTGCCGGCCTTGGCGGTGGCCGTGGCGAACTGGTTGCCGACCAGCTGTATGCCGTCCCCGGAGTCGCCGGCGAAGCGCACGGTCACGGAATTCAACTCGCTGACCTTCACGTTCTTTTTAGGGGCGTTCTGGGCCATGGTCTGTCCTCGTAAAAACGATGATGGGGAGACTGGACTTGGATATCGGTTTTATACTACAAACTTAATGTTAAGGGGGCAAGCATCGCCCCTCCCGGAGACGCGCCATGAAACTTCTCGAATACGAAGGCAAGGAAATTTTCGCCCGCTACGGGCTGCCGCTGCTGGAGCGCTACGGCGTGCTGCGCCTGGGCGACGACCCCGCCTCGTTGAAACTGGCCGGCGCGGGCCCCTGGGTGGTCAAAGCCCAGGTGCTGGCCGGCGGCCGCGGCAAGGCCGGCGGCGTTAAGATCGGCAGGACGGAAGAGGAGACCCGCAAGCTGGCCGCGGCCATGCTGGGCATGAAGATGGTCACCCACCAGACCCAGGGCAAGGCGCTGACGGTGGAGGAAGTGCTGGTGGAGCAGGCCTGCGAACTGGCCCGCGAGATGTATCTTTCGGTCGTGCTGGACCGCAAGGAAGCCTGCCCCATGATAATAGCCTCGGCCGAGGGCGGCATGAGCATCGAGGAGCTGGCGCGCACGAAGCCGGAGCTCATACTGAAAGTACCGGTGGACCCGCTGGCCGGGCTGCGCGACTACCAGGCACGGGAACTGGCCTACGGCCTTAAGATCCCGAAAAAGAATTTCTGCGCCTTCACCGAACTGGCTAAAGGCCTGGCCCGGATGTTCATAGAGCTGGACGCCAGCCTGGTGGAAATAAACCCGCTCGCGATAACGAAGGACGGGCGCCTTATAGCCGTGGACTCCAAGATCGTCACCGACGACAACGCGCTTTTCCGCCACAAGGACATGGCCGCCAAACCGGACCATGAGGCCACGCCCGTGGAGCGCGAGGCCAAAGAGATAGGGATAAATTACATCGGCCTCGACGGCAATATCGGCTGCATGGTCAACGGCGCCGGCCTGGCGATGGCCACGCTCGACACGGTCAAGCTGGCCGGCGGCGACGCGGCCAACTTTCTCGACGTGGGCGGCGGCGCCAATGTCGACCAGATCACGCGCGCGTTCCAGATAATACTCAAGGACCCCAAGGTGAAGGCCGTCATGGTCAACATCTTCGGCGGCATCATGAAATGCGACAATATCGCCTCGGGCATAGTCGAGGCCTCCAAGAGGGTCCACATAAAGGTCCCGCTGGTGGTGCGCCTCGAAGGCACCAATGCGAAGGAAGCCAAGGACATACTCGCGAAGTCCGGTCTGAAGATAGAGCAGGCCGATTCCCTCTGGGAGGCCGCGCGCAAAGCCGCAGCGGCCGCCGAATAGGACGACACCATGGCCATACTTCTCGATAAGAACACCAGGCTCGCGGTGCACGGGCTGACCGGCGCGCAGGGCTCTTTCCACGCGGCCCAGTGCATGGACTACGGCTCCAAAGTCGTCGCCGGCGTGACTCCCGGCAAAGGCGGCACGGCCCACCTCGGCGTGCCGGTCTTCGATACGGCGAAAGAGGCCGTCCGCGAAACCGGCGCCGACGCCGCGCTCATCTTCGTCCCCCCTCCTTTCGCCGCCGACTCCATACTGGAAGCGGCCGCCGCCGGCATGCGCGCGGTCATCTGCATCACCGAGGGCATACCGGTCTGCGATATGGTGCGCGTCAAGCACACGCTCAAGGCCTGGCGGGCCGCCGGCATGGACGTCACGCTGGTCGGCCCGAACTGCCCCGGCGTCATCACGCCGGGCGAATGCAAAGCCGGCATCATGCCCGGCTACATACACAAAAAAGGCCCCGTCGGCGTGGTCTCGCGCTCGGGCACGCTGACCTACGAGGCCGTCTGGCAGCTCACCTCTCTCGGGCTGGGCCAGTCGACGGTGGTCGGCATAGGCGGCGACCCGGTGCAGGGTCTCAATTTCACGGACACGCTGGAGCTCTTCCAGGCCGACCCGGAGACGAAAGCGGTCGTGATGATAGGCGAGATAGGCGGCTCGGCGGAGGAAGACGCCGCGCGCTTCATAAAAGATAAGATGTCCAAGCCGGTGTTCTCTTTCGTGGCCGGCAAGACCGCGCCGGCCGGACGCCGCATGGGGCACGCCGGCGCGATAGTGGAAGGCGGCGCCGGCACTCACGCCGGCAAAGTGGAGGCGCTCGCGGCCGCCGGCGTCACCGTGGTAGAGAATCTTTCGGACATGGGGCGCACCGTCGCGGAGAAGCTCGGATCGGCGGCGAAAAAATGATCACCAGATACACCCTCGAAGCCGGACAGCTCAAAGAGGCGCCGCAAGGCCCCCACTGCGTCACGGTGGCGGTCAATCCCGACGAGGCCGAACGCAAGGAACTGCTGGCCGAGTTCGTCGTGGACGAGCACAACCTGCACTCCTCCCTGGACCCGGAAGAACCCGCCCGCCTGGAAGTGGAGGACGGCCACCTGGAGCTCATCTTCAAGCGGCCCAAGAACTATTCCTCGAAGGACCATTTCCTCTTCAAGGTCTCCTCGATGGGCCTTTTCCTCTTCAAGGACCGCCTGCTGGTGGTGCTCTCCGAGGAGATGCCCATCTTCACCGGCAAGTACTTCAAGCACGTCGCGGGCCTGAGGGAGATCTTCCTCAAGCTGATCTACAACGCCATCTTCCATTTCATGGAGCATCTCAAGGTGATCAACATGATCGCCGACGAGATCGAGACCAAGATAACGCGCTCCATGGAGAACCGCTACCTCCTCAACATGTTCACGCTGGAGAAGAGCCTGGTCTATTACCTCAACGCGATAAGTTCCAACGCTTTCGTGATAGAGCGTCTGAAAGCCAACGGAGAGAAGCTCGGCTTCACCGAGCGCAGCCGCGAGTTCATCGACGACGTGCTCATCGAGAACACGCAGTGCTACCGGCAGGCGGAGATATATTCGAACATCTTCGCGTCGCTGGTCGGGGCCCGCGCGTCCATCGTGAGCAATAACCTCAATATCCTGCTCAAGAACCTCAACGCCATCGTGATCGCCATCGCCGTGCCGAGTTTCTTCGCCGGCATGGGCGGCATGTCAGAACTCACCGGCCTGTTCGGCGCGGAAAACTGGTACGTCTCCTATCCGGTCTTCCTGACGCTGATGATAATAATCGGCGTGGCCATCTTCCACCTCATCAGGCGCTTCGAAAAACATTAAAGGGGACGTTCATTACTAAATGACTATTTGCATCAGCGGCCATACGTCGGCGAACCATGTCCCCGAAATAGTCATTTAGTAATGAACGTCCCCCGGATCTTCATCTCCAGTCTGGGCTGCCCCAAGAACCTGGCCGACGCCGAGGTCATGGCCGGCGAGCTGGCCGGCGCCGGCTGGGAGGTGGTATCGTCGGAGGCGGAGGCCGACGCCGCGCTGGTCAACACCTGCGCTTTCCTGGGCTCCGCCGTGAAGGAGTCGGAGGCGGAGATCCGCCGCCTGCTCGCGCTCAAGAAGCGCGGGAAGCTGAAGAAAGTCATCATCGCCGGCTGCCTGACCGAGCGGATGAAAGGGGCCCTGCTGGAAAAATTCCCCGGAGCCGACGCGGCGGTGGGCCCCGGCTCGCTGCGCGGGATAGCCCGGGCCGTCGAAAAAGGCGGGCTCATGCTCTCCCCTCAGGCGGCCCTGGAGGCCCCGCCGCTCAAGCTCCGCCTCACCGCGCCCCACAGCGCCTATCTGAAGGTGGCCGACGGCTGCGACAACCGCTGCGCCTACTGCCTGATACCCTCGCTGCGCGGGCCTTTCCGCTCCAAGCCGCTGGACCACGCCGTCGCGGAAGCCCGGGCCCTGGCGGAGAGCGGCGCCAAGGAAATTTCCCTGATAGCGCAGGACACGACCCTTTACGGCGCGGACCTCTACGGCAAACCCGCGCTCGCGCGGCTGCTGCGGAAGGTCTCGGCGATAAAGGGCCTGCGCTGGATACGAGTGATGTACGCCTACCCCGAGCGCGTAACGACCGAACTATTGCGCGTGATGGCCGGCGCGGAGAATATCTGCCGCTACCTGGACCTGCCGCTGCAGCACGCCTCCGACGCGGTGCTCAAGGCCATGAACCGCCGCTCGACGGAGAAAGGCCTGCGCCGCACGCTCGCGTCCATACGCCGCCTGCTGCCCGGCGCCGCCATAAGGACCAACTTCATAGTCGGCTTTCCCGGCGAGACGGAAAAGGATTTCGCGCGGCTGCTGCGCTTCGTGCGCGAGGAGCGTCTCGACAATGTGGGGGTGTTCAAATACTCGCCGGAGCCCGGCACCTCCGCGGCCGGTTTCCCGGACCAGGTGCCGGAGAAGGTCAAGACGGCGCGCATGCACGAGCTGCTGGCCGCGCAGGCCGCCGTCGTGGATTCCCTCAACGCCGGCCTGGTCGGAAAGAAGTTCGAAGTCCTGATGGATTCCCCCCGCTTCGGCCGGACCTACCGCGACGCGCCGGAGATAGACGGCACGGTCGAAACAGCCGCGGGCCCGGGCGGTAAAAAGCCGCGCCCCGGGGACCTCGTAAAGGTCCTGATAACCTCGGCCCGCGGCTATCGACGAAAGGGCCGGCTCGTCTGAATCTCCTCCGGCTGGACCGGCGCCTCCATTAATAACTATAATATTGAATCACCTCCATAGCGCCTATGGAGGCCTTTTTGTCATTCCCGGAACGGAGAATTCTTTTGACCATAGCCGCGCCGCGCACGCCACAACCCTTCACGCTCCCCTATTCGGAGGAAGCCGTCTCCCGCCTGGAGGCGCTGGACAGGCCTTTTACCGTCTCGCCCGGGGACGGGGCCGTCGTTTTCTCCGAAGGCCGCGGCCCGGAAGGCGCTTTCGCGCCCGCCTGCCTGCCCGCCTCGCTGGGCGATCCCGCCTTCCTCGCCGCGCACGGCCTGCGTTACGCCTATGTCGGCGGCTCGATGGCCAACGGCATCAGCTCCACGGCGCTGGCCGAGGCGCTGGGCCGGGCCGGCATGCTGGGCTTCTACGGCGCCGCCGGGCAGCCCGTCGAGGAAGTCGAGAAGGCGATAGACCGGCTCCAGGCGGCCGGGGACATCCCTTACGGTTTCAACCTCATACACAGCCCTTCGGACCCGGCGCTGGAAGCCGCCCTCGCCGATCTTTACCTCCGGCGCGGCGTGCGTCTTGTCGAGGCCTCGGCTTTCATCGGCCTGACGCTGCCGCTCATACGCTTCCGCACGGCCGGCATACGCCGGGCCGCCGACGGCTCGATAGAGACGCCCAACCGCGTGATAGGCAAGGTCTCACGCGTGGAAGTGGCCGAGCGCTTCTTCTCCCCCCCGCCCGAGAAATTCCTCAAAGAACTCGTCTCCCTGGGCGAGCTCACGCCCGAGCAGGCGCAGCTGGCCTCGCTGGTGCCGGTCGCCGGGGACGTGACCGCCGAGGGCGATTCCGGCGGCCACACCGACAACCGGCCGCTGGTCAACCTCCTTCCCACGATACTAGCGCTGCGCGACCGCATACAGGCGGAGCGCGGCTACGCCGCGACCCCGCGCGTAGGGGCGGGCGGCGGCATAGCGACGCCCGAGGCCGCCGCCGCCGCCTTCGTGATGGGCGCTGCCTACATAGTTACCGGCTCGGTCAACCAGGCCTGCGTCGAGTCCGGCGCCACCGACCTGGTACGCCGCCTGCTGGCCGCCGCGGAGCAGGCCGACACCGCCATGGCGGCCGCCGCCGACATGTTCGAGATGGGCGTGAAGGTGCAGGTGCTCAAGCGCGGCACGATGTTCGCGATGCGCGCCAACAAGCTCTACGACTATTACCGGGCCTACCCTTCTTTCGACGCCCTCCCCGCCGACATAAGGACGGCGCTGGAACGCGATTACTTCCGGGCCTCCTTCGGCGAGATCTGGGCTTCCACCCGCGAATACTTCCTGAAGCGCGACCCCTCGCAGGCCGAGCGGGCCGAGCGCGACCCCAAACACAAGATGGCCCTGGTCTTCCGCTGGTACCTCAGCCGCACCTCGCGCTGGCCGCTGGCCGGCGACGAGAGCCGCAAGGTGGACTACCAGATCTGGTGCGGGCCCTCCATGGGCGCTTTCAACGAATGGGCCCGCGGGTCCTTCCTCGAAGCGCCCGAGAGCCGGGACGCCGTCACGGTGGCCCGCAACCTGCTCGCCGGGGCCGCGGCCCTGACCCGCCTGCACGCGCTGCGCTGCCAGGGCGCGGCCGCCGACCCGCGGCTGGCCAGGCGCGAACCGAAGCGGGCCGAAGAGCTCGCCGCTTTTTTCAACTGACCGCCCGCGGGGCGGAACGACATCCGGCGCCGGCACGGCGCGACCAACGAGGACTACATGAGCTCAAAGAACGAGAATACCCCCGCTCCCATCGCCATAGTCGGCATCGGCTGCCTTTTCCCGCAGGCCGGCGACGCCCGGCGCTTCTGGGCCAATATCAAGAACGGCGTGGACGCCATCACCGATATCCCGGCGTCGCACTGGCTGCCGGAAGAGCATTACCACAAGGACCCCAAAAAGCCGGACATGACCTACGCCCGCAAGGGCGGCTTCCTGCTTCCCGTCGATTTCGACCCGTCGGAGTTCGGCCTGGCGCCCAACGCGCTGGAAGCCACCGACAGCGCGCAGCTGCTGGGCCTCATCGCCGCCAAGATGGCCCTCGAGGACGCCGGCTACGGCCGCGGCCGCGATTTCGACCGAAATTCCGTCAGCGTCATCATGGGCGTCACCGGCGCGCTCGAGCTGGTCATCCCGCTGGGCGCGCGGCTGGGCCATCCGAAATGGCGCAAGGCGCTCGCCGAGTTCGGCATCGCCGGCGCCGACGCCGACGCGATAATATCGCGCATGCAGGAGGATTACGTCCCGTGGCAGGAGAGCTCCTTCCCGGGCCTGCTCGGCAACGTAGTCGCCGGCCGCATCGCCAACCGCTTCAATCTCTCCGGCACGAACTGCGTGGTGGACGCCGCCTGCGGCAGTTCGCTCGGCGCGGTGCACATGGCCACCCTCGAGCTGGCGGCCGGCCGCTCGAACATGGTGATCACCGGCGGCGTGGACTGCTTCAACGACATCTTCATGTACATGTGCTTCAGCAAGACGCCGGCGCTTTCCCCCGAAGGGCACGCCAAGTCCTTCGACGCCTCGGCCGACGGCACCGCGCTGGGAGAGGGCCTCGGCATGATGGTCATGAAGCGCCTCGACGACGCCGTGCGGGACGGCGACCGCATCTACTCCGTGCTGAAAGGAGTCGGCTCCTCCTCCGACGGCAAGGGCAAGTCCATCTACGCGCCCAGCGCCGAGGGGCAGGCCAAGGCCCTGCGCCGCGCCTACGCGGTGTCCGGCGTGGAGCCGCGCACGGTGGAGCTGGCCGAGGCCCACGGCACCGGCACCACGGTCGGCGACGGCGTCGAGCTGGACGCGCTGACCGAGGTGTACCGCGAGAACAAGCGGGACGGGACCTGGTGCGCCCTCGGCTCGGTGAAGTCGATGATAGGCCACACCAAGGCCGCCGCGGGTTCGGCCGGTCTCATCAAGGCCTCGCTCGCCCTCTACAACAAGACCCTCCCCCCTACGATAAAGGTGAACACGCCGCCGAAGAAGCTGGCCGAAGGGACCACGCCCTTCTACCTGAATACCGAGCTCCGCCCGTGGGTAAAGCGGGACCACCCGCGCCGCGCCGTGGTCAGCGCGCTGGGCTTCGGAGGCTCCAATTTCCACGCCGTGCTGGAGGAATACTCCGCCGACAAGAAGAACCCCGACTGGGACGGCGACCACCAGGTAGCCGTTTTCTCCGGCGCGGACGCCGGGGAGATCGGGACCCGGCTCTCGGCCTGGAAGGGACTGGACTGGGACGGCGTGCGCGCGGCGGCCCATAAAGCCCGCGCGGCCTTCAAACCTTCCGCCCCCGCCCGCCTCGGCTTCGTGCTCGAGCGCGCTCAGGACTGGCGGAAAACCATAGCCGCCGCCCTCTCCGGCCTCGATTCCCGGAAAGACGCGGCCTGGACCACGCCCGAAGGGATCTATTTCTCCTCCGCGGCCCCGGAGAAACTGGCCGTGCTGTTCCCGGGCCAGGGAGCGCAGTATCCCGGCATGCAGCGCGACATCGCCTGCCGCTTCCCTGAGACGCTCAACGTGCTCGAGACCGCCAACACGGCCTTCGGCGGCGAAAAGCCGCTCTCGGACTACCTCTACCCGCGCCCGGCCTTTACCGCCGAAGCGAAGCAGCGGCAGGCCGAGGAGCTGAAGGACACCCGCGTGGCCCAGCCCGCACTCGGCGCCGCCGGACTCGGCGCGTGGCGCGCGCTGTCCTCCTTCGGAGTGAAGGCGGAGGCCTTCGCGGGCCACAGCTACGGCGAACTGCCAGCCCTCTGCGCCGCCGGCGTCTTCGGCGACGCGGACCTATTCGCCCTTTCCAAGCTGCGCGGCGCGCTGATGGCCGCCGGCTCCGGCGACCGGGGCGGCATGCTGGCCGTACAGGCCCCTCTCGCGGAAGTCGAGAAGGCCGTGAAGGAAGAGAAGCTCGACCTCATCATCGCCAACAAGAACACCCCGGCCCAGTTCGTGCTGTCCGGAGCGACGCCCGGGATAAAGCGCGCCGCGGAGCGCCTGCCGGCCCGGGGCCTGAAGTGCACCGTGCTGCAGGTCTCGGCCGCCTTCCACAGCCCGCTCGTGGCCGGGGCGCAGAAGGAATTCGCCGCCGCCCTCTCAAAAGTAAAGTTCAACAAGCCGCAGGCGCGCGTCTACGCCAACAAGACCGCCGCCGCCTATCCAGAGGCCGCCGACAAGGCGCGCGAGACGCTGGCCTCGCAACTGGCCTCGCCTGTGGAATTCACCGCCTTGATAGAAAAGATGTACGCCGACGGGATCCGCATCTTCGTCGAGGCCGGCCCCGGCGCCCGCCTGACCGGGATGGTCTCGGCGATACTCTCCGGCAAGGAACACAGCGCTTTCGCCATAGACGCCTCCTCGGGCAAAAAGCACGGCGTGGCCGAACTTGGCCGCGTCCTCGCCCGCCTGGCCGCCCTCGGCTGCGCGGTCGACCTTACCGCCTGGGAAGGCGGCGAGGCCGGCGCCAGGGACGCGCTGGAGAAGAAGGTTTCCAAGCTCGCCGTGAAGGTCACCGGGGCGGGCTACCGCTCGCCCCGCAAACCTTCGACGGCCCCGAAACGGTGGCTGGGAGCGCCGCAGGCCCCGGCGCCGTCGGCGGCTTACGCGCAGTCCGCCGCCTCTTTCACCGCCGCGCCGGGTGCTAACGTCTCCGAGGCCATGCGCGTCACGCAGGAGAGCATGGCGGCGCTGCAGCGCCTGCAGGAACAGACCGCCCTCATCCATGCCCGCTTCCTCGAAGGTCAGGAGGCCGCCCAGCGCTCCTTCCAGGCCCTCATCGACCAGCAGCGCGCGCTGCTAGGCGGCGCATCAGCGGGGGACACCATGCCGCATGGTGTCCCGGTACCACTCGCCCAGCCCTTCGCCGCGCCGGTCTTTACCGCTCCCGCTCCGCTGCCCGCCGTTCAGGACGCGGCGACCCTGGCCGCGCCCGGCGCTCCGGCTCTGCCGGCCGGACCCGATGTATCGCGCGTCCTGCTCGAGATAGTCTCCGGCCAGACCGGCTATCCCGTCGAGTCGCTCAACCCCGACATGGACATGGAGTCCGACCTCGGCATAGACTCCATCAAGCGCGTCGCCATACTCTCGGAACTGCAGGAGAAACTCCCGCAGGCCCCGCGCATTACGCCCGAACAGCTCGGCACCATACGCACCCTGCGCCAGGTGGGCGACTATCTCGCCGCCGGCATGCCCGCACAGGCGCCGACGACAACTCAACCCGCCGCCGTTCCCGCGGCGTCAGGCCCCGACGCGTCGAAGGTCCTGCTCGAGATAGTCTCCGGCCAGACCGGCTATCCCGTCGAGTCGCTCAATCCCGACATGGACATGGAGTCCGACCTCGGCATAGACTCCATCAAGCGCGTCGCCATACTGTCCGAGCTCCAGGAAAAACTGCCGCAGGCCCCGCGCATCACTCCAGAGCAGCTCGGCACCATACGTACCCTGCGCCAGGTGGCGGCCCATCTGAACGCCGGCGCGGCGCCCGCCCCCGTCGTTACGTCCAAAACCCCCGCGGCCTCCCCGCCCGCGATGGAGACCGAGCTGACGCGCGAAGTGCTGCGCCTGGCGGACCTCGATCCCGCCGCCCGCGGCGCGAAGCTGGACCTGGACAAGTCCCTGCCGCTTTGGGTAGCGGACGACGGCTCGAAGCTGGCCAACGCGGTGGTCAAGGACCTCGCCGGCCGCGGCTATAAAGCGGAAAAGGTTCCGCTCGAAGGCCGCGCCGTTCCAACCGCCCTGGCCGCGCTCATCGTACTCGCCCCGGCCGCCAAACTCGGCCGCAAGGACTTCTGGCCCGCCTCTTCGGAGGAGTTCCTCAAGAAGACTTTCCGCCTGGTCCGCGCCGCCGGCCCCGCTCTGCGCGCCGCCGGCAAGAAAGGCGGCGCCTGCCTGCTGACCGTCTCGCGCCTCGACGGCGCCTTCGGCCTCGCCGGCCTCAAGGCCGAGCAGGACCCCGTCTTCGGCGGCCTGGCCGGCCTGGCCAAGACCGCCGGGCATGAATGGCCCGAGGTCGCCTGCAGGGCGCTCGACGCAGCCTCCGGCTGGGACCACACCGTCTCGGTCGCCCGCGCCGTGGCCGACGAGCTCTTCTATAAAGGGCCCGTGGAACTGGGCCTCTCGGAGACCGGCGGCAAGGTGGTGCTGCTCAGCGCCTCCGAGCGCTCCGCGCCGGGTAAATTCCCGCTGGCCAAGGGCGACGTGGTCCTGATCACCGGCGGAGCGCGCGGCGTTACCGCCGAAGCCGCGGCGGCCCTGGCCCGGAGCTGCGGCGCCTCGCTGGCCCTGGTAGGCCGCAGCCCGCTGCCGGCCGCCGAGGAGCCCTGGCTCGCCGCCTGCGCCTCCGAGGCCGACATAAAGAAAGCGCTCATCTCCCGCAATCCCGGCATGCCGCCGAAGGAGGCCGGAGAGCGCTGCGCGAAGCTGCTCTACGCCCGCGAGATACGCGCGCAGCTCAACCGCTTCGAGGCGGCCGGCTCGCGCGCCGCCTATTACTCCGCCGATATCCGCGACGCCGCCGCGGTAAGGGAGACCGTCGCCCGGATAAAGAAGGAGCTGGGTCCCGTGCGCGGCCTGGTGCACGGCGCCGGCGTGCTGGCCGACAAGCTCATACTGGACAAGACCGACGCGCAATTCGACCCGGTCTTCGACACCAAGGTGGCCGGCCTGCGCGCCCTGCTCACGGCGCTGGACCTCTCCGCGCTGAAAGCCGTCGCCCTGTACTCCTCGTCCACCGCGCGTTTCGGCCGCACGGGCCAGTGCGATTACGCGATGGCCAACGAGGTCCTCAACAAGACCGCCCGCCTGCTGGCCAGGCGCCTGCCCGGCTGCCGGGTGGCCTCTTTCAACTGGGGCCCCTGGGACGGCGGCATGGTCAACGACGGCCTCAAGGCTCTCTTCGCCAAAGAGGGCGTGGGCGTGATAGGGCTGGAAGAGGGCGGCCAGTTCCTCGCCGACGAACTGTCCGCCGCCGACGGCCCGGCCGAGGTGGTGGTCGTCTCCAGGCCGAAGAAGGAGGTTACGACGGCTCCCTCCGCGGTCCCGGCCGGTCAGGCCGCGGGCGGCAATAAGGACCTGTCGCGCGCTTTCGAGCTCAAGCTCTCCGTGGCCGACTGCCCGTTCCTGCGCTCCCATGTCATAAACGGGCGGGCCGTGGTGCCGACTGCGGTCATGGCCGAATGGCTGGCCCACGCCGCGCTGCACGGCAATCCCGGTCTGCTCTTCCACGGCTTCGACGGCCTCAAGGTCTACAAGGGCATACTGCTGCCCGGCGGGGAATACAGGCTCTCCGCTTTCGCCGGCAGGTCCGCCAGGAAGGACGGCCTGTTCCGCGTGCCCGCCGAACTGCGCGGCCCCGGCGGCGAGCTGCACGCCGGCGCCGAGATAATACTGGCCGCCTCGCTGCCGGCCGCGCCGGCCCCCGCGCCCGACTTCCCCGTCAGGGCCTACGGCCGCACGGTCGAGAAGGCCTACGGCGAGGTCCTTTTCCACGGCGAGGACATGCGCTTTATAACCTCGGTGGCCGGCATCTCGGAGCAGGGCATAATCGCCGACGCCGCGGCTTCGCTGCCGCCGGCCTCGTGGATGCGCGGCGCGCCGCGCGACCGCTGGCTGGCCGACCCGGCGGCCCTGGACGCCGCTTTCCAGGCGCTGATACTCTGGACCTTCGACAACTCGGGCGCCTGCTCGCTGCCCAACGCCGCGGCTTCATACAGGCAGTACGCGGCCTTCCCGGCCGGCGGCTCGCGCCTGGCCGCGCGCGTCACGCGCTCGGCCGAGCACGCCTGCGCGGCGGACATAGATTTCACCGACGGCAAAGGAAAACTGATAGCGAGGATGACGGGCTACGAGTCCACGGTGGACCCGGCCCTCAATTCCGCTTTCGCCAGGAAGGAGCTCAGCAAGGCTTGAAGCAGGAACCCGTAGCCATAGTCGGCGCCGGCGGCATCTTCCCCGGCGCTCCGGACCTCCGCGCGTTCTGGGAGAACGTGTCGGGAGGCGTCTGCTCGTCCCGCGAAGCGCCGGCGGGCCGCTGGCTGCTTTCTCCCGACGAGGCCTTCGACCCGCGCAAGGGCGAGCCCGACAAGGTCTATTCGAAAAAAGCCTGCTTCATAGAGGGCTTCAAGTTCGACCCGGCCGGGCTGGACCTGCGCCCCGGCTTCCTCGAGCGGCTCGACCCGGTCTTTCACCTGGCGCTGCACGCGGCGCGGCAGGCGCTGCTCGACGCCGGCGAGAAGCGGGTGGACCGCGCGCGCACCGGCGTCATCATCGGCAACATCGTGCTGCCCACCGACACGGTCTCGGCGCTGGCCGTCGAGACGCTGCTGCCCGTATTCGGCGAGGCCGTGCTGGGGAAAAAGCTCCCGGCCCCCGGCGCCACGGACCCGCTCAATTACAGGCCCGCCGGCCTGCCCGGGGCGGTAATAGCCCGCGCGCTGGGGTTCGCCGGCGGCAGCTTCACTCTCGACGCGGCCTGCGCCTCCTCCCTCTACGCGCTGAAGCTGGCCGCGGACGCGCTGCGCGAGGGCCGCGCCGACGCCATGCTGACCGGCGGCGTCTCCCGCCCCTCCTCGCTCTACACGCAGATGGGCTTCTCGCAGCTGCGGGCGCTCTCCCCCTCGGGCCGCCCCGCGCCTTTCGACGCCGCGGCCGACGGCCTGGTGGTCGGCGAGGGCGCCGGCATGTTCGTCCTCAAGCGGCTCGGCGACGCCGTGCGCGCCGGCGACCGTATTTACGGCGTGATCACCGGCGTCGGCCTTTCCAACGACGTGGGAGGCAGCCTGCTGGCGCCCAATACGCAGGGCCAGCTGCGCGCCATGCGCGCGGCCTACCGCCAGGCGGAACTCTCTCCCTCCCAGATAGACCATATCGAATGCCACGCCACCGGCACTCCGACGGGCGATCCTGTCGAGGTGGAGAGCCTGCGCGCGCTCTGGGGCGAGCGCGGCTGGAGCGAGGGGCAATGCGTCCTGGGCTCGGTCAAGTCCAATGTCGGCCACCTGCTGACCGGCGCCGGCGCCGCGGGCCTGATGAAGACGCTGCTGGCCTTCGAGAACAGGACCATCCCCCCGACGGCCAATTTCACCAGGCCCGGCCCGAAGGTGAGGCTGGACGGCTCGCCTTTCCGCGTGCTCTCCGCGCCGGAGGCCTGGCCTCAGCGCGACGGCCGCGCGCCGCGCAGGGCCGCCCTCAGCGCTTTCGGCTTCGGCGGCATCAACGCGCATGTCCTGGTGGAGGAATACCAGCCCGCCTCCTCGCCGTCCTTTAAAAAACCCCGCCAGTCCCCCGCTGCTCCCGTTGCCATAGTCGGCCTGGCGGCCCGTTTCGGGGCCCTGGGCGATATACGCGAATTCCAGGAAGCGGCGCTCGGCCTGCCGCGCACCGGCCCGGCGGAACTCCCGGCGGAGCGCCGGCGCGGCCTGCCGGCGGGCCCGAAAGGTCATTATCTCAAAGAGGTCGGCGTCCCGGCCGACGCCTACCGCATACCCCCGAAAGAGATGGAGGAGATGCTGCCGCAGCAGCTGCTGATGCTCGACACCGCGGCGCGGTCCATCGCGGACGCGGGAGGGAAAGGCCTCGAGAACGCAGGGGTTTTCATCGGCCTCGAGCTCGACCAGAACACCACGAATTTCCATTTCAGATGGTCGCTGGCCTCCCTGGCGAAGGACTTCGCCGCGGAAAAAGGATGGAAACTTTCACCGGACCAGGAGCGGGGACTGACCGCCGCGCTGCGCGAAAAAGCCGGCCCGGCTCTCTCTGCCAACCGCACGATGGGCGCGCTGGGCGGCATAGTGGCCAGCCGCATCGCCCGCGAGTTCCATGTCGGCGGCCCGGGTTTCACCATCTCTTCGGGCGAGACCTCCGGACTGCGCGCCCTGGAGGCCGCCGTGCGCGCGCTGCGCGCCGGCGAACTCGACACCGCGCTGGCCGGGGCGGTATCGCTCGACGGCGATCCGCGCGCGCTGGCCGCCGCCTCGGCGCTGCGGCCCTTCAGCGACGCCGCGAAACCTTTCGACGAGGCCGCCGCCGGCTCGCCGGCCGGCGAGGGCGCCGTCGCCCTGGTCCTCAAACGCCTGGACGACGCCCTGCGCGCCGGCGACCGGGTCTATGCCGTCATAAAGGGCCTGGGCTTCGCCTCGGGCGGCGGCGTGGATTCGCCGGCACCCGCGCCGCGGGCCTGCGCCGCCGCGATGCGCCGGGCTTACGCCGAGGCGCAGGCCGATCCCTCCACCGTCGGATATCTCGAGACCTCGGGCGGCGGCGTACCGGCCGAGGACGCGGCCGAAGCCGAAGCGCTGGCCGATTTCTACGGAGTTTCCGCGGCCCCTCTGCCCTGCGCGCTGGGCTCGCTGAAACCCCTGATAGGGAACGCCGGGGCCGCCGCCGGCCTGGCCGGTGTCGCGAAAGCGGCCCTCGCGCTCTACCAGGAGATCCTGCCCCCGTCTTCCCCGATAAAGCCGCTGGCGGCGCTGGCGCGCGCTAAGAAAAGGTTCCACCTGCCCCCGGAACCGCAGTACTGGCTGCGCAACCGGGCCGAAGGCCCGCGCCGCGCGGCGGTCAGCGCGCTCGGCCCCGACGGCAACTGCGCCCACGCGGTGCTGGAAGCCCTGGAAGGCCAGGACGGCGAGCGGCAGCAGCTCGAGCGCCGCCAGCCGCTCGGCGCGGCGCGCGAGGCCCTGTTCGCCGTCGAAGAAGACGACGCCGCCGGGATCGCGGCGGGCCTCGAGGACCTGAAAGCCTGGCTGGCGGGACAGGAGCGGGACGCGAACATCGAGAAACTGGCGCGCCTCTGGATCGCCCGTTCCGGGCGGCGGCCGGCGAAAAAGAGGGCCTGCGCGCTGGTGGCCGGCAATGCCGCGGAGCTCTCCGCGCTGTGCGCCGAGGCCGCGGCCGCCCTGCGCGCGAACCCGGAGAAGGCGGTCTTCGGCGACAGGATCTTCTACTCCCCCGCCGGGCTCTACCGCCCCGGGAACCTCGCTTTCGTCTTCCCGGGCTCGGGCAATCACTATATCGGCATGGGCCGCGGTCTCTGGACCCGCTGGCCCGAGATACTCCGCCGGCTCGACGCCGAGAACGGCTACCTGCGCGGCCAGATGGCGCCGGGGCTTTTCCTGCCCTGGCGGCTGACCTGGGAGGACGGCTGGCAGAAGGAAGCGGAGCTGGCCATAGTGGACGATTACAAATCGATGGTCTTCGCTTCGGTCTCGCACGGCACCGCCGTCAGCGACCTGGTCCGCTCTCTCGGCGTTTCGCCGTCCTCGATGATCGGCTACAGCCTCGGCGAGGTGGCCGCGCTTTTCGCCGCCAGGGCCTGGACGGACCGGGACGAGATGCTGCGCCGCGTCAACGAATCCAGCCTTTTCGTCAGCGACCTGGCCGGCCCCTGCGACGCGGCCCGCCGTTTCTGGAACCTCCCCAAGGACGAGAAGGCCGACTGGGTGCTGGGCGTCATAGACAGACCGGCCGAGACCGTCCACCTGGCGCTCAAGGGCGCCGAGCGGGCCGCGCTGCTGATAGTCAACGCGCCGCTCGAATGCGTGGTCGGCGGCTACCGCAAGGCGGTGGACAACCTGGTCAGGGGCATGGGCTGCGTCTTCCTGCCGCTGCAGGGGGCCGCTGTACATTTCGAGGCGGCGAAACTCGTGGAGAAGCAGTACCGCGAACTGCATCTGCTGCCCACCAGCCCGCCGTCCGGGATAAAGTTCTACAGCGGGGCCTGGCGGCGCCCTTACGAGGTCACGCGCGAGAGCGCGGCCGACTCGGTGGTCGCCCAGGCCGTGCACGCCCTCGATTTCCCCGCCCTGATAAACCGGGCATACGAGGACGGCCTGCGCGTCTTCGTCGAGCTGGGACCGCAGACCTCCTGCGCCAGGATGTTAGACAAGATACTCGCCGACCGGCCGCACGCCGCGCGCTCCGCCTGCGTCAAAGGGCAGGACGCCGCCGGCGCGCTGCTGCGCCTGCTGGCCCGCCTGCTGGCCGAGCGGGCGCCGGTCGACCTGGACGCTCTCTACGGCCGCGAGACGCTGGCCGCCGGCCACCGGGGCAGGCCGGCCGCCGGAAAGCTAGTGAAAGCGCAGCTCTCCGCGCCGGCCCCGTCCCCGCTGAACTGGACGCCGGCCCCCGCGGCGCCCGCCGTTGCGGCCGCTCCCGCGCGGCCGGCGGCCGCGGCACCCCTGGCGCAGGTTGCGGCGCGCGCCGAAGCCGCGCCGGCCATTAAGCCCGCGGCGGGCGATATTCCCGCGCCTCGGCCGGCAGCGCCGGCCGGGACCGCTCCCGGGGAAGCGCCGGAATACCTGCGGGCCTTCTCGGCGGCGGCCGCCGCCAAGTCCCGGGCGCATGACATCTTCCTGCGGCTTTCAAATAATTTCACCGGGATGCAGTCCCGGAATATCGCCTTCCAGGCCGAGCTGGCCCGGTTAAGCGGTACGGGGACACCATGCAGCGTGGTGCTCCCCGCGTATGCCCCCGCCGACGCACCGGCGCCCGCGCCCGTAACGCCGCAGCGGCTCTCCGGTTCCGCGGCGGCTCCGGAAGTCTTTATGGACCGCGGGCAATGCATGGAATTCGCCGTCGGCTCCATCGCCAAGGTACTCGGCCCCGCCTTCGCGGAAGCCGATACTTTCCCGACGCGGGTGCGCCTGCCGGACGAACCGCTGATGCTGGTGGACCGGATACTCAGCGTCAAAGGCGAACCCGGCTCGCTGAAGTCCGGCAATGTCGTGACGGAGCACGATATCCTGCCCGGCGCCTGGTACCTCGACTGCGGCCGCATACCGACCTGTATAGCGGTGGAGGCGGGACAGGCCGATCTCTTCCTCTGCGGCTACCTCGGCATAGACGCCCGCACGAAGGGCCTGGCGATGTACCGCCTGCTCGACGCCGAAGTTACCGTGCACCGCGGCATGCCGGAGCCCGGCCGCGTGATACGTTACGACATCAACATAGAGCGCTTCGCGCGCAACGACGATATCTGGCTTTTCTTCTTCAACTACGAGAGCTGGGTGGACGGCGAGCGCTTCATCAGCATGAAGAACGGCTGCGCCGGCTTCTTCACGCCGGAGGAGCTGGCCAAAGGCAAAGGCGTGGTGCTCACCGCCGAAGAACTGGCGCCCGCGCCGGGCAAGGCCCCGGAGGGCTGGCGGCCGCCCGCCCCTTTCGAGGCGGAAAAAGAATCTTACGACGACGCCCGGCTCGACGCGCTGCGCCGCGGCGACTACGCCGTCTGCTTCGGCCCGGCCTTCGCCGGCCTGCCGCTCAAAAAGCCGGTCGGCCTGCCGTCGGGCAGGATGAAGCTGGTCGACAGGATACTGGAGCTCTCGCCGCGCGGCGGCCGCTACGGCCTGGGCACGGTCAAAGGCGAGATGGACATCCATCCCGACGCCTGGCACCTGGTCTGCCATTTCACCGACGACCATGTCATGCCGGGCACGCTGATGTACGAATGCTGCCTGCACACCTTCCGCGTCTTCCTGATGCGCCTCGGCTGGACGGCCGAGGAAGGCTCCTGCTGGTACGAGCCCGTCCCCGGCGTCACCAGCCGGCTCGAATGCCGCGGCCAGGTGCTGTCTTCGACCAGGAAGGCGATGTACGAAATAGTGGTGAAGGAGATCGGCTACGAGGCCGGCGGCACGCCCTACGCCATAGCCGACGCCTTCATGTACGCCGACGGCCGGCGCATCATCCACATCCACAATATGTCGATACGCATGGGCGGCGCGCGGAAGGACGCCATAGAGACGCTCTGGAGCGGTCCCGCCGCGGCGCCGGCCGCGGCGGCGGACTCCGGGCCGCGCCCCGCCGTATTCGACGACGCCAGCATCACCGCCTTCGCCGTCGGCAAGCCTTCCGAAGCCTTCGGCGACCGCTACAAGGTCTTCGATTCCGAACGGGTCATAGCCCGCCTGCCAGGCCCGCCGTACAAGTTCCTCGACCGCGTCGTGAAGATAGAGAATTGCCGGCAGTGGGAGCTCAAGGCCGGGGGCTATATCGAGGCCGAGTACGATGTCCCGCCGGGCGAATGGTATTTCGGCTCGGGCGGGCAGAAATCCATGCCCTTCGCCGTGCTGCTGGAGGTCGCGCTGCAGCCCTGCGGCTGGCTGGCGGCCTACCTCGGCTCGGCCCTGACCAGCCCGACCGACCTTTCTTTCCGCAATCTCGGCGGCACCGCCGTCCAGTACGCCGAGGTCATGCCCGACGCCGGCATCCTCGTGACCAAAGTGAAAATCACCAAGGTTTCCCAGTCGGGCGGCATGATAATACAGGACTACGACATGGAAGTGCTGTGCAAGGGCCGCACGGTCTACAAGGGCGTCACGCAGTTCGGCTTCTTCTCGAAGAAGGCCCTGGCCGAACAGGTGGGCGTGCGCGGCGCGCGGCGATACGCCCCGTCCGCCGCCGAACTGGCCGCCGCGGAGCCGCTGGACCTCGCCGCCCTGCCCGCCCTGCCCGGCAAAGAACTGATAATGCTCGACTCCGCGGAAACTTATATCCCGGCCGGCGGGCCGAGGGAACTCGGCTTCATCCGCGGCGTCAAGAGAGTGGACCCCGCCGAATGGTTCTTCAAGGCCCATTTCTACCAGGACCCGGTCTGCCCCGGCTCGCTGGGGCTGGAGTCCTTCATAAATCTCGTGAAAGCCGCCGCCCTGAAGCGCTGGCCGGGCCTGCCGAAGGACGCCCGCTTCGAGTCCATGGCCGTCGGCCGGAAGCATACCTGGATCTACCGCGGCCAGGTGATCCCCAGGAACGGCCTCGTCACCGTGGAAGCCTGTATCACCGGCGCCGACGACGCCTCCAGGACCCTGACGGCGGACGGCTTCCTGATGGTGGACGGCCTGGTCATCTACCAGATGAAGGATTTCGCGGTAAAGCTGGTTTAACGGTCTTTGTATTATGAGCGCTCCGCGCGTGACGCGGGGACAGGGTCAGCAAAACCGCCTCGGAGGCCCGAGCTTGCGTAAGCGCGAGGGCCGAGAGCCGGAAGCGCGGCCACGGTGTGGCCGACGCTGTTTTTGCGTTCCTGTCCCCGCGGCGCGCACGGGCAGATCGGTCTGAAACATAATGAAATATTCAAAAGTATACATCGACGCCATAGGCTACGAGCTCGGGCCCAATGTCGTCACCTCCTCCGAGCTCGAGAAACGGGTGCGGCCCATGCTGGACGCCCTCCATATACCGGAGGGCCAGCTCGAGGCGCTGACCGGCATACGCGAGCGGCGCTGGTGGGACGAGGGCTTCGAGCTTTCGGAAGGCGCCGCGCGCGCCGGCCGCAAGGCGCTGGAGCGGGCCGGTCTGAAGGCCTCCGACCTGGGAGCGCTGGTCTACGCCGGCGTCTGCCGCGAGCACAGCGAGCCCGCGACCGCCACGGCCGTGGCCGCGAAACTGGGCACCGGCCCCGAGACCGCCGTCTATGACGTCTCCAACGCCTGCCTCGGCGTGCAGAACGGTATGCTCGACGTGGCCAACCGCATCGAGCTGGGCCATATCCGGGCGGGGCTGGTCGTCTCCTGCGAATCCTCGCGCGAGATAAACGAGAGCATGATAGCCGAGATGCTGCGCGACCGCGGCTTCGAGAATTTCCGGCTCTCCATAGCCACGCTGACCGGCGGCTCCGGCGCCGTCGGCGTCGTGCTGACCGACGGCTCCTTTCCCGGCGCGCACCGCCGCCACAGGCTTCTCGGCGGGGTTTACCGCGCGGCCTGCGAGCATCACAAGCTCTGCATCTGGCACCGCGACCACATGCTGACCGACGCCACCGCGGCGCTCAAGAACGGCGTGGCGCTCGGCCGGCGGACCTGGGACGCCCTGCTCGAAGAGCTGGGCATGAAGGCGGAGCAGTTCGACCGCACCGTCTGCCACCAGGTCGGTTCCACCCACCGCCGCAGCATACTCGAAGCCCTCGGCGTGCCGGAGGAGAAGGACTTCCAGACCTACGAATACCTCGGCAATATGGGCTCGGCGGCGCAGCCGGTGACGGCCGCCATAGCCGACGAGCGCGAGTTCCTGCTGCCGGGCCACAAGGTGGCGCTGCTGGGCATAGGCAGCGGCCTCAATACGATCATGATGGGAGTGGAGTGGTAAAAATGAGCTACCTTCCGAAAGGCGTGACGCCGGGGATGTATCCTTTCGCGGGCAGATACCTGCCCGTGCGCGGCGGACTGAAACTGCATTACCTCGACGAGGGCGCCGGGAAACCGGTGCTGATGCTGCACGGCAATCCCTCCTGGTCTTTCTATTACAGGGACCTGGCCCTGGCGCTGCGGGATTCGCGCCGCGTCATAGTCCCCGACCATATCGGCTGCGGGCTTTCCGACAAGCCCGGCGACCGCCGCTACGATTACACCCTGCAAAGCCGCGTCGAGGACATCGAGGCGCTGATAGACTCGCTGGACCTCAAGGAAAAGATAACGCTGGTGGTCCACGACTGGGGCGGCATGATAGGCTTCGCCGCCGCGGCGCGCAGGCCGGAGCTCTTCGAGAAGCTGGTCGTTCTCAATACGGCCGCCTTCTTCCTGCCGGGCGGCAAGACCTTCCCCGGCCTGCTGCGGCTGACCCGCACGCCGCTGGGCTCGCTGCTGGTGCGCGGCTTCAACGCCTTCGCGCGCGGCGCGGCCTGGACCGGCTGCCGCCGGCGCCGCATGCCGCCGGAGCTGCGCGACGCCTACTGCGCCCCTTACGGCGGCTGGGGCAGCCGCATAGCCACGCTGCGCTTCGTGCAGGACATACCGCTGGCGCCGGGCGACCGGGCCTGGGGCCTGGTCGAAGCGACCCAGGACGGCCTGGCGGAACTCGCCGGCCTGCCGATGCTGATATGCTGGGGCCCGGAGGATTTCGTCTTCGACCGCCATTTCCTGAATGAATGGCGGCGCCGCTTCCCCGCCGCGACCGTCCGCGAATTCCCCGACTGCGGACACTACATACTGGAAGACGCCAAAGAGGAAGTCGTGCCGCTCGTAAAAGATTTCATACTCCGGGACCGATGACGCCGCCCAATATCTCCTCGCTCGTCGCCGACCGGGCCCGCGAACTGCCGGACCGGCACGCCGTGATATCCGGCGGCCGCGCCGTCACCTTCGCGGAGCTGGAGGCCGACGTAGCGCTGCTGGCGGCCGGCCTGCGCGCCGCGGGGCTGCGGCCCGGCGCGCGCGTCGCCCTGATGATAACGCCGTCCGCGGATTTCGTCGCCCTGACCTTCGCCCTCTACCGCGCGGGCGCCATAACCGTGCTGATAGACCCGGGCATCGGTCTGCCCAATATGAAGCGCTGCCTGGCCGAGGCGGAACCGGCGGCCTTCGCCGGCGTGTCCAGGGCGCATATAGCGCGCGTCCTGTTCGGCTGGGCCCCGTCGTCCAGGCTCAATATCACCGCCGGGCCGCGCCTGTTCTGGGGCGGCCTGACGCTCGACGGACTGCGCCGCCTGGGCCGCGGCGCGCCGCCGCCGGACCTTTCGGACACGCCGGAGACCGCCTCGATAAATTTCACCTCGGGCAGCACGGGCGCGCCGAAAGGCGCGGTATACACCCACGCGATGCTCCACGCCCAGGCCGCCATGCTGCGGGATTACTTCGGCATAAAGCCCGGCTTCGCCTCCGTCCCGACCTTCCCCCTGTTCGCCCTCTTCGACGTCGCCCTGGGGCTGACGATAGTGATACCCGAAATGGATTTCACCCGCCCGGCCGGGGCCGACCCGGCCATGCTCTGCCGGCTGATGAACGAACACAAGGCCGTGCAGCTTTTCGGCTCGCCCGCGCTTATAGACAATCTCGGCCGCTACGGCGAAAGGACGGGTACCAGCCTGCCTTCGCTGGAACGGGTCATCTCCTGCGGCGCGCCCGTGCGGCAGGCGGTCATAGACCGGATCGAGAAGATGCTGCGGCCCGGCGTGCCGGTGCACACTCCTTACGGCGCCACCGAGGCGCTGCCCGTAGCCTGCGTTTCGGGCGCGGAGCTCGCGGCCACAGGGCCGGGCTTCGGGGTCTGCGTCGGAAAACCCTGGCCGGGAGTGGAAGTCTCCATAATAAGGATATCCGACGGCCCGCTAGGGGAATGGTCGCCGGAACTGCCGGTGAAGGACGGCGAGATAGGCGAGATAACGGTCAAAGGCCCGATAGTCTCCCCCTCCTATTTCAACCGGCCCGACGGCGACGCGCTGGCCAAGATAAAGGGGCCGGACGGCGCCGTCCATCACCGGATGGGCGACGCCGGCTGGAAGGACCCGGAGGGCCGCCTCTGGTTCTGCGGCCGCAAGAGCCACCGTGTCGTCACGGCCGAAGGCGCGCTCTACACCATACCCTGCGAGTCGGTCTTCAACGCCCACCCGGATGTGCGCCGCACGGCGCTGGTCGGCGTAGGCCCCGACGGAGCCAAACGTCCGGTCATCTGCGTCGAGCTGGAACCCGGGAAGAAGCCGCGGCCGGGCCTTACCGGAGAATTGCTGGCCCTCGGCGCCGCGCAAACCCACACGCGCGCGGTCAAGGACATACTCTATCACCCCGGCTTCCCGGTCGATATACGCCATAACGCCAAGATAGGCCGGGAAAAACTCGCGGCCTGGGCCGCGGAGCGTCCCGCGTGAAAGCCCTGGTCACCGGCGGCGGCGGCTTCCTCGGCGGCGCGATAGTCAGGCTGCTGCTCTCTAAAGGCGCCGCCGTGCGCGTCCTGGCGCGCGGCGACTACCCGGAACTGAAGGCCCTCGGCGTCGAATGCGTGCGCGGCAGCGTGGCCGACCCGGCCGCGGCGGCCGCGGCCTGCGCCGGACGCGACACGGTCTTCCATGTCGCCGCGAAAGTGGGGATGTGGGGCCCTTACGGGGATTTTTACCGGGACAATGTGACAGGCACGGAGACGCTGCTGAAGGCGGCGAAGGCCGCCGGCGCCGCTAAATTCGTTTTCACCAGCACGCCCAGCGTGGTCTATCCCGCCGGCGGCTCGGAGGTGGAGGGCTGGGACGAGAGCGCCCCCTATCCCGCGAAGTCCGAATCGAATTACGCGGCCACCAAGGCGCTGGCGGAGCGGGCGGCGCTGGCCGCCAACGACGAACGCTTCTCCACCGTGGCCCTGCGCCCGCACCTGGTCTGGGGCCCGGGCAGGGACCATATGGTCTCCACGATGATCTCGCGGGGGCGCGCCGGGAAGCTGCGCCGCATAGGCGCTTATAATAAATTAATAGATACCACTTATATAGACGACGCGGCGGCCGCGCACTGGCTGGCGGCGGAGCGCCTCTCTCCCGGCGCCGCCTGCGCCGGCAAAGCTTATTTCATCAGCCAGGGCGATCCCCGGCCGAACTGGGACATAGTGAACATGATACTGGCGGCCGCCGGCGCGCCGCCGGTCGCGCGGTCCGTCCCCTATCCCGCGGCCCGCGCCGCGGCGTCCGTCCTCGAGACGGCCTGGCGGCTCGCCGGGGCCGGGTCGGAGCCCCCTCTGACGCGCTTCGTCCTGCGGCAGCTGACCACGGCGCACTGGTTCGACATCTCCGCCGCCCGCCGCGACCTCGGCTATGAGCCTGCCGTCACCATCGAGGAGGGCATGCGCCGCCTCTCGGACTGGCTCCGCTCCGGCGGGAAATGAATGAAAAAGATACTATCACCAATGCGGGGCAAGGATGCGGCATTGGGGGCGCATTAAGATAGGGGCGCCTAAGAGATTTTTAGTCGGATAAAGCGTAGTCAACGAACTTGCCGTTATGGTAAATATAAATGCCATGAGGGCCTTCGCATCCACCATATGTAAACGCATCGGTCTTTAGATTTATTTCTGACCTATTATATGCCGGTTCCGCTTTGATCGTGCCGGGCGGAGTAAGCCCGAGACACATGTCGACACAGAAGTCTTTGATCGTGGTGAAGCTGGGAGAACTGTCGATAAATTCCATCACGCGATATTTATTGCCGTCGGATAATAATACGATCTTCTTTATGTGTGTTTTGTTTCGCCCCATCAAAACCGCATCGGGTTTTGAATCACCGTTAAAGTCACCTATAACAGCTGGAGGGGTTTGGTAACCAGTCACCCCTGCTCTATCAAACCAAAACACTTTATACGGGTACACCTTTCGCACAAGGGGGCAGTAATTATTTGCTTCGAATACATGGAAATCCGGGTCATATTTTTTTAACGCCAGCTCCATTCCTGTAGAAAGAATGATTTTGTACTCAAAATCAATTCTAGGGATACTATCATCATCTTCGGCCTGAGCTAGTTGCACCATAGGAAAGCCTAGTAATAAAACAAAAAATAACTTCACAGCTTTCTCCATGCAGGAATCCCTTTTTCGAAACCAAGAATAAACGGCCCCTTGTAATAAAACAGAAACCGTCTCGGCCCAGATTATGAGGCCGAGACGGCAAGCGAGTTTATTTTATGAGGTATGGCTTAGGGCAAACCGAGACCTCCGGAGGGAGATAACTGGAACACTCTTTGCGCTGATCGTCTGCGGGATATACTGATGGGTCGGTCGGCCTTGTGAAATTAAAATGATAATGCTCGTCCCTGTCAAGAACATCAAGTTCCGACTCGGACAACATGGAAACATCTCGGCCTAAAAGTGAGCCCGGCGCCTTACCTTCAAGTATAGGATCCACTTGATACCTACACGCTAATTCTTTTAAACAATCCCTTTTTTGCTGTGTGTTCACGCTAGATGAACGAACATCTACCTGCCGGCCATAACGGTGAAATTTATGATACTGGCCATCGGTCCAGCAATTATATGGGTAGAATGTGTAATATCTGCCGCCCCATATTAGCCCCATGTCGTTGATGGTGAGTTTCTCATTGTACTGTTGATAATATTCCCAGGCGATCTGCTTCATCTTAGAGTTAGTATCGGGGGTGGCGTAGAAATTACCTGGGTGGGACTGCTGATCGGGCGATTCTTTGAGGTTAAAATACGGCTCTTCGACAAGTTCCGCCAATTGAATTAAATTCCGCGCGGTAACGGTGACACGGTCTTCATAGTTATATGTACCAGAACACCCGCCGGAATACTCAAAATGATCTAGAACAAGCGTGGAAAATACCGGCGCTTTATAATGAATCTGAAAGGGAGTATTCCCCGGAAGCCCGGATTTGCATATTTCAATGGCAAGAGGTTTGTTGGTTTGTGGGTTTAAAAACGAGTAAGAATATGGGTCTGAAGATGTGTGATTGTGCCCGGCCATTGCGGGCCGGAAAGTGTAAGACCAGCATATCCCCCACGGCTTTGGACTCTGCCCCGTACAGTTAAATTCCCAGTAATGCTTGGCGTTGGGCATAAACTCATAACTATCTTTGCCATCAAGGGTTTTGACTGGTTGGATGATTTCTTCTTCGCCGGATTCTTTTATTTCAACAAGTCTATGGGAAGGAATGCCGTTGGCCTCATTCTCCGGCAGTCCCATAGAGCTATCTTGTAAGGCCTCGGTTATGTGGGTCAGGATGCTGTCATGAGTTTTATTTGCCCCATCGAAATCCATTGTTGTGGTGGCGCTGAACGCGGGCATAGCGAGCCCGAGAAATAATGCTGCGTGCAATACTGGTTTCATAGTGTCCCCTTAACCCCGAGATAACTACCAGACTTATATATCAAAAGTGACCGCAGGGGTTCAAGCAAAACGCCAGGGGATGCCGTAATGGCGAATTTATTTATATTTACGTCGGGAGATAGTGCGTGCAGGCTTCGGTGTTTTCAAAAGGCCCTTGGCAGGGTTGAAGTCCACGTCCAGCCGGGAGGATCCAGATCATCTGCCCGGTCTTTGGGGTGGCGACATGGCGGCCGGGGCCCCGCCGGTCACCGAACGCATACTCTATCCCGCGGCCCGCGCCGCGGCGTCCGTCCTCGAGACGGCCTGGCGGCTCGCCGGGGCCGGGTCGGAGCCCCCTCTGACGCGCTTCGTCCTGCGGCAGCTGACCACGGCGCACTGGTTCGACATCTCCGCCGCCCGCCGCGACCTCGGCTATGAGCCTGCCGTCACCATCGAGGAGGGCATGCGCCGCCTCTCGGACTGGCTCCGCTCCGCTGAAAAATAAAAGGCCCGCCTTCGGGCGGGTCTCCTCCCGGCCGCTCGGCCGGTATTTTCAATAAAGCCCCTTCTCCTCGAGTTCGTCGTCGTCCATGCCGAAATAATGCGCGAGCTCGTGCATGACGGTGTGGCGGATCTCCTCCTCCAGTTCCCCGCGGGTGGAGCATTCCGCTTCCAGGTTGTCCTTGAAAAGGGTGATCTTGTCCGGCATGGCGCCGCTGTAATCCTGCCCGCGGTCGGGCAGCGGTACGCCTTCGTAGAGTCCCAGCAGGCCGGGGCCGAACTCGCGGTCCTGCGCGCGGGTGGGCAGCGGCTTCACGGCCAGCACCATGTTGTCGAGCGCGCCTTTGAGCCGCGGCGGCAGCGACTTCACGGCCTCGGCGGCGACCTTCTCGAATTCCTTGACGGTCATACGGGGAGCGTCACTTCATCAGCAGCAGGCTCAGCGCCATGACGGCCATACCGGCGACCAGGCCGAGGAGACTGTCGTGGCCTTTGCCGTAGGCGCGGCTCGTCGGCAGCAGCTCGTCCACGCTGATATAGACCATGACGCCGGCGACGCCGGCGAAAAGCGCTCCCATGACCTGCGGCGGCACTACCCCGCCGGAACCGAGGAAGAAGCGGATGGCCAGCCAGGCTATAAGCGCGCCCACCGGCTCGGCCAGGCCGCTGAAGAAGGAATACAGGAAGGCCTTGCGCCTGTCGCCCGTGGCGTAGAAGATGGGCACCGAGACGCTTACTCCCTCGGGGATATTGTGCAGGGCCACGGCGACGGCTATGGCGACGCCCAGGCCCGGGTCGTTGAGCGCGGCCAGGAAAGTGGCCAGGCCCTCGGGGAAATTGTGTATGCCTATCGCCAGCGCGGTGAAGAGGCCCATCCGCATCAGTTTCCCCTTGCGGATATGCTCGTGCGCGCCCGGCACGCCGGCCGCGGCCGCCTCATGGCATTCCCTGGCCGTCGGCACGTGCGCCTCGGGGTCGTGCAGCGGAGCCTCCTCGGCTTCGCTGTGCGTCTCGTGAGGGTTCTCCGAGGAGGGGATGAAATTGTCTATCAGGCCGATCAGCAGCATGCCGGCGAAAAAAGAACCCGCGTTGACCCAATGGCCGGCGGGATCGCCGCAGGCCTCCACCAGCGCCGCGGAGCCCTTGTGGAAGATCTCGACGAAAGAGACGTAGAGCATGACGCCGGCGCTGAAGCCGGTGGAGACGGAGAGGAAGCGGTAATCGGTCCTTTTGGCGGCGAAGGCGATGAGGCTGCCCACGCCGGTGGCCATGCCCGCGAACAGGGTCAGGCCGAGAGCGAAGGCGACGTTCTCCATGCGGGAGGTCCTTTTTACGGCGGAGGGAGGGAACCGGGGAGGTCCGTTTTCGCGTAGGGGCTCTTGAAATACGGCTTGATGTATTCCCCGAAGCCCCACTCGTCCTTGTACGAGAGGGCCTCGCTGTAGTAGTCGCGCGCCTTGTCCCGCAGGCCCTGCAGGTCCAGCGCGTGGCCGGCGCGCACCACGGCCCAGACGGCCCAGCGCGTGGGATGCGCGCCGGGGTCCTTCGCGAGCGTCTGGCGGGCGCGCAGGAACATCTCTAGCCCTTTCTGGTATTCGTGCTCGACCAGGTAGATGGTGCCGAGCGCGACCAGTATGCGCGGCAGGTAGTTCGGGCGGTAGACCGGGTCGCCGCTCTCGAGACGTTCGAGGTAGTTCTCCGCCGAGGCCCGGCTCTCGGCGTACTGCCTGCTCTCGAACAGGGACACGATCTCGACGAAATGCATCTGCGCGTGGTCGGGGTATCTGGCGCGCAGTTCCCGCGACCATTTCACGGCCGTCCGCGGGTCGGCGTACCGGCTGCCGGTCTGGGTATAGATCTCGATGAGAATGAGTTCGGCGGCGGTGGAGTTGAAATAGCCCTTCTCGCGGCAGAGGTTCAGATATTTAAGGCCTTGTTCCGCGTCGCCTTTCATGAAGAGCTTCGCCAGCACTTTCACCACGCCGGACAGTGTGCCGGCGTAGTACTCGTACATGCCCAGGCCCAGGTAGGCGTCGTAAAGCTCCGGGTCCAGTTCCAGGGCTTTGCGCGTATGGGACAGGGCTTTCCTGCCCTCGAAATAGGCCTTTATCCAGCGGTGCTGCAGCAGCGCCAGGCGCGCCCTGAGGCCGTGCATGCCGCCGACGCACATGTGGGCGTTGGCGTCGCCGGGATGCCTCTTCAGCCAGGAGTCGCCCACGGATATCGCCTTGTCCGTCAGCGCCTCGTATTCCTCGTCCAGGGCCGGGTCCGATTCGTCCTCCAGGTATTCGAAATGGGCCCATTTCACCATCGCGACGCCGAAATGGCCGAAGGGATGGTCCGGGTATTTCTTCACGGCTTCGTCGAAATAGCCCTGGGCCTCGGGCAGCGTGACGGCGTAGACCGCGTCGAGACCTTTCCTGGAAAGTTCGCGCAGTTCGGCCGGCAGCGGCTCGTAGGAGGTTTTCGCGGCGGAAGCCGGCACGGCCAGCAGCGCGCAGAGCACGAGAGACTTCATTTTTGGCAGCTCCTTAGCGTTCTTCGACGGCGCTCGGCGGGGTCCGTACGGCGGGGACCGTTCCAGGGCCTTCGAAAGGGATCTCGAATTCCCTGGGCAGCACGTCCGCCGCGTCCCCGGCGCGGGGTTCCAGCATCACCCTGATCCTGAGCGAGAGGGGCCTGAAGCCGGTCCCCCTGAGGCGCCCGAGATGCGAGTTGAGGTTCGCCTGGTAGATGCTGACTTCCTGGGCGGAACCGGGCGCGAGCCTGGAGACGCGGGTCTCGCTGACGTGGAAAGGCACCGCCCAGAAACCTTTCCCGTTCCCGGAAGAGATGGAGATGGAGAAGTCGTAACGCAGGACCAGTCCTTCGACCGGCCTGGAGGAATTGTTGGCTATGGCGAGACGGACCCTGGGGCGGCCGGCGAGCACGCCCGACGGCGAGAGCTGCAGGGACGCGACGTCGCGGTAGAGCGGCCGTTTCTGGCCCGCGGCGGCCGAAAGCTGCCAGAGGGCGCCCGAGACGCGGGGCTGGGCGTAGGACGCGGGGACCGCGAAGACCAGCAGGAGGACCAGATTAACCGCCAGCCTCATGACGCCCCGCCGGTCGGGAACAGCCTGTGGAACAGCGTTTTTTCCATGGCCAGCAGCACCGAGCACTCGGCCTCGCCGTCCTTGCAGGAGAGGGTGAGGCGCAGTCTGGCCGCCGCGTCGTCCCGGGTTATCCCCGGCGAGCCGCGGAATGCCGTGTCGATGATGTCCAGTCCCCCCTGTATGCAGTGCGGTACCGAGGGGAGCATCACCTCCCCGACCCGCGCCGAGATGACCGAGAGGAACGAATTGAACAGGATATTCCCGACCTCCGAGACCAGCAGTTCCTCCGCCTTGTTCATGGAGCTCATCTTGACGAAGGAATAACCGAGGAAGCACCGGGAAACGGCTTCCACGTCGCGGGCCCTGAAAGTCAGGAGCGCGCGCAGGGACCCGGGTCCGGCGACGGTGAAGATCACGCCGGCGCCGGGCTCCTCGCCGGGAGCCCGCAGCGCTTCGGAATTCACCGCGGCCTCGATATCTTTTATCCTCCAGCTGCCGGAGGAGATCCTCGAGAGCTTGGCCACCGACCGCGTCACCGCCTCCGAAGCGAGCTCGTGCCAGGCGTCCGTCGCCGTATTTTTTTCCTTTCTCATGCTTTGACCACCGTCTCGATGAAAGTCTTCAGTTCGGACATCGTAAAAGGCTTGCGCAGCACTCCCGCGCCGCCCAGTTCGCGTATCCTGGCGTCCACGCCCGACTGGTCCACCGCCGTGACCACGGCCGCCTTCGTGGCGGGGAACTGCCCGCGCAGCGCTGCCAGTAGTTCCAGCCCGTCCCGGCCCGGCATGACCAGGTCCACGAAGACCAGGTCGGGAGCCGACTCCCTGCAGGCGGCCAGGGCCGTCTCGTAATCCTGGGCCGGCTCGGGCACTTCGTGACCCAGGCTTTCGAGCGCGGTCTTCAGGATAACGGCCGCCAGCAGGTTGTCGTCCACCACCAGTATCTTCATACCCCCCCCTTCCGACCGGGGCTCAGGCCTTCACGGCGGTCCTGCGGACCGCGCGGCCGCCCAGCGCCCGGCGCCTGAGCGCGGCCGCCTTGTCGGTCCTCTCCCAGGAGAACTTCGCGTCGCTGCGCCCGAAATGCCCGTAGGCCGCGGTGCGCCTGAATATCGGAGCGCGCAGCCCCAGGGTCCTTATGATGCCCTTGGGAGTGAAGTCGAACACCTTCATCGCGATGTCCGACAGTTTCGCGTCGTCGACGAGGCCGGTGCCGTGGGTGTCCACGTAGAGGCCGACGGGCTCGGCGACGCCGATGGCGTAGGCCACCTGCACGGTGCACTCGCGGGCCAGGCCGGCGGCCACGATGTTCTTGGCCGCGTAGCGGGCCATGTAGGCCGCCGAGCGGTCGACCTTGGTCGGGTCCTTGCCGGAGAAGGCGCCGCCGCCGTGCGGGGCCACGCCGCCGTAGGTGTCCACGATGATCTTGCGGCCGGTGACGCCGGCGTCGCTCTGGGGGCCGCCGACCACGAACTTGCCGGTCGGGTTGATGAGGAACCGGGTGTTCTTGTCGATCAGTTTCTTGTCTATAACCGGCAGGATCACGTTCTCGATGATCTCGCGCCGGGACTTCTCGGTTATCTGATGGCCCGTCGAGTCCAGGATGTCCTCGGTGTGCTGGGAGGAGATCACGACGGTGTCCACGCGCACGGGACGGCCGTCGAAGTACTCGACCGTCACCTGCGACTTGCCGTCGGGCCCCAGGTAGGGCAGGACCTTCTTCTTGCGGACCTCGGCCAGGCGCATGGAAAGTTTCTGCGCCAGCGTCAGCGAGAGCGGCATCAGCTCGTGGGTCTCGTCGCAGGCGTAACCCACCATCATGCCCTGGTCGCCGGCGCCGCCGGTGTCCACGCCCTGGGCGATGTCGGGGCTCTGGCGGCCTATCACGTTGAGCACCGCGCAGGTCTCGTAGTTGAAGCCGTACTTGGCGTGGGTATAACCGATGTCCTTCACGACCGAGCGGACCAGCGAGTCCACGTCGACGTAGGTCCTGGTCGTGATCTCGCCGCCCACCACGACCATGCCGCGGGTGATGAAGGTCTCGCAGGCCACGCGGCCAGCGGGGTCCTTGCGCATTATCTCGTCGAGCACCGCGTCCGAGATCTGGTCGCAGACCTTGTCAGGGTGACCCTCGGTCACCGACTCCGAAGTAACGTACCGCTTTCCCTTGTAGTTCATCTCTTCTTTTCTCCTTTAAGTCCGCCCCGTTAGAGGCCCGTCCCCGCCTCGCGGCGGGCGGCTGAGGCCGCCCCTCGGCGGCCCGGCAACGGGGTCGGTTATTTTCCCTCCACCAATCCCTTGGCGAAGGCCAAAAGCTTCTTGACGCCGTCGGCGGAAGGCGCCTCGGCGTAGGTGCGCAGCAGCGGCTCGGTGCCCGAGGGCCGCATCAGCAGCCAGCTGTCGTCCTCCAGGACTATCTTGAGGCCGTCGAGCGTGACCGCGTCCTGGATCTTCTTCCCGATGACGGTCTTGGGCAGCTTCTTCTTGAGCTTCACGGCGAAGGAGTGCTTGTTCGGGATGGCCTTCTCCAGCTTGAAATCCACGCGCTCGAAATAGGAGGTCCCGTACTTCTTCTCGATGTCCCTGTAGAGCTCGGTAATGCTCTTGCCCGTTCTCGCCGTCATCTCGGCGAAGGCCAGCGCGGTCAGCACGCCGTCGCGCTCGGGGAGATTCCCCTTCCAGGCGTAGCCGCCGGATTCCTCCACGCCGAAGGACACGTCCTCGGAGATCATCTTCTCGGCTATGTACTTGAAGCCGACCGGGACCTCCTCGAACTGCAGGTTATGGGCCCGCGCGATGCGCTTGGTCAGGTAGCCCATCGACACGGCCTGGATGACCTTGCCCTTGAGCTTGTCGCGCTGGATGAGGTACTCGAGCAGCATCGGCGCGATCTGGCAGGGGGTCATGTAGACGCCCTTGTCGCTGACCAGGGCGAAGCGGTCGGCGTCGCCGTCGAGGGCCACGCCCAGCCGGGCCCTCTTCTCCTTCACGGTCTTCACCAGGAGCTGCAGATTCGACTCCACGGGCTCCGGGGAGTGTATGCCGGGGAAGAGGGGGTCGCGCTCCTCGTGCAGGCGGACGACGTTCTTCGCGGAGAAGACGTCGGCGGCCAGTTCCGCGCCGCAGCCGTACATGAAATCCACTACGACCGGCCCCTTCACTTTCTCGAGAAGCCTGGCGTAAGGCAGCCGGGAGTTCAGGTAGGAAAGATAGTCCTTCATGAAGGGCCGTTTCGGCACGCCGGCTGACTTCACCTTGTGGGGAGAAGCCTTGAAGATATAGGTCTCGAGCTCGGCCGTGGCCGTGGGCGGGGCCGAGCGCCCGCCCTGCTTGAGCTTCACGCCGTTGTAGAAATACTTGTTATGGCTGGCGGTTATCATGATGCCGTAGTCGAACTTGCCGGAGGTGAGGAAGCTGACGGCCGGCGTCGGCAGCGGCGAGTCGGACAGCGTGCAGTCCACGCCCTGCGAGGCCAGCACGTCGCCGAACACCTCGGCGAACCGGTCGGACATGAAGCGGCGGTCGTAGCCTATGACCACCCTGGGCTTCTCGCTGGTCCGCATGTACTTGTAGGCGAGGAAATCGCTGAAACCCTGCGCTATCCTGCGTACCGCGTCGAACGTGAAGTCCCTGGAGATCACTCCCCTGAAGCCGTCCGTTCCGAAAGAGATGCTATGGGAATTGGCGCTCATTGTTCGCTCCGGCCGGTCCCCGCCCTGGCGGAAAGACCGGTTCTAATAATCAAGGTGTATATATTAATAAATAAAGGCGGAGCTAGTCCACGGCGGCGCCTATCTCGCGCGCCGCCGCCGCCGCCGCTTTCCCGAGCAGGCCGCCGCAGCGCCGGGAGGTGTCGAGGCCGGGAAAAAGACTGGACAGCGGATACACTTTCCTGACCCCCAGTTCCCGCAGGTCGCGGAGCGGCAGCGGTTCGTACTGCCCGCAGAAGACGAAGACCGGCTTGCCCGCGGCCGCGGCCAGCCGCGCCGCGGCCGCCGGGGCCTTGCCGTAGAGGGTCTGCCGGTCGAAACGCCCCTCTCCGGTGACCAGCGCGCCGCAGGAGGCCAGGGCGCGGGCGAAACCGGAATGCTCCAGCACCCAGGCCGCGCCGTCGATGAGCTCGGCGCCGAAAAGCGCCGCCAGCCCGGCGCCGAGCCCGCCCGCCGCGGCGCCGCGGGGCAGGACGGCGGCGTCCACTCCCAGCAGCGGCCGGGCCGCGCGGGCCCAGCGCGCCAGGGCTTTCTCCATCTCCCTCACCTGGGCGGGGGAGGCCCCTTTCTGCGGCCCGTAGACCCTGGCCGAGCCCTCCGGTCCGCAGAGCGGATTGGTCACGTCCGCCAGCCCCATTATCCGCACGCCGCGGAAAAGCCCGGCGCCGGGGCCCGCCTCTATGCGCGCGAGCGCCGCCAGCCCGGCGGCCCCGTCGGGGACGGGCCGGCCCCGGGCGTCCAGCAGCCTGAAGCCGCAGGCGGCCGCGCAGCCGGCGCCGGCGTCGTTCGAGGCGCTGCCGCCGAGACCGACGAAGATCTCGCGCGCGCCCGCCAGCGCCGCGGCCCGCATCAGTTCCCCTACGCCTCGGGTCGTCGCGCGCATCGGGTCCTTCCGCCGCCCGCCCAGCCGCCGCAGGCCGGCGGCCTCCGACATCTCTATCACGGCGCGTCGGCCCGGCAGCATCAGGAAGCGGGCGGAGACCGGCGAGCCCAGCGGCCCGGCCACGCGGCGGCGCAGGAAAGTCCCGCCGCGGCAGTCGCGGATCACCTCCGCCAGCCCGTCACCGCCGTCGGCTATGCCGGGGAAGGCGCGCGCGCCGGCCGCGCCGCCCCTGCGGAGGCCCCCGGCCAGCGCGCGCGAGGCCTCGGCGGCGGTAAGCGTGCCCTTGAAGGCGTTGCAGGCGCAGAGTATTTTCATAAAGACCCGACCCCATATGATAAAATAATCCGATGGAGAAGACCAAGCCGGCGATAGTCTACCGCTACGGCCGGGGAGCCTACGTCAACCTGACCAACCGCTGCCCGACCGCCTGCTCTTTCTGCATAAAAAGGCGCTGGGAGATGGATTACAGGGGCAACAACCTGGACCTCGGCGGGACGGAGCCTTCGCCGGAGGAGATCTCCGCCGCGCTGGCGCGCGAATACGCGGCGGCTCCTTTCTCGGAACTGGTCTTCTGCGGCTACGGCGAGCCCACGATGCGGTTCGAAGAACTGAAGGAGCTCTGCCGCCTCCTGCGCGCCGGCGCGGTCCCGGGCGTCCCCGCCGGCCTGCGCGTACGTCTCAACACCAACGGCCTCGCCGGCCTGATCACCGGCCGCGACGCGGCCGCCGAACTGGCCGGCCTGGTGGATTCCGTCCACGTCAGCCTCAACACGCCGGACCCCGCGGCGTGGCTGGAAATAATGCGGCCCGCGCCGCAGTACGCGGAAAAGGGCTTCGAGAGCGTCCTGTCCTTCGTCCGCTCCGCTTCGTCCGTCATGAAGGAGACCATGGTCACGGCGGTGGAGCTGCCGGGCCTGGACAAGGGGCGCTTCGCGGCCCTGGCCCGGGAACTGGGCGCCGAACCCAGGTTCAGGCCCGTGCTGGAGGAAGAAAATGGCGGTTGAAAAACGCATAGTGCTCATCTGGGTGTCGGCGATCGCCCTGCTGCTGATAAGCGTGCCGAGCGTCATCTTCCACAAGGCCGTCAGCAGGTATTTCGGTTTCCTCGGCGGCTGGGAGACCGGCCTCATCAAACCTTCCCGGCCCTCCGCGATGCCGCCCATGCGCAAAGGCGCCGCCGCCCTCAACCCCCAGCCGGAACTGCGCTTCGTGAAGTTCTCGCTGAAGGCGCCCAAGGCCTCCGAGGTCAGGCTGGTCGGCGACTTCAACAAATGGGACCCGGCGGCGCTGAGCCTGGTGAAGAAGAACGGCGGGTGGGAGACCATAATACCGCTGCCGCCCGGCGAATACCGGTACGCCTACATCGTCGACGGGAACCAGGCGCCGGACCCGGACGCCTCCGTGACGGCCGACCGGCAGGGGGAGCGCGTATCCGTACGGAGGATCAAATGAAGCGGGCCGCCGCGCTCCTCTGCTTCCTGCTGGCGGCCGCCGCCCCGCGCGCCCTGGCCGGCACCGCGCTGCTCTGGCTGCCCCACGCCGAGGAGGACCTGGCCCCGGTCCTGGAAGTTCTCGAACGCGATACCGCGCTGAAGCTCACGCTGGCCCTCGAATCCCAGCCTTCCGGCGCCGTCCTGGAAAGACTGCGCGCGCTGCTCGCCGCGGGCAGGGTGGAGCTGGCCCTCCGCGCTCCCGAGGCCCCGCCGCTGTTCCTCCTTTATTACCCGGACGACGCCGCCTCTTCCTGGAGCGGGAAAAGCGGCCGGTCCCGGAACAACCCCTATTTCTTCGCCCTGCGCCTTATGGACGCCGGCAAAAGACTCCCCCTCTACGCCGAATACCCGCCGAAGGGCCTGGCCTCTCCGCCGGGCGGCATGGCCGAAGGCGCCCAGCCCGCCCTGCGCTCGCTCGGCCTCGCCTGGGCCGCCGGCGGCCCGCCGGCCTCCACGGATACGGCCCGTCTCCTTTCCGGGGGAGGCGTCGTAGCGGCCGCTTTCGACCTGCTTTCCTCCACCGAGCCGGGCTCGCCCGGTTACCGGCCGACCGCGGGCTGCGCCTCGGCTCCCTGCTTCTTCGTCATAGACGGCTCGGCGCGGCCGCCGGCGCCCGCGGGCGCGGGCCTCGTCGATTACTGGCTGCCCGTGGCGGCGCCCGGCATGACCGTCTCGGAACTGCTGGCCTCCACCGCGGCGGCCGCGGCGGACACCCTTTCGCTGCCGCCCTGGACCGGCGGCTACGACCGCTGGGCGGCTTCGCCCCGCCAGGCCGGGGCCCTCTCGGCCCTGTCCGGCCTGCGCGACACCATGACCCTTTACATGAACGAGCGCCCCGGCGAGAAAAAGCTCGCGGCCGTGATGCAGGCCTATTTTTCCACCGGCGGCGGGGAGCAGCTGGCCGGACTGGCGGACCCCGACGAAGAGGCGCGCCGCATGGCCGAGTCCGGGTTCCAGGACCGGGCCGCCGACGTCTACCGCCTGATGGACAAGAGCCTGCCGCGCTGGATCTTCGACCCGCTGGAAAAACTTTCGCCGGAAGAAGACGGCGCCGCCGCCTTCGCCTCGAGGAGGGAGGGCTCCTCTCTCGTGCTGGACAACGGCGCCGGGACGCCGAAGCTGCCGGGCGCCGCGCCGGCCCTCCCCGGCGGCCTGGACCCGGCGGAAGCCCTCAGGCTCAAGTCCCTCTCGGTGTCCTGGGACGAGGACAGCGTCTCTTTCACCTTCACGACCGGGGCCGGCCCGGAGAAAGGCGTGGTCGAAGGGGCCTCGGCGGAACTCTATATCGATATCAACAAGCGCCAGCGCGCCGGCAGGACCGAACTGCTGACGGCCGCGGCCCCGCGGCTTTACCCCGAGGACGCCTGGGAGTACTCGCTCCGGGTCGACGGGGAGAAGGCCGAGTTCTTCACCGCCGCCCGGCGGCGGGCCGTTGAGGAACTCGGCGCCGAGACGAAGCCCGGCGGCAGGGTGACGGTCCGGGTACCCCGCCGGCTGCTGGCCGGGAACCCCGAACGCTGGGGCTACGCCGCCCTTCTTTTCTACGGCGCCGCCGGCTCGCCGCCCGTCCTGACGGACGCGCTCTGCGCGGAGAACAGCGGCGGCTACGTCCACGCCGCCAGGCACGGGGCGAAGTAAGGAGGAGCATGGCGCGGCTGAAAGACATAGTGGCTTTCTCGGAACGGGAACTGCGTTCCTGCTCTTTCAGGGACGCGTCGCTCAACGGTCTGCAGGTGGAAGGAAAGCCGGAGGTGCGCGGGCTGGCGCTCGGCGTTTCCGCCTCGCTGGAGTTCCTGCGGCGGGCGGCGGAGGCCGGGGCCGACCTGGCGATAGTCCATCACGGTCTTTTCTGGAAAGGACACCCGGAACCGGTGACGGGCCCGCTCAAAAAAAAGCTGGCGCTGCTGCTGGAGAGCGGCATGAGCCTGGCCGCCTGGCATCTCCCGCTCGACGCCCATCCCCGGCTGGGCAACAACGCGGCCCTGCTGCGCCTGCTCGGCGCGGGGGGCCTCCGCCCTTTCGGCTCGTATGACGGCCAGGCCATCGGCCTCTCGGGAACGCTCCGGAGGCCGCTCTCCCCCGCGAAGGCCGCGGCGCTGCTGGCCGCCGGCCTGGGCGCGAAGCCGCTGCTCTTCCCCTACGGCCCCAAGAAAATACGCCGCGTCGGCGCGGTATCCGGCGGCGCCGCGCGCATGTTCCCGCAGGCCGCTGAGGCCGGGCTGGACCTGTTCGTCACCGGCGAGGCCGGCGAGCCCAGCCAGGAAAGCGCGCGCGAACTGGGCGTCAATTTCATATCCGCGGGACATTACAACACTGAGAAGGAAGGGGTCAGGAACCTCGGCCTCCTGCTCGGGCGCCGCTTCCGCGTGAAGACCTTCTTCGTGGACGTACCGAATCCGGTCTGAGGGGGCTCTATGACGGAACGTTCGTTCTTCCGGGCGGCGGGAGCCGCGGCCGCGCTGCTGGCGCTTTGCGCCTGCGTCAAGCGCTAGGTCCCGGGCGAGATCCAGCCTCTTCCCGCCGACCCCCTGGACGCCGTGGTGTCGGCCATCCTGGCCCGCGTCTCCGATATCCCCGACGGTAAGATAGCGGTCTACGACATAACGGACACGGACGGCCGCCCCTCGCCCGAGGGCAGGCTGGTCGCGGAGCGTCTGACCTCCAGGCTGACGGCTTCGGGCGGCGTGAGGGTCATCGAACGCCGCAGACTGGAAGCGGCCTTGAAGGAACTGAGCCTCTCAGCCGCGGGAGCGGTCGACGAAGCGGGACTCGCCCGGGCGGGTTTTCTTTCCGGCGCCGGCGCCGTCGTGACGGGGACGCTGACGGAATTGAACGGAGGCTACGAGCTCAACGCGCGGGCGGTCAATGTCGTGACCGGCGATATCATCTCCGCGGCGACGGTCCCGCTTCAGATAGATATGAGGGAGGGCCCCAGCGCGATGCGGCTTCCTCCGGCCCGGCTCCCGGCGCACCCGGCGGCAGAGAAGGAGGCCCCTCAGGCGCCGCCCGGCTGGAACCTCTGGCCGGGCCGCGGAAAAGCTTTCTTCCGTGACGGAGCGATAATTTATTGCACTGAAAGCCGCCAGCTCGACAACGCCGACAAGCCGAGGTCCGGATACTACCCGGGCCTGTTGCTGGAAAAGGAGATAGCCGGGAAAAAGTGGGAACTGGAGATAATGGCGGATTACGACATGAAAGGTATCGGCGGGCAATGGTTCTCGGTTTTCGTCTGGCTGGGAAAAAAAGGCGCGCATCCTCATCGCCCCTCGCCGGGTGGCTCACTCGCCGTCACGGCCTCCCGCCAGAAGGATACCGGCTACCATCACGACTTTTTCGGGTTCGCCTATGAACCGGGAGGCGACATGGTCAGGTTCGGGGCGGAGATCAACAGTCTCCGCTTTGAGAGGGACGGCGACCTCTTCACTATCTACGCGGGGACGGACGGGAAGGACTACCGGAAGGCTTTAAGCGTCTTTTCTCCGAAAGGCGGCGCCGCGGAATCGCAGCGCCTGGTGCTCGGAGCGCAGGCTTTCGGGGACCCCGGCTCCTGCGCGGTATACCGGAGCATAAAGCTCAACGGCAAACCGCTTTTCTAAGCTCCCGGCCGTGCGCGCGGACCCCCCTTCTCGAAACGCCCCTTATTTTCGGGCCAGCCAGACCCTGAAACTTTCCGGCGCCAGCGCCGCGGCCGGCCGCCGCCCCTCGGAATCAAGGACCGCCCGCCAGCGGCCCGGCGGCAGCGCGGGACGGGCCGCGGACCGGCCGAAATTATAGACGACGGCGCTGGCGGAGCGGCCGCGCCGGCGGAATACCGAGATGGTCTTCCCGGAAACGCTTACCGAAACGTCCTTCCGGGGGACGCAGCCGAGCGCCGGGCAGGCCTTCCGCAGGCCGATAAGCCGGCGGTAGAGGTCCAGCATGGCCGCGTGCGCGCCGCGGGAGGGCCTGTCCCAGTCCAGCCTGCTCGCCGCGAAGGTCTCCCCGCCCTGCGGGTCCGGCGGCTCCTTCTTCCAGCCGAAAGCGGCGAACTCGCGCTTACGGCCTTCGCGCACGGCCTTAACGAGCCCCGGGTCGCCGTGGCTTACGAAATACCGGAAGGGGTTCTTCTCGGCGTATTCTTCGCCCATGAAAAGCATCGGTATGTAGGGGGACAGGACAACGGCCCCCGCGGCCAGCCGCAGCCTGCGCTCCCCGACGAGGGCGGTGAGGCGCTCGCCCAGCGGCCGGTTCCCCGTCTGGTCGTGGTTCTGCGAGCAGACGACGAACTTGCCCGGATGCACGCCGGCGGAAGAGGAGCCGTGCCGGCGGCCGCGGTGCGGCGACCAGGCCCAGTCGTAGACGAAACCGTCGGAAAAAGCCTTGGCCAGCTGGCCGAACTCCCCGAAATCCCCGTAATAGCCGCGCCTCTCGCCGGTGAGCAGCGAGTGCAGCGCGTGATGGAAGTCGTCCGACCATTGCGCGTCCATTCCCCAGCCGGCCGGGGCCGGTTCCAGCGCGCGCGCGTCGTTGAGGTCGCTCTCGGCTATGAGCGACAGGCGCCGGCCGAGGAGGCGCGACAGGTCCCTCGTCCGCTCCGAGAGCTCGGCGAGGAAATGTTTCGCCCCGAGATCGAAGATGCCCTGCACGGCGTCCAGCCGCAGCGCGTCGACATGGTAGTCGCGGAACCAGGCCAGCGCGGCCCCGAGGAAATACTCGCGGACGGCCGGGCTGCCGCGGCCGTCGTAGTTCACCGCGTCCCCCCAGGGCGTGCGGTAACGGTCCGTGAAATACGGCCCGTAGGCGCCCAGGTAATTGCCCTCGGGGCCGAGATGGTTGTAGACGACGTCCAGCACGACGGCCAGGCCGGCCCGGTGGCAGGCGTCGACGAGGCGCTTGAGGCCTTCCGGGCCGCCGTAGGAATCCTGCGGGGCGTAGGGATAGACCCCGTCGTAGCCCCAGTTGCGGGAGCCGGGGAACTGCGAGACGGGCATCAGTTCCACGGCGTTGACGCCGAGACTCTTGAGATAAGGGAGGCGCGACTCTACGCCCGCGAAGTCCCCCGCCGGGGTGAAGGTCCCGGGGTGCAGCTCGTAAATCATCATCCGTTCGGGCGGCAGGCCGCGCCAGGCCGCGTCGGACCAGGGGAAAGCGGAGTGGTCAACGGCCTCCGACGGGCCGTGCACGCCCCCGGGCTGGAAGCGCGACGCCGGGTCCGGCCGCTCGCCGCGCCCGTTCACGGCGTATTTGTACCTTGCCCCCGGCCCGAGACCGTGGGCGAAAGCTTTCCAGTACCCCCCGCCGGCCTTCCTCATCCGCAGCTTCAGGCGGCGCGGCGAACTGACGCGCACCTCCATCCTTTCGGCCGACGGCGCCCAGACGGAGAACGAGAGGCCTTTCGCGGAGGGGAAGGCCCCCTGCGGTGCCGTTACCAGGCCTTCGCTCACGGCTTCGGCTCCGCCGGCGCGGCGCATTCCCGCTGTTCCGGGCGCAGCAGCAGGCGCAGCAGCCTGGCGGGCACGCGTGCCCAGTCGGGTCTGGCGGCTATGTCCCCCTCCAGTTCGGTCACGGCCCTCTTCATGAGGAAAAGCCGCAGCAGGAGCTGGAAGTCGTCCGGGTTCTGCGGCAGCACCTGCGCGGGGCCGGCCGCGGCCAGGTAGCCGCGCAGGAAGGCGGCGGAGATGTGCGAGTACCACAGGTCCAGCCACGACGCCAGCGCGGGAAGGTCCTTGAGCGGGATACCTCCGGTCTGGAGGAAAGGGGCGTGCGCCGCGTAGTAGAGGGAGATCAGCGCGCCGGCCGCGTCGCGCAGGGGCGAGCGCTTTATCCGGCGCTCGCCCGGCGTCTTCTCCGGGTGGCCCTCGAAGTCCTTCACCACGAAGTCCTTGCCGGTATAGAGCAGCTGCGACAGCAGGTAATTGCCGTGAATGCGGATCTTGCGGCAGGAGAACTTCCTCTCGTTGAGCCGCTGCATGGCCTTGAGTATCTTCTGCTGGTTCTCCAGGACGAAGGAGGCCTCCTCCTGCAGCTCCGCGGGCAGGTCCTTCAGCCGGCGGGACAGGTTAAGGAAGACCTTCTTCGACTGGCCCGCCATCGACTGGAAGACCGAACGCTGGTAAAGCCGGGAGAACGGTTCGGGCGCGAAGTCCGGCTCCTGCGAGGCGGCCAGCGCGGCGTGCATCTCGCCCGTGCGGCGGCCGATAAGTTCCGCCATCTCCAGGCAGAAGCCGCCGGAAAGGTTGACGAAATCGGCGGGCGCTTCGGCCGGGCCGGCGCAGAAGGCCTCCGCCATCGGCGGCGGGGCCCCCGCGTCCGACGGCCTGGACTGCACCGCCTCGTAATAGCGGGACGCCTCGCCGGCCATGAGCGCGAAGGCGTCCCCCTGGTTGGGCACGAAAGAGCGCAGGGAACCGAGCGTCCCGTAGAACTTCCCCCCGCGCTCCAGGCTCAGCGAGCCGTAATACGAAGGGGCGTTGGGGAACCCTCCGCCGGCGAAAAGTTTTCCCGCCTCCGCGTCGGGGCTGACGCCTTCTTCCGCGCGGCGGCACAGCCGCAGGACGCAGGAGGAACCGTAGGCCACGGTCAGGCCGTTGGGCCCGGAGCGCAGGACGCGCGACTCGTGGGCCCGGCCCTCCGGCGGCGGGACGGCGCGGAAAGCCGGCGAAGCCGAGGCGCGCAGCACCGCCCCTCCCGAACGCGGCCGCCGGCCGGAGGAGAACAGCGCGAGCAGGTCGGCGTGGAAGGCCGGGTCGTGGCCCGCGTCGTAGAGATATCCCCTTCCGCCCGCGAGCTCCAGCGAGGCGACCAGCGCCTGCGGGTATTTCCGGGCCGCCTCCTCCGCCTTCTCCCCGGCCGCGAAGGCCAGCGGGAGCACGTAAGTCTCCACCCAGCCCTGCGCGTGCACGGCCTCCGCCAGGACCAGGCTGGCGCCGGACGGCAGCGGGAAAGCCTCCATGACCCTGAGCCTGCGGGGCGCGGCGCCGCGGCCGAAGCAGCGGCACTTCTTCACGT
>CAYPYG010000018.1:0-57407 GCA_964415175.1 uncultured Elusimicrobiaceae bacterium
TCACGGTGGAATGCCGCATCAGCCACCCCAACGAGGCGCTGCCCAATATCCTGCGTTTCCTTCCTTATATAAGGGTGGTCTCGCCGCCGGAACTTAAGAAACAGGTGCTGGAAAGGGTCAAAGGTTATCTTAAGAATTAGCGGGCGCGCCCAGGCGGACGAGGACGCGGTGCTTCACCAGGTCGCGGTGCAGCGCTATGACGCCGTCCTCCAGGACGCGGCCGTCGAGTTCCACGGAGGCCACGCCGCGCTCGACGTGAGAAGGGTTCTCGACGCGTATCTCGTAGACGGCCTGGCCGTGGCGGTAGGTCAGCTCGAAGCCGTCCCAGGAGCCGGGTATCACGGGGTCCAGCGAGAGTCTCTCCCCCCGCACTTTAAGCCCTAATATCTCTTCCACCCAGGCGCGGTACATCCACGCCGCCGAGCCCGTGTACCAGGACCAGCCGCCGTGGCCGACCTTGCCGGGCAGGCGGTAGATGTCGGCCGCCACCGCGTAGGGCTCGGCGCCGTAGCGCCAGACCGTCTCCGGGTCGCGGGCGCGTTCGCAGGGGTTTATCATGCGCAGGATCTTGGCCGCGCGGGTGCCGTCGCCGCCGCGCGCCAGCGCCATGGCCAGCCAGATGGCGGCGTGGGTGTACTGCCCGCCGTTCTCGCGCACGCCGGGCGGGTAGCCCTTGATGTAGCCCGGCGAAGGCTCGGACTTCTCGAACGGGGGCTCGAAGAGCAGGACCAGTCCCTCGTCCTCGCGGACCAGGTGCTCCCAGGCCGACTCCAGCGCGCGCGCGGCGCGCTCCGGGTCGGCGGCGCCGCTCAGCCGCGCCCAGGACTGCGGCAGCGAATCTATCCTGGCCTCGGCGCAGGTCTTTGACCCCAGCGGCGAGCCGTCGTCGAAGGTGGCGCGCAGGTACCAGTCGCCGTCCCAGGCGAATTTCTCCGTCCGGGCGGCCAGCGCCGCGCGCTCCCGTTCGTATTCCCGGCCGGCGGCTTCGTCGCCGAGCAGGGCGGCCATTTCGGCCATGCCCCTGAGCACGTCGGCCAGGAACCAGGCCAGCCAGACGCTTTCGCCTTTGCCGCCGGCGCCGACCAGGTTCATACCGTCGTTCCAGTCGCCGGTGCCCATGAGCGGCAGGCCGTTGGCGCCGCTTGTCATGGCGCGCTTCACAGCGCGCCGGCAATGTTCGAAAAGAGTATCCTTCTCGGCGGAGACCGCCGGCGTCTGGTAGGCCTCCGCCTGCCCCTCGTCGAGCGGCGGGGCCTCCAGGAAAGGCACGGTCTCGCGCAGGATGGCGGCGTCGCCCGTCACCGCGACGTAACGGGCGGCGACATAGGGCAGCCACAGCAGGTCGTCGGAGATGCGCGAGCGTATCCCCTCGCCGCCGGGCGGATGCCACCAGTGCTGAACGTCCCCCTCCCTGAACTGGCGGGCGGCCGCGCGCAGGATATGCTCGCGGGCCAGGCCGGGATGGGCGTAGAGCAGGGCCATAACGTCCTGAAGCTGGTCGCGGAAACCGAAGGCGCCGCCGGACTGGTAGAAGGCGGAGCGTCCCCAGACGCGGCAGGCCAGGTTCTGGTACGGCAGCCAGCGGTTGATCATGAAATCGGCGGAGAGTTCCGGCGTGCGCACTTTCACGGCGCCCAGCCGCCGGTCCCACCACGCCTGCGTCCGGCGCAGCGCGGCTTCCGCGGCCTGCTCGGCGCGGTAGGTCTTTATCAGCGCGCGGGCCTCGTCCGGCGACGAGGCCTGGCCCAGCATGCAGGTCAGTTCGACGGCCTCGCCAGGCGAGAGTTTAACGGAGGTCTGCAGGGCGGCGCAGGGATCGCGGCCCGCGCCGGCGCGGCGCGACAGGCTTACGCGCTCCATCGCGGCCGGATCGCTCAAAGAGCGGTTGCGGCCGATGAAGGCGGCGCGGTCGGCCGTGTAATTATCGGTGGGCACGCTCAGCGCCGCGAAGGCGGTCCTGTCCGCGTAGCCGGGATTAAAAGGATTGCGCGCGAGCAGGGCCGACGCCGCGTCGTCCCATTCGGTGACGACGTGCATCTGCGAAGTCTCCCTGGACTCGCCGAGCGCCCATTCCGCGTAATAGGTGACCGAAAGTTCGCGGATACGTTCGGAGGAGTTGCGCAGCACCAGGCGCTGCAGCTTGACCGGCTCGCCGCCGCGGTCGTCGACGGGAACGAAGACCGTCAGCTCCTGGTCGATGCCGTTGCTGTTATGTTCGAAGACCGTGTAGCCGGCGCCGTGCCTGGCGCGGTAGGACTCCTCCGAAGAGCGCACCGGCGACGCTGTGGGCGTCCAGAAGGCGCCGCTCTCCTCGTCGCGGATATAGACGGCCTCCGACGGCGGGTCCAGCACGGGGTCGTTGGACCAGGGCGTCAGGCGGTTGCGCTGGCTGTTGCCCTGCCAGGCGAAGCCTGCGCCGGTCTCGCTGACCAGCGCGCCGAAGGAGGGGTTGGCCAGGACATTGACCCAGGGCATCGGCGTGTTCATGCCCGGGCCGAGGTAGACGGCGTATTCGCGGCCGTCGGTGGTGAACCCGCCCAGGCTGTTGAAGTAAGGCAGCTCCAGGAACGGCAGCACGGCCGACGGCTCGCGGTCGCCGCCGCGCGCGTCCAGCGGGGCCGGCAGCTCGGGCGGCTCGGGCGCGGCGCTCAGCTGGTGGGAGAGGGCGCCCCGGGCGGCCACCATGACCACGCTGGCCGCCGCCCGCAGCAGTATGAGGTCCTCGGCGGGGATGAGACCGGCGCTGCGCAGATAGACTCCGCCGGGCTTGTCCACGCCGGCCTCGGTGGACTGGGCCTGCACCAGGCGCTCGAGCTTCTCGCGCAGCGGCTGCTCGTAGCCGCCGGGTTCCTCGTTGAGTATGACCAGGTCGGCCTTGAGGCCGTGCATGCGCCAATAGGCGTGGGCCTGCAGCATCTGGCGGACCAGCGTCAGGTCCCGTGCCTCGCTGATGGAGACCAGGGCGATGGGGAGGTCGCCCGAGATGGAATAGGCCCACAGGCCGGCCTGGCCCTTGCGGTTCCTGGCCAGGCGGTCGGCGGCGCCGCGCATGACGGGGCTGGGGTAGAGCAGGTGGCCGGCCAGCTGCTGGAAGCGGCGCGTGTCGTCGGGCTGCACGCGCAGCAGGCGCAGTTCGAGCTGCGCGGAGGTCCAGGCGAAATCCATGGCGCGGTCTATGGCGCGCGGGTCGCCGTACTTGTTCATGGCGGCGATAACCTGCTCGCGCGACGAGCCGGCGGCCAGTACCAGCGAGACCTGCGCGCGCCCGCCGGGCGGCAGCGTCACGGCCTGGCGCAGGCTGAAGATGGGGTCCAGGACGAAACCGCTGTTGTTGCCCGGCTCCTGCAGGGCGCCCATGGGGCGGGCCGGATTGCAGCCGCGGCCGATGAAGCGGCGGCGGTCGGTGTCGAAGCGCAGCGCCCCTTCGGCCGGGCGGTCCAGCGTGAAGCGGTGGGCCGCGTAGACCGGCCGTTCGCCTTCGCCGCGCGGGCGGCGGCGGGCGAGCAGGGCGCGCTGTTCCGGCAGCGCTTCGGTCTCGACGAAGAGTTTGCTGAAGGCCGGGTGCTGGCGGTCGGCGGCGTGCGGCGCCAGCGCCAGCTCGAAATAGCTGGTCAGTTCCAGGACGCGCTCGGACGCGGAGCGGTTTATCAGCGTTATCCGGCGTATCTCCGCGTCGTCCTCGGGCGAGACGATGACCTCCGTCCCGGTCTCTATGCCGTGATCGACGCGCCGGAACACGGCCCGGTCCAGCATGAAATTGGCCGCGTAGGAGCCGGGCTCGCCCCGCACCGGCTGGTAGGTATTGGACCAGAGCCGGTCGCCGTCGGCCTCGCGGATATAGCAGAAGGACCCCTGGTCGTCGAGGGTGCGGTCCGCGCGCCAGCGCGTGACGTCGATATCCTCCCAGCGGCTGCGGCCGCCGCCGGTATTGGTGATCATCAGGCCGTAGCGGCCGTTGGAGAGGAGCTGGGTCTTGGGCACCGAGGTATGCGGCGTATCGAACTGCCTGACCGACGGCGCGGGCTCCCCCAGGCCGGCCACCGACGAGACGCGCTCGCGAGTGGAGATGTGGTAGAGCGGGGGCAGGGCCGGGATGCGCTCGTAGAGCAGCGGCTCGGCGGCGCGCACGCGCGGGTCGGAGTTGAAATAGCGGCGGACGGAATCGTTGTTGAGGAAATTGGCCAGCGACAGGAAGCCCATGCCCTGGTGATGGGCCATGTAGGCGCGCACGATGACGCCGGCGCCGCCCTCGCGGCTGTAGTCGAGCGCCTCGAAATAGCCGCGCCCGCCCAGCATGCCCAGCCCGGCCAGCCGGCGGAGGTTCTCCGCCGATTCTTTGGGCGCCACGCCCGCGGCCAGCAGCGTGGCGTAGGGCGCTATGACCAGCTTCTCGGCCAGGCCGCGCTTGAGCCCCAGTTCCGGCACGCCGAAGGCCTGGTACTGGTAGGTCTTGCGGCTGTCCACGTCCGCGTAGGCGCATTCGGAGACGCCCCAGGGCGTGCCGTTTCTGCGCCCGTGGGCGATGTGTATCTCCACGGCCTCGCGGGCGGATTTATCCAGCAGGGAATTGGAGTGCGAGCGCTGGAAGAGCAGCGGCATCAGGTATTCGAACATCGTCCCTGTCCAGCTGAGCAGCGCGCGGCGCCTGCCGACGGCGCCGTAGGTGCGGTTCATGGCGAACCAGTGCTCCACGTGCAGGTCGCCGCGGGCGATGGCGACGAAGCTGCCCAGCCGCGCCTCGCTGGCCAGCAGGTCGTAGAAGGCGCGGTCCAGCCGGCCTTCCGAGACATTGAAGCCGATGGAGAAGAGCCGCCGGCCGGGATCGTAGAGGAAAGCCATGTCGATGGAAGCGGAGAGCTCGCGCACCGAGGCGCGCAGCTTTTCGACGCGGGCCAGCGTTTCGCCGGCCAGCCACTTTGCCTTGTCGAAAGCCTCCAGGAAACGGTCGCACCAGTCGAGCAGGGCCGGCGGGCCCGAGAGCGAGCGCTCGCGTATGGCCCGCACGCGGGCCGCGCAGGGGACCTCCCCCTCCGCGAGCTCCAGCAGGGAAGGCGCGCGGCGCAGCGCCCGGCGGAAATCGTCCTGGGCCGCCGGCTCCAGCGAGGCGAGTTCGGCCGAGGTCTTTTCGGCCAGTATCTCTATCCAGGGGAGGTAACGGCCGGCCTGGGCGAGCCAGGCCGCGGATTGCCCGCGCAGTTCGCGGGTCCAGGCGGCGGCTTCGCCCCCGGCCGCGCCGGTCCTGGCGGACAGGTCCCCTATAAGGGTATCCATTCTCTTTAACAGGACCAGCGCGTCGGCGGCCCGCTCCGGCGGGAAACGGCAGGCGTCGCGCAGTTCCTGGAGCTCACGGGCGCAATCGGTACCGGGACACCATGCCGCATGGTGTCCCCCGCTGATGCCGCCGGCCCGCAGCGACTGGCGCAGTATATCGCAGCCGTCGCGCAGGCCCTCGAAAACTTTCCCGTCCAGCAGCGGCGCCCGCTCCAGCGCGCCCAGGCCCGGGTCCAGCGCCCAGAGCGAAGCCAGGAGGTTGCCGCTGTCGACGGTGGAGACGTAGCGCGGGTTGAGGGGCTCGAGCCTGCGTATGTCGTACCAGTTGAGCAGGTGGCCCTCGTAGCGCTCCAGCTTCTCCACCGAGACCATGGTCAGCGACAGCCTCTCTACGGCGCCGTCGGCGGTGAGGTAGCCGAAGTCGCGGGCGGAGAGGACGCTGGCCAGGTAGAGGCCGATATTGGTCGGGCTGGTGCGCATGGCCAGTTGCGGCGGTTCGGTGTCCTGGTAATTGTCCGGCGGCAGCCAGGAGCTTTCCTCGTTCACGAAATCAGTGAAATAGCGCCAGGTGCGGCGGGCCACGGTCCTGAGGAACTGCCGGTCGGCGGCGGGCACCATCAGGCGCGGCTGCCTGGCCGGCGGACGCCGCACCAGCAGCCAGCCGGTGAGCGGCGAGGCGGCCCACAGGACCAGCCAGGGGATGGCCGGACCGAAAGCGTCCGGGTACAGCGACAGCACCCGGTAACCGGCGGCCGCGCTGAGCAGCGTCAGCAGGAACAGCGAGAGCAGGAAGCGCGGCACTTTGGACCGGGCGCCCGCGCCGGCGGCCTGGGCGGAGGTCCATTCCAGCAGGCCGCGGTGAGAGACGAGCATGCGGTAGGAGGCGCGCAGCACGGCGTCCAGGGAGACCCAGGCCTTGTACGGCAGCACCGAGGCTTTGGCCACGGTACGGAGCACGTCGCGCGTGCGCTGGCCGGAAGAGGAGGCCTTGCGGCTGCGGCTGTTGAAGACCCAGGTGAACGACTGCAGCAGGGAATGGAAGAAAAGCTGGGCGACGACCAGGGCGGAGGCGGTCCAGCCGGCCCGCGCGGAAAGGGTCCAGGAGCCGGCCAGCAGCGCCAGTATGGCCAGCGGCAGCAGGCTGCGGCGCAGGTTGTCGAAGATCTTCCAGCGGTTGAGAGCGGAGAGCGGGTTGGGGACGCGCCCGCCGCCGGCGGCGGGGACGCTCGGCAGCACCCAGCCGGCTATCTGGAAGTCGCCGCGTATCCAGCGGTGATGGCGGTTTATGTAGGTGATGTAATCCTGCGGGCTCTCGTCGAAGAGCTCTATGTCGCTGGCCAGGCCGACGCGCACGTGCGCGCCCTCTATGAGGTCGTGGCTGAGCAGCGTCGCCTCGGGGAACCTGCCGGAGAGCACGCGGCCGAAGACGCGGACGTCGTAGATGCCCTTGCCGTGATACGAGCCCTCGCCCGAGAGGTCCTGGTACACGTCGGAGACCGCGTTGGAGTAGGGGTCTATGCCGCTGCCGTCGGAGAAGAGCCGGCTGAAGGGCGTGCCGTTGGCGCTCGACAGCGACGGGCTGACGCGCGGCTGTATCAGGCCGTAGCCGGAGACCACGCGGCCGGCGTCGTCGAGGCGGGCGCGGTTGAGCGGGTGGGACAGCGTCTCTATCATGCGGCGCGCGGCGTCGTGCGGCAGCTGCGTGTCGCTGTCGAGCGTGATGACGAAGCGGATATCGGAGAGCGCCGCCGGGTCGCCGACGCGGACCAGTTCGGCCGCGCCGGGGCGCGTGCCGTCGAGCAGGCCGTTGAGCTCCTCGAGCTTGCCGCGCTTGCGCTCCCAGCCGATGAACTTCCGTTCGCATTCGCTCCAGCGCCGCTCGCGGTGGAAGAGGAAGAAGCGGCCGGCGCCGTGGCGGCGGTTGAGCTCCTCTATGCGCCGCACGGCGGCGGAGAGCAGCGGCGCGTCGGTCTCGCAATGCGGCTGCGCGGCGTCCCGGTAATCGGAATAAAGGGCGAAGAGGAGGTTGTTCTCGCGGTTGGCCAGGTAGCGCACTTCCAGCTTCTCGGCCTCCGCGTCTATGGTGGCCCGGTCGAGCAGCATCATCGGCACTACCACCAGTGTGCGGCATTCGTCGGGTATCCCGGCGGCGCGGAAATCCATTTTGGGCAGAGTGCGCGGCGGCAGCAGGCGCATCACCAGGTAGTTGAAGAGCTCCAGCGCCATCTGGCTGGCGGGGATGAGGAGCAGCAGGACGGCCGCGGCGGCCAGTCCGGCCGGCGCGCCGCCGGGCAGGCCCAGGCGCAGGGAGAGCAGCGTCAGCGCGGCCGTGAGCGAGAGAACTCCGGCGAAATAGACCGCCGTGTGGTTGCGGTAGACCCACCGCAGGGCGCGGAAACGCAGGGCTTCCCGGCAGCCCAGGCCCCGGGCGAGCTCCGCCCGCTTGTCCCCTATAAGGTAGAGACCGACGTGATCGGCGCCGGGCTCCCTGTCGCGGTCCTCGGCGGCGCGGCGGGCCATATCCACGGCGGCGGCGGCCACCTCCTCCTGGGGACGGCCGGAGCCGCGGTGCAGGTCCTCCACCGCGCGGCGGTAGCGGTCGCGCGTGGCGAAATCCATGCCGGGATAGACGCCGGCGGGGTCCTGCCGCAGGGCGTTCTCCACTACGCTGAGTTCCTCGAAGCAGTCCTTCCAGTCGAGCAGGGAGAGCAGCCGCAGGCTGTTGAAGGCGTTGCCGATGGAGATCTGGTCGCGGGCGCGGCCGGTCTTGCCGCGCTGGTTCAGCTCGGCCAGCGAACCGCCGAAACTCCGCTCCAGCCAGGCCCGCACCGGCGTCAGGACGGATTCCTCGTCGTGCAGGTAATCGAGCAGCTCCAGCGCGAAATAATGGCCGGGCCGGCGGTGGGTCTCGGTCAGCTCCGCCAGTATGGCGTAGAGCTGGTCGGGGTCGCGCCGGGTCGCGGTGATGAGGCGGTTGGCCCAGAAATCGGCGAGTTCGCCTTCGCGCAGTTCCGACACCGCCTTGAGCGTCAGCCGCTGTATGTTCTCCAGCAGCGCGGTGCGCAGCATCTGCGGCACCGCCCACAGTTCGCCTATCGAGAGCGGCGTGACCGACTGGTAGGCGCGGATATAGGAAAGTATGTTCTCCCGGTCCAGGTGCAGGTCGGAGCGGGCGGAGAGCTCGCGGGCGAGGCCGTAGATGCGCGGCAGGCCGCGGTCCGGTCCGCCGGAGAGGGCCGGCAGCTGGCGGTAGAACCGCCAGGGCAGGTTCAGGCGCACGTCGCGCGCGTTGCTCTCGAAGATATAATCGTTGTCCAGCAGCCACTCGCTGGTCAGCGGCGGAGACTGCTTGACGCGGTAGGCGGCGGCCAGCTCGCGGCAGGCCCGGCGGAACAGCCCCAGGCCGCGGCCAAGGCGTCTGAGCAGCTCCGGGTCGCGCGGCGTACGGTCGGCCAGCCGGTGCTTGCCGGCCAGGCGGCGGGCGTGGTCCTCCAGCTGGGCGGTATCGAGCGGGGACCGCCCTTCCTCGCGGGCGTCCGCGGTCTCGCCGGGCAGGCGGGGATGCATGACGCAGATGACCGGCGGGCGCTCCTTGCCGGCCAGCAGTACGGCGTGGGGAAGGTGGAGGGTCTCGTTGGGGCCCTGGAAGAGGATGACGGTCTCGCCGGCCGTCAGCCAGCGCGCGTGGTCCCTGAGCAGCCGCCGGTCCACGCCGAACCTGGAGCGCCTCAGCCAGACGGCGTTGAAAAGTACCGCCAGGACCGCGGACGGCGTCAGCAGGACGAAGGCGGCCTCGGCCAGGGCGAAAACGACGGCGACCGACCCGACGGCGGACGCCAGGCGCAGCCAGGCGAACGGGTCGTGCGTCCTTATTTTCCCCTCGGGAGTCCTGCGGATCCACGCCGCGCGCTCGTAACCCTTGCGCCGCAGCCGGGCGAAAGCGGCGAGCGCCTCTTCGTGCCTGGAAAAATAACTTACGAGTATTCCGGGTGTGTCCATTGCTTTTTACGGGGAAACTAGGCGCGGCCGCCGCCGCGTTCTACTGCGACTTCCGGCAGTAATTGAAACATATTTGGAAGGGCGAGACTATGCCGCCGCGCCGATAATACCGGAGGACGGGCCAATATCCCGCGCTTCCTTCCTTATATACGGGGGGCTCGCCGCCCGGCCCGGAAGAACGGGTACCCGGGCGGGCGAAGGACTACCTGAAAAAGACCCGGCCGCTAGTTGCCGTCAATAATGATCTCGGCGTCCGGACGGGCTTCCACCTGGCCGGGCACTATGATCTTGGCGTCCGGCCGCGGGGCGGGCTGTCCGGGGACGATTATTTTAGCGTCGGGCCTGGGCGCGGGCTGGCCCGGGACGATCACCTTCACGTCGGGCCTGGGCGCCGGCTGGCCAGGGACGATCACCTTCACGTCGGGCCTGGGCGCCGGCTGGCCAGGCACTACTATCCTGGCGTCGGGGCGCGGCGTGACCTGGCCCGGCGTGACTATGAGCTGCGGGACCGGCTGGGCCTGCGGACCGCCGCCGGTAAGGCGCATGACCCCGGAGGCGACCCATTTTTCCGCCGAAGAAAGGGCGCCGGAAAGAGGCGCGCCTATGTTCAGCGAGGGGTCCTTTATCCCTATGTCCCGCTTCATGAACCTGGTCAAAGCCCCGGGCTCGTTCTTCCCGGTAAGGAAGTTCCTGAGATCGCTGGAGGGCGGCGCCGCGACCGGCTTGCCGGTGATCGCTCCCCGTACCTGGGCGGCGGTATCTTTGAGAGACAGCGCGCGGCCCAGCGTCCTGGGAGCGTTGAGGGCGTTCTTGGTCAGGTCCGTGATCGCCGCGTAGTAGCGCTGCTTGCTGGCCGGGTCGTTCTCGTCGTACGCCCTGTAAGCGCCGACGAATTCGACCGCCGAGGCCCCGGTATTGTACACGCCCCTCGCCCCCATGTACGCGCCATAACCTTTCGTAAGGACGGCGCCGGTCTTGCTCGCCGTACCTATACCGCCCATGGCGGGCGCGACGATAAGGGAAGTGGCCACGCCGTTGGAGAACTCGACCCCGCCCTGGAGCACCGCGCCGAGCGTCGGCTTGCCGAAGCCGGCCATCTCGCGGCCCACGTTCTGTATGTTGCGGTCCTCGTCCACCCGGAGGTCCTCGTAGCCCTGGCGGTAGTAGTCGCCGAAACTTCCGCCCATGTTCCTGCCCAGCGTGCGGCTGATATCGTTGCCGTAGAAGTTGGATTTGGCCCTTTCGAGCAGGTCCCGCTGCAGGTGCTCGTCGGCCCAGCCGACCGTGCCGGCGCCTATGACGGAGATGCCCGCGCCCGTCAGCTGGACCGCGCCGCGGCCGAGCGTGCCGATCGCGTTGCCGGTATGTCCCAGTATGCTGGGACTGTCGAAGAGCTCGTCGCTGCCTATCTTCATCTTCGCGACGGTCTCCCGGCCGGCGCCGCGGGTCCTGGTTATGTAATTGTCCCGCCTGACGCCGTAGCCGACGAACCAGTTGCCGGTCTGCACCGTGACGCCGCTGTAGCGGTCGGTGGTATCCTCGCCGTTGAACCTGAAGAGTTTGAGCGGCTCGCGGCCGGAGATATCCTCTCCCCTGGCGGCGGAGCGCACGCTTATGTCCAGGCCGGTGTTGTCGGAGAGACCGCGGGCCTGTCCGGCGGGTATCGTGACCCACTGGCCTATGATCTGCCGCTTATGCCCGTCCGGGTATGAGATCTCGGCGAGCAGGGCGGTGCCGCCCCTGGAATCCTTCACCGTGTCCACCACGAGCCTGCCGTCGTTGCCGCCCTGGCGCGCGGCCTGCGCGAGGAACTGCTTTATAGGGCCGTCCCTGGTCCTGTCGTCGCCGGCCAGCACCTCCGCCGCCGAGGCGATGGCGGCGCCCCGCTTCTTCTCGGGCAGGCCGGAGATCCCGGCCATATCCACCGACATGCCCTGGGTCTTGCCGTTCACGGTCGTCCGCATGACATAGCCGCCGACGCGCTCGGTCAGCGCCCCGCCGGGGCCTTCCACGCGGTCCACGACCAGGCGGCCGTCCACGACGCGGCCGCTCTGCCTGGGCAGCCCGCCGGCCAGGGGTTCTATGGCGAAGACGGCGCGCCCGTCGGCGGCGGTGGTGACGGTCCTCTTCACGCCGGCCTCGGCGAGGACCTCGGCGTCCACCACGGTACCGTCGGGACCGCGGCGCCTGGAGGCGACCGGCTTGCCGTCCCTGCCGTAGACCTCCATGGTGACGGTGCCGTCGGGACGGCGCTCCTCGGTGCGGAACAACCCGCCGCCGGGCAGGCGTTCCGAGACGTTGAGCGTCCCGTCTTCGGAAACGCGCTGCTCTATCGCGTGCACCAGCCCGTCCTTGGGATCCCTGACCTCGTTGACGCGGACCGTGTCGTCGAGGCTCTGGAAATGACGCAGGCCGTCGGGGTCGTTGTAGGAGATGCCGAGCGGGCCGCCCTTGCCGTGCCGGGCCACCTTTACTTCCGTTCCGGGCTCGAGCGGCAGGCCGAGTTCTCCGGCCGGGAAGGAGGTCCCTTCGGCGAAATTGGGGAGGCTGGCCCGCAGCCAGGCCTGGTGGTCCGCCTCGCCCTTGCGGACCTCGAGATAGTCCGGGTCGGCGGCGTAGAGACCGGCGAGCGCCTCGCCGTCGGCGTCGTAGGCGGCGCGGTTCTTCTCTATCCAGGCGGCCCTGGCCCCGTCGTCCGGCAGCGAGGCGTATTCGGCGTCCATGGAGGCGCGGCGGGCGAGTATCTCCCTCTCCTTCGACGCGGTCGGCGACTTGTCCATGAGCGCGGCGACGGAGGCGTTCCAGCCGCTTACGGCCGCGGTCCTTTCCGCGCCTTCGAGCGAGGCGATCCCGCGGCCCTGCCGCAGGCGCTTGTCCAGTTCGGCCGCGATGGTCCCGTACTTCCGCTTGTCCCCGGCGTTCTGCGCGCCGGCCGCCATTTCGGCGTAGCGGTCCTTCTGGCGCTCCAGCCAGGCGGCCTTAAGGTCCATGTTGCGGTCCAGGCCCGCTTCCCGTATCCGCGGGGCCGCGACCGAGGGGTAGAAAGCCCCGACGGCGTTCCAGGCGGCTATCCTGTTCTCCGGCGACATGAGCGCGGAAGGCTCCATGGCGGGGCCGGGGTCCTTTTCGTCCGCGGCGGAGGCGGTTTTTCCGGGAGAGCCGGAACGGACGGGAGTCCCCGGCGCGGAGAGACCGTAATTCCCGCCGGGCGTTCTCTTACCGGCCGGGGAGGGGCGCACCGTCTCGGGGCCGGAGTCCGCGGACGGCCCGTTCGCCGCGCGGGCGGCGGCCGGGTCTTCGAACCTGGCGCGTTCCTGCGGCGTAAGACCGTCGAAGAAACTGTCCATCATCTGCCGTCCCATGGCCGGGTCGGCGGCGGAGAGCTCGGTGATCTCCGCGAAAGCCTTTTCCTTCTCGCCCATCGCGACCAGCTTCCTGGCGGTCTCCTCCTTCCGCTTTTTCTCCTCCTCGGTGAGCCGCGCCGCGCCGGCCGGCCGGACCTCTCCCTCGCCGGCCGCGGCGGCGGTCTGCCGGATGAACTTCTGCCGGAGTTTCTCGTAGTCGGCGAGGCCGGCGTTATACCTTTCCCCGAGCGAATCGAGGACGGCCGCGGTCTCGTTCCTGACGGCGATCAGTTCCGCCAGGTCCTCCGGCGCGGGCTCGTTCCGCGCGAGGCCCTCCACCCGGGCGGATTTCTCCTCCTGGGAGGCGAGGAATCCCTCCAGCTTTTCCCTGACGGAAAAGAGGGAGTCCCGGTACTGGTCGAAGTCGCGCTGGACGATGGAAGGGGTGGATGCGAGCACGGCGAACCTGCGCTCGGCCGCGGCCAGGTCGGAGGAGATGGCTTCCTTACGCGACCCGGCTTCCGCCCGCCAGGCGGGCGCGTCCATGCCTGACAGGGCGGCGAAGAGCCCCGCGCCCGGAACGAGCATCAGGGCGGGAAGAAGTGAGGATCTTATCGCTTTCTTCATAATAATGACCTCGCGGCGGCCCTTGCGGACACGAAATACCGTAGGGGAGAACGGCCGGCTCGCCCCCTATTGATAATATAGGACACCTTTTCCCCGAAAGCAAGGCCTTAAGTCCTATGCGGGCGCGGCGCATGCGTAGGGTCCCGCCGGCCGCAAGAGGGGTGCGACACTACGCTGTCGCGCCCCTCTTCTACGCTATTTACGCTATTTCGTGGGGCTTCCGGGCGGATACGATACGGCAAGGGGGAATCATGAGGTGGACGCTTAAAGAGTGGGCGAGCGAGAGCTTCAAGGCGGAGAAGAACGACGGCAGCGAAGTCTACGTGTACAGCGCGCCGGTCTGGAACGACTTCTTCAGGCGCGGCGGCGCGCCGGGCTACGAGGTGCATTACCACGGCAGCCCGATAGCGCGCATCTATTTCGACAGGAAAGGCGCTACCGTGAAGGCGCTGGAGGCGGGCAAGTGCTGGCCGGAGATCTCGGACCTCGACCTCATCGAGATAGCGCTGCGGCTGGGCAACGCGCGCAGGCTGCGGCCCGGCGCGGCGGCCTCGCTCAATTGAGGCGGGACGACCAGTCCGCTGCCGGGGCTATGCGCCCGCGCCAGGGCCGGGACTCGGGCCAGGAGAGGACTTCGCGCAATTTACCCGGCGGGACCTCGATGTCCCCGGCCGCGGAGAGAGGGATGGCGGAATCCGTCTTGACCTCGAGGTAGCCCAGCCGCTCGGAGTCTATGAGGGCGTAGAAAGCGGGGCCGTCCTCGAGCCGCGTCAGTTCGGCGTAGAGCCTGTCGCGCTCGGCGGCGGTACGGGCGCGCAGGAAGGCGACGGTCATGAGCGGGAAGACGCGCGGCAGATCGCGGCCCGCGAAGACGGTATCCGCGAAAGCGGCTATCTCGTCGGGCAGCACCGAATCGCGGGAGGCGGGATCGACGTCCCGGACGGACTCCAGGAAATGCCAGCCGCTGGCGCGCGAGCCCCAGGTGCGCTTCTCGAGGCGCCGCAGGTCCAGTCGGAAAATGACCTCTCCGTAGCGCTCGCGGCCGGCGTAAGGTCCGTAGGAGGAGAAGACGCAGGAATGGCCGCCGAAAAGGCTGTCCTCGATGGGCGGGGTGAAGGGCTTTTCCTTGAGGACGCCGCCGAGCCAGGCGCGCGACGGGGACAGCAGCGCCCCGCCGGAGAGGATGGAGCGCAGTTTGTCGAACTTGACCCGGGTGACCAGGTAGGGCGGCCGGCGGCGCATGCGCTTTATGAGCTTCTCTTCCCGGCGGGAGAAAGGCTTCAGCAGCAGTTCCAGCTGGTCGACGCGGGCGGCGGAGCCTGTTTCCAGAAGGCGGTAGCCTTCTTCGGCCGGCACGGCGGTGGAGAGGTTCAGGTTGAAAGCCGCCGCCCGGGCCGAGACCAGCGGCGCGCCGCAGTAATCGGCGGCGGCGGTCTGCGCCCCGGCCGGGACGGCGGGACCGCCGGCGAGGGCGGCCAGGATGGCCGCCGCGGGGGCGGCCGCCTTGAAAAGACTTTTCATTTTTTCTCCCCCTTCTTCTCGGCACGGCGCTTTATCTCGGCGGTCAGGCCGCGGAAGATGAAGGTGTGCACGGGATACAACGAGTACCAGTAGAGATTTCCGAAGAAGCCCTTGGGTTCGAAGTAGGCGGCGACGCGGAGCACCGAAGCCCCCTCGTTCCGGGGCCGGGCCTCGAACTGCAGCCAGCCCTTGCCGGGCAGCTTCATCTCGGCGCGCAGCAGGAGCACGCGGCCGTCGACCACGCGCTCGACGCGCCAGAAGTCCAGCGCTTCGCCCTGGTGTATCACGTCGGGATGGCGGCGGCCGCGCCGCATGCCCACCCCGCCGACGAGCCGGTCCTGCAGGGCTTTGAGCTCCCAGAGCCACTGCGCGCAGAACCAGCCGCGCTGGCCGCCTATGCCGGAGAAGACGGCGAACACTTTTTCGGCCGGCGCGGCTATAGGCTGCAGGTGGTCCTGCAGTATTATGCCCTCGGTGTCGATGAAGGAGCAGGGCCTGGCGTAATGCGGTTCGTAGGCCGTGGTCCAGGAGGTTTCCACTTCGTTGCCGCTGACGCGCATCAGCGCGTACTGTACCGCCGTGCGGTAGTCGAGCGGCTTGATCTCGGGAAAGACGCGAAGGGCCTCGTCGGAGGAGCAGACGACGTCGTTGCGCAGGCTTTCGAGCAGCGGCCGCGCCAGCACGGCCGGCACGGGGGTGATCAGGTCCACCAGCCGGGCGGCCAGCTCCGGCGACCAGAGCAGGCAGTTGAAGAAACCGCGCCGGAGGCCGCGGCTCTGGGCGTAGATCTCCATCATCTCGCGGTAGGTGTGCACCGCGCTGCCGCCTATCTCCAGGATCCGGCCTTCGGAGGCGGGGGTGTCGAGCGCCGAGACCAGGTAGGAGAGCACGTCGCGTATGGCTACGGGCTGGCAGCGGGTGTCGCGCAGGTAGAGGAAGCAGGGTATGAACGGAAGCCGCTCGACCAGGTAGCGTATCATCTCGAAGGAGACGCTGCCAGAGCCCACGATTATCGCGGCGCGGAACTCCGTCACGTTGAGACCGTGTTCGCGCAGGATGACGCCCACGCGGTGGCGCGAGCGCAGGTGATGGGACAGCGCGGCGGCGTCGGCGCCCAGTCCTCCCAGGTAGATCACCCGCCTGACGCCGGCTTCTTTTGCGGCCAGGGCGAAATTGCGGGCCGAGGTCTCCTCGTAAACCTCGAAATTGGGGGTATCGGACATGGAGTGGACCAGGTAATAGGCGGCGTCCACCCCCTCCATGGCCTCCTTCAGGCCTTCGCCGCAGAAAACGTCGCCGCGGAGGATCTCGGCCGAGCCCGCCCAGGGCCTGCCCTCCAGGTCCGCGGGATGCCTGGCCAGCACGCGCACCGCGTGGCCGGCGGCCAGCAGCCTGGGTACCAGGCGGCCGCCGATATAGCCCGTAGGGCCGGTGACCAGGATCCTTTTCATCGTCACTTATTATACTAATCGGCGGGGTATGCGGCCGGCCGGGCGGGGTTGCCCCCCCTCCCGGGTTTTATTACAATTACCCTGTATAAAGGCCGCTTCCGGATCTTTTTAGGAACGAGTGTTATCGCACGAGCCAGCGCGGCCCTGGCCGTATCATGACGACCAAGGAGACATCATGCGTTCACAAAGGATCATCTGGACACGGACGGACGAAGCTCCCGCCCTCGCCACCTATTCACTGCTGCCGATAGTGAAGGCCTTCACGGCCGGCACCGGCGTGACGGTGGAGACCGCCGACATCTCGCTGGCCGGCCGCATACTGGCCAACTTCCCCGAGTGCCTTACCCCCGAACAGCGCATCCCCGACCACCTGGCCAAACTGGGCGAGCTCACGCTCAACGCCGAGGCCAATATCATCAAGCTCCCGAATATCAGCGCCTCGCTGCCGCAGCTCAAGGAGGCCATCCGCGAGCTGCAGTTCCAGGGCTTCAAGGTGCCCAACTACCCCGAAGACCCCAAAACCCCCGAGGAGAAGGCGCTCAAGGAGCGCTACGCGAAAGTGCTGGGCTCGGCCGTCAACCCGGTGCTGCGCGAGGGCAATTCCGACCGCCGCGCGCCTCTCTCGGTCAAAAACTTCGCCAAAAAGCACCCGCATAAGCTCTCGCCCTGGACGCCGCAGAGCCGCGGCCACGTGGCGCACATGACGGGCGGCGATTTCTACGGCAACGAGAAGGCCGCGCTCGTGGAGAAGGCCGGCGAACTGAAGATAGAGCTGACCGCCTCCGACGGCAAGGTCCATACGCTCAAGAGCGGCGTCAAGGTGCTGGCCGGCGAGATAGCCGACGGCACTTTCATGAGCGCGGCCGCGCTGCGCAGGTTCTACGCGGAGCAGATGGAGGCCGCCAAAAAGGAGGGCCTCCTCCTGTCCGTGCACCTCAAGGCCACGATGATGAAGGTCTCCGACCCGATACTCTTCGGCCACGCGGTGGCCGTCTTCTTCGAGGAGGTCTTCGCCAAGCACGCCGAGACCCTCAAGACCCTCGGCGTCAACCCCAACATGGGCCTGGGCGACCTTTACAAGAAACTCGAGACTCTGCCGGCCGGCAAGAAGGCCGAGATAGAGGCCGACATCAAGGCCGTCTACGCCAGGCGGCCCGCGCTGGCGATGGTGGACTCCGCCAAGGGCGTCACCAACCTGCACGTGCCCAGCGACGTGATAATCGACGCTTCCCTGCCCGTGGTGGTGCGCGAGGGCGGCAGGATGTGGAACGCCGCCGGGCAGCTGCAGGAGACCAAGGCCCTGGTGCCCGACCGCTGCTACGCCACGATGTACAAGGAGATCATGGACGACTGCCGCCGGCACGGCGCCTTCGACCCGGCCACGATGGGCTCGGTGCCGAACGTCGGCCTGATGGCGCAGAAAGCCGAGGAGTACGGCTCCCACCCGACGACCTTCGAGCTGCCGGCCGACGGCACGGTCCGCGTCGTCGACCAGGACGGCAGGACGCTGATGGAGCACAAGTGCGCCAAGGGCGATATCTGGCGCATGAGCCGCGTCCGCGACATCCCGGTGCAGGACTGGGTGAAGCTGGCCGTCAACCGCGGCCGCGCCACCGGCGCGCACGTGGTCTTCTGGCTGGACAAGGCGCGCGCGCACGACGCGCTGGTCATAGCCAAGGTGGAGAAGTACCTCAGGGACCACGACACCTCCGGGCTGACCATAAAGATACTGCCGCCCGTAGAGGCGATGCGGTATTCCTGCGCCCGCATCCGCAGGGGCGAGGACACCATCTCGGCCACCGGCAACGTACTGCGCGACTACCTGACCGACCTGTTCCCGATACTGGAGCTGGGCACCAGCGCCAAGATGCTTTCGATAGTGCCGCTGCTGGCCGGCGGCGGGCTGTTCGAGACCGGCGCGGGCGGCTCGGCCCCCAAGCACGTGCAGCAGTTCCTGAAGGAGGGCTACCTGCGCTGGGACTCGCTGGGCGAGTTCTCGGCGCTGGGCGCCTCGCTGGAGCACCTGGGGAACTTCTTCAAGAACGACAAGGCGCTGGTCCTGGCGGAGGCGCTGGACCTGGCCATCGCCAAGTTCCTCGACAATAACAAGTCGCCGGCCCGCAAGGTGGGCCAGATCGACAACCGCGGCAGCCACTTCTACCTGGCCATGTACTGGGCGCAGGCCCTGGCGGCGCAGGAAAAGGACCCGCAGCTGCGCGTGCGCTTCGCCGAGGCCGCCAGGCAGATGGAAGCCGCCGAAGCGAAGATAAACGCGGAGCTGCTCGCGGCGCAGGGCAAGCCGGCCGACATCGGAGGCTACTACCGCCCCGACCAGGCCAGGACGGAGAAGGCCATGCGGCCCAGCCCGACGCTCAACGCGATAATCGAGCAGCTGCTCAAAAAGCCGGAGCCGGTCAACGCCTGACGGCGTCCCGGCAGGAAGTAAAAAAGCCCCCGCCTTAGAGCGGGGGCTTTTCATTTGAGCGGGGGAGGGCCCCCGCTTAACCGGGGACGCGGTTCAGCCGACGGACAGTATGTCGCGCTTGCGGGCCCAGTCGCGCAGCGAGCGCACGGCCTCGGGGCGCATGACCGAGATGGGGCGGGTCAGCTTCACCTGTTCCAGCACGCCTTCGGTATCGACGGAGCCGCCCGCGCCCTCGGCGCGGTACATGGCCGAGATAACGGCCTGCTCTATCTCGGCGCCGCTGAGATCCTGCGAGGCCTCCGCCAGTTTTTTAAGGTCGAAGGCCGACGCGTCCATCCCGCGGCGGGCGATATGTATGCGGAAGATCTCCGAGCGCGCTTCCGGGCCGGGCAGGTCGGCGAAGAAGATCTCGTCGAAGCGGCCCTTGCGCAGCAGTTCGGGCGGCAGCGACTCTATATCGTTGGCGGTGGCGGCGATGAAAGACCGGTCCTTGCGCTCCTGCATCCAGGTCAGGAAAGTGCCCAGGATGCGGCGCGAGACGCCGCCGTCTATCTCGCCGCCGGAGCTGGCGAAGACCTTCTCGATCTCGTCTATCCACAGGCAGACCGGGGCAAGGCGCTCGACGGTCTTGAGCGCCTTGCGCAGGTTCTCCTCGGTCTCGCCGACGTATTTCGAATAAAGGCGGCTGAGGTCCAGCCGGTAGAGCGGCGCTCCCAGTTCCCCGGCTATCACCTTGGCCGCCAGCGACTTGCCGCAGCCCTGCACGCCCAGCAGCAGCAGGCCCTTGGGCGGCGGCAGCCTGGAACTTTCGTTGAAGACGACGGCCTTGCGGTCGGCGACCCAGCGCTTGAGCCCGTCGAAGCCGGCTATGGCGGCCGGCCCTTCCGGCGCGAAATACTCCAGCACGCCGTTCCGGTCGAAAACGTCCTTCTTGAACTTCTCTATCTCGAGAAGGTCGCGCGAGCAGAGCCGCCAGTCCTTCACTATGGCCTGGTTGAGCGCCGAGCGGACCTGCTGCAGCGACAGGCCCCTGAGCGATTTGATGACCCGCCTGACCTCTTCGGGGTCGAGGGCTATCTCTATCTTCGCGCCGCTCCGCCTGAACTCCAGCACGGACGCGTTTATCTCGGCGAGTATCTCCTTCTCGTCGGGATAGCCGCCGGAGATGCGCGCCGCCAGCGGCTGTATGTCGGGCGGCAGCGACGCTTCGGCGCCCAGGACGAAGAAAGTGGTGCGCGTCTCCCGCGCGCGGTTGAGCAGGTCCTTGAAGAGCCGCAGCGGAACGTTGTCCTTGAGATGCTTCTGGAAGTCCTTGAGCACGAAGACGGATTCGCGCGCGGGGTCGAGCAGGTCGGCGGCGAGTTTGAGCATCTTGACCGGGTCGCCGGTCTGGTAGAAAGGCTCGTCCTTCATGTCCACGCGCAGGCCCTTGGTCAGCGACCAGCGGTAGTACTTCATGCCGTTCGCGCGCGCGACGTCGAAGAGCTGCCGCGAAACATGTATTTCGTCGATGGTGTCCACCGCCACCAGCGGGTAGCGGGACTTGATAAGAAGGGCGGCCTCGTTCTCGAAATTCATCCTAGCAGGACGTTCGCATCATTAGTCCCGGCCGTCCCGATCGCCGGGCGGCGCGCCGGGATACCGGCCGTCCTTATCCTTGAATATCGGGGTGATATCGGCCAGCTTTTTGGTCGAACCGGCGACGGGGACGCGTTCGGGCGCTTCGCCGTCGCGCTTCCGCTCTCCGGCGAGCTCGGCCTCGCGGTCATAATAACCCATGCCCGCTATAAGGCAGCCGCAGCCGAAACCCAGGAGCCCCGCGCTTATCTTCCCCCCGTAAGGTATGCCGGAAATATCCGCCAGGTAGCTGAAAGTCATCATGGCCGGGATCACGATGAAACGCATCCTGAAAGCGTCGTTCCAGATGAGGCGGACCAGTCCCACGCTTCCCAGCGCGTAAAGATAGGCCAGGAACGGGATGAAGAGAAGGGCGAATATGCCCGCGCGGGCGCCGGAGGCCGCGCTGAGCACTATCATCGACACTATGAGGAAGACCGCGCCGCCGACCAGTCCCCAGACCAGCGCTTTAAAAGGGTTCCGGCTGGCCGCTTCGACCGAGAGCCGCATCTGTTCCCTGAAGACCGCGGCGGAAGCCATGGCGAGGCCCAGCAGGAGGGCCTCGATGACGAGCTTTTTCATATGGAGTCCGCGCGCGGTTCTTGAAGCAGCGCGCAGGAATAGTCATCGCCGGCTTTGGAGCAGGAAACGCGAGCGGCGTAGAGTATGCCGGTCTCGTCGTCGAAGGCGAAGCCGTTGGCGTAGAAGGCGCGTATCAGCTTGACCGAAGCGTCCAGCGTGACTATCATTTTGCGCTCGCCGGCCGCGCTGACGAACATCGAGCAGGCGGTATAGTTCTCGTCCACGCAGCTGACCGACTCGGCCGTCAGCGTGTCCTTGCCGTCCGCCACGGCGTGAAAATCCGTCTCTTCCATCACGGAAACGAAGTTCAGGGCCTTCCACATCTCCGCCGCGGCGGCCCCGGCGGTCTCGACGCCCCCGCAGGCGGTCCTTTTGGCGCCGCCGACGACCGGCATATAAGTCCCGTCCCGCAGTATGAAGCCGGAGCCGTTATATACGGCCGGCTCGAACCTGCCGGTCTGCGCGTATATGAAGCCGCCGCCCGCCGGGATCACCACGTGTGTTTTCCCGGTGCGGGGATCGAGCAGAATGAAGGTGGTCCTGGCTGACGGGACGAAGTCCGGCGCGGGCAGCGAGAGCGTTCCGGCCGCGGCCGGCGAGGCGGCGGACAGCTGGGACAGCGCGTCCTGCGCCGCCGCCGGCGCCGCCAGCGCGAATATCGAAATAAGTATGACAACTTTCATTTAACCCCCGTATTTTCAGTTAAGGAGACCGCCGGGGGAGGCGGCGGTCCGGCTAAGCAAAACCTTCACGGAGGCCGGAGCATCGCAAGCGCGGAGGCCGAGTGAGGAGCGGCGAGCGCTATGCGCGAGACCGCGTGTTTTGCGTGCCGGACCGGCGACATGCCCCCGGCATCGTTCTCCTTACTGAAAAGAACTGTTTGCGCCCGGCAGGTGAGGACCGCCCTTTGGAGCGAAGCACGGCGTGCTTCGCGTGCGGTCCGCAAGGGCGCAGGCGGTTTCCTGCGTAAGCGAAACCGCCGAGCCGGGGTCGCGGAAAAGCGCTATGCGCTTTATCCGTGACTCGAACGTTCGATTCCTGCCTAACGTTCGATGACTTTAAAGAACTTTGGTGCGCCCGGCAGGAATCGGTCACGGGTTCCCTCGTCGCCGCCGCTCCTCGGGACCCGCGACCCCGCCTCGCCGCTGCGGCCGGCTGGCCTCGCGGCTCCGGCTTTCGATTCCTGACGCAGGCCGCACCGCGGCCTGCTCCGGTCGACTGCTAAGAACTGTTTGCGCCCGGCAGGAATCGAACCTGCACTAGAAGCTTCGGAGGCTCCTGTGATATCCATTTCACCACGGGCGCGCAAATCCAAAGAACCGAGATTACATTATACCAATAGGCGCCTGAACGTCTAAATATGCTTTTTCGCCAGCTCGGCGACCTTGCGGCGGAAGTCCGCCATATCGGCCGGCGCCGGGCCGCCGCCCTGGGCGAAGTCCGGCCTGCCGCCGCCCTTGCCGCCTATAAGACCGGAGACTTCCCTGATGAAGGCGGAAGCGTCGAACTTCGACCCCTTCAGGTCGGACGTGGCCGAGGCGACGAAGGACAGCTTGCCTTCGGCCGACGAATAGAGGAACAGCACCGAGGACTTGTGCTTCTCCTTGAGCTGATCGGAAAGTCCGCGCAGCGCCGGTATGGCCGCGCCGGGGGCCTCGGTAGAGACCAGTTTCACGCCGCCGGAAAGTTCCACCGATTCACCGGCTCCGGCAGAGGCCGCGGGCGCCTTGCCCTTGCCGCTCTTGAGCTCCTTGATATTCTCGAGCAGCTGATCGACGCGGCCGGGCAGGTCCTGCGGGGGTATGGAAAGTTTGGCCGCCGCGGCCTCGGCATAGGAGGCCACCCTGGCCAGGTAGTCCACGGCCGCCGGGCCGGCCACGCCTTCGATGCGGCGCACGCCGCGCGAGACGGAGGAGTCTTTGAGTATCTTTATCACCAGCAGCTCGCCGGTGCGGTCTATATGCGTGCCGCCGCAGAGCTCCAGGCTGTAGCGCTCCCTGGCCATGTCGAAACCGCCGCGGTTTATCAGCACGAAGCGCGCCGGGTCGCTGTACTTCTCGCCCAGCAGCGTGGTGGCGCCGAACTTCTGCGCGTCGGCCAGCGGGCGCTCGGCCTTGTGCACGCCGAAATCCTGGGCTATGGCGGAATTGGAGAGCTGCTCGACCTTCGCCATTTCTTCTTTGGTCGGGGCCTTGTTGATGGTATAGTCGAAGCGGAACCGGTGCGGGTCCACCTCGGAGCCGGCCTGGCGCGTGCTGTCGCCGAAGACGGCCTTGAGCGCCGCGTTGATGACATGAGTGGCGGTGTGATTGCAGGCGGTGCGGTAGCGGTTCGTCGAGACGCGGGCGGTGACCTTCATGCCGGTGGCCAGCCCGGTGCGGGCTATCACTTTGTGGAAGAACACCTTGCCGGCCGGCTTCTGCGTGTCCTGCACCAGCGCGGCCTCGGAGCCGCCGGCCATCAGCATGCCGCAGTCGCCCACCTGGCCGCCGGATTCGGCGTAGAAAGGCGTGGCGTCGAGGACGGCGTAGCCTTCCTCCCCGGCGGTGAGCGCGCCGGTCAAATTGCCGGCGGTGTCGAGCAGGCCGATTATGGTGGATTCCAGCTCGACGGCCTCGTAACCTTTGAAAACGGTCGGCGGCAGTTTCTCCTCGGCGGTCTGGAAAAGGAAGGCGTTCTGCTCGCCAGAGTCCTTCCAGCCGGCCTTGGCGGTGGCCTGCGCGGCTTTGCGTGCCGCTTCGAAGCCCTTGGCGTCGACAGCGACGCCTTTCTTCTCCGCCAGCTCGCGCGTCAGCTCGAAGGGGAAGCCGTAGGTCTCGTAGAGGCTGAACGCCTCCTTGCCGGGGATGCCCCTGGGGAATTTATCCATCAGGTCGGAGAGATATTTCTCGCCGGTCTCGAGCGTCTCGATGAAGCCCTGCTCCTCGAACCTGAGGCCCTCGGTGATCTGCTTCTCCGCGGTCTTTATCTCGGGATAGACGCGGCCGAAGATGTCCTGCACGGCGGGCAGCAGCTTGTGGAGGAACGGGTCGCGCGCGCCCAGGATGCGGCCGTAGCGGCTGGCGCGGCGGATGAGGCGGCGCAGCACGTAGCCGCGGCCCTCGTTGGACGGGATGACGCCCTCGGCTATCAGGAAGGAGGCCGCGCGGGTATGCTCGCTGATGATGCGGAAGGCGCTGGTAGCCTCGGGAGAGGAGCCGTATTCCACCTTGAGCAGCTTCGACGCGGCTTCGACTATCGGGAAGAACAGAGAGGTCTCGAAAGGGCTTTCCTTTCCCTCGACGATGAAGGTGAGGCGCTCGAGGCCCATACCCGTGTCTATATTCTTCTTGGGCAGCGGCTTGAAGGCGCCGTCGGCCTGCTTGTCGAACTGGGTGAAGACGTGGTTCCAGACCTCGATGTAGCGGTCGCAGGAGCATTTGCCGGGGCCTTCACAGCCGGGGTGGTCGAACTGCGGACCGCGGTCCCAGTAAACCTCGGAGCAGGGGCCCGACGGGCCGGTGTCGCCCATCGCCCAGAAATTATCCTTGTCGCCGAGCTCGAGTATGTGAGAGTGCAGGTTCTTGGGGAGTATCTTCTCCCAGATGGCGCGGGCTTCCTCGTCCCGCGGGGCGACGCCGCCGCCGTAGATGGAGGGATAGAAGCGGTCGGCCGGCAGGCCGAGGACTTTCGTGAAGAATTCCCAGCCCCAGACCAGCGATTCCTTCTTGAAATAATCGCCGAAGGAGAAATTGCCCAGCATCTCGAAGAAGGTCAGGTGGCGTATCGTGCGGCCGACATTGTCGATGTCGGTGGTGCGGAAGCATTTCTGGCAGGAGGCGGCCCGCTTCTTGTCGGTCTTGAGGCCCAGGTAATAGGGCTTGAACTGCACCATGCCGGCGGAGGTGAACAGCAGCGTGGGGTCGCCCTCGGGTATCAGGGGGCTGGACTTGACCACGGGGTGGCCCTGCTTGTCGAAGAAATCGAGGAAGGCCTGGCGTATCCGCTTGCTTTGCATAAATGTCAATTATACTAATTAGGGACGTTGTTGACTTGTTGAGTTGTTGACTTGATCCGCAGCCCCCCGCCGTATTACCGGCCCGAAAAGTCAACAACTCAACAAGTCAACAACGTCCCCTCAAATACTATAATCTGTTCATGCAGTCCAAGCGCAAAGCCACGCTCAACGCCTGGAACCGGATAAACGCTTTCTCCAAAGAGCGCGGCCTCTTCAGGGACCGCGACGCCATGGTGCTGGCGGTCTCGGGCGGGCCGGATTCGGTGGTCATGCTGGACTATTTCGCGCGGCAGGCGCGCGGGCGCCGGCTGAAGCTTTACGTCTGCCACGTGAACCACGGCCTGCGCGGCCGGGAGTCGGACGCGGACGAACGATTCGTGCGGCGGCTGGCGGGGTCCTACGGCCTGCCTTGCGGCGTTTTCAAGGCGCGTGTGAAGGCGCTGGCCAGGAAGTCCGGCTCGGGCACGGAGCACGCGGCCAGGACGGAGCGCTACCGCCTGCTGCTGAAATACGCCCGTTCCAGGGGCTGCCGGCTGGTGGCCACGGCCCATCACTCCGACGACAACGCCGAAACGGTGCTGCTCAACCTGCTGCGCGGCACCAGGGCGAAGGGCCTGGCCGGCATCCCTCCCTCGCGGCCGCTGGGCGGAGGCGTGCGCGTGATACGCCCGCTGATGGCGCTGACGCGGCGCGAAATAGAAGACTACCTGCGGGCCAACGGGATGAAGGCCCGGAAAGATTCCACTAACGACGACCAGAAATACACCCGCAACTGGATACGCGCGACGCTGCTGCCGCTGCTGGAGAGGAAGCAGCCGCGCATACGCGAACACCTCGTGGATATAGCGGAAGACCTGTCGGGAAAATCCTGAAAACCCGGACCTACCGGCCGGCCCAGGCGACCAGCTCGGGCGGGTAGCCGATATCGATCACTTTAAGCTCGCCTATGTTCTTCTGGGCGTGGGCGGCCATGAGCCCGGTCTTGGCCAGGCCGAAGGTCAGGGTGTGGGCGGCGATGACGAAGACGCCGGTATGGTGGCCGGTGTCGGGCAGCAGGCCCGAGGGCAGGTCCAGCGCGACTATCGGCCGGCCGCTCTTGTTCATGAGCTGGATGACGCGCTTGAGGACGCCGGCGGGTTTGCCCATCGAACCGATGCCGAGCAGGGCGTCGACCAGCAGGCCGAAGGCCGGCAGCGCGCCGGCCAGTTCCTCGACGGAGTCCTTCTTCACCAGCGTGATCTTCACGCCGGCCGCGCGCGCGGCTTCGAGGTTCCTGACCACCAGTTCGCCGTAGCCGGTGTCCCTGGGCTCGAGTATGAAGATCTCCGCCTCGGCGCCTTTCTGCTTGAGATACCTGGCCGCGACCAGTCCGTCCCCGCCGTTATTGCCCTTGCCGCAGCAGACGGCTATCCTGGCCGGCGACGGCAGGTTCAGGGTCCCGGCTATGCGCAGAAGTTCGTCGGCGGCGCCGCGGCCGGCGTTCTCCATCAGCTCACCCTCGGCCACGCCGTATTCGGTCACGGCCTTCCTGTCGATGACGCGGATCTTCTCCGGCGTCACCACGGGGAGCCCCTGGAATTCCTTCACCTGCGGTATCTTGGACATAAAGAGGCGTTCAGGACACGGCCCAGATCGTCCAGCCCAGCAGCCAGGCGAAACCCATGAAACCGAGCACGCACATGAGGTAGAAAGGCGCCAGCACCGAGAGCACCGCCTTGCGGGAACCGGCGGCGTAGAGGCCCTTTATCAGGCGGACGCGGGCGTAGAAGACTACCAGCAGCGTCAGCATGAACGCCAGGAAAGGGCTGAGATAACCGAGGCGCGCGAAGAAGGCCAGCGGCACGGCGAAGGCCCAGAAGAACTCGGCCAGGCCGAAGGCCAGGAACAGGCGCAGCGCGCTGCCCTCGGCGGAGGCGGTCTCCAGCGCCAGGTGCACCGAGGCGGCGGAGACGAAGTTCATGGCGCGCAGCAGCAGGAAAAGCACGATGAACGACGCTGGCCCGCCGGGTATGGCCATGAACATGCGCAGGAAGGCGAACAGGCTGAGCGAGCCGACGAAGTAGCCGGCCCAGCCGGCGGCGCCCAGGCGCTTGCGCGTCAGCGCGGCGAGCGAGCCCGCCGGGTTATCGACTATGTCGGCCGCGTCGGACAGCAGGGTCATGGCTCAGAACCCCTGCCACCGGTATTCGAGGCGCGGGTGGTCCGTGACCAGTTCCGCGACCCTGCCGCCGCCGAACAGGCCCAGCCTGGATTCCAGGATCGAGAAGATGCTGGAGAAGGGGTCGGTGTCGCGGATGACGCGCGGGTTCTTGCCGAGCTTGCCCAGTTCGCCGGCCAGGTCCAGCGCCGTCTGGGTGTCGCCGAGAACGTCCACCAGTTTCGCTTCCAGCGCCTGGCGGCCGGTGAAGATGCGGCCGTCGGCTATCTCCGAGCGCAGTTTGTCGGCGGGGATATTGCGACCGGTCGAGACCACGGCGACGAACTGGTCGTAGGAATCGTCTATCATGGCCTGCAGCAGCCGGCGCTCCTCGGCCGTCATCTCGCGGCCCATGGAGCCGATATCCTTGAACTTGCCGGATTTGATGATCTCCGGCTTGTAGCCGATCTTCTTCATCAGGCCTTCCAGGTTGGCGCCGCTGAAGATGACGCCGATGGAGCCGGTGATGGTCCCGGGATGAGAGACGACCTTGTCGCAGGCGGCCGCGATGTAGTAGCCGCCGCTCGCCGCCACGTCGCCGAGCACGGCGACGACGGGCTTCTTGTGCTCGTTGCGGGCCCGCAGGATGGCCGCGTTGATCTCCTGCACGGCCGAGACGGTGCCGCCGGGCGAATTGATGTCCAGCAGGATCGCCTTCACTTCCTTGCGGGCGGCCAGTTTGTCTATCTTGCGCGCGGTCTGGCCGCTGCCCCTGTCCCAGGAGCGCGCCGAATCGCTCTGGTAAATGGCGCCGTAGACCGGCACGACGGCGACGGCGTCCTTGCCGGTCGGCACCATGCCGGTGATCTGCTTGAGGTCCAGATCGGCGGGCCTGGCCTTGCGGGCGGTGGCGGCTTTCTCTATGACGAGGAGCGAGACCATTATCGCGGCGGCGTAGAGGACGGCGAGGACCTTCAGCCAGAGCCTGGTCGCGGTCCTGGGCGCGGCCGGCGCGGGTTCCCGCGCGGGCGGCGGCGCCGCGGGCGCGGGAGAAGCCTGGGGCGGCTCCGGCGCTCCGGGCTGCGGGGCGGCGGCGCCCTCCTGCGGGGTCCTCTCCGGTTCGGGGAAAGGGTTCTTTATCTCTTCCATCGTTCCTCCGGCTGATCTCGCTGTCCGTCAAAGCTGGCTGGCGTCCACCACCCTGTTGCGGCCGCTCTCCTTGGCGCGGTAGAGCGCCGCGTCCGCGGCGGCCACGGCTCCGGCGGCGTCGCGGCCGTCCCGCGGGAAATGGGCCACGCCTATGGACACGCTTATTCTAACACTTTCAAGTCCGTGCGAAAAATTCTCGGCCGCTATGCGGGCGCGTATCGCCTCGGCCTTGCGCAGGACGCCCTCCGGCTCCGCGCGCGGCAGGACCACCGCGAACTCCTCCCCGCCGTAACGGGCGACGAAGTCGGTCTCGTAGACGCTCTCGCGCAGCAGGGTGCCCACCCGCTTGAGCACGAAGTCGCCGAACTGGTGGCCGTAGCCGTCGTTGAGGCGCTTGAAATGGTCGATGTCGGCTATGAGTACGGCGAAAGTGGTGCGGAAGGCCTGCGCGCGGCGGACCTCCTCCTCGATGCGCTCGTCCAGCACGCCGCGGCGGAAGACGCCGGTCAGGCCGTCGACGCGCGAGAGCCATTCGACCTCCCGGAACAGGCGCAGGCGGCGCACGGCGAAAGCGAGCTCCTCGGCGAAGGAGAGCATGGCGGCGGCCAGTTCCGCCGCGGACGCGGACGAACCGGGGAAGGCGGCGGCGAAGAACCCGACCGCCTCGCCGGCGTGGTTGACCATGACGCCGGCCCTGGGCGGCTTACCGTCCGCGGCGAAAGGCTCGGGCGGACCTTTGCCGGGCAGCCCGGCGGCGCGCCGGAGGCCTTCGGGCGAATTGAAACCGGAGGCGGTGTCGCGGCCGCAGGCGAAAAGTTCCGCCTCGCCGGCCGGGCCCAGCAGGTAGAAGGCGAAATCCTCGGTGCCGAAGTAATCGCTTATGTAGCGGGCGAACTGGCGCCCGGCGGCCTGCTGGTCGACGGCCTCGGCCAGGTATTTCATGGCCGAATAGAGCAGCAGCACCTTCTTCTCGCGGCCGCCGGCCTCGTTGAACTCCTTTTTGGCCAGCGCCAGCCGTTCCGCCACTTCCCCCAGCCTCTCCGCTCCTCCCTCCCGCGCGGCTCCGCCGGCGGCGCTCCCGGAGCGGCGCGCGAGGACCCACCGGCAGGCGGCCGCCGCCCAGAGGGCGGTCAATGCCGCCGCCCCCGTCGAAACGGCCGCGGGCAGGGCGAGCCAGAAAAGCCCGGCCCCGGCCGCCGCCGCGAGCGGGACGGCGGCGCGGCCCAGCCGGCACAGGAACAGGACCGGGAACCAGAGCGCCGACAGGGCGGCGAGGGCTATTTCGCTCTCAGGCATGGACCACCCTGTTCCGTCCTTCTTTCTTGGCGCGGTAGAGGCGTTCGTCGGCCACGCGCACGAGCTGGCTGGGGACGGCGGCCTCGGCGGGGAACTCGGCCACGCCGAAACTGACCGTGACGCCGGCCGGCGCGCCGCCGAAACTGAAAGGCTGGGCCTCCACCGCCCGCCGCAGTTCCTCGGCCGCGGCCGCGGCTTCGGCCTTGGCGACGCCGGGCAGTATGACGGCGAACTCCTCGCCTCCGTAGCGGGCCGCCAGGTCCACGGCGCGCACGCGGCCGGCTATCACCGCCGCCACCGTCTTGAGCACGTGGTCGCCGGCCTGGTGGCCGAAGCGGTCGTTGTAGCTCTTGAAATGATCGATGTCGGAGAGCAGCACGGAGAAGGGGACCTTGCTGCGCGCCGCGCGCAGGATCTCCTCCTCCAGGCGGGTCTGGAAGGCGCGGTGGGTGTAGAGGCCGGTCAGGGCGTCGCGCACGGCCAGCTCGCCGACGCGCTCGTAAAGGTAGAGGTTCTCCGTGGCCACGCCGGCTATGGCGGCCAGCAGCTCCACGGCGCGCAGGTCCTCGGTGCCGAAGCGCTCCGGGCGCTGGGAGGAAAGGCGGATGAAACCGGCGGTGGAGCCGAAATGCGGGAGCGGCACCACCATGGCCGAGCGCTCCCCGGCGGAGAAGTCGCGCGCGGAGAAGCGGTTGTCGGAGGCGGAATCCCGGACCAGCAGCGAGACCTTGCGTTCGGCCGACCAGGCCTCGAGCGGGTCGCGCGGCGCGCCGGGGACCAGGTCCACGGAGGCGTCGAAGAACTGGTCCTTGACCAGCTGCCCGAGGCGGGACTTTATCTCCTCGGGCGAGGCGGAAGCCGAAAGGTGCTGTATGGACGAGGAAAGGCCGGACTGGAACTTGATGCGGTCGAGCAGCCTCTTCTTATGCGACTCGTAACGGGCCAGTTCCTCTTCCAGCGCCTTCAGCCGGCGGGAACTCTCGGCCAGGGCCCCCTCGGCGCGCAGCGAGGCGTCCTTCCTGGCGTCCTCCACGTGCTGCGTCAGCCAGGCGAAACCCAGCAGCGCCGCCATCTCCAGGAACATCAGCAGCGAACGCTGCACCTGCAGGTCCTGCCAGGCGAAGCGCGGCAGCACGAAGCCGGCCGCGGCGCAGAGGAAGGCCAGCAGGAACTTTATGTCCCTGTCCTCGTGCGCGAGGGACAGGAAGACGAAGCCGTAAAGCGGGTAGACGGCCAGCGCCGAGGCGGGTTCCAGCGCCAGCGCGGCGGAGACGGCCGCGAAGAGGGTCAGCGCCAGCGTTATCCTGAGGGGCCTGCTCTTCATCATCTTTATAGATGGATTCTACAACTTTGGCGGGGACTTATCTAATGAAAAAGCCCCCGCGGCGGCGGGGGCCTTTACGGGGCCGGGCCCGGGCTCAGCGCAGCGGGACGCCGCTGAGCTGCTGGTAGGCCTGCGATTCGGGCGAGGGAACGGTCATCTCGGCCAGTTCCTCGGCGCTTATCGGGGTGATCGTGTAGGGCAGCGGGGCCACGATGGTCTTCTCGCCGCGGCCGGGGGCCGGGATGGTCATCATCAGGTTGCCGTCCTGCGTGCCGTAGACGGTGGCGCCGGCGCCCTGCAGGCGCACCAGCGCGTCCGCGTGCGGGTGGCCGTAATTATTGCCGACGCCGTAGGAGATTATCGCGTGCACGGGCTTGACGCGCTCGAGGAACTTGGGCGAGGAGGAATAGGACGAGCCGTGATGCGGGACCTTGAGGATCTGCGACTCGAGCCCCGACTTGAACATGCGGGTTATGGCATTCTCCTGCGCGGCCTCGATGTCGCCGGTGGTCAGCAGGGCGGTACCGTTGTAGTAGAAGCGCAGGACGATAGAGCAATTATTGATGGCGCTGGAATCCCTGGTCTTTATCTCCTCGGAGCAGGTGCTGAGGACCTTGACCGTGACCTTGGGATCCCAGTTAAGGTTCTGGCCGATCTCGGGGAAATGGACCTTGGCGGACTGGGCGGCGGCCAGCTCGCGCAGGTTATTGTCTCCCACCGCGTTGAGGTTCTCCAGGCGGCTGTCGTAAAAATTCTGCACCTCGAAATACTGGAAGACTTTCTTGAGGCCGCGGTAATGATCGCTGTGCGGATGGGTCAGGACGACATGGTCTATCCTGCGCACGCCTTTGGCCATCAGGAACTCGCGCACCGGCAGCGAGGAGGGGCCGCCGTCTATCAGCACATTGGAGCCGCCCGGCAGCTCTATGTAGGTCGCGTCGCCCTGGCCGACGTTCAGGAAATACACGTTGAGCTGCGCCCAGCCGGAAAGCGGGAGGAAGAGCAGCGAAAGCAGTATCGCGAACTTGCGCATGGTGACTCCGGGCCTGCCAGGATGATAAGTCATGATATAGTGTAGGCGACGGCCCTCGCCCGGGAAAGGGCCAAAGGGCCTACGAGGGCCCAGCCTCCCGGCCGGTCCGCCGGCCGGGGAAAAGCGGGCTTCAGTTAAGCAGGGGAACGGCCCTTACCGCCAGCCAGTAGCAGGCGGCCGAGATCGCGGCCGAGGCGGGGATGGTTATGATCCAGGCCCAGACTATGTTGCCGGCCACGCCCCATTTCACGGCCTTTATGTTCTTCAGCGTGCCGACGCCGACTATCGCGCCGGTGATGGTATGGGTCGTGCTTATCGGCACCCCTATGGCGGAGGCGCCGAAGAGGACCAGCGAAGCGGCGCCCTCGGCGCAGAAGCCGTCGACCGGGCGCAGCTTGGAGAGTTTGTGCCCCATCGTCTTGACTATGCGCCAGCCGCCGCTCATCGTGCCCAGCGCTATCGCGCCGTGCGCGGAGAGCACTATCCAGAGCGGGATATGGAACTCCTCCCCGAGGTAACCGGCGCTGAACAGCAGACCGGCCATGATGCCCATCGTCTTCTGCGCGTCGTTGCCGCCGTGGCCCAGGCTGTAGAGGGCCGCCGACACGAGCTGGCCCTTGCGGAACCAGTGGTCCACCTTGGAGGGCGTCTGCCGGGCGAAGAGGTTATAGACCACCGCGCCGAGCCCGATGCCCAGCAGCATGCCGACCATGGGCGAGATGAAGATGAACGCCACCGTCTTCATTATGCCCTTCATCACCAGCGCGGCCGGCCCGGCCTTGACCAGCGCCGCGCCTATCAGGCCGCCGACCAGCGCGTGCGAGGAGCTCGACGGGATGCCGAAGAACCAGGTGATGAGGTTCCAGCTGCAGGCGCCCGTCAGCGCGCCGAAGATGATGTAGCTGTCCACCTGGCCGATATCGACGATGCCCTTGCCCAGCGTATTGGCCACGTGCAGGCCGAAGACGGCGAAGGCGATGAAGTTGAAGAAGGCGGCCCAGAGCACCGCGTACTTAGGGGAGAGAACGCGGGTCGCCACGATGGTGGCTATCGAGTTGGCGGCGTCGTGGAAGCCGTTCAGGAAGTCGAAGAACAGCGCCAGCCCGATCAGGAAGATCACCGCCAGGAACACGCTATCCATGCTTCACCAGTATCGCCTCGATGGTCTTGGCCACGTGCTCGCAGGTGTCGAGCGCGCCCTCGGCGGTCTCGTAGAGCTCCTTCCACTTGATGACCTGCACCGGGTCCTTCTCCTCGTCGAAGAGGCGGCCGATGGCCTTCTCGCGCACCGCGTCGCCCAGGTTCTCCAGGCGGTTCACCTCTATGCAGTAGTCCACCACGCGGCGCTGGCGCTTCATGTCAGGCATGGCCTTGACGGCGCCGGCCAGGGCCGCGGTGGCCTGGTCTATGAGGTCTATGAACCGGGCGAAGTCCTTGTCGCGGGGGTCGAGCTTATAGAGCCTGACGCGGCCGGCCATGGCGTTGAGCAGGTCCAGCACGTCGTCGAGCGTATTGGCCAGGCTGTAGATGTCCTCGCGGTCTATCGGAGTGATGAAGGTGCGGTTGAGCATGTCCGTGATCTCGTGCAGCAGGGCGTCGCCCTCGTGCTCGAGCTCGCGGATGTTCTTAACCTCGGCCTCGTCCAGGACGCCGTCCTTTATGGCCTTCTTGAAGAACTCGGCGGCCTTCATCAGGTTCTCGGCCTGCAGGCTCAGGAAATCGAAGAATTTCATCTCTTTGGGCACGAAGCTTACCATGGCACTCTCCTTGGGCTGTCCGTTTTACTCCGGAATAGTATAGCGGAGGCGCATCAAGGCGCCTTAAAGAGCGTGTAAAATCCGGGTAAATTTCAGGCCGGCAGGGTGAACCAGAAAGCGGAGCCGCGGCCCTCTTCCGATTCGACGCCGACGGAGCCGCCGTGGAGCTCCACGGCGTGCTTGACGATGGAAAGCCCGAGGCCGGTGCCGCCCAGCTCGCGCGAGCGCGCCTTGTCGACGCGGTAGAAACGCTCGAAAACGCGGGGCAGCGAGTCGGCCGGGATGCCGGGGCCGGTATCGGCCACGGTCACTCTGACGCGGCCGGTCTCTTCCGAGGCGGAGAGCGTCACCGAGCCGCCGTCGGGAGTGAACTTGAAGGCGTTGTCGAGCAGGTTGGAGAGGGCCTGCTCCAGTCCTTTCCGGTCGGCCCGCACCTGGAGCGAGGGGGATACCCTGTTCTCGAAGGAGATCCTTTTGCCTTTGAAGGCCGGCAGCAGGGAGCGGTGGACCTCCTCCGCCAGTCCCCGCAGCGGGAGGCCGGAGAGTTCCAGACGCACGGCGGCGGACTCGAGGCTGGAGAGCCTGAGCAGATCGTCGACCAGCGCTTCCAGCCGGGAGGCCTGCCGCAGCACGGACTCCAGGAATTCGCCGCGGTGTTCCCGGTCGTCCACGGCGCCGCCGAGCAGGGTCTCCACGCTGCCCTTTATGGCCGTCAAAGGGGTCTTGAGCTCGTGGGAGACGTTGGCGACGAAATCCTTGCGCAGCCGCTCCACCTTCTTGAGCTCGCTGACGTCGTGCGCCACCAGCACGCAGCCTTTCACCTTCCCCCCCTCCAGCACCGGGGCGGCGTTCACTTTCAATTCGGCCGGCCGGCCGGCGGCCGGGGCGGAGTCGCGGGAGGCGGGACGGCCGGAGACCAGCGCCTCCAGCGCCGCCTCCTCGAAACCGGTGCCGCCGAAAACGTCGAGCATCCGCCGGCCGGCCGCCGCGCCGGGTTTCAGGCCGGCCAGCCTTTCGGCGGCGGGGTTCATGGCCTTTATGACGCCGCGGCCGTCGGTAAGCACCAGCGCTTCCGACATGTTCTCCAGCACGGCCTCCACTTCCCTCTTGCCGGCCGAAAGCTCCCCCATCTTGCGGGCCAGGTCCTCCGCCATGGAGTTGAGCGTCTCGGCCAGGAGCCGGAGCTCGCCGGAAGCCGGGACCTCCGCCCTGTATTCGAGATCGCCGGCGGCGAAACGCTTAGAGGCCCGTATGATCCCGCCGAAGGGGCTGGAAAGGAAGTGGATGAGCCAGAGCCCGAGCAGGACCGCCAGGACGGCGGAGACGGCCGCGGCCTCCGCCACGCTGCGGCGTATGGCGGCCAGTTGTCTCTCGACTCCGGCCAGCGGCACCGCCAGCCTGATGATCCCGGTCTGCCGCCCTTTTTCCAGGGCCGGGCGCGCGAAGTAGAACATTTCGCCTTCGAGGGTGTCCGAGCGGCGCAGGGCGCGTCCCTGCGAGCCGGCCAGGGCGGCGGCCACCTCGGGCCTGGCGGCGTGGTTATCCATGCCGGCCGGGGCGCCGCCCGGAAGTCCGGAATCGGCGAGCACCCTTCCCCTCATGTCTATGAAAGTGACCCGTTCGTCCAGCCTGCGGCCGAGCTCCGCCGCCAGCGGCGGCAGCGCGCGGGGGCCGGCGGCGCCGAAACCGTCCGCCGGGAGCCGGCTCTCGATGAGAACGGCCTGCGCGGAAAGGGCCGCTTCCAGCCGCGCCAGGGATTCCTTCTCCAGGCGGCCGTCGGCAAGCCAGGCGGCGAGACCGAGCGAGAAGAAAACCACCGTGAGGCAGGAGGCCAGCAGGCGGAACTTGAGCGTCTTGAGCATTTATTCGAAGCGGTAACCGAAGTTCTTCACCGTTATGATGCGGGCGCCTTCGCCCTTCAGCTTGCGGCGCAGCGTGCCGACGTGCACGTCCACGGTGCGGGTCTCCAGTTCCAGCGCGGCGCCCATCCCCCAGGCCTTTTCCAGCAGGGCCTCGCGCGAGAGGACCCTGCCGCCCGCGTCCACCAGCGCGCGCAGCAGCGCGAACTCCTTGGCGGTCAGGTCGACCGGCCGGCCTTTGAGGGTGACCAGGACCCGGCCGAAATCTATCTCCAGCGCGCCGTCCTTGAACCGCTCCTCCGCGGCCAGCGCCTCGGAAGACCGCCGCAGGACGGCCTTGACCCGGGCCAGCAGTTCCTTCACGGCGAAGGGCTTGGTGACGTAATCGTCGGCGCCCAGTTCCAGGCCCACTATCTTGTCGGTCTCCTCGGACCTGGCGGTCAGCATGATGACCGGCAGGCGGGCCGTTCTCCGGTCGAAGCGCAGGCGCCGGAGCACCTCGGTGCCGTCGAGCTCCGGCAGCATGACGTCCAGCAGGACCAGGTCCGGCCGCTCCTTCGAGGCCAGCTCGACGGCGGCCGGGCCGTCGTAGGCCAGCAGCGTGGAGTAGCCCTCTTTCCGGAGATTGTAGTCCAGCATCCTGGAGATGTCCCTCTCGTCCTCCACGATCAGTATCCGCCTGGGCATGGCTAACATGATAGCAACGCCGGCGAGGCGCGGCAATAGCCCGGAAAGAACGCGGCGGCTCCGGCGCGAAAATAGCGCGCCGACGGGCGCCGCGCCCCGTTTTTTGTAGAATTATGCCCATGATGACGCCGCGCAAGGACCTTCCGGAGCACGACCTTTCTTTCAGGGGCTTCGAGCAGCTGATGCCGCGCAGGATAAAGAACATCCTGATGGTGGCCTCGCTCTACGACTCTTTCCTGATAGCCGACGACGAGCGCCTGACCGAGGCGCTGTTCAGCGAGCTGGCCGAGGCGCCGCGCATCGCGCGCGTCTCCACGGCGGAAGAGGCCTCGCTCAGGCTGGCGACCGGCGATTACGACCTGGTCATAGCGATGGTCCAGCTGGGCGACACGGACATGCGCGAGTTCGCGGCGGACATAAAGGAGCAGCGGCCCGGCCTGCCGATAGTGCTGCTCTCGTTCAACATGCAGGACGTGCTCAACCTCTCGCCCGCCACGCGCGCGCTGGTGGACGGGGTGTTCCTCTGGCACGGCGACACCGCGATCTTCTCGGCCATCATAAACCTGATGGAGGATTCCCTCAACTTCGAGAGCGACTCGAAGGCCGGCGTGCAGGCCGTGCTGCTGGTGGAGGACAATGTCCGGTTCTACTCGTCCTACCTCCCGGTCATCTATTCGGAGCTGATGAAGCAGACGCAGGTCGTCATGGCCGACGAGCTCAACCCCTCCAAGAAGATGCTGCGGCTGCGCGCGCGTCCCAAGGTGCTGCTGGCCGGCGATTTCGACAGGGCCTGGGAGATCTACTCGAAGTACAGGGCCAATCTCCTGGGCGTGATAAGCGACATAGAGTATCCCGTGGGCGACGCCTGCGATCCGGAGGCCGGCCTGCGGCTGGCGCGGCGCATCAAGGAGGAGGACCCGGACATGCCGGTGCTGCTGCAGTCGTCGAACTCGGCGATGTCGCGCGCGGCCGGCGAGCTGGGGGCCTCTTTCCTGCACAAGTCCTCCAAGGACCTGGGCCGCCAGCTGCGCGGCTTCATACTGCGCTACTTCGGCTTCGGCGACTTCGTCTTCTCGGACCCGCGCGGCAACGAGCTCGCCCGCGCGGCCGACCTGCAGGGGATGATAAAGCTGCTCAAGGCCGTGCCGCTGGAATCCATCTTCTACCACGCGGAACGCAACCATTTCTCCAAGTGGCTCTTCGCCCGCACCGAGTTCGAGATCGCCTACCACATACGCCCCAAGCGCATCTCGGAGTTCCGCGACCTCGAGGCCCTGCGCAAGTACCTGATGGAGACGCTGCACCAGTTCGTGCACCGCACGCAGCTGGGCACGGTGCTGAAGTTCGACCGCAGGCTCTTCGACGATTCTACGCCGTTCGTCAAGATAGGCTCCGGGTCGATAGGCGGCAAGGCGCGCGGCCTGGCCTTCGTGGACTTCCTGCTCAGCCGCGAGGATTTCCGCGAAAAGTTCCCCGGGGTCTGCGTGGAGACCCCCAACACGATAGTTCTGGCGACCGACGTTTTCGATTTCTTCATGGAGCAGAACGGCCTGGACGCGCAGCTCAGCGACACCCATTCCAACGAGCGCGTGGCCGCGATCTTCGAGGCGGCCAGGCTGCCCGACTTCCTGATAGAGGACCTCAGGACGATAGTGACCGTCATCAGGGGCCCGCTGGCCGTGCGCTCCTCCTCGCTGCTGGAGGATTCCAAGACCCAGCCTTTCGCCGGCATCTACAGGACCTACATGCTGGCCAACAACCACCCGGACGCCGAAGTCCGGCTGGAACAGCTGCGCCGCGCGATAAAGTACGTCTACGCCTCCGCCTTCTCCAGCGAGGCGCGCGCGTACCGCCGTTTCTCCCCCCACCTGCCCGACGAGGAGAAGATGGCCGTCATCATACAGAAGGTCGTGGGCCGCACCCACGCGGAGGGAGGCCGGCATTACCCGGATTTCGCGGGCGTGGTGCAGTCGTACAACTACTATCCCGTCCCGCCGCTGGAGGCCGAGGAGCCGATAGCGCATATCGCGCTGGGACTGGGCAAGACGATAGTGGAGGGGCACAACGCGCTGCGCTTCTCGCCGGCCCACCCGCGCAACCTGCACCAGTTCTCCACGATAAAGGACTTCCTCGGCAATTCGCAGAAACAGTTCGCCGCCCTGGACCTCCGGAAGGCCGGCTCGTCCTTCACCTACGAGAAGGAGCCGGACCTGGCGGTGTTCGGGCTGGACGCCGCGGCCGCGGACGGCACGCTGGAACTGGCGGGCTCCACCTATTCCCGCGAGAACGACGCGGTCGTGGACACCCTGGCGGCCGACGGCCCGAAACTGGTGACCTTCGCCCCCGTCCTGAAGAGCGAGGTGGTGCCGCTGGCGGCGCTGCTGAGCGAACTCTCGGACCTGGGCCGCGAGGCCATGGGCAGCAATATAGAGATGGAGTTCGCCGGCACGCGCGACCCGGGAACGGGGACGGCCGAATTCCACATACTCCAGATGAGGCCGATGGTCTCGCGCACGTCCTCGCGCAGGGTGGACATGTCCGGGATGGACCCCGCCAGGATAATATGCAGCAGCGGGACCGCCCTGGGCAACGGCGAGGTCAAGGGAGTGCTGGACATAGTCTATGTCAGGCCGGACGCCTTCTCGCCGTCGAAGACGCGGGAGATAGCCGAGCAGATCAGCGGGCTCAACCGCCTGCTGCAGGACGAGGGGCGGCCCTACCTGCTGATCGGCCCCGGCCGCTGGGGCTCGAGCGACCCTTTCCTGGGCGTGCCGGTCAGCTGGCACCAGATCTCCGGCTCCCGCGTGATAGTCGAGGCGAATTACGGCGAATTCTCGGTGGACCCTTCCTACGGGACCCACTTCTTCCACAACGTGACCTCGCTGGGGCTCGGTTACCTGACGGTGAACTCGCTGCGCGGGGACGGGGAGATAAACTGGGACTGGCTGGAGTCGCAGCCGCGGGCGGGCGAGACCGCGTACGTGCGGCATCTGCGGCTGGAGCGGCCGCTGGACATCAGGATAGACGGCTGGACGGGCAGGGGCGCGGCCGCGCTGCCCTGATCACTCCGCGATATATTTTATTCCCTTCCCGGGCTGCCCGAGCAGCGGCAGTTCCCAGATCTCGAGGGACAGGACGTCCCTCATGAAGGCCTTCTTCCCTTCGCGCGGCACGGCGTGCCAGTCGTCCGAGACCGGGTCCAGCGCCGCGTCGAGCAGGGCGCGCCGCAGGTCCTCGTCGAGGTTTTCGCGCAGGTCCTCGAGCAGGGGGCTGAGCGACAGTTTCCAGGTCCTGCGTCCCGCCTCCCTTTTCCCGTTCCCGCCGCCGTTATTCCCCCCGGCGGCCTGCCCCCTCCCGGAGAGGTCCGGCTTGCGCCGGCTGACCACCGCGCGCCAGGGGTTCACGCTGACCCCGTAGAAGCGCCAGCGGGTATTGTCGTAGATGTTCCAGCCGCGGAAAGGGTTGAGCCTGGCGTAGCCTTTGAGCGAAAAGGGATTGATGCCGGCCAGGTCGCGGAAGTCCCAGCGCAGCGAATAGTCCAGGCCCATCCTGGAGCCTTCCAGGTCCGTGACGAGATTGACCTTCAGCGAGCCCTGCGAGGGCGCGGGGGCCGTGGAGGCCTCCTGGGAAAAAGCGCCGGCCGCGCAGCAAAGCCCCAGCGCGGCGGCCGCGAAAGCGGCCCTAGAAGCCTTCTTTGGAATAACGCTCAAGCAGTTCCCTCGCCAGGCGGCTGTCGGGGGCGAGGCGCACGGCCTCGTCCAGCGCCGCCTTGAATTCGGTCTCCAGCTTCACCTTGTTGCGCAGTTTCCGCCCCTCGATGGCGTAGACGGCCGAGATCACCGCGGCCTTGAGCGCGTAAAGGTCGCCGGCGAAGCGGCCGGGGCTGACGAAAGGCAGGGCCGGACCTTTTTCCAGCGCGGCCTCGATGAGGTCCTCGCTGTCCTCGTAGGCCCGGTAGAGGAGTCTGCGCGCCTGTTTCATGTCGGAGCCGGCCACGGCGAGCCCGGCGCCCTCCTGGAAGTCCACTTCCACCAGCTGGCGGCGGGCGTCCAGCATGGCGGGCCAGGTGCGCAGCGCCGAGGTGAACATCGCGCGGGCCTGGCCGTACTCCCTGGCCAGCAGGTGGACGTTCCCTTTCACCGTGAGGTCCGCGGACTTCGCGTAGGCGGCGTCCGCGGCGAAGAGAGCGGCAATGGAGCGCAGCTTCTCCATTTCCTCCGGGCGGGAGAAGACGTCGTTCATGGCGACCTCGAAGGACGAGAGCAGCGCCGGCGGGACGCCCGTCCTGAGCGCCGGCTCCTTCTTCTCCAGCCCCTCCACCGCGGCGCGGGCCGAGGCGAGATGTTCGGCCTGCGCGGCGTATTCGAGCGCGCGCTCCCGGACGCGGGCGGAACTGGCGCTGAGGGCCAGGGACCCGTCGGAACTCAGCCACGGCAGCAGCGCGGCCCGGGCCAGGCAGGCGGCCATCAGCGCGCGGTGGCGGCCGGCGGAGTCGAGCTCCTTCTCCTTCCTGGAAAGCGAAGCGGCCAGCGAAGCGAGGGTATCCATCTCGCCGCGCATCGCCAGGGCCTGCACCAGGGGCGGATAGGCGTGCCATTGCAGCGGGCTTTCCTTCACGAGGCCGGTGAGCACGCGCACTTCCAGCTCGGAAGCGCGCGCGAAACCGTTGCGGGCGGCCGCGGCGGAGAGTTCCTCAGCGGTCTTCACCGCCCGTTCGGAGGAGGGGTCGAGCTTCAGCGCTTTCTCCAGCCAGCCGAAGGCCTTCTCGACGTCGTTCTCGCGTACCGACGAGGCTTCCATCACGGCGGCGGCCTTGTCGACGTAATAGCCGGCGGCCTTGCGCTTCACCGGCCCGCAGGCGGCCAGGGTCAGGCAGAAAGGCAGGAGCAGGACCGCGCGGGACCGTCTCACCCGCCCCCCCTGACCAGCTTCACCTCGCCGGTGAAGATATCGTGCCAGTCGTTCTCGGGATAATAGCGGGAGACCAGTTCCGGCGGCAGGGCGCCGGGAGTCAGCGGGGCGCGGTGCAGCAGGGAACATTCGTAGACCAGCGCGGAGCCTTCGACGAAGAAAGCCCCCGGCAGCGAGCCGTTCTTAAGCCGGAGCCCGCATTCCCGGGCCTTGTCCGCGTCGCGCCCGGAGCGCGAGCCGCAGAAGGCGAGCTCTTTCTTCATCTCCCCCTCGCGCGGCACGCAGACCGTGAAGCAGGAGGCGCCGCGCAGCAGGGAATAAGTATGCCTCGAGGGACGGACCAGGACGCTCAGGACCGGCAGGCCCCAGGTCACGCCGAGCTGGGCCCAGCCTATGGTCATCGGGTTGGCGCCGCCGTCGCCGTTCTCGACGACGAGGAAAGCGCCGGTCCCTTCCAGGGCCAGGCAGAGCTTGTCGAAATCACGGTAGAAATCCAAGATCGCCTCCTGGCCTAGGCCGTCCAGTCCAGTAATATTTTTCCCGACTTGCCGGAGGACATTATCTCGAAGCCCTCTTCGAACTCCGTGTACGGGAACCGGTGCGTGATGACCGGCTTGATGTCGAGGCCGCTGGTCAGCATGGCGCACATCTTGTACCAGGTCTCGAACATCTCCCGGCCATAGATGCCCTTGAGGAACAGGGCCTTGAAGATGACCTGGCTCCACGGTATGGCGGTATCGCCGGGCAGTATGCCCAGCAGCGCTATCTTGGCGCCCATCTTGACGGAATTTATCATATCGTTGAAGGCCCGGCCGTTGCCGCTCATCTCCAGTCCCACGTCGAAGCCCTCGGTCATGCCGAGCCGCTTCATCACCTCCGGCATGGTCTCCTTGCGCGGATCGACGACGTTCTTTATGCCCAGCTTGCGGGCCAGTTCCATGCGGTACTCGTTGACGTCGGTGATGACCACGTGGCGGGCGCCGACATGGTTGGCTATCGCGCCGGCCATGATGCCGATGGGGCCCGCGCCGGTTATCAGCACGTCCTCGCCGATCAGGTCGAAGGAGAGAGCCGTGTGAACGGCGTTGCCCAGCGGGTCCAGGATGGCGGCCTCGTCGTCGCTGACGCCGTCGGGCAGCGAAAAGACGTTCTCGGCCGGTATGGAGAGGTATTCGGCGAAGCAGCCGGGGCGGGTGACGCCCACGCCTTTGGTGTTGATGCAGAGGTGGCGGTGGCCGGCCTTGCAGTTGCGGCAGTGGCCGCAGACGATATGACCTTCGCCGGAGACCCGCTCGCCGACGCGGTGGCCGCGCACGGCCTTGCCCAGCTCCGCGATCTCGCCGACGAACTCGTGGCCGACGTGCATCGGGACCGGGATAGTTTTCTGCGCCCACTCGTCCCACTGGTAGATGTGTACGTCGGTGCCGCAGATGGCGGTCTTCTTTATCTTTATGAGCACGTCGCCGTCGCCGACCTCGGGCCGGGGCACGTCCTCCAGCCAGAGTCCTTTTTCGGCCTTTTTCTTGACGAGAGCTTTCATCTGTTCCGCTCCTGTGGAAAGGGGTGAATTACCGTCAGGACATTATACAAATAGAAAGGGGGCGTCCCCCGCGCGGGGAACGCCCCCTTCCGGCGCGGCGCCGTTCAGCCCCTTACCGCCAGCAGCGCCTCCCTGAACTCGTCCACGCTGCGGAAACGCTTTTCCGGATCGGGGTCGAGCGCCTTTTCCAGCAGCGGGTCGAAGGCCTTGGGTATGCCGGCCATTACCGCGCTGACGGGATGATAGCGCATCTTATTTTTCTGTTCCTGGAAATCCGGGCCGGGGAAAGGCAGCGTCCCGGTCAGGGCCTCGTAAACGCAGACGCCGAGCGAGTAGATGTCGGACTCGCGGCCGGAAACGCCGGAGGCCTGTTCGGGCGCCATGTAGGCGGGGCTCCCGACGACCTCCCGGCTGGCGCGGGCCAGCGTCTCCCTGGCCGAACGGGCGAGACCGAAGTCCATGACCTTCACGTCGCCTTCGGAGTTTATCATGATGTTGCCGAGCTTCAGGTCGCGGTGAACGACGTTCTTGGAATGCGCGTAGGAGAGCGCCTTGCAGACCTGGTCGAAGATCTCGACCACGGCGGCCGTGCCCAGCATGACCTCTTTCTCCAGTTTCTTGTCCAGCGTCGGCCCGTCTATGTACTCGAAGACGAGGTAGATATTGTCGTCCTCCTCGAAGATCGTGTAGATCTCCACGATGTTGGGGTGGTGCAGCAGCGCGACCGTGCGGGCCTCCTGCAGGAAGCGCTGCTTCTCGCTCTCGTTGAGCTTGATCTCGTCGTTCATGCGCTTGATGGCGACGGGCCGCTCGAGCGACTGGTCCACGGCCTCGTAAACGACGCCCATGCCGCCCTCGCCCAGTTTGCGCTCGATCTTGTACTTGCCGGAGGTGACGCCCTCGTAGAAGATGGAAGGGGAAAGGATGTCGGGCTGGGTCTCCCTTCCGGCGGCCTGGCCGCGCCGGCCGGAGACCACGTGCAGCATGCCGAAGGCGATGAGGAGGCCGCCGCTCAGGGTGAACCCGAGCGTCATCGCGAAACGGCCCTTATGACCGCGGCGCGGGCCGGGGACCTGGCTTTCCTCCGGGGCCTGGGCCGCGGCGGGGCCCGGGTCGAAGCCGCCGACCTGGCCGGAATACTGGGCCACGGCGTCGCGGAAACGGGAGGTATAGGCCGAATTCAGCGAGGCCGCCTGCCTGAAATCCTCCAGCATCCTTTTATAGTCGCCCATCTTCTCATAGGCCAGGGCGCGGTTGAACCAGGAATCGGCGTAACCGGGGTTGAGCTTGATGGCCCGGCCGGCGTCGCCCTCCGCCTCGCGGGACAGGCCTTTGCGGTTGAGCGCCCAGGCGCGCATGTTGAGCGCCTGGACATTGCCGGGGTCGCCGGCGAGCACGCGGGTGGTGTCGCGGACGGCTTCGTCGTAACGGCCGAGGAAATTGTTCGCGTTGGCGCGCTCCAGGCGGGCCTCGTCGGAGCGAGGGTCCTTCTCCAGCGCCAGCGTCGCGTAACGGGCCGCGGCCTCGTAATCGCCTAGCCTGGTCTTGGAGGCGGCGGTCTTCAGATAGGCGGCGGCCTTGGCCGATTCCCGCGGAGAGGCCCGTTCGGCGGCGCCGGCCGCGGCGGCGGTCCCGGAACCGGAGGCCGGGGCGGTCCCCGGCAGCACCGCGTCGTCCCCGCCGGGGACGGCGGAACCGCCGCTCCCGTCGAAACTGCGTTTTATGTCCTCCAGCGAGGCCAGGGCTTTCAGGCTGGAAGTCTCGCGCCGGCTTTCTATAAGGGCCGACAGGATGCGCGCCGACTCGTCCTGAGGATCGGCGGCCATCGCCTTGCGTATATCCTCTATGGCCCCTTTCCTGTCCTCCATGGAGGAGCGGGCCAGGGCCCTGGCCTTGTAGGCGTCGACGTGCTCCGGGGCCAGTTTAAGCGCTTCGGTCGCGGCCTCGGACGCGCGGGCGAAGTTCTGCATCTCGTTGAAGTACTCGGCGGCGGCGGTGTGAACGTCCGGGTTGCGCGGGAAAGCGTCCCGCAGAACGGCGAGGTGATCTTCCGCCTTTTTGTTATCGCCCGACTCCACCTCCTCTCCGACCATTACCAGGGCTTCGATCAGGGGAGCCGGACCCGGGTCCGCGCCGGAGCGCCCCGACCCGCCCGGGGAACGGGAGCCGCCGGCGGGCGGCGACCCGGCGCCGCCCGCACCGGGGCCGGGAAGCGGCCTTCGGCCGAGATCGGCGCGGCGGAACGACGGCGCGCCGGTGAAAGGTCCGATTCTCAGTTCGGCGAGATCCGCCAGCACCCGGTCGGCGGGATCGATACGCCCGTCCTTCACGGCCTGGCGGACCCGCATCACGACGAACCGTATCCTGTTGCAGTTCTCGTCTATATAACTCGCGCGCTCTTCGTCCGTCTTGCCGCCCAGCTCGTCCAGCAGTTCCCGCGCGGCCTCGATGGCCGGCTTCTTGAAATGCGGGAACTGGACTTCGTCCGGGCGGGGACGCCCCGTGACCAAGGAGCCGGGCTCCGGAATGGAGGGGTCCGGTCCGGCCTGGGCGGGCGCCGCAAGAACGGACGCCGCCAGGACGGCTGAAAGCAACAGATCGGTCATCGTCTTTCTCATATCTTTCCCGGAGACCGGACAGAACGCCCCCGCCAGGGTAAAGGAGGCCTCGCTCCTTACCGCGGCGGTGTTCTGAATAATAGATTAAAACAGCGGTTGACCTTTGTCAAGGGCCCAAATGGTCCGGGAGACATAGGACCAAAGGGAACCGGCCCCAGGGCGGGCGGCGGCGCGCGGTCCGGCCGGAAAGCCCTCCCAATGGACCCAGGAAGGCCTGGGACCATCGACCGCACAGGGACATGGGCCCTTACGCCCTTGTGGTTTTTTACCGGTCGGTTAAACTATATATGGAAAAACAACGCCTCTGCCGGAGGAAAGAACCATGAACCGCCTTAAAACGACCTTGTCCGCGATACTCCTGCTCTCGCCCCTGTCCTTTGCGGGCGCGCAGACCCCGGAAACCGACCCGGCTTACTTCACGATAAGCGACACCGTCGTGAACGTACGCGAGATAGAAGCCTCCGAAGAGCCCGTCAACCTGGTAATGCCGGAGCGGCAGCCCGCGACCAAGGTAGCCCCCGCGGCCGCGGGCGCCATAATCAACGGCGGAGCGGCCGCCTGGAACATCGTCAACGGCGGACAGGCCTCCTCCAATCTCAGCCACACCTACGCCAGCGCCATACCCGGCTGGGGCAACTGGCACAATATCACCGGCTGGCGCGGCCCCAAGAAGGTCGTGTACGAACTCAAGTCCAAGAACCTCTACGGCATCACCGTGCTGGACCTGGAGTACGAGGTCTCCTTCTTCTACGGCGGCCACGATCAGGACGGCAAGGGGAAGTACATAACGAACTTCACGGCCAAGGCCACCCGCTTCGAGATCAAATGGGGCTTCAAGTACTATATGGATATAAGGATATCCGACCCGATGAACGTCGGCACCCCCGAGGACCCGCTCGCCTATATGCAAGCCGACGTCAACTGGAGCTTCTCCAGCCCGATAAAGACCCAGCGCGGCTTCCAGACCTACTCGGTGCGCGGCGACGGCATGTTCCGCGACATCAGCCCCGACGCGGACAAGATGGCCGAAGACCTGGTCCCTCCCGCTCCCCCGGAGAACGTGAAAGTGGAGTGGAACTAAGGACCGGATGAACCTCCGCGTACCCCTGCTCGTTCTCGCCCTCCTGCAGGTCCCGGCCTTCGCCGGGGCCGGGGAGGACCGCGGTCTGCAGACGCGCTGTTCGTTCACGCGGCTCTCGGACGTCACTTTTCCCTTCGAACAGGCCCCGGAACTTCCGCCCGCCGGCCCGCTCTTCGGTCAGGAGCAGCAGCTCCCGCTGGACGGACCGTCTTTCACAGGCGCTAAAATACACCCGGGGGTGGTGATAGTGGCCGTAGGGGCCGGGGCCTGGAAACTCATAAACGCCGGCCAGCCCCAGGCCTATCTCGACCATTATTACGCCAGCGCCTATCCCGGCTGGGCCAGCTGGAGCCAGATCTCCGGCTGGGAAGGCCGGCGCGAAGTGCGCTACGGCATCGCCTGCAGGAACAAGACCGGCATGACCGTGCTGGACATGGAGTACGCGCTCTCCTTCAATTACGGCGGAAAGACGCCCGACGGTAAGGGCGCGTATATCGGCAACCTCACCGTCAAGACCGAGAAGTTCGACATACAGTGGGCGACCAAATTCTCCCTCGGCATACGCATCTCCAACCCCGCCAACGCCGGCACGAACGAGGCCCCCGTGGCCTACCTGCAGACGGACGCGGCCTGGACCTTCAGCAGCCCCCTGGTGGACAAGGTGGACGGTTTCCAGACCTACGGCGTATACGGCGACGGGCGCTTCAACGACATGAGCGCCGACAACCCGGATTTCGACGATCTCACGCCCCAGGCGCCGGAGGGGACGCCCCAGGTGTCCTGGAACTGACCGGCAGGCGCGAAAAAAGACCCCCGGCTCTCGACGCCGGGGGTCCTTTTTTTCAGCCGCTGGAAAAGTCCTAGCCGGCTCCGCAGCACTTCTTGTACTTCTTTCCCGAACCGCAATGGCAGGGATCGTTGCGTCCTATCCTGGGCTCCCCGCGGCGCACGGTCTCCACCTTCTGCACCTCTCCGCCCTGCAGCACCTCGGGATGCTTCTTGAGCCACTTCTTCACCGCGCGGCCGTCGTTGATATCCACCCCGTCGGCCAGCATCTTGCGGTAGACGCCTATTATCATCTGCCGCATCTGCGGGGTGCGGGCCTGGGACAGGATCTCGGGCGAGATCTTGTCCAGCTCGGCCGCCAGCTCGTCGTCGCTCTTGTCCTTGACGGCCTTGACGGCTTTAACAGCGGCGGCCTGCGCCTGTTTTTCCGCCGACGGCGGGACGGGCCTGGCGGGAGCGGCCGTGGCCGCCGGCGCATCTTTCTTCGGCTCCGCGGGCTTTTCCTTGGACAGTTTGTCCTTTATGAAGTTCCAGATCATTTTTTTCTCCCGGTCGCGCGGCGGCTCAGGCCGGCACCCTGTTCCTGTCCTTGAGATAGCAGGCCAGCGCTATCGAATGCAGCTTGGTCATCGGCGAATCCGTGCGCGAGGGCAGGATGACCGGGATATTGGAGCCGGCCAGCAGCGTGGCCGACTTCATGCCGGCGCCGAAGAAGCTCAGGCACTTGTAGACCGGGTTGGCCGAGTCGAGGTCCGGGAACAGCGCTATGTCGGTATTGCCGGGCACCTGCGCGCCCTTGATGCCCTTCTCGGCGGCGAGTTCCTTGGAGAAGGAGATATAGACGTCGTAGGGACCCTCCACCACGCAGTTCTTTATCTTCCCTTCCTTGTTGCGCCTGGCCAGCTCGGCGGCGTCGAGCGTGCTGGGGATCTTCTCGTTGACCTTCTCGACCGGGCAGACCACCGCCACGTTGGGCTTCTCCACGCCCAGCATGCGCATCATGTCGACGGCGTTGTTGAGGATCATCTGCTTCTGCTCCAGCGTCGGCGCTATCATGATGGCCGCGTCGGTGACGGCGAAGAGCTTGTGGTAGTTCGCCTGCTCGAAGAGGACGAAGTGGCTCAGCACGGTCCCCTCGGCCACGGCGCCTATCTCCTTGCGCAGGATGGCCTTCATGTAGAACTTGGTGTCGACGAGGCCTTTCACCAGGAAGTCGCCCTTGCCGGCCTTGACCAGGTCCACGGCCAGGTTGCACATCTCGGCGTAGTCGCTCTTGTCCACTATCTCGAAGATGTCGAGCTTGAGGCCGACCTTCCGCGCCATCTCCTCCACCTGCGCCTTGGGCCCTATCAGGATGCCGCCGGAGATTATCGAGTTGTCCACGCCCATCTTGCAGGCGGTCAGCACCTCGTCGTTATTGGCGCCGGGGACCACGATGCGGTTGGTCTTTCCGCGCACCTTGGCCAGCAGGTCGTCGAAATTCTTGAAGTTCATGGGATAGCTCCTTTATCAGTATTTTTTGACCAAATCGGGGTGCAGGATGCCTTTTTCCGCCGCTATGCGCAGGGCGGCCATCTCGTCGCCGCCGGGATAGGAGAGCACGGGCGCTATCCAGGAGACGCGTTTCTTGAGCTCCTCCACTATGATCTTGTCGTAGGCCAGGCCGCCGGTGAGCACCACGGCGTCCACTTTGCCCTCCAGCGCGCAGGCCATGGCGCCTATCTCCTTGGCTATCTGGTACGCCATGGCCAGCACCGCCTCTTTGGCCTTCTCGCGGCTTATCTTCGCGGGGTCCAGGCCCGCTCCTTCCTTGACCTCGCCGTTGAGGATATATTTCTCCAGCGCTATGCAGTCGGAGGTGCCGGTATAGGCCACCAGGCCGCCCTGCCCCTTGAGCTTGAGCATCATGTCCTGCCGGCTGTACTTGCCGTTGAAGCACATCCCGACCAGGCCGCCGGCCGGCACGCCGCCCGAGCGCTGCGGCGTGAAGGGGCCGTCGCCGTTGAGCGCGTTGTTGACGTCCACCACGCGCCCGTCGCGGTGCGCGCCGACGGAGATGCCGCCGCCGCCGTGCATGATGATGAGCCGGCATTCCTCGTAGGGCTTGCCCAGCTGTCGCGCGGCGTGGCGGCCGCAGCGCTTCTGGTTGAGCGCGTGGAAGATGGAGATGCGCGGGTTCTCGGGCATGCCGGAATAGCGGGCGAGCGGGTCCAGTTCGTCCACGACCACGGGGTCGGCGATGAAGGAAGGGATGCCAAGCGGGCCGGCGATGTCGTGCGCGAGGATGCCCCCCAGGTTGGAGGAGTGGTCGCCCAGCACGCCTTCGCGCAGGTCGGCGAGCAGGGCCTCGTCCACCGCGTAGACGCCGCCCTCTATGGGCTTCACCAGGCCGCCGCGGCCTATGACGCCGTGCATCTCCTTCGGGTCCACGCCGTGCTCCTGCAGCGCCCGGAGCACCATCTTCTTGCGCAGGTCGAACTGGGCGGTTATCTTCTCCCGCTCGTAGGGGGCGAGCTCGGCGGGGCTGTAGCGCACGGTCTTATGGAAGACCAGGTCCTTGCCGCGGTAATAGCTCACCTCGTCGGAGGTGGAGCCCGGGTTGATGACCAGTATGTTCAGCTTTTTTTCCGTCATTCGTTCTCTCCTGGCTTCGCGGAAGCACGGCCGGGGCTGCGGGTTCGCTGTCGGGAAAGGCGCTGGGATGGCGCCGACGCAATTATAATATAATACAAGCCGAGCCGCTTTCAATGGGGTTCGCCGGTGTAACATATCCTTAACCGAATTCCGCGCCGAATCTGTTAAACTATAAAAGTCATATGTCCCTTCCGACCGGAAAGTCCAGGTTTTTGGCCGCCGCTCTAGCGCTCGGCCTGGCCCCGGCATTGGCGGCCCCGGCCGCGGCGCAGCTGCAACCCGTACCCGGGGCTCCTACGCTGGACACCCTCACTTTCAACTGGCCCGCGGGCACCGGCAACTACACGGTACAACTCTCGACCGCCTCCGATTTCTCGGCCATCTCCTTCGCGGGCACGGTGCTTGCGGCCGAAACCACGACCTACCAGAACCTCCCCCAGGACTCTCTCTATCACTTCAGGGTAAAGGACTCGGCCCAGGGCGACGATCTTTATAGAAGCGCTCAATCGGCCACGCTGGCGGCGGCGCCAACCGGCCCTTTCTTCCAGGGCGGGGAAGGCTATTTCACGGCGGAGTCGTCGATCACGGCCCAGGTCAGCGTCGCCTGGGAGACGAACGGCAACCCCGACTATACCGAATACGTCCTGGAATACACCTCCCACACCGATTTCACCGCCTATAAAGGCAGTATCGCGCTGCCGCACCCCCCCCTTACGGCCAGCGGGCTGCTGGCCAACACGACCTACCTGTTCCGGGTCAAGGCCTCCAACCTGGAGGACGTGGAAACGATCTACTCCGGCGTTATCTCGACCAGCACCCTGGCCGCCGGGCTCCGGGACGTCGCCCACGAAGTCCACCGGACCAGCGCGGCGGTCTCCTGGACGCCGATGGCCTCGGGGGTCCAGGAGGGGGACGCGGAGGGCTACGCGCTGCTCGTATCCACCTCCCAGCTCTTCACGGGGACGGTGCACTACTCCGCCACGGATAATGCCGCCGCGGGAGAACTGACGGTAGAAGGCCTGCTGATGAACACGACCTATTACTACAAGGCCGGCGCGCTCAACTGGAACGGGGTCCCCAATTTCACCTATGCGGAATCCTTCACCACGCGGGCCTCTTCGATCTCGGCTTTCGGGCTGGTCTCCAGGCACATAAACTCCGCCTCGTTCTCGTGGGACGCGCTGGCGGGCGGGGCCGCCGGTTACGAACTGCAGGCTTCGACCTCCGCGGCTTTCGGCCTGGACCCGGGGGCCACGGTGATCTCCAGCCGCACCTTCGACCTGGCATGGAACTCGCTTTCGGTAGAAGGACTGCGGGCCAACACGACCTGGTATTTCAGGGGAGGCTCCCTGAACTCCGTCCTGGAGGGCAATTACGCCGCTGCCGTCTCCACCATCACGCTGGCGGACCTGGTGGAGCTCGCGCAGGACGTGACCCCCCCGCTGGCCGTAGGGCAGACCTTCATTTCGGTCAGCTACCTCGAGAACGACAACTGCCTCGGCTACGTGCTCGAGCGCTCCACCGGGCCTTTCGGCTCCGGCGCGGAGGTGTATTTCACTTCGGCCCCGGCCCCCTCCGGCGGTTCCCTCCGCTTCGACTCGCTCAGGCAGAGCACGACCTATTACCTGCGCATAGCCGCCCTGAACTGGGACTTCACCCCCAATTACAGCGACCTCGGCTACAAGGCCACGCTGGCGGCCGACCCGCTGCCGCTGGTCACGCTCTACCGGGTCTGGAGCACGAGCGCCACGGTGACTTTCGGACCAGTGGGCTCCGACGGCTACGCGGTGCAGGCTTCCACCTATTTCTCCTTCACTCTCATCGCGGCGGAGACCTTCGAACCGGACGGGGACGCCGGCTCCGCCTCGGTAGAAGGGCTGGACCCCAATACTTTCTATTATTTCCGCGCCGGACCCGTGTTCTCGGGGACCACCGTCTACACGCTGGCGACGCCCTCCGAGGACTACACTCTCCCCCAGGCGGCCGCCGGGGGGAAATTCAGCGGCGTCTTCTATTCCAGCGCCGCGGTCACCTGGGTCGCGCTGCCGCCGGAGCCGCCGCCGGACAGCGCCTGGGGTTACTCGCTGGAAGCCTCGCTCCAGCCCGGGTTCGACGCCATAGCCTTCTCCTCGGTCACGGCGGAGATCTCGGTCTCCACGCTCGCGCTGACGGGACTGGCGCCCGACACCTCGTACTATTTCCGGCTCGGTACGCTGGCCCGCGACGGGGACAAGCGCTTCTCGGTACTGGGCTCCACCGTGACGCGAGCCATACCGCCGGAGCAGGCGGATTTCTCCTTCCTGAGCACGGGTTCCATCACCGTCAACTGGACGGCCGGGGACAATCCGCCCGACACCCGCTACAGGGTGGTCACTACGACCGCGCCGGACTGGGAGAACCCGGACAACGCCCCGGTGACCAGTTCGGACACCTACAACCTGGCGCTCAGCACTTCGGGGCTTTTCCCCAATACCACCTATTATTTCTGGGTGACGGCGTTCAACCGGCTGGGGATACAGGAAGGGCCTTACACCTTCGAACCCATGGCCACCCTGGCCTTCCTCCCCGCGGCCGCGGCGCCTTCGGGCATAGGCAAGTCCTCCGTCACGATAAACTGGGACAGGGACCTGAACCCGCCGCCTCCCGACACCGAATACGAGGTACGGATCTCCACGCGTCCGGATTTCGCCTCGGCGGTGCATTCCTCGACCACGCGCGAGACCAGCGCCTGGTTCGACGGGCTGATCTCCAACGCCTCCTACTACGCGCAGATCGCCGCCCTCAACCATACCGGCGTCCCGACCGCTTTCACCCCTCTGCCGGCGCCGCTGACGCTGCCGGCCACCCCGCAGGCGCTGGCGCAGGACGACGCCATCTCCGGCCTTAAACTGGACGCCTTCAGCGTGCACTGGGAGAACGGGGACAACCAGTACGGGACTTCTTACGCCGTGGAGGTCTCCACGACGGAGGATTTCTCCGTCCTGTACTCTTCGGGCGTGGCGGACGGGACCACCACCCTCTATTTCACGGGACTGCTGACTGGCGCCACCTACTGGACGCGGGCGCAGGCCATAAGCCGCGGCGGCGTCCATCGCTCCTCCTTCACCCTGACCGGCTCCACCGTCACCCTGGCCGACCGGAAGGGGACGGCCCCTTACGGGGTGGATACCACGGTCTCGCTGCCGACCTACTACGGCGACTACACCATCATAGTGCCGGCCGGCGGCCTGAGCGGCTCCACCCGCATCAGGATAGCCCCGGAGGCCTCCCTGCCTTCGGCCCCGGCCAACGCCGGGACCCTGCTGCCGACGGGCATAGGCCTGGAGGTCACTCATTTCCCCCCGGTAGTCGTACTGGAGGCCGTGACGCTCGAGGTCCCCTACCGCGTCGACGATCTCCCGGCGGGAACGGACAGGTCGCGGCTGGTCCTGGCCCTCTACGACCCGGTCAGCGGGGGCTGGGTGCCGCTCCCGTCCGTCTCCGACACGGCCGCGAACATCGTGAGGGCCCAGACCTGGCACCTCTCGACTTTCCAGATCATGATCTCCGTGCCCGGCAGCGGTACGACGGGGCTCAAGATCTACCCCAACCCGTACCGGCCCTCCTCCAGGGCCGGCGTCATGCGTTTCGCCGGCCTGCCCGCCGGTACCGGCATAAAGATCTACACGATACTGGGTGAACTGGTCAGGGAACTGCGCACCGGGCAGGACGGTACGGCCAGCTGGGACGGCAAGAACGAACGCAACGGGGAAGTGGCCAGCGGGGTCTACCTGGCCTTCATTAAACCGCCGGACGCCGGCGGCAAGCTCTTCAAAGTGGCGGTGGAGCGCTGAGATGAACGGGACCCGGACCATGACCGCGGCCGGACCCGCCTTCCTGGCGGGGACCGCCCTCCTGTGCCTGGCCGCGCTGACGCTCCCCTGCGCCCCCGCCGCCGGGGCGGGTTTCGACTCCGCCGCGGTCGGGACCTCCTCGGGCCAGTTCCTCAAGGTCATGGCCGGCGCCAGGGGCGCCGCGCTCGGCGAGGCCTACACTTCCCTCGTCGGGGACGCCTCCTCCATCGAATGGAACCCGGCCGGGCTCATCCACATAAAGAAACAGTCCCTTTTCCTCATGCACTCCCTGTACATGGCGGACATGTCCATGAACTACTTCTCCTACGCCCAGAACGCGGGGGACGTCGGCGCCTGGGGCATGGCAGCCAAGCATTTCTCCGCCGGGAGCATCAAAAGGACCGACGAGAACGCCGCGGACATCGGCTCCTTCAGTCCCTACGACGTGTCCCTGAGCGTGGGCTTCGCCTGCTACATCACCGGCTTCAACCGCGATCCCGAAGAGAGGTTCGTGCTGGGCGCCAACGGCAAACTGGTGCGTTCCAAGATCCTGGCCAGCGACAACACCATCTCCGCGGACATCGGCCTCCTCTTCCCTTACTTCTTCGAGAACAGGTTCCGCCTGAGCATGCTCGCGCAGAACATAATGGGCAGCCTGCGCCACGACAAAGAGGAGGCGCCGCTGCCGCTGGTCCTGAAGCTCGGCAGCGTCACGCACCTGGGCAGGCACCTCGATTTCACCGCCGATTTCGTCTACCCGAGGGACAATTACCCCTGGCTCGCCATGGGCGGCGAGCTCCGCGTGCCCTTCGGCAGGCGCACCGAGGCGGCGCTGCGCGCCGGCTTCAACACGCGCGCCCTCACCGAGAACTCGGGCTTCCGCAACGTCGGCCTGGGCGCCGGTTTCCGGCACGACATCTACAGCCTGGATTATTCCTTCTCCCCCCACGGCGACCTCGGCGTCGCCCACCGCATGTCCCTGACCCTGAACTACTGACGGGCCGGTCCCGGCAAAAGAAAAGAGCCGCCCGCGGGCGGCTCTTTCGCTTCCGGGCGGGCCGGTTCAGGCGGCCGCGGTTTCCCGCTTCGCCGTCATCGGGAACGACAGCCCCAGCCAGGCGGCCGCGAAGAGCAGCGCCGCCGCCGCGTAGGCCCCGCCGGGCATGCCGCCCGAGGCCTTCACCGCCGAGAGGACCATGGAAGTGAAACCCTTGGAGAAGCGGTAGGTGAAGGCGTCGGCCACCTGCTTGGCGCGGTAGCGGGTGTCGTAGGAGAACGGGATGTAGAGCGTCTCCTTGGAGGCCCGGAAGATGGAATAGTCCATCCCCTTGAAGAGCAGGAAAGCGCCGGCGGCCAGGGCCAGCGACGGGGCGACGAGCAGCAGCGCGCAGGCCGCGATGTGCACGGCCGGGATGGCCGCCTGTATGCCGCGGGTCGGCACCCAGCGCAGCAGCAGCGGCGCCATGATGAACTGCATCGCGAACGAGAAGCCGTTGACCCACATCCAGAAGGAGCCCAGGTAGGCCGTGCGCAGGTCCTTGTCCGGCAGGGCGTCCTGCACCAGCAGCGAGAAGCGCATGTCCAGCATGGTGGCCACCACCTGGGCGCTGAAAATGACGAGGGCGATGAAGAGCACGGTGCGGTTCTGTTTCAGTATGCTCAGGTGCACGTGGCCGAGCCGGCCGCCGGCCTCCTCGCGCGAGGGCTGCGGCTCTCCGGCCTGCGCGTAAGCCCCTCGTATGAGCACGGCCGCCGGGAAGAACATGACGGCGGAGAAGAGGATGAAGGCCTCGGTGCCGAAGCCGGCCACGTAACGGCTGAGGAAGAAGCCGCCCAGCAGCGAGCCCAGCGCGCCCAGGCCGGCCACGGGGCCGTTGAAGACCTTGCCTTCCTCGTCGCGCAGCACGCTGTTGATGAAGGACCAGTACTGCTCCGAGATTATCACGACATAGGATTCCTTGAAGACGTAGAGCAGGAAGGCGGCGGGCTTGCCGAGAAGGCCCACGGCGAAATAGAGGCCGACCAGGCCGGCGGCCGAGACCAGCATGGAACCGACCATGGTGCGCGAGCCGCCGAAGGCCGAGAGCGAGCGCCCGTAGAGGTAGATCATGGCCGCCATGAAGAAAGGCACCACGCTCAGCGCGTAGGGTTTGTCGGCCGCGCTGAAATGGGCCATGAAGATGGATTCGGCGGGCGAGCGGATGAACTCGTAGCCGCAGAAGAGGAAGGTGGCCGAGAAACCCGCCAGGAAGACGCCGCGCGCCACGTGCCGCCCGCGTTCCGTCTTTAACGCCGCCATCAGTGTGCTCATACGCAAATTATCGCAAAAAAGGGACGCTGATTCCTAAATGCCTATTCATCAGCGCTCCGGGATACGCCGTACGCCCGTTCCGCGCCTCCCTTACCGGCGCGGAATAGGCATTTAGGAATCAGCGTCCCCTACCTAATACCTGAACTGCCCCTTCTCGTATATGGTCGCTTTTTTCCCGTTCTTCAGCGTCGCGGTGACTTTCTTGTCCTCGGTATTGATCATGTCCCAGTGCACGGCCGAGTCGTTGTAGCCCAGCTTCGCCTTGGCCTCTTTGGTCAGTTTCGACGGGTCCCCGGCGTAGGTGTCGCTATAGGCGCTGCCGATGGCGACGTGGCAGTTGCCGTGCTTCCCCCCGTGGTTCTCGTCGAAGAGGATGTCGGCCATGAACTTGTCTATCTTGGAGAAGCGGCGGTCGGTCAGCGAGTATTCGCCTATCTGCGCGGCGCCCCTGTCGGTGGCCATGACCTTGCGGACATAATCCTGGCCCCTGGCCGCGGAGATCTTAGCGGCGCGGCCGTCCTTGAACTCCAGGCGGATCTTCTCCACGTAGTTGCCGCCGCGGAAGGTGGGCAGATTGGCGTAGTAGACGCCGCGCGTGCCGCGCCAGTCGGGCGAGGTGAAGATCTCGAAGCTCGGGATATTGTGGCCGCTCACCCCGAGGAACTTGCGGCGGTCGCCCAGTTTCACTTCGAAGTCCATGGAAGCCGATTCGGTGCGGATGGTGTCTATCGGCAGGGCGTTGAGCCATTTCTTGATGGCCGTCACTTCTTTGAAGATGCTGTTCCACTTTTTGGCCGGGTCGGGCTCGTTGATATAGCAGGCCTTGGCTATCTGCGCCGCGTACTCCTTGAGCGAAAGCCTGGCCTGCCTGGCCAGCTCCTCCGTCGGGTAGGTGCAGAGGGTCCAGGCGAACTGCCCCTTCTCCTCGCGCTTATTGCGTATCTCCCAGAGCGGCTTGCGGGCTATGGCGGCCTGCGACTGCCGCTTGGTGTCTATGTCCTTGAGATGGGTCAGCGAGGCGGGAGCGTTGATGTAGACATAGCCGTTGAGGTTATTGTAGAGCTCCTTGTCCCAGGGCCCGAGGAAGCCGCGCTGTTTTTCGTCGGAATGCTCGTAGAAGGAACGCTCTATGGCCGGGGTGGCGAGGAAATTGAAGACCACGTTGAAACCGCGCCTGACCAGTTTGCGGTGGACTATCTCGCCCAGTTCTTTGGCCTCCAGGTCGCAGCGGACCAGGATATTGTCGTACTTCTTGAAGGGCTTGGGGCGGGCGGCGGTCAGGCCCCAGATCAGGGCGTCGGCGTACTTCTCCAGTTGTCTCGGGGTGTAAACGCTCATGTTCTCCTCCTGTTTCGATCTCGGGGGGCGCCGGCCCCTCCGAATCATTCTACCAAAGCGGTCAGCGGCTACGCCCCAGGCCAATCCCGCACTCGTCACGGTTCGCTTTTTCCAGGATGCACCTTCGCTCCGTTCGGCCGGGCACGAACTCGGCCCGGGCGCATAGCGCCTCGGGCCTCAGACAATCATGCCCGTCCGGCAGTGCCGGTGCCCTCACTACGCTCGGGAAAAAGCTTGTATAACCAGGTTTTATTATACTCACTGTTACAGAGGTCTGAC
>CAYPYG010000019.1:0-57215 GCA_964415175.1 uncultured Elusimicrobiaceae bacterium
TACTCCGTAAGCTCGCGGCTTCGGACGGTTTTTCTTAGGTGAGGCCCCCGCCGTCTCCCGGCTGGCTCCTTATGGGGTGTTTAACGGGTCGGCTCCCCGGAGGCTCCCGCGGCGAGTCACATGAGGAGGGTTTTCCCCCGAGCGAGAGAGGGTACCGCTCTGCGGACGAGCAAGAATGTTTGAGGCCTAGCGCTATGCGCGACGGCCGAGTTCTTGCGAGGCCGAACGAGCGAAGGGCGGGCCCGGAAAACCCGAACCGTGACGAGCGTGGGAGCCTCCGGGGAGCCTATTAATCCCGGATCTGGCCGGGCTTGCGCCAGTGGGTCCAGAAGCGGCGGGACTCCTCGTCGAGCGGCTCGTTGCGCGGCGCGTCGTTTATCTTCATGCTGACCAGGAAGAAGAACTCCCTGACCCCGCCGGGCCTGAACCTGAAATTCCAGGTGCTGCGGAAATCGTGGAACTCCTTGTAGAGCACCGCGCTCTTCTCGAAGAAGGAGAATTTCTCCACGCCGCCCCTGTCCGCCGGGGTCAGCCGGTAGCGCAGCGTCAGGTCCGCGCTCCAGCCCTTCCAGCCCGGCCTTATCCCTATGGTATTGTTCACCACGTATTCCGGCGAATCGCCGTACTTGGTGACGCCGAGCCCGACCTGGCTCTTATCCACCGCGAAGTCCGCCTGCGCTATGACCGACTTGTGCCCCTCCGCGAAAGAATAGTTGTCCTGCAGGAAAAGGCCGATCCCCGGCCGCGGCTCGACGACCAGCTCGGCCGTCATCGCCGAGAGGCGGCGGGCGAAATCGCCCACCGCGGCGTCGCGCAGGTCGTAGGAGGTGGAGGCGCGCAGGTAGTACTTCCTCGAAGGCCTGACGAAAAGCGTCGGCGTGAGGCTCTCTTCCTCCACGCCGCCGTCGGCCGCGGAGCCGTCCTCCTTGAGAGTGTTGGCCCTGAACCGCTGCCGGTAGGCGTAAGCCAGGTCGAAGGAGCCCCACAGCCCGTCCAGGCGGAGGTTCAGCCCGTTGGAATAACGCCCCACCCAGACATCCTCCGTGGCGGAGGAGGTGGACAGGAACACGGACTGCCTGTAAGCGACGTGCGGATAGAGACTGACCGCGCGCGAGAGCGGGACGTTCCTGGAGACCGTCCAGGAGGCGTCTCCCTTGTTCTGGTAGAAAGCGTCCCCCTCCGCCTTTGAGCGCTCCAGTATGGCGCTGAAGGAATTGAGCACCGGCACGCCGGCCAGTTTCAGCGGCACCGTCTGGAAATCCAGCCTCGGCGCCGAATCGTAGGCCTGGCGGAAACCCGTCCCGGCCGCGTCGCGGTCGTAGCGCGTGGCCGCGCTGAGGCGCGTGACCGTATTGTTGGACTGCCGCGTGAACGCGGCGCTGGCCTGCATGTCCGGGCTTACGGCGAAGGGATTGGAACGGAAATAATGGTTGTTGAAATCCGGATCGGAAAGGAGCCTGAAATAGGACTGGCTGTAAAAGTTCGCCCCGCCCGCGGGGCCGAGGCCGCGCCAATAGCCGCCGCTGAGGGCCCAGCGGTCCTCCCGCGTCCCGTACTCGCGTATCCGGTAGGCGGAGAGATGCGTCCTGGCACTGTCGGCCGAATCATGGTTCATCTCGGCGCCGGTGCCGAGGCCCAGGCGCGAGAAATAATCGATGAACAGCTTGCCTTTCAGCGTCGGGGTGAAACGGTATAGGTAACTGGTCTTGAGGTAGGCGCCGCTGCGCTCGTCGTAGCCGGGATAGATGCTGGTTATGAAAGGAGTGCCCTCGCCGAGGGGACGGTAGATGACGGGAAAATAGAAGAGCGGGACCTTGCCCAGGAAGAACACCGTGTTGTAGGCGAGGAAATGGCTGTCCGGCTTCAGGTAGAGCCGGGACGCCCTGACCTGGTAATGCGGCGGCAGCAGGTCGCAGGAAGTGAACCGCGCGCCGTGATAGGCGTATTCGCCGTCGTCCACCCGTATCTCCCTGCCGCGGAAGACCAGGTTGCCGTAGCTGAAACGTCCCTCGCGTATGATCCCCGTATTATCGGCGTAACTCATCTCGCCGCTGCGGCCGTAGAAGAAGCTGCCTTTCTCCTCCATCACGAAAGGGCCATCGGAGATAATGGTGCGGCTGGACATGTCTATCCGCAGCCTGTCCGCCTTGAGCGTTCTGACCAGCTCGTCGTCCGCGCCGAACTCGCGGACCACCGCCTCGCGGCGCAGGCCGATCACGCGGTCGTACTCGTTGAAGTCGGCCTCCTCGGCGGTGAACTCCACCCTGTGGGTCCCCGTGGCCGCCGGAAGGTCGTAAGCCGCCGCCGCGCCGTGCAGCGCGAAGAGGGACGCTATGGCGGCGGCCCTGAACATTATCTGCCGGCCGCCCGGTGCAGGCCGTAGAGGGCCGCTCCCATCACGCCCAGGTCCGCGCTGCGCGAGACCTTCACTTTGACCCTTTTGAAAGGCGTCGCTATGGACTGGGCGGCGAAGACCTTCTTCATGGCCGGCAGGAAGCAGTCCGCCGCGCGCGACACGCCGCCGGTGAGGATTATGCGCTCCGGGTCGAAGAGCAGCACGGCGCCGGCCAGGCCCATGCCAAGGCTCTCCCCCATGTCGCGCCACACCTTCTTCGCCGCGGCGTTGCCGGCCCTGGCGGCGCGCGCCAGGCAGACCGTGTTGAACCTGGGCCGGGCGGGGTCGGCGTATTTCCTGACGAAAGCCTCTTCGTTCTTCACCCGGGCGCGCGCGGCGGCCATGACCGCCCCGCTGCCGCAATAGGCCTCCAGGCAGCCCCTCCGTCCGCAGCCGCAGCGCGCGCCGCCCGGCCTGATGATGAAATGGCCTATCTCGCCGGCCGAACCGTGGGAGCCGTGATAGAGTTTCCCGTTCAGGATCATGCCGCCGCCGATGCCGGTGCCCAGCGTGACGGCTATGGCGTTGCCGCCGGCGCCGGGTTCGGCCGCGTAGGCGCCCCAGGCCGCCATATTGGCGTCGTTCTCGATGAAACAGGGCAGTTTCAGCGCCTTCTCCAGCGGGCCGGCTACCGGCAGATCGCGCCAGCCGCAGAGATTGGGCGAGAACCTGGCGACCCCGGCGTCGGGGTCTATGTCGCCGGCCATGCCAATACCCACGGAAACGGCCTTTCCGGCCAGCGAGCCCTTCAGCGCCCGCGCGGCCTCGGTCAGACGGCGCAGGAAATCCGCGCGGCCGCGCCCGCTCTCGGTCTTGAACCTCGACTCGGCCAGCTGCCGCCCCTCGGCGGTAAAAGCCGCCAGCTTGACGTTAGTGCCGCCTATATCTATGCCGATTCCTATCACGATGTCCTCCGTGAGCTTCAACTTACCCCGGCCGTGTCCTTGAGCCCCGCCTTCCCGAGGATCTTCAGCGCGGCCCCCGCCAGATAAAAGGAACCCAGCACCGCCGCGGTGCCGCGCCGCGCGGCCGAGACCAGCGCGGCCTCGGCGTCCTCCTCCACCTCCACCGCCGCGTCCGGCCTGAGCCGCTGCAGTTCCTCGGCCAGCAGCCCGGGCGGTATGGCCTTGTCGGAGGCCGGGGCGGTGAAGATGAAATCGTCGGCCAGCGGCGCCAGCACCGACAGGATGGCGCGGTAGTCCTTGTCGTTGAGGAAACCGCAGACGAAGGCGTGCGGGCGCGCGGCGAAAGGTGAGCTCCGGAAGGTGCGCATGAAGGCGCGCACCGCCTCCGGGTTATGGGCGCCGTCCAGGATGAAAGAACAGTCCCGGCCGCGCGGCGCCGCGCGCAGCACCTGGAAGCGGGCCTTCCAGCGCACGCTCTCCAGGCCGGCCCGAAAGCCGTCCGGCGCGCGCGGAAAGCCGCGGCGGGCGAGCTCCTCCAGGGCGCGCAGGACCAGGCCGGCGTTGACGCCCTGCCTGTCGCCGATTATGCCCAGCTCGAGATCGCCGCCGGGGCCGGCCAGCAGCGTCCGGTTGCGCTCCCAGTCGTAACCCTTCACCTTGAAAGCGTCCGGAAGGAAGACGACCCGGCCTCCGGCCCGGGAGGCGGTCTTTTCCACGACCGCCGAAACTTCCGCCGGCAGCGGCGGGCAGAGGCAGAGAGAGTCCTTCTTTATTATCCCGGCCTTGTGCGCGGCCACTTCCGTCACCGCGCGGCCGAGGTATTTGTCGTGGTCGAGGTCTACGGAGGTTATCAGGCAGAGTTCCGGCGGCGGTATGACGTTGGTCGTGTCCCAGGTGCCGCCGATGCCGACCTCCAGCACGGCCAGGTCCAGGCCGGACCGGGCGAAATGTAGGAAGGCCATGCAGGTGATCGATTCGAAGAAGCTCAGGTCGGGGCCTGCCGCGGCCACCTCGGCGCAGAGCGCGGCGAAATCCTCCCGGCCGATGTTCTCCCCCCCGACGCTGACGCGCTCGCGCATCTCCACCAGGTGCGGGGAGATGAAAAGGCCGGTCCTGTAGCCCGCCGCCCGCAGCGACGATTCCAGCAGCGCGCAGACCGAGCCCTTGCCGTTGGTGCCGGTGACGTGTACGGCGCGGAACTTCTCCTGCGGGTCGCCCAGCTTTTCCAGGCAGGACAGCACGCGCGCGAAGCCGTCCTTCTTGTCGAAGGTCTGCCGCGACACCAGGTATTTCTCGGCCTCTTCGCAGGTCATGGTCTCAGGCCTTCACCCGTTCTATCTTCATGCCCAGCGCGCGCAGCTTATGCTCGACGCGCTCGTAGCCGCGGTCTATGTGGTAGGTGCGGCGTATCAGCGAGCGGCCCTTCGCGGCCCCGGCCGCCACCAGCAGCGCGGCGCCGGCGCGGATATCGGAGGCCATGATCGGCGCGCCGTTGAGCTCCTCGACGCCGTGCACGTAGGCCTTGTTGCCCGAGATATAGACGCTGGCGCCCATGCGCAGCAGTTCGGCGGCGTGCATGAACCTGTTCTCGAAGATGTTCTCCTGCACCGAGGCGTTGCCGCGGCAGCGGGCCATGTACGACATCCACGGCGCCTGCAGGTCGGTGGGGAAGCCCGGGTGCGGCGCGGTGCTCACGTTGACCGGCTTCGGCCTGCCGCCGGAGGACTCGACGGTTATGGAATCGCGGCCGCAGGTCACTTTCGCGCCCGAACGCTCCATCGCCTTTATCAGGGCGCCCAGTGGTTTCGGATCGGCGGCCGTCAGGCGGACCTTGCCGCCCGCGGCGGCCGCGGCCAGCATGTAGGTGCCGGTCTCTATGCGGTCCGGGATGACGGTATGGCGCAGGCCCTTCAGCTTGGACTGACCGCGGATAACGATGCGGGGCCCGCCGGCGCCCTCCACCTCGGCGCCCATGGACCGCAGCGCGGCGGCGAGGTCCTCTATCTCCGGCTCGCGCGCGCAGTTCTCCAGCGTGGTCCTGCCTTCGAGCAGGGCGGCGCACATCATCAGGTTCTCGGTGGCGCCGACGCTGGGAAAACGGAAGCGCAGGCGCCCGGGTTTGAGTTTCGCGCCGGTCAGGACTATATCGCCCTTCTCGTAGCAGGCCTCGGCCCCGAGTTTTTTGAAAGCCTCTATGTGTATGTCGATGGGGCGCACGCCTATAGAGCAGCCGCCCGGCATGGAAACGCGCACCTTCTTGAGGCGCGCGAGCAGCGGGCCGGCGGCCAGCACGGAGGCGCGCATGCGGCGCACCAGTTCGTAGGGCGCGTCGTGCTTCAGCCGTCCGGGCTCGGCGGCCGTGAAGGCCCCGGCCTCGAAGAAGCATTTCTTGCCCAGGTGGTTGAGCAGGTCGAAAGTGGACTTGATGTCCCGCAGGTCGGGCACGTTGCGCACCACGCATTTTTCCTTCGTGAGCAGCGTGGCCGCCAGTATGGGCAGCGCGGCGTTCTTGGAGCCGCTTATCCGCACCTCCCCGCCGAGTTTTTTGCCGCCGTGTATGACGAAATTATCCATTCAGTCTCCCGTAAACGAACCGTTCCTTTCCGCTGAAATCCCTGTAAGCCGCCCGCTCCGCCCAGGCCGGTCCCGCGAGGAGGCCCAGCGCCGCGGGGGCCTGCCCGTCGCAGACCTCCATGACCAGGAAGCCGCCGGGCCGCAGCGCCGCCGGGGCGTCGGCCGCTATCACGCGGACGACCTTCAGGCCGTCGCCGCCCCCGTCGAGCGCCACGCGCGGCTCCCTCAGCACCTCCGGGTCCAGTCCCGGGATGGCGCCGGCCGGGATATAGGGCGGGTTCGCGGCTATGGCGTCGAAGGGGCCCAGGCCCCTGAAATTGTCGCCGCGCAGCACCCGTACCCTGCCGCCGCCGTGCTCCCGCGCGTTGGCCTCGGCGTAACGGACCGCGCGGGCCGATTTTTCCACGGCCGTCACCCGGGCCGCCGGCAGCCGGGCCGCCAGGCCGACGGCCACGCAGCCGGAGCCGGCGCAAAAATCCAGTATCTCGGCCGGGCCGCCCCCGCGCCGTTCCTTCAGCAGCCGCGCGCAGAGTTCCGTCAGCTCCTCGGTCTCGGGCCGCGGCACCAGCACCCCCGGCCCCACTTTCAGCCGCAGGCCCATGAAATCGTGCCAGCCCAGCGCGTAGGAGAGCGGCATCCCCGAGGCCTTCTTCCGGGCCAGGCGCATGAACTTCCGCTCGGCGGCCGGCGGCACCGCCGCGCCCGGGTCGGCCAGCGGCTCCAGCCTGCCCGTGCCCAGCGCCTCGGCCAGCAGCCACTGCGCGCAGGCCTCCGGCTCCTGCGAGCCGGCGCGCTCCAGGAACTCCCGCCCCCGGGCCAGCAGTTCAGCCCTGCTCGCCATCTTTCTCCGAGGAGAAGAAGAGCCGCAGCTCTTCGAGCATCGGCTTTATCTCCCCCTCCATCACCGCGTCGATATTATGCCAGGACCGCTGCGCCCTGTGGTCGGTGACGCGGCTCTGCGGGAAATTGTAGGTGCGTATCTTCTCCGAGCGGTCGCCGGAGCCGACCTGGCGGCGGCGCTCGCCCGCCAGCGACTCGGTGCGGCTCTCGTCCGCGGCCGAGCTCAGCCGCGCGTAAAGCTGGGCCATGGCCTTCTGCTTGTTCTGCCCCTGCGAGCGCTCCTGCTGGCAGGCCACCACTATGCCCGTCGGGAGATGCGTGATGCGCACGGCGGTCTCCACCTTGTTGACGTTCTGCCCGCCGGCGCCGCCGGCCCGGTAGGTGTCCACTTTCAAATCCTTCGGGTCTATCTTTATCTCCTCGGCCTCGTCGGGCTCCGGGAGCACCGCGACGGTCACGGTGGAGGTGTGTATGCGGCCCGAGGCCTCGGTCTGCGGCACGCGCTGCACGCGGTGCACGCCGCCCTCGTATTTCAGCCAGGAATAGACGTTGGTCCCCTTCACGTTCATGACCCCGTTCTTGAGGCCCTTGAGGCCGGTGGTGCCGAGCTCGTGCACCTCGGCGGTCCAGCCCATCGATTGGGCGAACTTCAGGTACATGCGGAAGATATCGGCGGCGAAAAGGGCGGACTCGTCGCCGCCCACGCCGGCGCGGACCTCCAGGAACACGTCCTTGGCGTCCAGCGGGTCGGGCGGCAGCAGGGCGAGTTTCAAGGCCTGCGCGGTCTCCGCCAGCCTGGCCTCCACCAGCGGAAGCTCCGCTGAAGCCATCTCCGCCATCTCGGGATCGTTGCCGGACGCGAGCGCGCGCAGGCCGGCCGCCTCTTTCCCGAGGGCGGCCAGAGAATCAGAAAGCAAGGTTATGGACTTGAGCGAGGCGTGTTTGCGGGAAAGGGACTCGATCTCGGACGGGGCAAGCCCGGGCTCGGCCAGCCGCCTCTCGGTCTCGGCCAGTTCCTCGCGTATCTTGGCGATATCCGCGGCTTGTTCCGGGCTCATATCAGGCTTCTGGCGGCCCCCCTATAATGAAAGGGCAGGGCGGCCCGTGAAGGCGCGCCCTGCCCTGCCCCGCGGAAGCTACTTGCTCTCGGGAGCTTTCTTCTCCGCCGGCTTGGCGGCCGCCTTCTTGGCCGGCTTGGCCTCGGCGGCCTTTTTGGGGGCGGAGGAAAGGACTTTCTTGCCGTGCTTGGGCGCCAGCGAGGTCTTGACGGCCGCGACCTTCTTGGGCTTGCGCTCGACGGTCTTGCCGCCGGTGGCGGCGAATTTCTTCTGGAACTTCTCCACGCGGCCGGCGGTGTCGAGGAACTTGTGCTTGCCGGTATAGAAGGGGTGGCAGGCGTAGCAGATCTCGACCTTGATCGGGGCCCTGGTGGACCTGGTCGTGAAGGTGTTCCCGCAGGCGCAGGTGACCTCGCAGAGCGAATATTTGGGGTGTATGTCGGTTTTCATTGTTCCGTCCTGGATCTAACCGCGAATATATCGATATTTTAGCATATTGAGGGGACGTTGTTTCCCCTTATTTCCGGCCGAATTTGGCGGTCGGGTTGACGGAACGGCCGGCATTGGTGAGGATCTCGAAATGCAGGTGCGGCCCGGTGGAGGTGCCGGTGGAGCCGACCCGGCCCAGCAGGCTGCGGCCTTTCTGCACCTTGGTCCCTTTGGTCGTGGTCACCTTGGAGAGGTGGCCGTAGCGGGTGATATAGCCGTCCGAGTGCTTCACGTCCACCACGTAGCCGTAGCCGCCCAGCCAGCCGGCGAAGACCACGGTGCCGGAACGCGACGGGTAGACCGGGGTGCCTACCTTCATCGGTATGTCTATGCCGTTGTGGAACATCATCTTCTTGTGTATCGGATGGTAGCGGTTGCCGTAGCGGGAACTGATGCGCGGCATATAAGGCAGCGGCACGCGGTAGGTGTCCAGGTCCAGGTAGACCCCGGGCAGCAGCACGCGGTCGCCCTTTTTGAAGACATGGTTCGAGAGCAGCGAAGAGGGAGGCAGGCGGTTGGCCCGCACCACTTCGGCGCGGAACTCCTTCAGGTCCGCCCCCTTGCGCCGGTGGCGGGAAGTCACGCCGTTGAGCGTCTCGCCGTCCTGCGAGACCTCGTAGAGATAACCTTCGCCGTTGTGCACGCGGATATAGCCGCCGCGGCGCATGAAGATGAACTCGTTGTGATTGGTGCTCTTGAGCGCGCGCACGTCGGCGCCGTACATTCCGGCGATGCCGCTTATGGTATCGGAGGGCCCTATGCGGTGCCGAGCGTGGACGAGACGGTCCAGGGCCTTGAAGGCCTCCGGGTCCGGGGCCGCCGGACCCGCGGGGGTCAGCACGGAGAACCTGGCGTGGTCGGGCGGGGCCTGCCTGGGAACGCTGGCCACCGCGATCACACCGGTGGCCAGCAACCCGGCCGCGGCGGCCGGCAGTATCCCGCGCCCGGGCTTCACCGCCCGCCCATCTCCATGGATTTGAGGAAGTCCTTATTGGACTTGGTGGCGCCCAGCTTGGTCAGCAGCAGCTCCATAGCGTCGACCGGCGAGAGCGGGGCCAGCACCTTGCGCAGGATCCAGACCTTGTTGAGCTCGTCCTCGCTCATCAGCAGCTCCTCCTTGCGGGTGGAGGTGCGGTTGATGTCGATGGCGGGGAAGATGCGGCGGTCGGCCAGTTTGCGGTCCAGGTAAATTTCAGAGTTGCCGGTGCCCTTGAACTCCTCGAAGATGACGTCGTCCATGCGGCTGCCGGTCTCGACCAGCGCCGTGGCGATGATGGTCAGCGAGCCGCCTTCCTCGATGTTGCGGGCCGCGCCGAAGAAGCGCTTGGGCCGCTGCAGCGAGGTGGACTCGAGGCCGCCGGAGAGCACGCGGCCCGACGACGGGGTGACCGTGTTGTAGGCGCGGGCCAGGCGGGTGATGGAGTCGAGCAGGACCACGACGTTCTTGCCCAGTTCGGTCATGCGCTTGGCCTTCTCCAGCACGATCTCGGCGACCTGCACGTGGCGGTCGGCCGGCTCGTCGAAGGTGGAGGCGATGACCTCGCCGCGCACCGAGCGCTTCATGTCCGTGACCTCCTCGGGGCGCTCGTCGATGAGCAGCACGATGAGCTCGATCTCGGGATGGTTGGTGGTCAGCGAATTGGCGATGCGCTGCAGGATCATCGTCTTGCCGGTCTTGGGCGCGGCGACGATGAGCTGGCGCTGGCCCTGGCCCACCGGCACCATCAGGTCGATGGTCCTGCCGGTCAGGTCGGTCTTGACGGTCTCCAGAGTGAAGCGGGCGTTGGGATGCAGCGGGGTCAGGTTGTCGAACAGCGGGCGGCGTGCTATCTTCTCTATCTCGACGCCGTTGACGGTCTTGACCTGCAGCAGCGCGAAGAAGCGCTCGCCGTCCTTGGGCGGGCGGATCAGGCCGGAGATGGTGTCGCCCTTGCGCAGGCCGAGCTTCTTGATCTGCGAGGGGGAGACGTAGATGTCCTCGTGGCTGGAGAGGTAATTGTATTCCTCGGAGCGGAGGAAGCCGAAGCCGTCGGGCAGGATCTCCAGGACGCCGTCGCCGGCGACCAGCCCGTTCTGCTTGGCCTGGGCCTCCATGATCTTGCCGATGAGCTCCTGCTTGCGCAGGCCGGCCACGCCTTCCAGGTTGAACTTCTCGGCCATCTTGAGGATGTCGGAGACGGTCATCTTGGTCAGTTCGGAGATGTCCAGCTTCGGGACCTCCCGGCCGTTGCCCTGCACCTGCGGCTGGCCGTTATTGCCGTTATTGCCGCCATGGCCGTTATGGCCCTGGTCCTGGCGATGGTCCGGGCGACCCCCGCGCCTGTCATTGTAGGCCTGGGGCCTGCCTTCCTGGTTGTTCGTCGAATTCATTTTACCTCTCCGAAGTTATTTTAAGGAAACCGTACAGGGTTCTCACGCGGGCCCTCAGGTCCGCCCTGGAGCCGGAATTATCCAGCGTTATATCCGCTCTCTCCGCTTTCTCCCCCGCGGGCAGCTGCGCCCTTTCCCTGGCCTCGAACTCCCCCCGGGGCCATCCCCTGCCCGAACAGCGCCTTTTCCTTATCTCCCCCGGGGCCGTGACGCAGATGCTCAGGTGTAAATGCCTCTCCAGTCCGGTCTCGAAAAGCAGAGGCGCGTCTATTATGGCGGTCTTTTTGGGAGATCTTGAGATTAGGGCTATCGCTTCTTCGATTATCAGTGGATGGAGCAGCGACTCCAACTTCTTCCTGGCGGTCCTGTCGCGGAAAACCTTCGCCGCGAGTTTTTTTCTGTCCAGGGAACCGTCCGGTAGGAAGACGCGTGGGCCGAACTGCCTGAAAATTCTACTATAGCAGGCGGGCGAAGTCAATACGGACCGGGCCAGGGCGTCGGCCGAGACCGTGAAAGCGCCCGCGCGGGCGAACTCCTCCAGCGCCGCGCTTTTGCCGGCGCCGATAGAGCCGGTGAGCCCGGCCAGGAGCTTGCGCCGGCGCAGGGCGGCGAAGGCTTTGACGGCTTTCGGGGACAGCTTCACGCCCGCCCTCCCCTCTCGCGCGAGAGCCGCTCCAGCGCCTCCCGCTCGCGGCGGCTGAGCGACTCCATGCCCGAGGACGAGATCTTGTCCAGCAGGCGGTCGAGTTCGGCCTGCGGGTCATAAGCGGGGCGCGGGGCCGGCCTTACGGCGGCGGCGAACCTCGCCAGGAACCGGGGCGGACGCGCGATGACCCAGCCGGCCGCCAGGCCGCCCAGATGGGCCGTGCTGGCTATGCCCGGGTTCGAGCCGGAAAGGCTCATCGCCAGTTCGACCGCGGCCAGGAGTATGACCAGCGCGCGCGCCGACATGGGAAAAAGAAAATAAAGCCGCACGACGGAGTCGGGGTTCAGGGCGGCGAAGGCCCCCAGCAGGCCGAACACGGCCCCGGAAGCGCCTATGACCGGTATGCGCGAATACGGAGCGACGGCCACGGTCAGGAAAGCCGCCGCCAGGGCGCACCAGAGGAGCAGCCTGCCGTAGCGGGCGGGACCCATGCCCTCCTCCATCATGCCGCCCAGCGTCCATATAAGGAAACAATTGAACACCAGGTGCAGGAGGCCGCCGTGGGGGAAGACATAGGTGAGCAGGCGCCAGAGCTCGCCCTTCATCACCATGGCGGGGATGAGGCCGAACCAGCCGTTCACAAAATGGGGAGCGAAAAGTCCGGCCAGGTAAAAACCGAAGCAGGCGGCCAGCAGGTAACGGGTGACCGGCGGGAGCGAGCGGAAGCGCGAGGGGCCGAGCAGCAGCATTAACCGAGTTTCTCCATCTCCAGCCAGTTGGGGCCGACCTTGACGTCGGCGCGCAGCGGCACGTCCAGCCGCCAGGCCCCTTCCATCTCCTTTTTGACCAAAGCCGCCAGCCACGCGGAATCGGCTTTCTTCACCTCGAAGATGAGTTCGTCGTGCACCTGCAGCAGCATCCTGGCCCTGGCGGCCTCGCCGCGCAGCCGGGCGTGCACGGCCAGCATGGCTTTCTTTATTATCTCGGCGGAACCGCCCTGCACCGGCGTATTGACCGCCGAGCGCTCGGCGAAGGCGCGCAGATTGGGATTGGAGGCCTTGATGTCCGGGATGAGCCGGCGGCGGCCGGCGAAAGTGGCCACATAGCCGTCGCGGCGGGCGGCCTCCAGCACCTTTTCCGTCCAGGCCCGCACCCCGGAATAGACGCCGAAATACCGCTCGATATAGTCGGCGGCCTCGCGGCGGCTTATGCCCAGCTCGCGCGAGAGGCCCTGCGCCGTCTGGCCGTAGACTATGCCGAAATTGACGGCCTTGGCCACGCGCCGCTGGTCGGACGTGACCAGTTCCGGCATGCAGCCGAACACCTCGGCGGCGGTGCGGGAATGGATGTCCTCGCCCGCGCGGAAGGCGGCGCACAGCGCGGGGTCGCCGCTGAGATGGGCCAGCACGCGCAGGTCTATCTGCGAATAGTCGGCCGAGAGCAGGACATGCCCCTCCGAGGCGGCGAAGGCGCGGCGGACCTCGCGGCCCTGCGCCGTGCGCACCGGGATATTCTGCAGATTGGGCCGGGAACTGGAGAAGCGGCCGGTGGCCGCGCCGGCCTGGTCGAAGCTGGTATGGACGCGGCCCTCCGCGTCGGCCAGTTCCATCAGGTTGTCCACGAAGGAGGATTTCAGCTTGGCCGCCTCGCGGTGGGCGAGTATGCGGGCTATGGCGGGATGGGCGGCGGAGAGGGCCGTCAGCGCCTCTTCTCCCGTGGAATAGCCGCCGCTCTTGGTCTTGAACATCCGCTTCTGCGCCGTATCCAGCTGGATATTGAACTTGCCGTAGATGAGTTCGGAGAGCTGCTTGGGGGAATTGAGGTTGACGTCGTAACCCGCGGCCTCGCGCACGTCGGCCTCGGCGGCGGCCATCTCGGACTCAAGAAGCCCGCTGAGCTTCTCCAGCGCGCCGCGGTCCACCTTTATGCCGAAAGCCTCCATCGAGTGGACGGCCTCGACCAGCGGCAGTTCGGTCTCCGAATAGAGCGGGCCCATCCCGGCGGCTTCCAGCTCTTTCAGGAGTTCTTTCGCGGCCGCGGGCAGGGCCGCGCAGCAGACCGGCAGGCCGCCGGGACCCTCGGCCGCGTGCACCCCGGCCTTCTCCATGACCAGCCGCGAGAGGACGCTGGCGCGGGAACCGGAGGCCGCCAGCTGGTAGGCCAGCCCGGCCTCGGTGAAGTTCCCGAGCCGGGCGTCCGCCGGCGCGCCCAGCAGGCGCAGCAGGTCCTTGAAGAAAAAAGCGGTCTTATGCCGGGCCGGGTCGAGCAGGGCCCCGAGGAGCTTGCGTTTCTCCTCCTCTCCCAGCAGGCCGGCCTCGGAGAGGAAGAACTTCCCCCCGCCTCCGGCGCAGACCCAATCCTCCTCCAGCGCGGCGCAAAGTTCTTCGCCCGCCGCCTCCAGGGCCTCGTCCAGGCCGGCGGTCTCGGCCGCCGGCGCGGGGGCCGACGACCGCGGGCCGGCCAGCGCCAGCAGATCCTTGAATTCCAGGCGCTCCCCGAGCTCCGCGGCCAGGGCCGCGTCGGGCGGCGACACTTTGAGCGCCTCCGCCGATATTTCCACCGGGACGGCGGTCTCGAGAGTCACCAGCTTTTTGGAAAGCCTGGCCAGGTCGGCCGAAGCCGCGGCCTTGGCCAGCGTCTTGTCGGCCGCCAGTTTAGCGGGGTCCTTGGCCGCCTCCAGTATGCCCTCCAGGCCGCCGTAGGACGCGATAAGCTTGAGGGCGCCTTTGGGCCCGATGCCGGCGGCGCCGGGCACATTGTCGGAGGAATCTCCCACCAGCGCGAAATAATCGGTTATCAGGGACGGAGGCACGCCGAACTTCTTCTCTACTTCGGCCGGTCCGCCGAAAGAGGCCGAGGAGCCGTCCCAGAGGCTCACGTCGGGGCCCACGAGCTGGGCGGCGTCCTTGTCGGTGGTGACCAGCACGCAGTGATAGCCGGCGGCCTTGAGCTCGGCCGCGGCGGCGGCCAGGAGGTCGTCCGCCTCGTAACCGTCGGCGTGCAGCACGGGCAGGCCCGCCGCGCGCGCCAGGTCGCGGGCCAGCGCCAGCTGCGCCTTGAGCGCCGGGTCGGTCGGCGGCCTGTTGGCCTTGTACTCGGGATAGGACTCCTCCCTCAGCGTCCTGGCGGGGGAGTCGAAACAGACGCAGGCGGCGGCGGGCTTCTTCTCCCGCATTATCTTGAGCAGCAGGCGCAGGAAACCGTAAAGCGCGCCGACCTCCTCGCCTTTCGAGGTGGAGAGCTTGGGCAGCGCGTGGTAGCTCCTGTGCAGAAAGCCGTGCGCGTCTATCAGGTAGGCCTGTTTTTTATTCATCTGCGAAAGGGAGAAAAGGAGGAAGGAAAACGGTCTCCGCCGGCCCGGGGACACCATGCGGCATGGTGTCCCCATCGGGCGGCGGCCGTACGGCCGCTCAGAGCAGCGAGTCCATGATCTTCTTGAGCTCTTCCTTGGGCTGCAGGCCCACGGCGTCCTTGACCATCTTGCCGCCCTTGAAGAAGAGTATCGTCGGGATGGCCGAGATCTGGAACCTGGAGGCGGTCTCGGGGTTCTCGTCGGTGTTGAGCTTGCACACCTTGATCCTGCCGTCGTATTCCTTGGCCAGTTCCTCTATGACGGGGCCGATCATGCGGCACGGGCCGCACCAGGGGGCCCAGAAATCCACCAGCACCGGGGTGCCGCTTTTCACTACCTCCTGCTCGAAATTGGCGTCGGTCAGCTGTATCTCGTTCGACATATGCTCGTCTCCTTGGCTTCCGGTCTACTCTAGATAACTGTTTTCCGCTTTTCCTGTCAAGCCGGGGCGCCCGCTCAGGGTTTTCCGCCGCCGCGGCGGTCCAGCAGGTACCTTATCTCTTTCCAGAGTTCGTCGATGTCTATCGGCTTGGAGAAGAAGGACGCCGCGCCGCCCAGGACGGCCTCGGCCCGGTCGGCCGGCTCGGTGTACTTGGCCGAGATGAAGATCACCGGCACGTCCTTGAGCCTGTCGGAGTCCTTGATGATCTTCATGAACTCGATGCCGTGCATGTCGGGCAGCTGGACGTCCAGGATGATCAGCGAGGGCTTGGTCCCGGCCAGCGCGTCCAGGCCCTCCCTGGCGGACTTGGCCACTTTGATCTCGGCGTCCACCTGCTTCAGGCGCAGGCCGTCCTCCAGCGTCTCTATGAAGTTCCTGTCGTCGTCCACTATCAGCAGTTTTATGGGCATAAATTCAGAACCCCAGGCTCAGCCGCTCCACCAGCATCGGCGGCAGGCCGGCCTCGCGCATGACGCGCTTCGTCTTCTCCACGTCGTACTCCAGGCGGAACAGCTCGAAGGTGCGCGCCTCGGAGTCGTAGAGGCCGCAGGACGCCAGCGGGTTGCTGTCGCGGGGCTGGCCGACCGAACCGGGATTGATGATGTAGCGGGCCTCCGGATCGAGGCGCACCGTGTGCATGGGCCTGAGGAAATCGGTGACGGGGAGAGTGTTCGCTCCCTCCAGCGAGAAATAGACGGGCATATGAGAATGACCGATGAAGCAGGGCGAGACCTTCCAGTAACCCAGGTTCTCCATGAACTGCAGCTCGCTGAGCAGGTATTCCTTGAGATGGCTCTTGGGCGAGCCGTGGACCAGGGTGAAATCCTCCCGCTCCACCATCTCCGGCAGGTCCGCTATGAACTGCAATTGATCGCCGCGCAGGAAATGGCGGTTATAGAGTATGGCGGCCGTGGCGGTGGGGTTGAACCACTTCAGGTCCATGCGGCCCACCAGCGCCGCGTCGTGGTTGCCCATGACGCAGTGCAGACCGGGCAGCGGCGTGATGGCGTCCACGCATTCGGCGGCCTGGGCCCCGTAGCCGGCGATGTCGCCGCAGCAGATATGGCCTCCGACGCCGCTCTTGCGGAAGAACGCCAGCACGGCCTTGAGGGCCTCGTAGTTGCCGTGCACGTCGGAGAAGACGCCGTAGAGCATCGCTTCGCGGCTCAGGCCGCCGCCGGCTCCTTTTCCGCCGGCGGGTTCTCGGCCAGGGCCTCGGCCTTGCGCAGGTCCACCGAGATGACCTTGGAGACTCCGGCCTCCTCCATCGTCACGCCGTAAAGCACGTCGGCGGCCTCCATCGTGCGCTTGTTGTGGGTGATGACCACGAACTGCGTTCCCGAGGAGAACTCCTTGATCAGGCGCACGAAGCGCTCCACGTTGGCGTCGTCGAGCGGGGCGTCGGCCTCGTCCATGATGCAGAAAGGCGAGGGGTTCACGCAGAAGAAGCTGAACAGCAGCGCCAGCGCGGTCAGCGCCTGCTCGCCGCCGGAGAGCTGCGAGATGCTGATGAGCTTCTTGCCGGGCGGATGCGCCACTATCTCCACGCCGGTCTCCAGCAGGTTGTCCGGCTGGGTCAGGATCAGGCTGGCCTCGCCGCCGTTGAAGAGCAGCGCGTAGATCTGCTTGAAGTGCAGCTGCACCTTGTCGAAGGTGGTCTTGAAGTTCTCGCGGGTGGTCTCGTTGATCTTGGAGATGGCCGAGCGCAGGTCGGCCTTGGCCTTGTTGAGGTCCTCCACCTGCGAGTTCATGAAGTTGTGGCGGCTGGTCAGCGCCTCGTACTCCTCGGGCGCGGTCATGTTGATGGGGCCCATGTTCTCCAGGCGGCGGCGCAGGTTCCTCACCCGCTCCGGGTCCACTTCCACGGCGCCGTACTTCTCCTTGGCCTCCAGGTAGCTGGTGGTCCAGTCGTCGGCCAGCCGGCGGCCCAGGTCGTCGACGCGGGTGGCGGCCGTGTTGACGCGCAGGTCTATCTCGTGGCGCTTCTGCTCGTTCTCCGAGAGCAGTTGTTTCTGCTCGTTGATGCGGGTCCGGTAGCTTTCGAGCTGGTTCTTCATCTCGTTGAGCTCGTTGCCCAGCTGTTCCAGCACCACCTCGCGCTCCTTGAGCCGCCCGCGCAGGTTCTCCGCGGAGGCGCGGGCCTCCTGCGCCTCGCGGGTCAGGCGCTCGGCGCGCTCCGTCAGCTCGGCCTTGCGGGCGCCCAGCTCGGCCAGCTGCCCGGCTATGCGCTCGCGCTGCGCGGCGAGGGTCGCGAGCTGGCGCCGCATGAAATCGACGTTCTGGCCGTGGCTTTCCAGCCCGGCCCTGCGCCGGCCCGATTCGAGGCGCATCTCGTCGGCCTGCGCCTGCAGCCCGGACTTGCGCGCGGTAAGGCCGGCTATCTCGGCGCGGGCGGCCTCCGAAGCGGCGCGCGCGGCCTCTATCCTGCCGTCGAGTTCGGCCGAACGGGCCAGGGACTGCTCCAGGGCGGCGCGTTTCTTCTCCAGGTCGGAGCGCGCTCCTTCCTCGTTCCTGACCCTGACCTCCAGCAGTTCCTTCTCCTGCTCGGCCTCCTTCTCCAGGCCGTGGCGGGCTATCCGGCGCGAATTTATCTTCTCGGAGAGGGAGCCGATGGTCCCGGCCAGGCCGGACAGACGGGCGCCCAGCTCCTCCTTCCTGGCGGAGAGGGAGGAGCATTCCTCCTGCAGCGAGGCTATGCGGGCCTTGAGCTCGTCGGCCTCGCCCCAGTAGGGCTCGTTGGAGGAGACCTCCTCCACGCCGCCGGACAGCCAGAAAGAGCCGTGCACGGAACCGCCGGAGAGGTAGACGCCGGAGAAAAGATGGTCGAGCAGCGGGGCCAGGTCGGGGGCCGAACCCACGCGCTCGCGCAGGCGCTGCGCGCCGCCCGCCTCCAGCGGCCGCCCGTCCCCGGCGGGAACGCGGTCCAGCGCGATGAAACGGCAGCGGCCCTTGCCGAGATGCCTGAGGTACTCGATGGCCTCGCCCGCCTTCTCGGCGGAATCGACGACCACGGCGTCCATGAAACGACCCAGGGCCTCCTCGGCCGCGAGCTTGTCCTCTTTGCGCACCTCGAGCAGGTGGCGCAGCGTGCCGCGCACGCCCTGTATGCCGGAATTGACCACGGCGTTGATGCCGACCCAGTAGGAATCCTTTTCGCCCTGGGCCAGTATGGCCTCCAGGCGGGACGAGGCGCCGGACAGTTCCTCGCGGGCGGCGCCCAGGCGGGTCTCGGCGGCGGCCAGTTCGGCGGCGGCGGCGTCCCGGTCGGTCCCGGCGGCGGCCAGCGCGGCCCCGTCGGCCTCCAGCGCGGCGTCGGCCTCGGCGAGGCCGGCCGAGAGCCCGGCGAGCTTCGCCTCGTGCTCCGCTTTCTGCCGGGCGAGCTCCTCCAGGTCCTTCTCCAGGCCCGCGAGGTCCTCGCGCAGATGCGTGATATCGGATTCGGCGGAGGCCTTGTCGCGGGAAAGGGACATCTCCTCCTGGTAAGCGGCGGTGACCCTGCCCTCGACGGCCGCGGCTTCGCCGGAGATGCGGGAGAGTTCCTGCTCCTGGGCGGCGAGGCGGCCGTTGAGCGCGTCGTATTCGGCCTTGAGGCCCTCGAAACCGGCCTCCAGCTCCGACAGCTTCGCGGAGGTCCCGGCGGCTTCGGCCTCCAGCTTCGCGTCGTCCTCCCGGTCGGTCCGCTCCTGCCTCTCCGCGGAAGAGAAGGCGGCGCGGCTCTCCTCGGCGAGCTTAAGATCGTTTATGGACTTGCCCTCGAGCTGGGCGACCTCGGAGCGCAGCGAATAGACGGCCTCCATGGCCAGGCGCTCGTCGTTCTGCTTCTGCACGGCGGCCAGGTTGAGCGCGCCCTGCTCGCCTTCCAGGGCCGTGACCGCGGCGGAGAGTTCCTTCGTCTCGGCCTCGACCGGCTCCAGCGCCCGCTTCTCCTCGTCCATCTGCGCCCGCAGCGCGCCTATCTCGCGCACCAGCAGGGCTATCTCGCCGGCGGAGAGCTCCTCCTTGTACTTCTGCTGCAGCTTGGCCTTGCGGGCCTCGCTCTCGAGCTTCTTGATCTGCTCGTCGATGAGGGTCATCGAGTCGGCCAGCCGCGCCAGGTCCTGGTCCACTTTCTCCAGGCGCCTTATGGCCTCCTCGCGCTTGGCCTTGTACTTGGAGACGCCGGCGGCCTCCTCGAAGAGCTCGCGCCGGGCCTCGGGATTGGCCTTGAGCACGGCGTTGACGCCGCCCTGGTCGATGATGGCGTAGCCGTCGGCGCCGATACCGGTGTCCAGGAACATCTCGCGGATGTCCTTGAGGCGGCACTGCACGCGGTTGATGAAGTACTCGGACTCGTCCGAGCGGTAGATCTTGCGGGTGGTGGTGACCTCGCTGAAGTCCAGCGGCAGCTTGCGGCCCTCGTTGTCGAAGGTCATCGAGACCTCGGCCACGTTGAGCGGCTGGCGCTTCTCGGTGCCGGCGAAGATCACGTCCATCATGGACGGCAGGCGCAGCTGCTTCCAGGACATCTCGCCTATGCACCAGCGTATGGCGTCCACCACGTTGGACTTGCCGCAGCCGTTGGGGCCGACTATGCAGGTCACGCCGGGCTTGAGCGGTATCTTCACGCGGTTGGCGAAGGATTTGAAACCGTAGACTTCCAGGGCTTTAAGGTACATTCAGGGGACCTCTTAAAACGGGTATAGCGACGGGCGGCCGGTCTCCCGGCCGGCCAATCATATGATTATATCATTATTGCCCGCCCGATGAAAAAGGCCCGGGCGCGGGCCCGGGCCTTCCCTGGGGACGGCCGAAGCCGTCAGTACGACAGCTGGTAGGCTATGCCGAAACTGTTGCCCGTGTAGTTATAGGGCATATACTGCTCGAACTCGTTGTTCGAGCTGGCCACCACCAGCGAATAGGACAGCCGCACCATGGCCACGTCGTTTATCCGCTTGCGGATGGAGCCGGTCAGCGTGGTCATCGTGTTCTCCTGCTTCTCGCCGGCGACGTAATTGTTGAACTTGTCGCGGCGCAGGCGGCTCTCGTAATTGCGCTTCACCACGCTCATCGCGCCGCCCACGGCCCACTTGCTGGTGATGTTGAGGTCCAGCGGCACGCTGAACGAGAGTTCCTTGTAGGAGTAGTTGTCCGCCATGAAATAGGGCGAGACGTCGCCGATGGACTTATAGCGGATATAGTTCTGGTTGGAATCGTGCACGCTGTAGGCGATCACCGGGTAGAGCTCGAAGATCCAGAGCTTGTGATGGAAGCCGAAGTCCAGCGTGGTGGTGGTGTCCTCCTGTTTCTCGGCGGTGTCGCCGGTCGCCCCCACCACTTTCTGGTTCTTGTACTTCTGCATGGTATAGGTCACGCCGCCGAAGAACTTGTTCCAGTTGGGGCGCAGCGAGACCTGCGTAAGCCGCTGGTCCTGCTGCCCGCCGGACAGCTCCGACGTGACGCTGGGGTTCATGAATTCCTGGAACAGGTCCGTGTAATTCGGGAACTCGATGTTCCGCGTAAGGAACTGGGCCGTTACGAAGCCGTTGCGCGCGGCGTCGAAACTGTAGTCCACCGCCAGCTGGAAGCCCTTGGACTCCGTGTTATAGAGGCCCTGGTCCCAGGTCTCGTTGGCGCCCGAGCGGGTATAATCCTTCGAGAGGCTTATACCGGGCCGCACCCGCCAGTGTCCGCCGAGCGAACGCCGGTACTCGAAGTTGAAGCCGTGCGTCAGCGTGCGGTCCGTGAACTGCTTCGTGTCCTGCGGGGCGAAGCCGGGACCGCCGTAGTTGAAGTTGTAGAGGCCGAAGACCTGGTCCTTCTCCGTTATCTTGGCCAGCAGGCCGACCTGCGTGTTGATGTTGCCGCCGCTGAAGATATTGCCCTCGCTGGGCATATAGCCGTTCTCGGCCAGCGTCATGTCGAAGAACGGCGTGAAGATCTTGGAGCTTTCGGCCGTGGCCGCCGACAGGCGGCCGGCCGCCAGGGCCGTCAAGGTCAGTATAAGCGCTATCTTTTTCATCGTTTATCCCCTGTGCCTCAGAAATTCAGGTGGAAGTTCCACACCGGGTGCACCACGAAGACGCCTTCCGGGTAGATGTTAAGGCCCAGCTCGAAGTACTTGCCGTACCAGCTCACCTTGGAGGCGATGGTCTGCGTGTCCATGCCGTAGTTGAGCTGTATGCTCCAGAGCTTGTTGAGGCCCTTGGGCGATTCCAGGCCGACCACGAAAAAACTGTCCTCGAAGCCGGTGTCGATGTCGTTCACGGGCGTGCCGAGCAGTTCGATGTCGGCCGTGGGGGCGAAGCTGATCTTGGCCTTCAGCTGCGATTTCTTGAAGCCCCAGAAGGTCCTGACCTTCGGGCTCACCGAGGAACTCAGCAGGAAGCCGTAGTAATGGCCGTTGAACTTGGTGTCGGTGATGTCGTCCGACTGGTCCGCGGCCATGCCGGCCAGCGGCGAGTTCCAGTAGCCGCCTATCAGGTCCAGCTGCGGCAGGCCGGGCGAGAGCCGTCCCTCGCCGTGCAGGCGGAACTTGCCCGAGATGCTGGGCATGATGCCTATCGTGGGCAGCGCGCCGCCCCAGAGGCCGGTCTGGAAGCCGTAGCGTTTGCCGGGCGGCAGCGGCGTGGTGCCTTCCAGGTCCTGCTGGAATTCGTAGAGGAAGGCGGCCGGGTTGGCCAGGATCTCGCCGGCTATCTGCATCCCCTTGGATTCCCAGTCTATCTCGGCGCGCGCAGGCCCGGCCGCGAGGCCCAGGCAGAGGGTCAGAAGCGCTATCTTTTTCATTCGTTCAAATCCCCTTGTCATTTAGTCCCCCAGCTCCGTGATGGCCGGCAGCATGCGCTGTATCGCGGCCACGGCCAGGTCCGGTATGAAGACTATATCGATATTGCGGTTGCCGGCGAACCTGTCGGTCTGGCTATAATTGCCGGCACCCTCCGTTTTCATGTACATGAACACCTGCGCGGCGTTCTCTTTGAGCAGCGTGAAAGGGTCGGAACCGGAACTGGTGAAATCCGCTGTGTTGCGGATACTCCCGCCGTTGCCGATAACATAGGCCTCCCGCGCGAACCAGAGATAGGTGCCGGCATTGCCGACATTATAGCGGTCGGCCGAGAACTGCCACATCTGGCCGCTGCCTATATCGTCCGCGCTCTTATCGTAGGAGGTCTGGTCGGGGACGAACTGGGCCCAGACCACGTCCGTCCCGACCGACGTGCCATTGCTGTTTCCCCAACGGACATCGGTATAGTCGAGAGTGCCGCCGCCCCCGTCGGTCACTTCCAGCTTGGCTATCTTTTCCAGGCCGGCCACGCCGTCCGCGCCCAGCAGGCCGGTCATTACGATGTCTTTGCCGTTATCCCCGCCGGCGTTGATGATACGCCCGTCGTTGACGAGCTCGTCCTCCGCGCCGCCCTGGTATTTCCAGCCCTGGGCGATGAAGAATATATTGGAGGCTTCCGTGCGGTTGGCCGCCACGGTGGTCATATAGGAGGGCTTGATATCGTTGTCGTTGAAGAAGGACGGCCATTCCTCTATGCGCTGCGGCAGGTCCCGGTCGAAACCCAGGTTCACCTGGAACATGTCCAGACGGTTGGTGGCGGCGTCGCCGTTGTACTTGAACCCGTAGGACTGGGACATGGCGGTGGAGTAATCGTAGTCCCTGTAGTTCGGCCGCTTGACGATATTGAAGAACTGCAGCGTCTGCGGGTCGGGCCTTATCAGCCGCTGCTCGACGCGCACCATATTGCCCTGTATGTCCTTGAGCGTGCGGCCGGCCTCCAGGTCGCTCTCCTTGGCCGTATTGATGAAGGCCTTGACCTGCTGCTCGGCGCCGGCGGTGACCTTGGCGAACTGCTTTATCTGCGCGCGGTCGTTCTCCTTCTCCACTATCTCGGCCATGCGCTCCTTGGGGTCCAGGCCCGGGTTCCAGTTCTCCAGCGCCCGGTACTCCTGTTCCCTGGTCAGCAGGGCCTGCTTGGCGGGCTTACCCTTCTCCTCCAGCTTGAGGCCCTGCCCCTGCGGGATGCGGACCTCGGCCTTGCCCTTGACCGGCGGGACCGTGAAATTGAGCTTCACCTCGCCGTAGAGGACCTGTATGTCCATCGCGCCCTCGGGCGTGGTCTCCACGGTGAACTCGGTGCCGCGCACCGCGCAGACGGCGGCGGGCGTGCGGACCTCGAAGCGCTCCTTGCGCATCAGGTGCGGCACGCGCACCTTCATTTTGCCGAACAGCAGCGCCAGCCGGCTGGCCAGCGTCTTGCGCTGTTCGATCTCGAGCCCGGAATTCTCCTTGACCCAGACCTTGGACTTGTTGGGCATCAGGACGACGGCGGAGCCGTCCTCGCCGGTGCGCAGTGCCCCGCTCTCCTTTATCTCCATGCCGTCGGAGGCGGCGGCCCAGTCCGCGTCCCTGTCGGCCTTGATCTCCACGTTGCCGGCGAAGCTGAGCAGCTTCGCCTCCTGCGCGGCCGCGAGCAGCGGGAAAGAAAATATTATGCAGACTGCCGAAATGTATTTCCTCATATGGGGCAAGTTTATTAGATATGCCCGCTTGTGTCAACCGGCGGTTTTTGGGATAATAAAAACCGCGCCGGCGCTCCGTCGGGGAGCCGCCCGGCGCAGTAACAAAAGTCAATTCCGGCGACCGCCCCGCGGACCGGGAAAGGGGACCAGATGAACAAGAAACTCCTGCTTATACCCTTGCTGGCGCTTTTCGCCGGCTGCGCCTCGCTTCCGAGGAACGCGGCCGATGTCCCGCCCGGCTGCCCGCCCTGCCCCCCCTGCCCCGCGGTCCCGGTCAAACCGCCGGAGGCCAAAGCGATAATGAAGGTCGCCCCGGGGGACATCCCCTCCTTCGCCGACGCCGACTCCCTGAAGAGCCTGCGCAAGGCCGCGGAGCTGAACCTGAAATACGCGCGGAAACTGAACGCCTCGGCCCTGACCTACGATTTCGACGGCCGCAAGGTGGGCAAGGCCGAGCTGGAGGCCGCCTCCGCGGAGTTCCTGGAACTGCTGGACCGGGCAAAGGACCCGGAGCAGCTGGACCGGCTGGTGAAGGAGCGCTTCGACGTGTACCGGCTGGCCGGCCGCGATTCCACCGGCACGGTGGTCTTCAGTTCCTACTACGAGCCGACGCTGGAAGCCAGCCCCGTAAAGACCGGCGATTACAAGTACCCGATCTACGCCAAACCGGCCGACATGGTGAACGTCGACCTGGAGCAGTTCAACGAGAAGTTCAAGGGCGAGAAACTGACCGGCATGCTGAAAGGGAACCAGCTGGTCCCCTACCTGGACCGCGACGCCATCGACTTCCGCGGCGCGCTGGACGGCAAAGGGCTGGAACTGGCCTGGTTCACCGACCGCGCCGACATCATGGACCTGCACATAGAAGGGTCGGGGCGCCTGCAGTATCCCGACGGGAAACAGGTGAAGGCGCTTTTCGCCGCTACCAACAGCCTCAAGTTCAAGGGCTGGCTGACCGCGCTGGTGGAATCGGGGGCCCTGCCGCGCGAGGGCCTCAGCCACGAGAAAGGCAAGGACTACATAAGGAAGAACCCGGAGAAGGAGCGGGCGATAATGACGGCCAACCGCCGCTACACCTTCTTCCGGCTCCAGGAGATAACCGACCCCGACGAGGGGCCCGACGGCACCTACGGCCTGCCGCTGGTGGGCTGGCGCTCGGTCGCCGTGGACAATAACCTCGTCCCCATGGGCACGCTGGGTTTCATGCGCGCGACGGTCCCGGACGTGACCGACGAGGGCGAAATGAAGGGCAAGAAAGAGGACGCCCGCTTCGTCTTCTGCCAGGACACCGGCGGGGCCATCAAGGGCCCCGGCCGCGTAGACTTCTTCTCCGGCAACGGCAAAAAGGCGCGCGCCTTCGCCTTCAAGCTCTGGGACACCGGCACCCTGCACCTGCTGGTGCTCAAGGAGAAGAAATGAGGGCGGCGCTGCTCTTCGCCCTGCTGGCCGGCCCGGCGCTGCCGGCCTCCTGCGCCGTCCTGACGCTCAGCGGCCTGGACGTGCTGGAACGGGACGGCTTCGCCGCGCTCCAGGGGAAGCGGGTCGGCCTCATCACCAATCACACGGCCGTCGACCTGCAGGGCCGCCACGCCGCCGACGCGCTGCACGCGGCCGGCGTGGACCTGCGGGCCATCTTCGCCCCGGAGCACGGCTTCCGCGGCACCGAGGACCACGGCGCCCATATCGCGCACTCCTCCGACGCCGCCACCGGCGCGCCGATCTACAGCCTCTACGGCAGGAACATGCGGCCCTCGCCGGAGCAGCTCTCCGGGCTGGACGTGCTGGTCTTCGACATACAGGACGTCGGCGCGCGCTTCTACACCTACCTGACCACGATGGGCTACGCGATGGAGGAGGCCGCGAAGGCGGGGCTCTCCTTCGTGGTGCTCGACCGCCCGAACCCCGCCGGCGGCCATATCGTGGAGGGACCCGTGCTGGAAACGGGGATAAGCGCCTTCACCGCCTATTTCCCGGTCCCGCCGCGCCACGGCTTCACGGCCGGCGAGATGGCGCTGTTCCACCGCGACGACCGGCGGCTGCCGCTGGACCTGCTGGTGGTGCGCATGGAGAACTGGCGCCGGGACATGTTCTTCGACGAGACCGGCCTGGTCTGGACGAACCCTTCGCCCAATATCAGGAGCGTGGAAGCGGAACTCCTCTACCCCGGCATCGGCTGCTTCGAAGCCACCAACCTCTCGGTGGGCCGCGGCACCGGGTCGCCGTTCACCTGGTTCGGCGCGCCCTGGCTGGACGGCGGCGGGCTGGCGGCGGAACTCAACGCCCTCGGCCTGCCCGGCGTCTCGTTCGCCGCGGCCAGGAAGACGCCCTCCTCCGACGTATACGCCGGCGAGGAATGCGGCGGCGTGGAAGTGACGATAACCGACCGCCACGCCCTGCGGTCCCTGGACGTCTTCGTCCACGCGGCCTCGCTGCTGAAAAAACTGCACCCCGCGGAGTTCTCCTACAGGCCCGCGGAGCTGCGCAAGATGACCGGCAGCGGCCTGCTGGGGGAGGCGCTGGAGAAGGGCCGGCCCGCCGGCCCGGTCCTGAAAAAATACGCCGGGGAAAGCGCGGCGTTCCGGAAGAAGCGCGCGAAATGGCTCCTTTACCGGATTTGACCGGTCCGCGCCCGATGTGATAAACTTCTTCTCCGAGAGCACTGGAGGGTTATGGCAAAGATACTGGCGGTAGACGACGATCCCGAGATATCGAGCCTGGTGCAGTACGCGCTGGAGTCGCTCGGTCACGAGGTCAAGGTCTGCGACAACGGCCGCGACGTGATGGACGCGCTCAAGAGCTTCAAGCCCGAACTGCTCATCCTGGACGTCATGCTGCCCGGCGTCGACGGCTACTCCCTCACCAACCAGATCGCCGAGGACCCCGCTACGCAGGGCATACCGATAATAGTGCTTTCCGCGCTCGAGCCCTCGCGCACGATGTTCCAGCGCTTCAGCCAGGTCTCGGCCTTCATGACCAAGCCGTTCAACACGGACGATTTCCTGGAAGCGGTCAAGACCGCGCTCACTCCCAAGACCTGAGCGGTCCCAGGAAAGACGGGACCGTTCCCGATGCCCCTTCGTTGAAGGGGCATTTTTTCTGGCATTCGTCGCAGCCGTAGCCCCAGCCGGAGGCTTCGCCGGGGAAAGGCCCGCCGGCGGTCTCCATCGTATTGTGCCACGACAGGCAGCGCGAGAGGTCCAGCCGCCCGCCGGCCAGGGCCCCGGCGGGGCAGGCCTTCTCGCATTCGCGGCAGGAGCCGCAGCCCGTATACTCCGGCGGGATATCGGCGGGGAACTCCAGGTTGAGCGTGAGACCGCCGACGAAGGACCAGCTGCCGAGCCGCGAATTGAGCAGCAGCGTGTTGCGGCCCTGCCAGCCCAGGCCGGCGGCGGCCGCCAGCGGCTTCTCCATGACCGGCGAAGTGTCGCAGAACACCTTCCCCTCCAGGCCCGGGAAAGTCCCGGCGGCCCGGGCGAGGACGCCCTCGAGGACCTCCCGTATCGCGGCGTGATAATCGCGGGGAAGGGCGTAGCGGGAGATCTTCGGCTTCACGCCGGCCGCGCGGAGCCGCTCCAGCAGCGGCGAGTTGATCCTGCGGCGGCCCGTACCGCGGAGAAAGGCCGCCGGGTCGGCCGGCTGCAGGTTTTCGAACTCCTTTTCGAGCGAGGAGTTCCAGTAAGGGAAAAGGCAGACCAGCACCGAGCGGGCCGCCGGGTCCCAGCGCTTTATGTCGGCGCGCCGTTCCGGCTCGCGGGCCAGCCAGGCGGGAACGGGACCCTCCTGCGCCGCCAGCGCGGCGCGGAAGCGCGCCAGGACGGCCGGCGGCGCGGCGGAGGCCACGGCGCAGGCCGCCGCCCCGGCTTCCAGCGCCAGCTTTTTCAGCGCCGCGGAATCCACCGCGTCCATTTCAGCTGTTGCTTTCCGAGGAATACTGCCAGGCCGCGTAGGCCTTCCAGAAGCGCGTGAAGAGCTTTTCCAGGAACTCGTCGCGGTCCACGGGGCCGCCGAGTATGTCCGAGAGCGTGACCGCCCCGTCCAGTTCCCTGGGCACCCGGTTATTGAGGTTGATCCCTATTCCCAGCAGCACCCAGTCCGGGTTCTGGTTTATGGAAGCCGACTCGGTCAGCACGCCCGAGATCTTGAGGAACTTCTTCCTGCGCGGATGAAGGGCGTAAACGTCGTTGGGCGCCTTCACCCTGGTGGTCACGCCGTAATCCTCCCTGAGCGTCTCCGAGACGACGGCGCCGGCCATAAGGCTGAGGTTGCCCAGGAAACGCAGGCTGATGCGCGGCTTGAGTATGACGGTCAGGTAAAGCCCGCCGGGCGCCGACTCCCAGCGCCGGCCGAGCCGCCCCTTGCCGCCGGTCTGCGAGGCGGCTATGACCACGGTGCGCTCGTTATTGCCCTCAAGCGCCAGCTCGCGGGCCACCTCCTGGGTGGAGACGGTTTCGTCGAGGCACAGCACCTTGCCCGCGCCGGGAACATTGCCGCAGATCACATGGCCGAAAGTCCTCATTTTTTAACCTCGCTTACCTGGAAAGAGATGTCCAGCGTTCCCGCGCCGGCGGTTATCGCCGACGAGGAGATCCTGTCCGCGCCGAGCCCGGCCAGCGCGCGCAAGTCCCCGAGTTTTATCCCGCCGGAAAGCTCTATCTCCATCCCCGGCGCCAGGCGGCGCAGTTCGGGGATGAGCTTCTTCATCAGCGGCCTGCCCATATTGTCCAGCATGAGGATGTCGGGCTTCAGGGCGGCGAAGGCCAGCGCCTGCTCCCGCGTCTGCGCCTCTATCTCCACCGGCACGCCGGGCCGGGCGGCGCGGATGCGCCTCAGCAGCGCCTCCAGCTTCTCCGCGGCGCCGGGGCCCAGCATCGCTATATGATTGTCCTTTATGAGGTAGGCGTCCCAGAGGCCGCGGCGGTGATTGCGCCCGCCGCCGCAGCGCACCGCGTACTTGGCCAGCGCGCGCAGGCCCGGCTGGGTCTTACGCGTGTCGTAGATCTTAGTGCGGCCGCGGCCCAGCGCCGCGGCGTACACCGAGGCGGCGGTGGCGATGCCGGACAGATGCTGGAGGAAATTGAGGGCGGTACGCTCGGCGGTCAGTATGGCCCGGCCGCCGCGGATCTTCATCAGCCTGGCGCCGGGCTTCACCCTTGCGCCCTCGCGGGCCAGCCTGGTCACGCGGCAGCCCGGGTCGACGATCTTAAAGACCCTCTCGGCCGCCGGCGCGCCGCAGAACACTCCCGGCTGCTTCGCCACCATATAGCCTTCGAAGACCCCTTTAGCGGGGGCGAAGGCCAGCGTGGTCAGGTCTCCCGTGCCGATGTCTTCACTGAGCGCGAGCCTTATTATCGCTTCGGCTTCTTTCATCGGGGTTAATTTTATCATTTACGGGGGGCGCGTTTGCGGGAGCCCGGCTTTTTCCCGCCGCCGGCCATGTCGGCCAGTTCGAAGAGGCGGTCGCGCAGTTTCGCGGCCAGTTCGAAATTGAGCTGGTCGGCGGCCTCTTTCATCTCGCGCTCCAGCTGCAGGCGTATCTCCTTCACGTTCTCCGGCCTCACCGCCGCGGCGGAGAGGTCCTTCACCAGGTCGTAGCCGCGCTCCCGGTCGGCCTCGTAGAGCTCCAGCCCCGCCAGCTCGCGGCGGGCCACGCTCTCCGGTTTTATGCCGTGCTTCTCGTTATAGGCGAGCTGCAGGGCGCGGCGGCGGTCCATCTCGTCCAGCGCGCGGCCCATCGAACCGGTGCGGCGGTCCGCGAAGAGCAGCACCTCGCCGCACTTGTTGCGGGCGGCGCGGCCGGAGATCTGCATCAGCGTGGTCTCGCTGCGCAGGAAACCCTCGTTGTCGGCGTTAAGGATGGCGACCAGCGAGACCTCGGGTATGTCCAGGCCCTCGCGCAGCAGGTTGATGCCGACCAGCGCGTCGAATTCCCCCCGCTTGAACTGCCCCAGTATGTCCAGCCGCTCCAGCGTGTCCATCGAGGAATGTATGTATTTCGCGCGCACGCCCTTGCCGGCCAGGTAGTCGCTCAGGTCCTCGGCGGTCTTCTTGGTCAGCGTCAGGACCAGCGTGCGTTCTTTCAGTTTCGCGCGCTTCTCTATCTCTTCGGTCAGGGCCTTCACCTGGCCCTTGAGCGGCAGCACGCGCACGGGCGGGTCGACCAGGCCGGTCGGGCGGATGATCTGCTCGGCTATGGCCGTCCCGCCCGCGAGCCCGAGCTCGTAAGGGCCCGGCGTAGCGGAGACATAGACCGTGCGCGGGCGCAGCGCCTCGAACTCGCCGAACTTGAGCGGCCGGTTGTCGAGCGCCGACGGCAGGCGGAAACCGAAATCGACGAGCGTCTCCTTGCGGCTGCGGTCGCCGGCGTACATACCGCGCACCTGCGGCACGGTGACATGCGACTCGTCTACGAAAAGGAGGAAGTCCTCGGGGAAATAGTCGAAGAGGCAGGCCGGGCGCTCGCCGGCGGGCCGGCCGGCCAGGTGGCGCGAATAGTTCTCTATGCCGTGGCAGTAGCCGGTCTGGGAGAGCATCTCCATGTCGTAGCGCGTGCGCTGCTCCAGCCGCTGCGCTTCGACCAGTTTGTTCTCTTTCTTCAGGACGGCCAGCCGCTCCGCCAGCTCGGCCAAGATGCGCGTGAGGGCCTCGCCTATCTCGGCCTGCGTGGAGACGAAGTGATTGGCCGGGTAGATCCAGGCGTGCTTATGTTCTTTCAGTTCGTTCCCGGTCAGCGGATCGAACTCGGTTATGGACTCGACGATGTCGGAGAGCTGGATACGGAACGCGGTCTCCGAATCGCCCGGGAAAATATCGACGAAGGCGCCGCGCGGACGGAACTTGCCGCGCGAGAGTTCCATATCGTTGCGCTCATAGCGGATGGCGACCAGCCGCTCGGTCAGTTCTTTGCGCCCCAGCTGGCGGCCCTTCTCGATATAGAGGCCCATCTTGGCGAAGTTCTCGGGCGAGCCGATATTGTAGATGCACGACACCGAGGCCACGACTATAGTGTCGGGCCGCGAGAGTATCGAGGCCGTCGCCTTGAGCCGCAGCTTGTCCAGCTGCTGATTGATGGAAGAATCCTTCTCGATATAGGTGTCGGTCGAGGGGATATAGGCTTCGGGCTGGTAATAATCGTAGTAGGAGACGAAATACTCGACCGCGTTCTCCGGGAAGAAGGTCCTGAACTCGGAGTAGAGCTGGGCGGCCAGGACCTTGTTGGGAGAGATTATGAGGGCGGGACGGTTCATCTCCGCGATGAGGGAAGCCATGGTGAAGGTCTTGCCCGAGCCGGTCACGCCCAGCAGCACCTGGTCGCGCAGGCCGCCGTCGAGACCCGCCCGCAGTCTCTTTATCGCCGCCGGCTGGTCGCCGGCCGCCCTGAACGGCGCCTTCAGCCTGAATTTCCCCGTCATGCCGCTCATCCCAGTTCCTTCATCAGTTCGCGGCGCAGGACGTCGCGCGTCTCCATCCCCGGCAGCCTTTCCAGCGCCAGCAGGCCGTTCATGAAATAGTCCGCGGCTTCCGCCTTCCCCTTCGCAGACTTAAAATACCGGCCCGCCTCCAGCCAGAGGCGCGGCTCGTCGCGCTCGAAAGCCAGCGCCCTGGCGAAAATATCCCCGGCCCCGGCGTCCCCCTCCGCGTCCGCCGCTTTCAGCGCCCTGCCCAGGAGTTTCTCCCCCTCCGCCCGCGCCGCCGCCCGCGAGAACACCGGCGGCAGGTCCGCCGCGCCGGCCGCGGGCTCCAGTTTGTCCGTCTCCAGCGCGCGCAGCGCCGCTTTTTCGTAGGCCAGCTCCGCGGCCGCGAAAGCGGAACCCTGCGCGCCGCCCTTCGGCGGCCGGTCCAGCAGCGCGCGCCAGGCCAGCGCCGCGCCGCCGCAGTGGGCCAAGAGCGAGGTCGCCGCCGATTCCTTACCCGCCTTTTCGCCCATAAGGTCCAGAGCCAGCCTTGAGACCGGCGGGGCGGCCGCCAAGGTCAGGATGCCGGCGGCATCCCCTTTCAGCGTCATGGAAGAGACCCGGTCCAGCGCCTCGTCGCGCGCGGCCGACCATTCCTCGCGCGTAAAATCCTCCAGCCCGCCCTTCATGACGGCCTTGCGCAGCGCGGCCTGGCAGGCGGCGGCCCCGTCCTCCCCGCGCCGGCGCAGCTCGAAACGCAGCGCGGCGCGGCCGGGATGATAGGTCCGGCTCTCCGTCGAGACGATGTCGAAGCCGGCCCGGCGGGTCAGTTCATTTACCAGCTCTTCCGGGAAAGCGTAGCGATGGCCCATACCGGCGGTCTCGGGACCGTAGATCCAGCCCAGCTGCACCTCGCGCTCTTCCGCGCCCTTGGCGGAGGCGAAAGCCGCGCAGGTCTTCGTTATATCGGGAGTCTCCACGACCAGCCGCCCGCCGGGCCGCAGGGTCCGGAAACATTCGGAAAGAAAATACCTGCCCCTGAAATAGCCGAGATGCTCCAGAAGATGGATGGCCGCTATCTCCCCCGCGCAGCCGTCGGGCAGGTCCAGCGACTCGGCGGGCATCACCTTGTCCGCGGCCGTATCGGCGGACGAGTCGATATTCATCCACCCCGCCCGCCGGTCGTTCCCGCAGCCGATATTAAGTTTCACGGCGGCGCCTCCTGCCGGAGAACGCGCGCGAGAGGCGGCGCAGCGAGCCGGGGCGGCTGCACTGGTCGAAGAAGTCGCGCAGGCGCTCCATCTTGCTGGGGCCGGAGCCGTCGGCGCGCTCGATGGCGTAGAAGCAGTAGGGGTCGTTGTGCAGGCGGCCCGTCTTCATCAGCGACATCTCCGAGCAGCCGCCCTTGCAGGAGTCGAGATGGCGGCACCGGGCGCATTCGGGGCCTGCGTCGTCCCGCCGGAAATTTCGGGTGTAAGGGAAGGCCGAGCGGCTGCGCCACAGCTCCTTCACGCGCATGGTCCTGGCGTTTCCCTCGACGAACCTGTCGTCGTTGATGGCCAGGCAGCCGATGAAGCCGCCGTCGCTGCGTATGCCCAGGATGGAAATCCCGGCCTGGCAGCCCTCCCATTTCTCGTAAAGAGAGACGTTTATCAGGCGCGCGGAATTATAGCCCAGGTCGTGCGCGCCTATGAGCGCCAGGTCTTCGGGCTTATACCGCCGCCGCGTGGACTCTATGAACATCCCCACGGCGTAAAACTCGTCGCGGTCGAGCAGGAGCTTCTTCGGGAACCTGCGGCCCTCGGCGCCGGCCGTCTGCACCTGCCAGGCGAGGCCTTTTCCTTTCAGCTTCTCCCGCAGGGCGGCCAGTTGGCCCAGGTTGAGCTTGTGTACGGTGGTGATGACGCTGACCGGCAGGCCGGCGGCCAGGGCGTCCTTCATGAACGACCAGGAATCGGCGAAGGCGCCCTCCCGGCCGCGGATCCGGTCGTGCAGCGCCGGCTCGGCCGCGTCTATGCTGACAGCCACCGCGCGCGGCGACAGGGCTTTGAGGCGATCGAACACGTCCGGCGGGCGCACGGTGCCGTTGGTGATGACGGAAAGTTCCATGCCGAGCGCCCGTATCTTCGACGCCACTTCCCAGAAATCCTTGCGCAGGAAAGGCTCGCCGCCCATCAGCGCCACGCCCCGGCAGCCGGCGGCTTTCAGGTCGTCGCAGAGCTTCAGCGCTTCGGCGGTGTCGAGTTCTTTCTCCCTTTTAGAGCCGGCGCTGGAGCCGCAATGGATGCAGTCCAGGTTGCAGGCGAGCGTGAACTCCCAGACGGCGCAGGACAGCGTATAGGGTGAGTGCATCTCTCGTTCTATATTAACAAAAAAGGGCCGCCCGGTCGCCCGGCCGGCCCCTGTCGCGAGGCGGCTTAAAGTTTAGTGCCGCATTCCCCGCAGAAGCGCGCCTCCTGCTGGTTCTGCGCGCCGCATTTCGGGCATTTGATCATGGCCAGAGAGGCGCCGCAGTTGGCGCAGAACTTGCCTTCGCCGGCGGGCTTGCCGCATTTGGGACAGATGGTCTGCTTGCTCTCTATCTTGCCGGTGAAGACGGGCGTGGCCTGGGCGGCGGCCTCTATATCCGCCACCATCTTCCTGGACTTGGCGGCCGCCACCTCGACATTGGCGCGCGGCGCGTCCTTGACGCAGAGGCCTTCCTGCTCGTTCCAGCAGCTCTCGCAGACCCACTTGCTGCATTTGGGGCAGCGCTTGAAATGGCCTTTCGCCTCGTTCTGCGCCAGCTCGAAAGCGGCCTCGTGCTCCTTGTGCCACTCGGGCGACATGCCGGTGAACTTCTCGCTTATCGCGTCGGTGCCGCGCTCCAGGCTGTAGCCCAGGCTGCTCTTGCCGGCCAGGCTGGCCACCGTGCTGATCACGTCGCCGAGCCCCTTGAAGAACTTCTTTTTTTTGTAGGTCTTCGATTCCGTGAACCGGGTCTTGTAGCCCTCGCGGCAGGTGTCGCAGTAAAAAGTGAACTGGAACCCCGCCTCCGTGCTGTTGTCGGCGAAATTGCTGGTGAAGCCTATCAGGTTTGCCATGTCATTTCCCTCCGGGTTTTTTCCCGCATTTGCGGCATTTGTCGGAAACCGGCGGCTGCTCCTCGCCGCAATGCGGACAGATCACCGTCAGCCGCGCCCCGCAGGCGGAGCAGTAGTCGCCGAAGAAGACGGGCTTGGCGCACTTCGGGCAGGCGATCTCGAGCCTGAAGCCGCAGGCGGCGCAGGCTTTCCAGCCCTCTTTCACCGGCGCGCGGCACTTGGGGCAGCGCGGGTCCCCGCAGGGATTCACCTTGCCGCAGGCGGGGCAGACCGCCGCGTCGGGCGGCGTCATCGCCCCGCAATATTTACAAGGATGAGCGTAGCCTGGCATTATTCCTCCCCTTCCTCTTCCTCCGGGCCGGCGGCCCCGCCCTTTCTCCAGCGGGCCTGGCCCCGGCTCGAGGCCGCGAAGCCCAGGATGGCCTTCACGTCCGCCTCCCAGCCCCCGTCCTCCGAATGCACCGCCCGCCCCGCGTAAAGGGAGCGCAGTTCGCGCAGTTCCGTGACGCGGGCCAGCGCGCCGGCATAGACCGCGTTCTTAGGCGCCAAGAGTGCCTCGTCAGAGAGCAGCACCGGCATCCGCCTGAAATTCACGGCCGTCATGGCGCGGTTGAAGAAAGAAAGGAAATCCTCCCAGACGACGGCGGGCGGCAGGCGGTAGACATAGGTGGCCGCCTTGTCGGTCTTTTCGCCGGCGGGCTCGACAAGGAAATATTCGACGACGGCGGCGGGCGCGGGCTTCTCCACGCCGAAGACGAGGATGAAATGGTCGCCCGACAAGGCGCCCATCAGCCCCTTCTTCACGCCGAAGGCGAGACGGCCGGGCGCGGCCAGTCCTTTCAGAAAGCCGTATTCCGCGGCGTCCGTCTTCGAGGAACATATCCTCTTCTCGATGAGGGCGAAGGCTCCGGGCGCCGCCTTCTCTATCGCTTCCGAGGCGACGAGCAGGCCTTCTTTAAGCAGGCCGGAGAGGGCCCTGACTTTCAGCGGGTCGGCGCCGGGCATGGCCGCGGCCAGCGCGCCCTGCACGAAAAGGGCGTTCTCGCCCATAGCCGCCGCCAGCGACCCCCTGAAATGATCGTATTTACCGCCCAGGCCGGAAAGCCGCCAGATCTCCCCCGTCACGGCCTTTATCTCCACCGCGTAATCCTCCTCCTTCACTTCCGCGATATAGCGGAACGGGAGACGCAGGTATTCGGCCGTCTCGGGCAGCGCCAGCAGCGAGGTCTCGTGTATCCGCAGCTCGCAGCGGCCGGCGAACTCCCGGCCCGGCGCGGAGAAGGACAGGTCGGCCTCTATCATGGAATGCTTCATGGGTTCGCCGGCCAGGCCGAGTTTTATGAGGCGTTCATTACGCAGGCGGGAGGCGCGGCGGACGAGATCGTCGTATTTGTAGCCGAGCCCGCTTATGACCAGCGAAGCGCCGGATATGGCCAGCAAGACCTTATGATCGGCCGGGGAAAAGGACAGCAGCGATTCCCAGGGCAGCGTCAGCGGCGTGCCGCGCGCGGGGGCCAGGACCAGAGAGTCCTCCAGCAAAGAGAGTACCACCGCGCCTTTTTCCGGCGGGGCGCCGGCCCGCTCCAGGGAATAGGAGCCTTCGAACTTCATTTTATGAAGATATATTCCACGGTCTTTTTCAGCCCGCCGAACTCCACCACCAGCTCGGCGGTGCCTTCGCGCAGGCCTTTGACCATCACAATGTCCCCGGCGGACGGCGAGACCTCTATCAGCTCCGGCTTGCTGGGCGTCCAGGTCGGCTCTATCTTTATCGGGCGGTTATTGGCGTCCAGCGCGTAGGCGGTCAGCGCGGCGGTGCCGCCGATATTCAGTTTGAGACCGTCCGCGGAGGGGCCGGTCTGGCCGAGGGCGACATTGCCCGCGTAGACCACTATCCTGGCCGGCGGACCGGCGTGAAGCGCGTCCTCCAGCGGCGGGACCAGTTTCCGGATGTCCCGGGCGCAGGCGGCCATAGCGAAAGCGGCCAGCGCCGGGAGGAGCAGCGATTTTACGGTTTTCATGCAACCCCCTGTCTTTCTTTCAAGATATATAATTTGCCGCGGGAGGGCAAGCGCCCGGCGCGCCCGGTCCGTTCCGGCGCGGCGAGGTCAGCGCGGCAGCCGCAGCAGCCAGAGGAATTCCAGGTTGCCCTTGGCGCCTTTTATCGGCGAGTCGGTAAGGCCGGCCTCGGCGACGGCGGGCAGAGACGCCTTCAGCCAGGCACGTATGTCCTCCATCGCCTTCAGGCGGGTCTCCTCGTCCTTGACTATGCCTTTGCGCAGGTCGGCGGGCTGCAGTTCGAACTGCGGCTTGACCAGCGCGACTATCTCCCCGCCGGACGCCATGACGGAAACGACGGGGCCGAGTATGAGTTTAAGAGAGATGAACGACACGTCTATGGCGCAGAGGTCCGGCTTTTCCGGGAAGAGTTCCGGCTTAAGGAACCGGGCATTGGTCTTGGGCATGAAGACGACGCGCGGGTCGGCCTTTATCCGCTCGTGGATCTGGCCCTCGCCCACGTCCACGGCGTAAACCTTACGCGCGCCGGCCTGCAGAAAGCAGTCGGTGAAGCCGCCGGTGGCCACGCCTATGTCGAGGCAGGTCCGGCCCTTCGGGTCTATCTTGAAGTGGTCCAGGGCGCCTTTGAGTTTGAGGCCGCCGCGGGAGACATAGGGGCAGCCGGGCTGGACGAGGTCTATGACGTCGCCGTCGCGCACGGGCTGGCCGGCCTTGTCTGCGGGGCGGCCGTTGAGCGTGACCAGGCCGGCCATGATGGCGCGCAGGGCCTTCTCGCGGGTCTCGAAGAGGCCCTGCTCCACGCAGGCCACGTCCAGTCGTATTTTCATATTGAAAAACTATTCCGTGTGCTGGAGACGGCTCGCCACGAAAAAACGCCGCTCGCACACCGTGCTCGCGCTCCGACCTCGGCCCTCGCGCTCGTATGCGCCTCCGCTCCGCGAGGAGCAAAGCACCGTCAGCTGCGGCGCATACTCCGTAAGCTCGGGCCTTCGGACGGTTTTTCTTAGGCGAGCCGCCTCCCCCCCCCGATTGCCTCCTTATGCAAAACCGTTCACTCCTTCTCTTCCTCGAACTTTTCGAGCTTGAGCTTGCCCTCGGCGTCCTTACGGAGGACCTCGATCTTCTTCTTGATCTCCTCGAGCTTCTCGGAGAGTTCCTTGGAGATGCCTACGCCTTCCTCGAAGAGCGACAGCGACTCCTCTATCGGCGTCGTCTCGTCCTCGAGCCTGCCGACTATCTCCTCCAGCTTGGCGAGCTTCTCCTCGAAACCCTGGGTCTTCTCGTTCTTCACCATAATGTCTCCTGTCCGGGGATGTCGGTCTTTTTAGGCTTAGGCTCCTTCCTGGAGGCTAAGGCGGCGGGCGAAGGCCTGGCGGGGACGGCCGAGGTCTCCGTCACTTCGGCGCCGGCGCGACCCTCGGCGAAACGCAGGTCCAGGCGGTCGCCGGCCTTGAGCCCCGCCGCGCTGCGCACGGCGCGGCCCTTGTCGTCCTTGACTATAGCGTAGCCTTTCCGCAAGGGGAACAGCGGGCTCAGCGCGCTGAGTTTCTGGGAATGCAGGTTGAGCCGCTCCGCGGCGCGGCGCAGGCGGTCCCCTGAAGCGTCGAAAAGGCTTTCCACGGCCTGGTCCAGCCTCTGGGTCGGCCCCTCGAGCATCGTCATCGGGTCGCGGAAGGCGCGGTGGCCGGCCAGCCGCAGGAAGCGGCCGCTGAGGTTCTCGTAATAGATGCGCAGCGACTGCAGCAGCCGCTTCTCGAGCTGCGCGATATTGGCCGCCAGTTCCACTTTGCTCCTGACCACCAGCTCGGCGGCGGCCGACGGAGTCGGCGCGCGCAGGTCGGCGACGAAGTCGGCTATGGTGAAATCGGTCTCGTGGCCGACGCAGGAGATGACCGGGATCTTCGAGCCGGCTATGGCGCGGGCAACTATCTCCTCGTTGAAGGCCCAGAGGTCCTCCATCGAGCCGCCGCCGCGGCCGACCAGCATGACGTCGATGTCCGGGAAGCCGGCGTTGAGGTCCTTTATCGCCTGGGCTATCTCCTCTTTGGAGCCGGCGCCCTGGACTTTGACGGGAGCGATGATGATGTGCAGATTGGCGTAGCGGCGGCCGAGGACGGAGAGAATGTCGCGTATGGCCGCGCCCGTCGGAGAAGTGACGACGCCTATTTTCTGAGGCAGCGCGGGGATCGGGCGTTTGCGGGCCGGGTCGAAAAGCCCCTCGTCCTGCAGTTTCTTCTTGAGCTGCTCGAAGGCCAGCTGCAGCGGGCCTATGCCGGCCGGCACCAGCTCTTTGACCATCAGCTGGTACTTGCTCTGCTTGTCGTAGGTGGTCACGCCGCCGCGGGCGCGCACCAGCAGGCCGTTCTGCGGCTCGAACTTCAGCCCGGAGGCCGGGCCGCGGAACATGACGGCGGAGATATTGGAGACGGCGTCCTTGAGGTCGAAATAGATATGGCCGGCCGCGGACAGTTTGTACCCGGAGATCTCGCCCTCCACCCAGACCTCGCGGAAAGAGGCCTCGAGCAGCGTCTTTACGCCGCGGCTGAGCTCACTGACGGTATAGACCCGCTCCGCCACTATTTCTCCCCCCGCAGCCGGCGCAAACGCCGGGCTATCTCGACCTCGAAGCCCTGCTCGGTGGGGTTGTAGAAACGCTTAGGCTCCGGCATGTATTCCTGGGCGACATAATGGCCGTCGAAATCGTGCGGGTATTTATAACCCTTGCCGTGGCCGAAGGCCTCGCCGTCCTTGGACGCGTCGCGCAGGTGCAGCGGCACTGCCCGCTCGGCGCCGCCGCGCACCTCGGCCTGCGCTTCGTTTATGGCCAGGTAGGCGGCGTTGGACTTGGGCGAGCAGGCCACGTAGATGGCGGCCTGGGCCAGCGGGATGCGGGCCTCGGGCATGCCCAGCGAAGCGACGGCGGAGAAGGCGGCCTGGGCGATGAGCAGGGCGTTGGGATTGGCGTTGCCCACGTCCTCGGCGGCGCAGATGAGTATCCGGCGGGCCAGGAAGCGCGGGTCCTCGCCGGCTTCGAGCATCTTGGCCAGCCAGTAGACGGCGGCGTCCGGGTCGGAGCCGCGCATGGATTTTATGAAGGCCGAGGCGTGGTCGTAATGCTCGTCGGCGCTCTTGTCGTAGCGCAGCGAGCGGCGCTGTATGGATTCCTTCGCCACCCCGATATCTATATGGCGCTTCCCGCCCTTGCCCTGCGGCGTAGTGACGGCCGCCAGCTCGATGGCGTTGAGCAGGCGGCGCGCGTCGCCCGAGGAGTTCTCCACGAAATATCTCTCGGCCTCCGGGGTGAGCTCGGGCCGCAGCGCGGCCAGGCCCTTCTCGTCGGACAGCGCGCGGCGCAGCACCTTGCGCAGAGCGTCGGGCTCCAGCGGCTTGAACTCGAAGACCAGGAAGCGCGACAGGAGCGCGGAGTTGATGTAGAAATACGGGTTCTCGGTGGTCAGGCCGATGAGGACGATGTCGCCCTTCTCGACGGAGGGCAGCAGGGCGTCCTGCTGGGTGCGGTTGAAATGGTGGATCTCGTCGAGCAGCAGCAGCGAGACCGGCGCCAGTCCCGATTCTTTCAGCGCGCGGGCGGCCTCGAGTATCTTCTTTAGTTCGGCCACGCCGGCGGTTACGGCGTTAAGCTCGAAGACGCGGGCCTTGGTGCGCGAGGCGATGAACCGGGCGGTGGCCGTCTTGCCGCAGCCCGACGGGCCGTAGAAGACGGCCGAGCGGACATTGTCGGACTCTATGGCGCGGCGCAGCAGTTTGCCCTCGGCCAGGATATGCTCCTGGCCGGCGAACTGCTCCAGCGCGGACGGAGCGAGGCGGGCGGCCAGCGGCGACTGCCGCGGCTCCGTCTCCTCCCCGGCCTCTTCGCCGCCGTCGGCGGGCGTTTCGAACAGGGACTCTGACATCAGAAAAGCTTGCTGTCCAGGGCTTCTTTGAGGCTGGCGGCCAGTTCCTCTATCTTGCGCGAGTCGGCGGCGCGCAGGTCCTTGGACTTGTGCTCCAGGTTGAACAGCTCGGCGGCGAAGTGCATCGCGGTCAGTATGGCCAGTTTCTGCGTGTCCACGCGCTTGAGGCCGGGCTCCAGCTCGGTCATCTTGTCCTCGACCTGCTGGGCTATGGCGGCCACTTCCATGGGGGTGAGGCCCTCCATGGCGATATTGAGCTTGACGCCCTTTACGGTTACCTGAGTCTCGTCCTTCTGCGTCATTCGTCGTCCAGTCCGTCGAAAAGGTAGCCCTGCGCGCTGGAGGCCTTCTCTATCTTCTCGCAGAGCCGGAGGAGGCGTTTTTTAAGTTTTTTGCGGGCCTCTTCGGCGGCGGGGCTCCGGCCCGCTTTCATGAGCCTGGTCCTGTCGGCCGCGTAGCTCTCCACTTGCTTGCGCAGAAGGGCGTTCTCCTGCTCCAGCGTTTTGAGCCTCTCTATGGCGGTCTTTACCAGGCCGTCCAGCGTTTTTATGCCGGCGTTCATCAGCCCCCATTATATAAAAGATAACCGTGGCAGGGCCCGGGCCGGGGACGGCAAGGGACCTAGGGAAAAATGGGCCTTTGAACCGTGGTGCGGGGCCCCGGTAAAGGATATAACATATCTGACGGTAAAGCGGTCACGGAGGATACAGATGAAGAATTCGGTAAAAATGATTTCCGGGATAGCGGCCCTGGCCTTTATCCTGCCCTCCTTCGCCGGGGCGGAGGACAAGAGCATATACGGCGACGACAACCGCCTCGACTATTTCGAAGCGCCGGCCGACATGAAGGAGCTGGCGAAGTCCGTGGTCTCTTTCTGGAAGAACGAGCATGTGCGGATCGACGGCGACAAGGCCCGCGTGGCCACCGTCAATTTCGGCGACGCGGTCGGGCTCTGCCCCTCCGAGAGGTTCCGCGAACAGCCCGTGGGCGCCTTCTGCTCCGGCTCGCTGGTCGGCGAGGACCTGGTCATGACCGCCGGCCACTGCATCACCGACGAAGCCTCCTGCGCCGCCGCCAAACTGGTCTTCGGCTACGCGGTGACCGGGCGCGGCCAGGCCGCCGATACCACGGTCCCCGCCTCCGACGTCTATTCCTGCAAGAGGATCGTGAAGCGCGACCTGGACAAGGAACCCACCGGCACCGTCGGTCTCATCGGCGCGATAGTCGGCAACGTGCTCGACACGACCGGCCCCGACTACGCCCTGATACAGCTCGACCGGAAAGTGACCGGCCGCCGGCCGCTGCCCATCAACCGCGGCTCCAAGGTCAAGGAAGGGACGCAGATCTTCGTCATCGGCCATCCCGTCGGCCTGCCGCTCAAAGTGGCCGGCGACGCCAGGGTGCGCTCCTCCAAGTTCATGCGCGCCCACTTCACCACCGACCTCGACACCTTCGGCGGCAACTCGGGCTCGCCGGTGTTCAACCTCAAGACCAGGCTCATCGAGGGCATCCTGGTGCGCGGCGGCACGGATTTCGTGAAGTCCCCCGAGGGCTGCACGGTCTCCTACAGCGTGGGCCAGAACGACGGCAAGGGCGAGGCCGTGACCCACGTCTCCGTCCTCAAGGACCATATCCCGGCCCTCAAGTCCGCGAACGAGACCCCCAAGCTGGTGGAACTCTCCCCCGAGGACACCGCCTTCGAGCCGCTCGAGCGGACCGTCTCCTTCGACTGATCCTCTCCGTCATTAAAAAAGGGCCCCGGGCTTCCGCCCGGGGCTTTTTTTGGGTAGGGGACGTTGTTGACTTGTTGAGTTGTTGACTTATTTTCCCCAAGGCCGGCAGGGGACTACTGGGGGTGCAACAACTCAACAAGTCAACAACGTCCCCTGAACGACAGCAGGGTTTCGGCGACTTTCGTCTCGTTGTAGCCGGCGCGGACCTTGTCGTGCGCCGAGGCGGCGAGGCGGGAGGCCAGGGCGGGGTCGGCCTTCAGCCGCAGGACGGCCTCGGCCAGCGACTCCGGGGAGCCGTCGGTCAGCAGCATGTCCGAGCCGTCGGCGAAGAGTTCCCTTATGGCGGGCGTGTCCCTGGTGATCACGGGCTTACGGCAGGCGGCGTAATGGTAGACCTTGTTGGGGATGACCAGGCCGGCCTTGAGCGTGTCGCCGAATATCCCGAGCGCGGCGTCGAAACCCAGGATCTTCCCCCTCAGCTCCGCCTGCGCCACGCGGCCGGTGAAATCCACGTTGGGGAGCTTCTTCTCGGCGGCGTAAGCCCTGGCCCTGGCGTAGTCGAAGCCGTCCCCGACTATCCTGAAAAGGATATCTTCCCGGCCGCGCAGCAGGTGGGCGGCCTCCAGTATCTTCACCACGCCCTGCAGCGGGTTCAGGCTGCCGTAGAAGCCGGCGACGAACCGGCCGTCCCCCGCCGGCCTTTCCCCGGGGAAGAAAGAACCGAAATCGTTGCCGATGTAGAGGACCCCCATTTTCTCCCGCGGCACGCCGCAGTTGAAATGGAACCACTCCAGGTGAGCCGCGGTATCCGTGACCACGAAGTCGGCGGCGGCCATGGAGGAACGGTCCGACAGGCGCGCGCGAAGCGCGGAAAGGCCGTATTTCCAGACATTGGCGTAATCGAGCGCCTTGGTCATGTAGCGGGAGATGAGCGGGTCGAAAACGACCCGCTTCCCCCCGGCGTGCTCTTTTACGAAGGAGACTTCCTTATGGGTGAAAGAGGGCAGGAAGACGAAGTCGGCCGCCGCGGACAGCCCGCGCAGGCGGCGGGCGGCGGCGGCATCCTTCTTTTTGAAAGGGAATTCGGAGACGCGGTGGCCCAGTTTCAGCAGGCCGGCGCGTATGACGGCGGTCCGATTGTACTCGGGCTCGTAATTGCCCGCGAAAAGTATCTCCAGGGGCATAAGCGGGGGGATCCGGCGGCGGTCAGCCGCGCAGCCTGGCGCCGAAGGAGGCTTCCAGCTTCTTGAGGGCCTTCTCCATGCGGGAATTGACGTCCGCGTCGGTCAGCGTGCGCTCCATGGAGGAGAAGGTGAAGCGCAGGGTCAGGCTGCGCTGGCCCTCGGGCACGCCCTTCCCCTTGTAGACGTCGATAAGATCGAGCCGGGAGAGGTCCGGCAACGAGCCGAGGTCCTTCTCCATTTCCGCCCATTCGCGTTTCTCGTCCACCAGCACCGAGAGATCGCGCCAGGCCGCCGGGAAGGGCGACACGGCCCTGACCTGCGGCACGCGGTCGCGGAAAGAGCCTTTCCACGACTCGGCCAGGGCGGCGAGCGAAAGTTCGAAATAGTAGACCTGGGTGTCTTTCAGGTCGCTGTTGATGACGGCCATCGGGTCGACGAGGCCCAGCACGCCGGCCTCGCCGGCGCCCAGTTTCATGACCAGCGCCGCGCCTTCCTGCAGGAAGGCCGGCCTGTGCTTAGGCTTCTCGAAGCGGAAACCGCGCCTGCCGCCGAAGACGGCCTGCATGACGCCCTTGAGATGGTAGAAATCCGACATCTCCGAGCCGCCGCGCCAGTGCTGCTCCTCGGGGAAAGGCCCGTACATCAGGCCGGCGCAGACGCGCTCCTCTTTTTTCCCGTCCTTCGTCCTGCGATAGACGGTCCCGGTCTCGAAGACGGCGACCGAGGTCCGGCCACGGTTGAGATTGTAGCGCAGGGTCTTGAGCAGCCCGGGCAGCAGGGAGGTCCTCAGGTACTGGTAGTCGGACGAAAGGGGGTTGAGCAGTTCCACGGCCTGCGTCTCGTCGAGCAGGCAGCCGCGGAAGTCCTTGAGCGGGACCAGGTCGTAGTTATAGACCTCGGAGAAACCGAGCCCGGCCAGTCTGCCGCGCAGTTCGGCCTCGGCCTCGGCCATGGGGGTGGAGGAAGCGGGGATCACCGGCATCGACGAGGCCGACGGGATGAGGTCGTAGCCGTTGTAGCGGGCGGCCTCCTCGGCCAGGTCCCATACCGTCTCTATGTCCCTGCGGTACGAGGGCGGCGTGAATTTCCACGGCTTCTCCGGCGACAGCCCGGGTTGTATCGCCTTCAGGCAGGCGAAGATCTTCTCGTCGGTCATGGCCGTACCCAGTATCGCGTTTATGCGCGCGGGGTCGGCGGTCACCACGGGCCGGCGGGGAGGTTCGGGGAAATTATCGCTGACCTGCGCTATCTTCGCCGACGGGACGGCCTCCAGCAGCAGACCCGCTATGCGGCGCGCGGCCTTCATGGTCAGCTCGATGTCGGTGCCGCGCTCGAAGCGGTAGGACGACTCGCTCTTTATGCCGCTCTTCCGGGACGAAGCCCGGACGGCGGACTGCGAGAACGAGGCGGACTCTATGAGTATCGAATCGGTGGTTTCGGCGACGGAGGAGTAGAAGCCGCCCATGACGCCGGCCAGCGCGACCGGTTTCTCGCGGTCGGCTATGACCAGCGCGCCGGAGGAGAGCTTGAGCTCCGTGCCGTCGAGGGCCTTCATGTTCTCGCCGTCGGACGACGGACGGACCTTTATCTCCGGGCCGGCGAGGTTGGCCAGGTCGAAGCAATGCGTCGGCTGGCCCAGCTCGTACATGACATAGTTCGAGACGTCGATAAGGAGATTGCCCTTGGGGTTGGAGCCCATGGCGCGCAGCCGCGCGGCCATCCATTCGGGCGTGGCCGCGCCTTTGAGGCCGCTTATGACGACGGCGGTATACCGCGGGCAGAGAGAGGGGTCGGCTATGGAGACCGGGGCGACGGTGCCGCCGCCCTTAGGCAGTTCGGGCAGGACCGGCTCTTTGAACTTCAGGCCGTAGAAGACGCAGAGCTCGCGGGCCAGCGCGTAATGGGAGAGGCAGTAGGCCAGGTTCGGGGTTATCTCCAGTTCGAAGACCCAGTCCGGCGGGGCGAAAAGCGTGCGCGCGTCGGCGCCCAGCGGCGCGGACGGGTCGAGGACCAGTATGCCGGAATTGTCGTAACCCTCGAGTCCCAGTTCCCCGGCGGAGCAGATCATGCCTTCCGACTCGACGCCGCGGATCTTGGCCTTCTTGAGCTCGCCCTCGGCGAGCACGGCGCCGACCCTGGCGAAAGGGATCAGTTGGCCGACGGCTATGTTCTTGGCGCCGCAGACCACGCGCATCGTCGCCGAGCCGTCGTTCACATCGACGAGCGAAAGCTTGTCGGCGTTGGGGTGCTTGTCTATCTTATCGATACGGCCGACCACGACGCCGGTGAACGCGGCGCCGCTGCGGCCGGAGCTTTCCACGCCCAGGCCCAGCCGCGCGAATTTGGCCGGCAGCTCCCCGGCGGGAGGCGGGTCCTCTATGAAATCGCAGAGCCAGGAATAAAGTATCTTCACAGTTGTTTCCAGACGCGCAGGTCGTTCTCGTAGAACATGCGCAGGTCCTTTATGCCGAACAGCAGCATCGCGAAGCGCTCGACGCCGGCGCCGAAGGCGAAGCCGCTCCATTTCTCGGGGTCGTGGCCGCAGGCTTTCAGCACATTGGGGTGCACCATGCCCGCCCCGAGCATCTCGAGCCAGCCGGTGCTCTTGCAGACCGGGCATTTATCGGCCTTGCCGCCGCAGAACACGCAGGAGACCTCGACCTGCGCCCCGGGCTCGACGAAAGGGAAATAGGAGGGAGCGAAACGGACCTTGGCCGAGGAGCCGAACAAGTCCTTGAGGAAGGCGTCCAGCGTCCAGCGCAGGTCGGCCATGCTCACGTTCTTATCTACGTAGAGTCCTTCCATCTGGTGGAAAACGAAGGAGTGGCTCGCGTCCACGGCCTCGGCGCGGAAAACGCGGCCGGGCGAGATGATGCGCAGCGGCAGTTGAGCGCCCTTCATCGAGCGTATCTGCACCGGCGAGGTGTGCGTGCGCAGCAGCATATCCTTGCCGGAGGCGTCCTTAACTCCGGCGTAGAAAGTGTCCTGCGCGTCCCTGGCCGGGTGGTCCGGCGGGAAGTTGAGCGCCTCGAAATTATAGTGGTCCTCTTCGACGTGCGGTCCTTCGGCCACGGAGAAGCCCAGCTTCATCAGCGAGGCGGTGATGCGGTCCATCGTCCGCGTGATCGGGTGCAGGCTGCCCTTCGGAAAAGGATAACCCGAAAGCGTCAGGTCGAGCCCCGCGGCGGCTTTGGACTTCCCCCCGCCCAGCTCGGCCTTGCGGGCCTCCAGGGCGGCGACTAGCCGGGCCTTGAGCTCGTTGCCCAGGCGTCCCAGTTCTTTCTTCTCTTCGATGGTGAAGGAGCCCAGGTCGCGCAGCAGCAGGGCCAGCTCGCCCTTGCGGCCGAGGAACTGCAGTTCCACTTCGGAGATATTATCGGCGGCGGCCCCTGAAATGGCGGAGGAGAAGCTCTCGCCCACGCGAGAAAGCTTCTCCTTCCACTCGGCCGCGTTCATCGCCCGTCCGGCCGGCCCTCAGGCCGCCGCGTTCAGGGCTTTCTTGGCCATTTCCGCTATCTGCTTGAAGGACGCCGGGTCCTTGATCGCGATCTCGGAAAGCATCTTGCGGTTGATGTCGAGCTTGGCCTTCTTGAGGCCGTTCATGAACTTGCTGTAGGACATTCCCTCTTCGCGGGCGGCCGCGTTCAGGCGCATGATCCAGAGCTGGCGCATGTCGCCCTTGCGGTCCTTGCGGTGCTCGTAAGCGACGGCCAGCGACTTCTTGACCTGCTGGGTCGCCATCCTGAGGCGGTTCTTCTTATTGGCGTAATAGCCCTTGGCGAGCTTGAAGATCTTCTTCTTGCGCTTGTTGCGTGCGACGCTGTATTTTATCCTCATAGTGTTTCCTGTTGCCTTCCCGGGGACGCCGGGAGCCGGACCGGGCCGGCGATCGGTGCGCCGGCCGCCGGTAGGCGCTCCTGTTTATTTATAGGGCAGATAGGTCCTGAGAACCGCGGCCTCGTGGCTGTTCTTTTCCTCCACCTTGTTCTTGCGGAGATTGCGGCCGTGCTTGGCGGACATGCCGGTGAGAAGATGCCTGCGATTGATCTTCCGGTGCAGCCATTTGCCGCCGGCGGTCTTCTTGAAGCGTTTCTTGGACCCGCTGTGAGTTTTCATTTTGGGCATAGTTGTCTCTCTGCTTACTATTATATGAATTACCGGGGCGGCCTGTAAATGACCGTTCAGGCGGCGGGGGCGCCCGGAGCCTGGGGGGTCTGGGGAGCCTGCGGCGGCTGTACCGCGGGCCTGGCCTCGGCCTTGGCGCCCGATTTGGACACGGGCTTGGGCGAGATCATGACGCTCATGCGGTTGCCCGCCAGCGAGAACCGCCCCTCCTGGGTGCCGACTTCCGTCAGCTTGGCGACCACGTCCTGCAGGATCTTCTCGCCGATGTCGCGGTGCTGGTTCTCGCGGCCCTTGAAGACCACGGTGACCCGGACCTTGTCCTGCGCGCGGAGGAATTCGGAGATATGCTTGATCTTGGTGTCGAGGTCGTGCTGGGCGATGCGCGTGTTCATGCGGATCTCCTTGAGCATGCCGACCTTCTGCTTCTTGCGGTTCTCCCGCTCCTGCTTGTCCTTCTCGTAGAGGTACTTGGAAAAGTCCATTATCTTGCAGACGGGAGGAGCCGCCTGCGGCGCTATCTCGACCAGGTCCAGCCCGGCGTTGCGCGCCATCTGGAGCGCTTCCTGTATCGGTTTCACCCCCACCATCGTACCGTCGCTGGCGACAAGACGCACCTGCGACACGTTTATCCACCTGTTTATCCTTATCCGTTTATCGTAGTACAAACTATCCTCCCTGAACTAAGACTTATCTGAAAAGCCCTTCTATAGATTAATCCCAAAATTTGCGGTAGGAGGCGCTTTACAACTCAACTTCATCCGCCCCACCGCTTGATTTAGTCTGAACTGCCTGCAGGTTTCGTAAAATCCGTGGCATCAAATATGTCGTATCTTTTACTGTAAATTGCGCAAGGAGCGAGATAATCCATATCCGCTATACCCATAGCTACAGTCCCGCAGAAACCAAAACTTTTTCCCCAGTCGTCCGATTTAACCATTAGATTATAGTAAACATCAGTATCTCCGACGTTTGAGTTCACAGAATCCGCTCCGTCTATATAAATCCCGTTGTCGGCGCGCACGCGCTCTTTCCATCCGCCCCATTTCTTGCGGTATTCAAGTATCTTCAGCCGGTAGAAAGACAACCCCTTCATATAGTCCGGCTTGTTCTCAGGCTCAGGCGCACCTTTATAGACCAACATAAACACCGCCGGATTGCCTGTGCCCAGCAGGTCGCCTTTCCATATAAAATCAGGCTTGTATTCGCCCGCCAGTTCATCCAGAGTCTTTACCGCCTTCCCGGGCCACTTGCCGGAATTGTCGGGGAAATAGTAGGCGAACCATCCTTCTATGTTGTTCTCAGTGGCATAAACCATGCTTTCGGTGCCCACATATGTATCGCCGCGTTCGGAATAAAACCACGGCATTCTGTCCGTCACCACTCCGCCGGCGGATAAAACCTCAAGAACGAAAAATCCGGGAACCCCGCGGGATGTCACGGCGGCAAGGTCTATGCAGGCATCCCTGTCATACCGGAAATTTGCCGTTCCACTGGAATTCGTTACGCGCAATATCGAGGCCGAGGCGCGTTCTATCTGAAAAACATCCCGCCACAGGCCTCCCGCGTAATCAACAACTCGTAATTTGTCAACCGGATACTTACAAACCGTTCCTTCCCCCAGACTGACGATTACCGCAGAGGGCACGCCAGGAGCGCTGAAGGAACTTTTGTGGATGAAAGCCGCGGTCGATACATCTCCGATGAAAGCGGCGAAATCGGCCTCCGCCTTTGCCGGCCACGCCGCCGCGGGCATATTTGCGGCAAAAAACTTCTCAAGTCCGCTCCGTGGTGCCTCCGCATATCCCCTGGCTGAAACGACGGACAGTAGAACGATCATAGCGATCAGTTTTTGCTTCACGGAGCGCCTCCTCCGGCAAGACATTGACTGGCCCACTCTCCTCCGACACAACGCTTCTCATTCGTCTTCTCATCTTTCACGATTCTGCCTGTGCATAGGCGATAACACCCTTTGTACATATGAAGGGTGTTTTTCTTAATCACATCCCCTGCGGACGTATAGATGGCCTCCATAGGGCAATAAGATGTGGTGCACTCCCCGCTTTTCTTAGATTTACGGTCCGCGGTCACCACATGAACGATTTCATCCCCTTCCTTAAAAAACAACACATCCCCTTCGCTAATCTTGGTGATATCCGTCTTTATCCGCCCCAGGCGGCGCAGGTACTCATACTGTTTCTGGGATAGCCGGGAACATGGCCTGGCTTCCGGCGCACATTCGCAGTCCTCGGCTCCATAGGGACAGTCCTTGACCGCCCTTATCATCTTATCCCTGCCCAGGCCGGGATAGATTTTACCGACCAGGGCGGAACAATCCAGGGCTTTCGCCTCTTTCACCCCGGCATTCGCCATTATCTCCATTGCCCGCTTTACGGCTGACGAGCCCTTGGCCTCCGTCCCAGCATCCTCTTTATCAGCTGCCGCCGGAATCTGCCCCGGAACGCCGGCGGGCCTGGCCCGCCCCGGCGCCATGCAATCCGGGCTGGCCTGCAGCGATATCGCCATCTTCTCAAGCGCCTCCCTCTGCCGGTTCAGAGCGTTCACCCTCTTTTCAAAATTCGCCTGCGCGCGGCGCTCTAGCTCGGAAATCTGAGAGTCCAGACTCCTGGACTGCGTCTCTATCATCCGGGAACACGCCGTGTTGCGGCAGGAGACCGCCTTCTGGCTCAACTTCATCCGCTCCCGCCGCTTGGATTCTATATCCTTGTATATAGCCTTGTTTTCCGCGATCGTATCCGCAGTCTGGGACAGGGCCTGGTTCGCCAGGGAACCGATCTGCCTCTGGAGCCCCGCTATCCGTTTTTCGCAGGAAGCGGCGGCCGGGTCCTGACGCTCACCGACATGCAGTCCCGTCTGGGCCATAAGTTCCACGCTTAAAGTTGCCAGGCCAATGAACAGGAAAAAGGCGCAACGCATCAGAACCAGAACTGGAGGCCCCAGTTTATCATGGAAACCGGGGCCACATCCGACGACAACGGGATATTGCGCTCGTACTGAAGATTGAAGGAGACGCTATCGGTCAGGAAATAATTGGCGCCCAGCTGGAAGCCGCCGGATAGGGCGTACGATGTATCTGACGCGACGGTCCCGCTATTAAGGTTCCAGTCGTACACCGAGCCGGCGTTCTGATAAGTCTTGTTCTCGATGGTGTTGCGGGAAATCATCAGGCCGCACATGGCGGAAAGATACGGGGAGAAACGCCCTAGCCCGGACAGATTGGAGCGCATATACGCGTTCATCGCCGTTGTCAGGGTGTTCGATACTGTGCGATATTTATAACTGGACGTAAGGGGGACCGCCCAGGCGTATCTCTCGGTGTCCACACTATATCCGTTGAGCGACAGGGAGAGGCCCCCTTCAAGGTCCGCCGCCAGCCCGCCGGAGCCAAGGCCCATGCCGTCTTTAAGAGTTTTTCCGCCTGAAAGGGACAGAGAGGATGACCAGGCGAACCCCCCCGGGGCCGGAGTGCGGTTAAGCGACATCCTGACGCCAGCATTAAAGGGCTTCTTCCCCTCTCCGTTCGATACGGCCGGGAAGAGGAGCGTCAGCAGGGCGATAATCGTTATCAGGCGCATCGTCAAAACACCTTAAATCTCAACCCTACGCCGGTAGAATATATAAGTTCGTTCTCTTCCTCCACCGGCGGGACGGCGGTCAATTTCATGTTCCAGTCCACGGAAAGGTCAGGGGTAAGGCTGTAAGCTAGGCCAAAAACGGTCCAAGCATAGGAGGTTTCCGAACTGCTGTCGCTGTCGCCGGCGACGGAACTTTTAGTGCGGGTGGTCCCGGCGCTGAACCCCGTGTACATCCGCAGGCTCAATGGGTTTAGCGTCAGCGGAGGTCTGGAGCCGGAGGCTTCTTCCTTGCGCGCTTTACTCCGCGCCCAGTCCAGATAGTTGCGCGCGAAGGGATAAAAATAATAATTGACCCCCGCGGAATAAGTTGTTGTTTCAGACTTCGAGGCGACACCGCCATAATCGCCGGAATTCTTCATGACCTGCGCATCAAAAGCGAACTCGAACTTCCTGAATGGCATGTACCCTATGAAAACACCGACAATATCGCCGTCGGAACCGTCCATAAACATGCGGGAACCGTTAAGACCCACGCTCAATGAACCGGTAAAAGGCGGCAGAATTACGCGGGCGCGGCCGGATGGAAGTCGGTCTTCGACACAGACGACATCCTGCCATGACACCTCAGAAACTCCGCTATCAGTGCGGATGGAGATAACATCTTTGTCTTTGGCGACAATATCGCCCGAAAAGAAAGTGTGATCGGTTTTATAGATTTCAGCGGAAAAAGCAGGGGAGGCAAAAAGAAAGAGCGCTGATAAGAATATTTGGCGTTTCTCCACAGACATTAGGATACTCTTTTGGACCAAAGAGGTCAAGGATAAAACAGGGCAAAACCAATAGGCTATAAACACCATCCTGATTCCGCTCAGCGCGGTCGGCCGTTCGCGGCGCTCACGGCTTCCGCCCGGGGCCCCGTCTTCCGGCAGGCCGCCCGGTACCATAGGCGCCCCAGGTACTCGTGCAGGGCCGCTTTTAAGCCGCCCCCGCCCTGCGGCAGCAGCGAGGGCCACCCCCGCCAGCCGGGGGAGGACAGATAGGCGCAGGGCACCGGCGTACCGGCCCCCAGGCCGGCGGCTTCGAAGGCCCGCACGGTCCTTGGCAGGTGCACGGCCGAAGTAAGCAGCAGCGGACGGGTCCAGCCCCGGGCCCGGAAGATCTCCGCGGTCAGGAAAGCGTTCTCGCAGGTGTCGGCCGAGGACCCTTCCTGCACGATCTTCCCGGCCGGCACGCCGGCTTCCTCCAGGGCTTTCGCGGCCGCCGGGGCCCAGCTGCCGTTGCCGAAAACGCTCCCTCCGGTGACGACCACCGGCAGGCCGGTCTGTCGGTGCAGCCGCGCCGCGGCCAGCAGCCTGGCCGAACCGTCCCTGTCCAGCGCGGGGCCGCCGCCGGGGTCGGAGGCGCCGGGCAGCAGCGAACCGCCCAGGACCACTATGGCGTCGGCCGAGAGGTCCCGCGGCTGCGGATAGCGGTATTCGAGCGGGCGGAGGAGCAGCGCGTGGAAGGCCGGGGTCATCAGGACCCACAGCGCGAGGCCGGCCCCGGCCAACAGGCCCGGACGCCCGCGGCGCTTATAGAGGCACCAGGCGGCCGCGGCGAAGCAGGCCGTGACCAGCAGGCCCGGCGGCAGCACGAAAGGCGTTATCAGTTTCTTAAATATGAACATCGTTCAAAAACATAGCCCCGTCCGCCGGGCGGCGGACAGGGCCGTAAGTTTCACCGCGGGAACGTTTATACTCCGTCCTTTATGCGCATGCGGTAGAAAGAGCGCCAGACGAACACGGTCGACAGCGCGAAGAACACCGCCGCAGCGGTATGCGCCGTGGAGGGCTCCAGCGTGATGGCCAGCTCGACGGCCAGCAGGCCGAACAGCGTGGTGAACTTGATGACCGGGTTCATGGCCACCGACGAGGTGTCCTTGAACGGGTCGCCCACGGTGTCGCCGACCACGGTGGCGTCGTGCAGCGGAGTGCCCTTCATATTGAGCTCGGTCTCCACCAGTTTCTTGGCGTTGTCCCACGCGCCGCCCGCGTTGGCCATGAAGATGGCCTGGTAGAGGCCCGAGATCGCTATGCCTATCAGGTAGCCGATGAAGTAGAAGTGGTTCAGGCAGGCGAAGGCCAGCGTCGAGAAGAACACCGCGAGGAAGATGTTGAACATCCCCTTCTGCGCGTACTGCGTGCAGATCTCCACGACCTTCTTGGAATCCTCCACCGAGGCCTTGTCCGCTTTCTCCAGATGGATGTTCTGCTTTATGAACTCCACCGCGCGGTAGGCGCCGGTCGTCACGGCCTGCGTCGAAGCGCCGGTGAACCAGTAGATCACCGCGCCGCCCGTGATCAGGCCCAGCAGGAACAGCGGGTTGAGTATCGAGAGGCCCGCCTCCACCTGGCCCGGGAAGGTCTTGTGCAGTACCTGTATGATCGAGAAGATCAGCGTGGTCGCGCCGACCACCGCCGTGCCGATAAGCACCGGCTTGGCCGTCGCCTTGAACGTATTGCCCGCGCCGTCGTTTTCCTCCAGGTGCTTCTTGCCGTTGACGAAGTCCGGCTCGAAACCGAAATCCTTCCTGAGTTCCTCTTTGATGCCGGGCAGCGTCTCTATCGTCGACAGTTCGTAGACGCTCTGCGCGTTGTCGGTCACCGGGCCGTAGGAGTCCACGGCTATCGTCACCGGGCCCATGCCCAGGAAACCGAACGCTATCAGGCCGAACGAGAAGATGGCCGGGGCCGCCATGATGGCGCCGAGGCCCGCCTCGCTGACGACGTAGCCGACGGCCATCAGCGCGATGATGGCGATGCCCATCCAGTAGGCGCTGAAGTTGCCGGCGACCAGGCCGGAGAGTATGTTGAGCGAGGGCCCGCCTTCCTTGGACGCCGCCAGCACCTCGCGCACGTGCGAGGAGTTGGTCGAGGTGAAGATCTTGACGAGCTCGGGTATCAGCGCGCCGGCCAGAGTGCCGCAGCTGATGATGGTCGAGAGCTTCCACCACAGCGTGCCGTCGCCCAGCTCCGCGATGAGGAGGTACGAGAGCAGGTAGGTCATGCCGATGGAGACCAGCGAGGTCAGCCAGACCAGCGTGGTCAGCGGGACCTCGAAGTCGAACTTCTTCGACTCGCCGTAGGCCGCCCTGGCCCAGAGGCCGTTGAGGCCGTAGGACAGCGCGCTGGTGAAGATCATGCCTATGCGCATGACGAATATCCAGACCAGCAGCTGCACCTGGGTCAGCGCCTCGGGCACGGCCAGCAGGATGAAGGTGATCAGCGCGACGCCCGTAACGCCGTAGGTCTCGAAGCCGTCGGCCGTCGGGCCCACGGAATCGCCGGCGTTGTCGCCGGTGCAGTCGGCTATGACGCCCGGGTTGCGCGCGTCGTCTTCCTTGATCTTGAAGACGATCTTCATCAGGTCGGAGCCGATGTCGGCGATCTTGGTGAAGATGCCGCCGGCTATGCGGAGCGCCGCGGCGCCCAGCGACTCGCCTATCGCGAAGCCGATGAAGCAGGGGCCCGCGTAGTCGCCGGGGATGAAGATCAGTATCGCCAGCATCAGCACCAGCTCGACGGAGATAAGCAGCATGCCTATCGACATGCCGGCCTTGAGCGGGATGTGCATCGCCGGGAACGGCAGGCCCTTGAGCGCGGCGAAGGCCGTGCGGCTGTTGGCGTAGGTGTTTATCCTTATGCCGAACCAGGCCACCGCGTAGGAGCCGAGTATGCCGACTATGCTGGAGATCACGATGACCGTCAGCTGGACGGCGGTGAAATGGAGGAGGTAGCCGAAGTAGAAGACCATGATCGCCGCGATGAAGGCCCAGAGTATCGCGAGGAATTTGCCCTGCGTGAGCAGGTAGGTCTTGCAGGTCTCGTAGATCAGCTCGGAGATCTCTAGCATCGACTTATGCACGGGCAGGCGGCTTATCTGCATCGACTGCACCAGCCCGAAAAGGACGCCGAGACAGCAGACGACCAGGCCCCACATCAGGAGCGTGTCGCCGGCCACGCCGCCCAGGAAAGTCGCCTGGGAGAGCGGCGGGATGATGAGGTCGGCCTCACCCGCGAAAGAACTAGTCACGGACAGCGCGAACGCGGCCGCGGCGGCCGCCAGTGTCTTGAGTTTTCCCATTAGCCCCTCCATCTGCCTGTAAAGAAGACCGCCCGTCTTTTGAACGGGCGGCCTTTTCGGTTCCTTAGAGCTTCTGCTCCGCGGCGACCGGAACTCCCGGCCCCATGGTGGAAGATACGAACACCGACTGCATATACACGCCCTTCGAGGAAGAAGGCTTTGCCTTGAGGACGGCGTCCAGGATGGCCTGGGCGTTCTCGGCCAGCTTCTCCGCGGGGAACGAGGCCTTGCCGACGGGCACGTGGATGAGGCCCTGCGCGTCGTTCTTGTACTCGACGCGGCCGGCCTTGAGCTCCTTGACGGCCTTCTTGACGTCCAGCGTCACGGTCCCGCTCTTGGGGTTGGGCATCAGGCCGCGCGGGCCCAGCGTCTTGCCCAGGCGGGTGATGTCCTTCATCATGTCGGGGGTGACCACGAGCACGTCGAAGTCCATCATGCCCTTGGCGATCTCCTCGATCAGTTCCGCCGCGCCGACCTTGTCCGCGCCGGCGGCGGTCGCTTCGGCGGCCTTATCGCCCTTGGCGATGACGGCGATCTTCTTGGTCTTGCCGCTGCCGTGCGGGAGCGGCACCGTGCCGCGCACCGACTGGTCCGACTGCTTGGGGTCTATGCCCAGCCTTATGTGGACCTCGACGGTCTCGTCGAACTTGGCGGTGGCGCTCTTCTTTATCATCCCCATGGCCTCGGCCAGGGTGTACTTTTTAGAAAGATCCAGATCTTTCTTGAGGTTGTTGAGTCTCTTTCCCATTTTTTCTTCTCCTTGTTTTTTCCAGGGCCCGAAGGCCCCCGAGGTTCGTGCGCGGGAAGGCCCCGCTTCCTCGTAAGAACTTTATCCCTCTATCTCGACGCCCATCGAGCGGGCGGTGCCTTTCACCATCTCCATGGCCTGCTTGATGTCCTTGGTGTTGAGGTCGGGGAGCTTGGTCTTGGCGACTTCCTCGACCTGCTTGAGGTTCAGCTTGCCGACCTTGGTCTTGTTCGGCTCGCCGGAACCCTTGGCCAGGCCCGCGGCCTTCTTGATGAGGGCGGCCATCGGCGGCATCTTGGTGATGAAGGTGAAGGTGCGGTCCTCGAACACGGTGATGACCACCGGTATCGGAACGCCCTGCTCCAGCTTGCGGGTCTTCTCGTTGAACTGCTTGCAGAAGTCCATGATGTTCACGCCGTGCTGGCCGAGGGCGGGGCCCACGGGCGGAGCGGGATTGGCGGCGCCGGCCGGGATCTGGAGCTTTATCAGGGTCTTTATCTGTTTGACTTTAGCCATATTAAGTTACCTCTTTGAGTATGCCGAAGGCCCGGCCGCGGTCAGAAGCGTACCGCGGAAAGGTCTTTAGACTTTTTCCACCTGCAGGAAATCCAGCTCCACCGGGGTGGGGCGGTCGAACACGGTCACGGTCACGCGCAGCTTGGCCTTGGGTTCGTTGACGTCCTCGACGAGGCCCATGAAATGCTTGAACGGTCCCTCGATGATGCGGACGTTCTCGCCCTTCTCGAACTGCACGGCGGGCTTGGGCTTGTCCTCGCTGGTCGAATTGGCCAGTTCCAGGATCTGCTGCACCTCGCCCTCGTCCATCGGGACCGGCTTGGGGTCGCCCAGGAAGCCCGAGACGCCCTGGATGCCGCGTATGGCCCAGTAACTCTCGTTGTCGAGCTCCAGGTCCACCAGCACGTAGCCGGGGAAGAACTTGCGCTTGCGCAGTTCCTTCTTGTTGTGCTTGATCGCCACGACGTCCTCGGTCGGGATCAGCACCTGGAAAAGCTTGGTGGAGAGCTCGTTGGAGTCGATCTTGCCCTGCAGGGCCTTCTGTACGCGTTCCTCGAACCCGGTGCGGGTGTGTATTACGAACCAGCCTCTTGCCATGTTCAGCGTCCTCCGAGCATGCCTTTCACGAAAACGGAAAGGCCCAGGTCCACCAGGCTTATGTATATGGCCACGATGGTCACGACCACGGCCACCGCGATGGTGGATTTCACCACCGCGTCCTTGGGCAGCCAGGTGACCTTGGTCAGTTCCTGGTAAACTTCCTTGAGAAAACCGGTTATCTTGTTCATAGTCGGACTCGTCTTCGCCCGGCGGGGGCCTATCCTTTCGCTCCGTCGTGATAAGATCTGGCGGGAGCGGAAGGAATCGAACCTTCAGTCGCGGTTTTGGAGACCGCTGGTTTACCGTTAACCGACGCTCCCCCGGAAATCAGGATTTTACTTCCTTGTGGGTGGTCTGCTTGCCGCAGGCCCTGCAGAACTTCTTGAGCTCCAGCTTGAATTCCTTCTTCTTGCCCCGGGAAAAGTGATAGTTCTTCCTCTTGCAGGAAGTGCAACCCAGGGTTATCGTTATCCTGTCGGCCATCTTGGATCTCCATCCGGGTCCCGGCGGACGGGGTTGCCGCCCCGTCCGCCGGACTCGCCCGTATTACTCTACGATCTCGGTGACTACGCCCGATCCTACGGTGTGGCCGCCTTCGCGGATAGCGAAGC
>CAYPYG010000020.1:0-54577 GCA_964415175.1 uncultured Elusimicrobiaceae bacterium
AGGTTGTCGGTGTCGGTGGTGCCGTAGATCTGGAAGACGTAGCTGCCGTCCGGCACGCGCGTGAGCGTCAGGTCGGTGCCGTCCCAGTACTCGGTGATCTGGGTCCTGGCCGGCCGGACGCCTATGATGCGCTTGACGATGGTGCCGGGGACCTCGACGCCGGGGTCGCTCTGCAGGCTGCGGTTGGTGCCCGGCTTGTAGATCTTGGTGGCCACTTTCATGGCCTCCGAGACCTGGTAGGAGATGATGGCCGGGTTCTCCTGGGTCAGCGGGACGATGGAGACGTCGTAGATGCGCAGCGGGCAGGCGTCTATCGTCATCTGCACGGTCGTGCGCTGGGTCAGCAGGGCGGAGATGTCCTCCGCTATGATCCGGACATTGTAGGTGTCGCAGGGCACGAAGTTGCCGTGGTTGTCCTTGCCGTCCCAGAAGTCCTGGTAGAGGATGTCGCCGTCCCTGAAGCCGCTGGCGATATGCGCCACCTCCCGCGGCGGGATCTCCAGCGTCATGACCTGGACCGTGACCGTGCTCTGGCGGTTGAGCGAATAGGTTATCTCGTAGGGCGGCAGCTTGACCGAATCGCTGGAGTTGTACATCGTCGGAATGGACGGTATGACGTCGAAACCGGCGAAGATGATCTGCCCGCGCGTGATGTCGATGTAGCCGCTGACCTTGTCGGTGGCGTACATCATCTGGCCGCCGGCGGTGCCGCTGGTCTTGGCCACCAGCGTGAAGGGATAACGCCCGTCGGGCATCAGCCTGCCGTCCGAGTCGCGCCCGTCCCAGTACTCGGTGATGCGGAAGCGGCCCGGCCTTATCCCCGAGATGCTGTAGACCGGCGTCAGCGTCACCGAGTCCTCCCAGGGCCACATGCCGGCCGCGGTCTGGGTGGAGCCGGCCGCGTAGATCTTTATGTCCATCCACATGGTCTGCGACAGCTCGAAGCCTATCGTGGCCATCGAGGAGGTGCCGCCGAGCAGGGAGGTGGTGCGCACGTCCACGATGCGGAACATGTCCACCGGGATCAGCACCGTCACGGTGGAGGTTTTGACGGTGGCGCAGAGCAGCGGGTCGGTCACGGCCAGCTCGGCCAGGTAGGTGCCGCTGGCGACGTAGTTGCCGAACTCGTCCCGGCCGTCCCAGAGGTCGCGGTTGGAGAAGTTGGCGGCGCGCGGCTCGTTGCGCACGAGCCGCCGGACGACCGTGGAGCCGTCCATGCTCTTTATGGTCAGGTTGACCAGCGCGTCGCGCTGGGGCGTGTAACGGAAATAGAAGGGGTCCAGCATCGCCGCCGTCGGGCTGGAGCCGATGACCGTGGAGGAAGGGTTCAGCAGGGCGACCGGCAGGCCCCTGGCTACGGGCACGGCGCCGACCATCACCTTGTTGGTGCGCACGACCCAGTCCCCGGAGGGCAGCTCGGCCCAGATGGCGTAGACGTAGTCGCCGTCGCAGACCGGATTCCCGGAGGAATCGCGGCCGTCCCAGATCGTCGTCACCGTCGTACGCCGGTCCTTCTGCTCGCTTATCAGCCTCAGCGGCGTTATGGAGGCGCTGACCGAGGAGGCGTTGACCTCGATCGCCGTCCCCGGCGGGTAGATGCCGACATGGACCGTGGCCGCCTCGGTCAGCATGTAGCTGATGGTCGCCAGGTCCGTGGACGAGGCGCCGAGCGGCTTTATGGCCACGTCGGTCACCTGCAGCGGGTCCAGGCCTATCTGCACCGTGACGGGCCTGGCGAGGTCGAATTCCCCCGCCCTGAAGTCCCACATGTCGGCCGACTCGGCCTCGATCCTGGCCAGGTAGAGGCCCGCCGGCAGTATGCGGCCGTTATTGTCGCGGCCGTCCCAGAAATCGCCGTTGGTCAGCGTGCCGTCGGGCGTGCCTTCGCCGACCCTGGGCAGCCGGTCCACCAGGGTCCGCACCAGCGGCAGCGTGCCCGTCGCCGCGAAGATGTTTATGGTGGTGGTGGCGTCCTTGGAGAGGCGGTAGAGGATATTGTAGGGCTGGGCGGCCACGCCGGTGATCTTGCCCACTACCGTCGGGGTGGATTTGACGGAATGGATATTGGTGACGTTGACCTGTATCGGGACCTGGTTCTCGCCGGGATAAGCCGAGGTCTGCTGTATGGAGATATTGCCGGCCGTGGCGGAGACCTGGTTGGTCTTGACCGTGGCGCGGAAGCCGTACTGACCGTTGGTCTTGCCGAACATTCCGTTGATGTTGTACATCCCGTCCCAGGCCGTGCAGTAGTAATGGCCCTCCCCGCCGATGATCTGTCGTTGTGGAGCATCGGACTGCTGATTGCACTGGCCGATATTGTAGAGGTTGATCGTCCGTATCGGCGGGGTGGAGGCGGGGTCCAGCGGATTGCCGCCGGGGCCGAACTTGAAGATCTCGAAAGAGAGTTCGTCGACGCCGAACAGGGTCGGGGTGCTGGGCACCACGCATGCTATCTGCACGCAGAGGGACAGGCAGCCGCCGGGGTAGTCGGCCCTGGGGCGCTCGGACTCGATGAGCGCGGAATCGTTCCAGGGATCGCCGGTCAGGGAGGTGTCGAAGGACCTGTCGGTGCCCAGGCCCCCGTCGCAGTAGGTCCTCCCCCCGCCGTCGCCGACGACTATTTCGGAGATGTAAAGCTGCTGGGCCGAGGCCGGCGCGGCCGGGAGGAAAGCCGCCGCCGCGAAGATCGCCGCCAGTATCCTGTTTTTCATATTCGAAAGCTCCGTTCTTTTATTTCCGTCCATTACGGCTCAAAGCGACCGCACCGCGCTCTTGCGCAGTTCCAGCCGGGAGGAATCCCGCGCCTTCTCCAGCGTCCAGAACTCCTTTCCGTCCAGCCAGAAACCCTCCGCGCCCGGACCCAGGTCCGCGCCGGAAGTTCTCTTGAAACCGCCGTGGGTGAAATCGTATATGCCGAGCGCGCCGGAGCCGTCCAGGACCCAGAACTTCCCCCCGGCCCACTGCATGGCCTTGACGGTCTTGACGCCCTTTATCTCGTAGCTGGCCAGCGCGCCGTGGGCCGGGTCGGGGCCGTGGCGGTAGAAGAGGCCGGACGCCGCGTCGAAGGACCAGAGGCTGTGGCCGTCGTGCGCCAGGCCCTGCGGCGCGGGACCGGGGGTGCGGACGCCGCCGAGTTCCCGTCCGGAGACGGTCTCCTTGCGCACCAGCCGCAGCTGCGCCAGGTCCAGCGCCCAGACCGAGCCGGGGACCGGGGCGGCGGCGGCCGCGCGCAGCGGCACGCCCGCGCTGCCGTCTATGCGGCGCAGCGTGGCCAGGTCCTTGCGGTCCTTGAGCACCAGGCCCTGCTCCCAGTCGGCCAGCCAGAGGCCCTCCTCGGAACCCGCTATATAAGATACTCCTTTAAGGTCCAGCGGCCAGGACTGCAGCAGCTCGAAACGGGGCCTGGAGCGGTAATCGTGGAGGTAGAAGGCGGTCCCCGCCAGCAGGACCAGGGCGGCGCCGGCCAGCAGGAAGGCGCGGCGCAGGCCGCGGGGCCGTTCCACCGCGCCGAAAGGGGTCGAAACGAAGACCTTGGGGAGTTCCACGCCCTTGAGCGCGTAGAGCTGCAGCACCTGGGTGACCTTCTGCGACCACTCCGAGGAATCCTTGAGCACCTTCGAGAGCCCCTCGGCGTAGCCCAGGCCCCTCTCCTCCTCGCCGCGCAGCTTCTCGAGCCAGCTCTGGCGCTCGGAGCGCAGGCGCTCCTCCCAGACGGCGAATTCCTGGCGGTGGGTCTCCCAGACCGAGCGCTCGCGCTCCCAGAGCTCCTTCCACTGGGTCCGCTCGGCGTCCCAGGCCGCCCTGGCGGCGGACAGTTCATCGGCCAGCTCGGAATTCTTGCGCTCGAGCTCCTTGAGCCGGCGGCCGGCCTCGGCGCGCTCCTTGCGCTCGGCCAGCAGTTCGGAGAGGGTGGATTCGACGGCGGCCTTGGCGTCGGCGAGCCTCTTTTCGAGGGCCGCGGCGGCGTCGCGCAGGTCGGCGGACCCGGTATTGGCCTCGCCGTACTTGCGGCGGTACTCGTCGCGCTCGCGGGTCAGCGCCTCCACGCGGGCGCCCAGTTCGCGCAGCTCGTTCCTGCCGCGCTCGAGCACCTCCTGCAGCAGGCGGACCTCCTTCTGATGGGCGTCCTTCTGCCCGCGGAGCGTCTTGCGGGTCTCCTCCAGGTTCAGGGCGGTGTTGAGCTGCTCGGTGACAAGCTTCTCGCGGGCCTCGGTGTAATGCTGCTTGAGCTCGGCCAGGTGCGCGCGGGTCTCCTCGAGCTGGAAGGAGAGGTCGCGGACATTGAGCTCCTTGGCCGAGAGCAGGCGCTCCCATTCGGCCTGGGCCTTGCCGTAATTGTCCTTGAGGAACCGGACGGTCTCGACCGAGGATTCGCGCATTTCCGGCATGGGCGGCGGCGCGGGAGGCAGGTCCTCCCCCGAAACGCGCTTCCACACCTCGGCTATCCTCTTGTCCAGCTCGGAATTTTCCATAAAGGACCGCGGGCCACGGGCCCGGCGGTCACTTTATTTTACCAGGGAGGGCGTTAAGGGGCGGTGAAATAATTGTTAACAAAAGATTACAGGCTCACCTGCCGACCAGGGACTGCAGTTCGGAGGCGGCGCGGCTGATGTCTATGCCCGAATCCTGGTACTGGCCGATGATGCGGCCGAGCGCGGCCCGGAGACTTTCCGGCGGCGCCCCGCCCGCCTTCATCTTCAGGTAGGCCTGGAAATCCACGCTGAACTGGTAGGCCAGCTGGCTGAGCCTGTCCGCGCGCCGCTTCTCGGCCAGGGCTTTCAGCTCGGCCTCGGCGCGGCGCTGGCGCGCGATCGCCTCCTCCAGGCGCCGTTTCTCCCTCCCCGCCGCCGCGGCGCGGTCGGATTCGGAGGCGAACAGCTCGTTGAGCGAGACGTACTCGCGGCGCAGGAAATCCAGCTCGTCCTTGAGGGCCCGCTCGCGCAGCGAGGCCTCGTCGAGCGCCGTCAGCAGGTCTTTGCGGTACTTCATCTCCCTGCGCAGCAGGTTCTCCCATTCGCCGGCGGCGTCCCGGTCGCCGAAGCGCAGGTTCAGCGTCAGCGCGTGCCCGACGCCCTGTCCGTCGCTGAGCGGCAGCATGAAGGCGTAGGCGAAGTCGGATTCGGCCAGCCGCCAGCCGGCGCCCAGCGCCAGCAGCGAGGAGGCGTCGCCGAGATGAAGGCCGGCCCTGCCCAGCAGCGTGCCGCGCCTGAGGGGGCTCCAGGAGCGCTCGACCCCGGAACTGAGAGTGTAGCCGGGCTCCTGCAGCAGGGAACCGGAGCGGCGCGTGAAATCCATGGCCAGCCTGTACTGCCTGGTCTCCTGAGCGACGCCGAGCTTGTAGGCGCGGGGAGCCTTGTCCTCGAGAGGGCCGGCCTCGAACGAGGAGGCGACCATGTTCAGCAGCGAGAACCCCCAGGCGAGGCCGCCGTCCGACCTGTAGAGCGCGCCCAGGTCCAGTCCGGGAGCGCCCGCCGCGGACCCGGTAGGGATATGCGTCAGCCGCTGATGTCTGAAATTGAAACCGAAGTCCAGCGAACCGCCGGCGAGCCGCAGCAGCTGCCAGCTGGACCAGCCCAGGACCAGGTCGCGCTGGCGGGCCAGCGAACCGTCGGTGCGGTAGCGCACGGCGCCGCTGACGGTCCCCGGCCGGTCCTCGAGCATCAGGGGGGCGCGGAGATCGAAGGACTGGTCCCTGAAGTCATAGGGGCCGCCCGGCAGCCTGAACGAGGAGAGGTAATGCGCGCCCGCCGCGATCTTGCGGGAAGCGCCGGCCGCGGCGGGGTTGAGCAGGCCGTGGCCGTCGAGGGCGGAACCCGCCCAGGCCATCGCGGCCCGGTCCGCGCCCGGGCCCGCGTCCTCGAAAGCGGCGCGGGCCGGGGAGACCGCCAGCAGGAGCGCCGGCAGGAGCGGGACGAAGAGCTTACTTCGCATCGGGGGAGCCCTCCTTCTCCGCCGGCGGGCAGGCGCAGTCCCGCGCCGGCGGCTGGGCCTCGGCGGCCTTCTCGTCGTAGAGCATGATGAAGCCGCGGCCGGCCGACTTGACCCGGTAGAGGGTCTCGTCGGCCTTGCGCAGCAGCTCGTCGGTGGACGAGGCGTCCTGCGGGAACACCGAGATGCCCACGCTGAGCGAGACCTGCAGTTCGCGGTTGCGCGAGAACGGCACCGGGATCTTGAGGTCCCGTATCTCGGCCGCGAGGCGCTCGCAGAGCTTCTTGGCGTCGAGGGCCGTGGTCTCGGGCAGCAGTATCAGTATCTCGTCGCCGCCGTAGCGGCACGGGAAGTCTATCTTGCGCAGGTTGGAGAGGATCACGCGGCCGACCTCCTTGAGGACCTTGTCCCCGATCTGGTGGCCGTAAGTGTCGTTGATCTCCTTGAAATAGTCCAGGTCTATCCAGACCAGCGCCATCGGCTTGCGCGAGCGCTCGGCGCGGTAGAACTCCTCCTGGAAGCGCTGCATGAAGTAGCGGCGCAGCGGCAGCTTGGTCAGCTCGTCGTGCAGCGAAAGCTCCTCGACCTTGTCGAAGAGCTTGACGTTGTCGACGGCCAGCGCGATCTGGCCGGCGAAGGACTTGAGCATGGCCAGGTCGTCCGGGTCTATCTTGTGCTGCGAGAGGATATTGTCGACTATCAGCAGGCCGATCGTGGCGCCCTGCACGACCAGCGGCAGGTACAGGACGCATTCGCGGTAGCGGTCCATGAAGGCGCCGGTGCTCTTGCCCAGCACGATGTCGGCGAAACGGTGCGCGCCGGGCTCCAGCGGGATCTCGTCGTAGGAGATGCTCTTGACCTGGCCGCGGATGTCGGCGCTGTACTCGCCCTTGAGCTTGTTGGCGCCTTTGTCGATGAGGTAGAGGCGCACGCGGTCGAAGCCGAAATACTTCTGCACGCCGGTCAGGATATGCTTGAAGCTCTCGCGCACGCGTATGGAGGTGGCGAAGATCTCGGTCAGCTCGGCCACGGCGGCCATGCCGCGCTCGTGGCGGCGCACCAGCTCGGCGTACTCGGCCCGGTAGTAGTGGCGCACCAGGCTCCGCACCATGGACAGCGCCCCCTGCCGCTCGCGGTCGCGGAAGCCGCGCTTGCCGTGCAGCCGCTCGGCGCGTATGACCCCGGTGCGGTGCGGGCCGGGGGCGCCGGACTGGCCCTCCAGCGAGAAGGGGATGTAGAGATGATGCATGCCGGGCAGGCGCGCGGCGTGGGAGCGGCCGCGCAGTATGGCCTGGCCCAGCGGCGAGGCCTGGTCCAGGCGGATGTTCTCCTCGTGCTCGAACACGAGGCCGTGCTTGTAGCGCAGCCTGAGGCTCAGCAGCGAGCGTTTAAGGTCCGGTTCGAAGAAGCACACGCCGTCGAGGGAATAGGCCGCCGCCAGTTCCCGGAGCAGGTGGCCGAAGAAGGCGTTGGGCCCGGTCAGCACCGCCTTCTCCAGCTCCTCGTAGATATCGTGTTCCTTCTTTTTCATCGCGTCAGTAGATGGAAAGCAGGTAGTCTATCTCGCCCTGCAGTTTTATGAGTTCGCGCCGCAGGTCGTCCCCGTCGTAATCCCCCTCTGCCGAGCGCAGGGCCGCCGCGGCCAGGGCGGAGTCGAGCAGGATCTCGCAGGTCGGGTAGGCCGTGACGCCGGGCCGGAGCCTGGCGTTCTCCAGCAGCTTCCGGTACATGGCCCCGTGGCGCGTGGAGTCCAGCGCGTCCTCGAGCGGCTGCCTGTGGCAGGGGAAAGCGCCGAAAGCGCCGGTGAAATAGCGGGCCTGGCGCGGATCCAGCAGCCACTTGAGGAGTTCGACCGGGGCCTCCTCGCCCGCGGCGCAGCTGCAGAGCGCCAGCGAATTGACGAAGCAGGGCGAAACGGGCCTGCCGGAGGACGGGTACGGGACCGGCCGCATGTGGACGGCGCGGGAGCCCGATCTCACCTGTATCGGCTGCCGCCCGGAGAAGACTAGGTCGCTCAGGCCGGAGACCAGGAAACCGCTCTCGTGGAAGTTCTCCTCGAAAAGGGGCATGTATCCCCTTGCCGCCAGCGACAGGTAGTCCTCCATGCCGCGCACGGTCTCGTCGCGGGTCACGGCGCAGCGGCTGAAGCCCTCGCTGAAAAGGTCCCCCCCGCGCCCCCAGACGCAGGGAAGCACGTCCACTGCGCTGACGGCGCCGGAGGGGTTGGAGTTCTCCACCGGATAATAGTCCTTCTTCCTGCAGGCGGACTTCAGGGCGGCGCAGGTCTTCAGCAGGCCGTCCCAGGAGGCCAGGTCGGCCTGCGGGTCCTTCGAGACCTTTTTAAGCGAATCGGCCCTGTAATGCAGGCAGACGATCTCGGCCCACCAGGGCATGGCGTAGACGGAACCGCCCTCGGCTGGCAGGCAGGTCCGCCGGATGAAATCGGGATAACGCGCGGCCGGCCCCTCTATCAGGCCGGACAGGTCCGAGAGCAGGCCCAGCTTGGCGAAGAGCGGGGTCCAGGACTGGGGCAGCTCGATCAGCCCGGCGGCGGGAGAGCCCTTGGGGTCGCGCAGATGGGCGAAAAGCGCGTCCCAGAGGGAGCGCCGGGTCAGGACCTCGAATTCGGCCTTATGACCGGGGAACTCGGCGTGGAAACGGGCCAGCAGGTTCTTCACCGCCAGGTTCTTGCGGGAATCGTAATCGGACAGTATCCAGATCTTCATGTTCGCGCTATAATCTATAACAGAGCGTTGTTAAGTTAATGTTACGGGACGCTGATTACTAAATGCCTGATTATCAACGGCGGGGTTCACGTCCTGGCCGGCAAGACTCCAATTAGGCATTTAGGAATCAGCGTCCCCAACTTTCTATCTCCAGGTCCGGGTCCACCTCGGCGCTGTGCTTCAGCCGCCGTCCGCTCTCCAGCCGGCGCTGCGCGGCCAGCGCTATCATCGCGGCGTTGTCGGTGCAGTATTTCTTCTCCGAGAAAACGGCCCGCGCGCCGGCTTCCGCGCAGGCCCTCTCCATCCTCGCGCGCAGCAGGGAATTGGCCGAGACCCCGCCGCCGGCCGCGGCCGTCCTCAGGCCGTATTTCCGGCAGGCCAGCGCGGCCTTGGCGGCCAGCGTGTCCGCCACGGCCTCCTGGAAGGCGGCGCAGACGGCCGCCCTGGCGGCGGCGCCGGGACGCGGGTTGTCGCGCAGGTAATAGGCCACGGCCGTCTTGAGCCCGCTGAAGGAGAAATCCAGTCCGCCGTCCATGAAGGGCCTGGGGAAAGACGGCCTCTTCCCGCCCGCTTTCAGGGCCAGCCTCTCCACTTCCGGTCCGCCCGGATAGGCCAGCCCGAGCAGGCGGGCGACCTTGTCGAAAGCCTCGCCGGCGGCGTCGTCGCGGGTCCGGCCGAGGAGTTCGTATTCCCCGTAGCCGTCGGCGCGCCAGAGTTCCGTATGACCGCCGGATACTATCAGCGCGGCCAACGGGAATTCCAGCCGGGCGTCGGCGCGTCCCTTGCGGAACTCGCAGGCCAGCAGATGTCCCTCCAGGTGGTTCACCCCTATCAGCGGCGCCCCGAAGACCTTCGCCGCGGTCTGGGCGGCGACGCGGCCGACCAGTATCGCGCCCGGCAGGCCGGGGCCGCGCGAGAAGGCGACGGCGTCGAAGAGTTTTTTAACTTTTTTACCGCCGGCCGGCAGTTCTATGCCGGCGCCCTCCAGGGCGGCGCGCACCACGTGGTTTATCTTCTCCAGGTGGGCGCGGCTGGCCAGTTCGGGCACGACGCCGCTGTAGCGGCGGTGCAGGGCGATCTGCGAGAACACCGTCTCGGAGACTATCCTGCCGTCGCGCAGCACGCAGGCCGCGGTCTCGTCGCAGGTGGTCTCGATGGCGAGCGTCAGCACTTTATTACTTGGCCGCCCTCAGGTTCCCCAGCACCTCGCGGGCCTTGAGCAGTTCCATGCCGCGCTCGAGCATCTCGTCGCGCACCTTGGACTTGTCCTTCCCGTTCTTCTCCCCTTCCTTGCCGGGGTAGAAAAGCTCCTCGCCCTGCTTTATGAGCGCCGTCTCGGTCTCGCGGTCCACCTTGATCTCGATATCGGGGGTGATGCCGCCGTTCTCGCCCTTGGCGTCGCGGGGTATCGACTTGCCGCTGGGGGTGTAGTACTTCGCTATGGTAAGGCGCAGGGCCGACTTGTCGGAGAGCGGGATCATCGACTGGACGCTGGCCTTGCCGAAGGTGCGCTCCCCTATGATCACGGCGCGCTTGTTGTCCTGCAGCGCGCCGGCCAGGATCTCGCTGGCCGAGGCGGAATAACGGTTGACCAGCACCACCACCGGCAGGTCGGGGTACTGGGCCCTGGACCCGGCGCGGAATTCCTGGTAATTCTCCGGCCTGCGGCCCTTGGTATAGACTATCATCCTGCTGCCGTCGAGGAAGAACTTGGCGATATCCACCGAGGCCGAGAGCAGGCCGCCCGGATCGTAGCGCAGGTCTATGACCAGGGCCTCCATGCCCTCCGCCTTCAGCGCGCCCAGCGCCCTTCCGACGTCGTCCACGACGTGGCCGGTGAAGTCTATGAGCTTCACGTAGCCGATCTTGCCGTCGAGCATCTTATAACGCACGGCCTCGGTCTTGATCAGCTCGCGCACCAGCGTCACGTCCCGCTGCACCCAGTCGGCGTCCGCGTCCTTGCCCTCCGGTTCGCGGGCCGTCGTGATATTGACCTTGGTCCCGGGCGTGCCGCGCAGGCGCTTGATCGCCTCGTCTATGATCATGTCCCTGGTGCTCTCGCCCTCTATCTTTATTATCTTGTCGCCTGGGTAAAGCCCGGCCCGGTAGGCGGGAGTATTGGGCAGGGGCGTGACTATGGTCAGCCAGCCCTCGCGCACGTCCACCCGGATGCCGATGCCGCCGAACTCGCCCTCGGTATCGCTCTTCACCCTCTTGTAGAGGTCCGGCTCCATGAACTGCGAGAAATCGTCGAGCTGCTGCACCATGCCGGCCGCGGCGCCGTAGATGAGCTTCTGCGAGTCGATCTCCTCGACATAGTTCTCTTTTATCAGTTCCAGCACGTCCACTATGGTCTTGAGCTGCTGGTAGGTCTGGTCCACCGCCGAGTTGGCGTAAGGGAAGACCAGGCCCATCAGGGCCGCCGTCCCCGCTATGAAAATGACTTTCCGTGGGATCTTCATGCTTTTCTCCTTGAAAAACAAAGAAAAAACGGTCGAAGCCGCCGGCGCGCGCCGGGCTCCGGACTCCAGATTATACCTTTTCCGCGGCCTCAGCGCGGGCCGGACAGCCAGGGCAGGGGATCTATCGAGTCCGCGCCCGAGCGTATCTCGAAATAAACGGTCCCGCCCTCTTCCTTCCCGGCCCCGGAGATGGCCTGGGTGTCCACGCCCGCGAAACCCAGCCTGGAGCCGGCGGAGACGCGGTCGCCCTTGGAGACCGCAACTGAGTCCAGGAGGCCGTAAACGGTGAAAAAACCCTTCTCATGGTCCACTATCACGACATTGCCGTAGGTGCGGAAAGGTCCGGAATAGATGACCCTGCCCGGCAGCACCGGCGAGACGGGGGCCCGGTCCTCCGTGCGTATGCGTATCCCTTCCCTGACTATCCAGGTCTTGAGCTCCGGCACCTGCTCCCGGCCGTATTTGCTTATCACGCGGCCGGCGGCGGGCCAGGGCAGGGAACCTTTATCTATGGGCAGGTCGCCCGGCTGACGGGTCCTGTAAGGCGCCTGTTTCTCGAGTTTCTTGACCAGCGTATCGAGGCCGGCCGCCGCGTTCCTGAGGTCCTCCAGTTCGCGGCGCAGGGCCTTCTCCCTTTCCCTGGCCCTGGAAAGTTCCTGCTGCTTGCTGCGCACGCTGCGCTGGCTGATGGTGCTCTCGCGGGCGAGGGTCGCCTTGCGTTCGGCCAGCGACAGCTGGCGCCTGGCCATGGTCTGCATGTCGGCCGAGAGGCGCTTCTTCTCCCCCTTCAGCGTGGCCGCCAGCGCGTACTTGTTCATGATGGCCTGCCGCAGGAAAACGTCGCGCATGAGGTCCCGCCGGCCGTAGTACGGCGAATAGAAGAGCCGGTCCATCGAATAGGCGGCGACCTCGGAGGAAGCGGCGCCGGCCAGGTCGTCCTGGGCGCGCTCCAGAGAGGCTAGCTTCTCCCTGGCCTCCTCGCCTTTCCTGCGCGAGGAGCTCAGTTGGCCTTCCAGTTCCCGCTGGCGGCTCTTGGTCAGCCGGTCCTGGCGCCTCAGGCTGTCGATCTCCGCCGAGATCTTTTTCTGCTCGGCCTGGTAACGCTCCAGTTCCGACTGCTTCTCGGAAAGCTGCCTGTTTATCTCTTCCAGCTTCTCCTTGCGGTCGCGCAGCCCGGCGGCCGCCTGCGGGAAAGCGGGAGGCGCCGTCAGCAGCAGGAGGAGCGCGGCTATCGCGAATTTTTCCATTGGACCAGCGTCCAGGCCAGGAAACCCGAGACGAGTATGCCGGCCAGGTGCCAGAGCGGGTTGGGCCAGGCCCAGACCGGGCTGAGGTAGCGCACCGGATAGACTATCAGGTAGCAGGCCAGCACGGCGGTCCCGGCGCCGCCGGCGCCGGAGAGGAACCAGCGGCTGTCCCGCCTGATGCCCTCCATGAGCCCGGCGGGCGAGAAGCGGTAGAGCAGCACGGTGAGGGCCAGCAGCGCGGCCCCGAGCAGCGACAGGCCGAAGACCAGCGTGACGAAACTTTCGTAAAAGAAGAAATGCAGGAGGGCGTAGGCCTCGAGCTGCTTGTAGCGCACTTCCGCCACGCCGTCCAGCGCCCAGAGCAGCTCCGTCCAGGTGTTGAGCGAGCTCATGACGGACTGGTCCACGGCTATCTCGTAGGAATCGGGCAGCGGGTTGGGGCCGAGCGAGAGGGCTCCCTTTATCAGGTCCGGGTCCTCGTCGCGCATGCGCGCCAGCCGCTCGTCCCTGGGGATGAAGACGGCGCTCCTGACCCCCGGCAGCGACCTTATCGAGTCCCAGAGCGCGTCGCGCTCCCGCCGCCCGCCGTCCTTGAGCAGGACCACGACGCGGAAATCGTCCTCGAGCAGGGAGAGGATCTCCCTGACCTGGGTGTGCAGGAAAAGCAGCGCCTCGAAAAGGACCGCCGAGGAGAAAGCGAGGAGAAAGACCACCCTGTAGCCTTTGCGCCGGGAGGTCTCGGGGGACGGAACGGGTACTCCGGGATGTTCCTGCATATCATTATTATATAACACAAGGCCCCGCCTTCAAAGGGCGGGGCCTTCTCGCGGAACGGGACCTCAGCTCTTTACCGAGACGCCGGTCACGAAAGGGGAACCGATAAGGTCGTTGACCCTGTCGGCCTGCACTTCGCCGGAAAGGTCGTACGGCGTGAAACTGGTGCGGCCGGGCCTGGCCCAGGCCGAGGGGGAGGAGGAAACCAGCGAGAAGCCCGCGCTTTCGGCCATGGCCGAAGAGAACGAAGCGATGAACTCGTCCGGTTTCACGCCGGCCGGCACCTTCAGCGTGAAAGCGACGGGCGTCCGCACCGGCAGCGAGGGGCGGCCGCGCTCCAGCCCCGTCCTGGCCACGGCGGGATGCGCGTAGACCGAGCGGAGCGAGGAGGCCGGGAGCAGCCCGTAGACCTTGACCCGCGCGGTGGCGACCGGTGAATACCCGAGTTCGCGCTCGCCGGTGTAAAGAAAGCCGGCGGAAGAGGCGAGCTCCTTTATCAGCGGCGTAAAATCCTCCGCTACCGGGACGAAACTTATGTAGACGAGGTCCCTGTGGCCGGACCAGCGGGCGGAACCGGGGAAGGGGACGAACGAAGCCACGGGACCGCGGCGCAGCGCCGAACGGACCCGGTAGAGCATATGCGGCCAGCCGGCGGGCACGTCGGGAGGCGGCGTCTGTCCGGCGGCTTCCGCGCCGGCGGGACCGCCCCCGGGGGACGACGGCGCGGGCGGCGTCATGGCGGACAGGCCGGCGGCCGGGGAGGCACCGACCGCGTCGCGCAGATCGGACGGAGGGGCCGGGGCGCGGCGCGGCTGTTTATAACCGTAGGCCAGCTCGTTGAAGTTCTGGAAGGAGGGGTCCGTGAAAACGTTGGGCCCGCCGGCGAAGGCCGGCGCGGCGGAGAGGAGCATCGCGATAAGGACTTTTTTCATCTTTTATCCACCCGGGGAACAAAAAATAAGAAAACAGGAATAACCGTTCATCCTGTTTTCCCCTGGTGAACCGCCATTCGCAGGTGGCGGCGTGGATACTCCCCCGCCTTTCGGGGGATTACAAAGGAAACGACCTGATAAATGTTAACTTAAACCGGGCGTCCGCCCAAGGGCCCGTAAGCCCAGCCGGCCCCGGAAAAAGGGCCTACGCCTTTCTGGGCCTTTGGACCCCCGGGTTTGACGGCCCGCCGCCGGCGCTGATATAATCGTTCCTGTCTCCCCATGAAAAAGGACCGCAACAGCAGGCCCACCAAGGGCGAAGCCACTCGCGAGAAGATACTGCGCGCGGCCATACGCATGATCTCGGACCAGGGGCCGGACGCGGTGTCCATGGAGAGCATCGCCGCGGAGCTGGGCCTCACCAAACCGCTCCTCTACTACTATTTCAGGAACAAGGAAGCGCTGATAGAGCGGGTCTTCGAGGAGACCTCGCGCGAGTCCGGCGGCGACTGGGCCGCCGCGCTGGACCCGTCCGTCACGCTGGAGACGCTGGTGCGGGACATGCTGCGGAGCCGCATGAAGTTCTTCCTCTCCAATCCCGAGGCGGCCAAGTGCCTGCTCAAGCTCTACGCGGCGCCGGAGAACTCCCCCCTGAGCCGCATGGCGGACGGGCGCATAGCCCGGCACGCCGGCGCGCTCAAAAAGGTCATGGCCGCGATGGAGAAGGACGGCCGCCTGCCGCCCGGCTCCGCCGACGACGCCCGCCTCCTGGTGCGCGGCGTCATGACGCTGACCATCTTCGAGTTCCAGCACAGCCGCTTCGCCGATTTCCCCCCGGACTTCGCCGACCGCATGGCCCGGCGCGTGGCCGCCGCCGTCTCCGCCCGCTGAGCGCCCGGTTCCCCGGCGTCTTGACAGCGGACCGCCGGTTCTGGTAAACTTACCTACCGGTAAGTATACACAGCGACGGAGAACGGCATGACCCCTCCCCGACAGAAGCGCGCCAGAGAGATCCGGCGCAGGATACTCGAGACGGCCTCGGAGATGATGGCCGAGCGCGGCCCGGACGCGGTGTCCATGCGCGAGATCTCGGCCAGGCTGAAGATCACCAAGCCCGTCCTCTACTACTATTTCAGGGACAAGGAGGCGCTGATAAAGGCGGCCTTCGAGGAAGGGACCAAGCATTTCAGCGACCTGCAGGTGGAGATGGACCAGCCCGGCCTGGACCTGGAAGGCAAGCTCGAGAAGATCTTCGCCAGCCACCTCAAGTTCATAAACCGCTACCCCGAGATGCCCAAGTGCGCTCTCAAGATCATGGCCTCGCCGGCCGGCGGGACCCTGGCCGGACTCGCGCGCGGGCTCAAGGAGCGCAACCGCGCCGCCCTGCGCGCGATGCTGAAAAAGGAAAGCTTCTCCCCGCGGGCGGCGGAGGACATAGTCCACATGATAAGCTCGGTGATAACCTATTTCATGGCGGAGGCGCGCGAGAAAGGCGCGGCCGCCATCGACCGGAGCCTGCCGCGCCGCCTGGCCCGCATCATCTGCGCCGGCGCCCGTTCCCTCAAGTCCGCGGCCGCCGTACTGCTGCTGCTCCCCTCCCTGGCCGCGGCGGAGCCGCTCCGGCTGGGCGTGGACCAGGCGGTGGAACTGGCCCTGGAGAGGAATACGGACGTCGTCAACGCGGAACACGGCCGCCTCATCTATAAGGAGAAGATCCGCGAATACTGGGGCACGCTCTACCCGCAGCTGAGCGCCGCGGCCTCCTACACCCGCAACATAGAGAAACCCTCGATGTTCTTCGGCGGCAACAAGATAGAGATAGGCTCCGACAACGCCTACGCCGCCTCGCTGGACCTGGCCCAGGTATTGTGGGCCGGCGGCAAGGTGGCCACCGGTATCAGGATGGCCGGCATCTACTCCGATTCCAGCGCCGAGCGGCTGCGCGCCGCGCGGAACACGGTGCGCAAGGCCGTCACGCAGATGTATTACTCGGTGCTGCTCTCCAGGGCCATGGCCGATATACAGGAGGAGACGCTGGAGCTTTCCCGCCAGCACCTCTCGGTCATAGAGACCCGGTACAGGCAGGGGCTGGCCAGCGACCTGGCCCTGCTGCGCCAGCGCGTGGAGGTCTCCAACAACGAGCCGGCCGTCACGCAGAACCTGAACTATTACGAGGCCGGTTTGCTGGCGCTCAAGGACCTGCTGGGCCTGAGCCCCGACGCGGAGCTCGAACTTACCGGCGCGATGGGCTGCTCCCCGGCCGAGCCGGCCCCGCTCGACGAACTCTACCGCGCCGCGATGGCCGCCAGGCCCGAGTACCGGCTGGCCGACCTGGAGAAAAGGCTGGCCGCGCAGAACGTGACGCTGGAGAAGGCCGGCCATTACCCCTATCTCAACGCCTTCGCCTCGCGCAGCTTCCAGGGCCAGACCGACGACTCCTTCCCCGGCTCCGACGAGCGCAGCTGGGCGCTGACGGCCGGCGTCAGGCTGAACCTGCCGCTGTTCTCGGGCGGCTCGGTCTCCTCGCGCGTGAAGCAGGCCGACCTGGCGCTGCGCACCGCCGAAGAGAACCTGGCCAGCGCCGAGCGCGGCCTGAAGATCACCGTCAAGAAGGCCTGGCTGGAGCTCAGGGAGGCCTCGCAGCGCCTCGCCTCCCAGGCCGCGGCGGTGGAGACCGCCCGCAAGGCGCTGGCCGCCACCGAGCTGCGCTTCAAGAGCGGCCTGGCGGGCCAGCTCGACCTCAACGACGCCACGCTCGCCCTCAACAGGGCGCAGACCCTTTACACCCAGGCCCAGCACGACGTCTGTTCCGCCTCCGCGGAGCTGGACTGGGCCACGGGAAAGTGAACTTACAAAGGAAGACCACATGAACAAGAACAAGACGATCTCCTTGCTCCTGGCCTGCGCCGCGCTGGCGGCGGCCGGCTGCGGCAGCCGCGCCCGGGAGGCGCTGGATTCGCTGGAGAAGGACCGCTTCCTGGTAAAGACCGAGAAGGCGGAAATGCGCCCTCTCGAGGAATACATCCTCCTGACCGGGTCCGTGCGGGCCCTGGACGAGGCGACGCTCTACCCGCGGGCGGCCGGCAAGCTGCTGCGCAACCTGCTAAAGGAAGGCGACCCCGTGAGGAAGGACGAGGCGGTCGCCCTGGTAGAGCGCGACGAGGTGGGCGTGGTCTACGAACCCGCCCCCGTGCCCTCCACGCTGAGCGGCGTCGTCGGCCGCGTCTACCAGGACACCGGCGCCAACGTCACCCCGCAGACCCCGATAGCGCTGGTCGTGGACCAGTCCAAGGTCCGCGTGGAGGTGGACGTTCCCGAGAAATATATCGGCAAAGTGTTCCGCGACCAGGCCGCCAGGATAAAGGTGGACGCCTTCCCGGACCGCTACTTCAACGGCCGGGTCTACCGCGTCAGCCCCGTGGTGGACGCGCGCTCGCGCAGCACCGTCGTCGAGGTGCTGCTGGACAACGCCGACGGGCGCCTCAAATCCGGCATGTTCGCCGAGGTCAGGCTCATCGTCGCCTCGCGCGGCTCCGCCGTCTCGGTGCCCTCCGGCGCGGTCCTGCGCGATAACGGCTCGGCCTGGGTCTTCGTCCCGGCCGGCGAAGCGGCGCGCCGGGTCCCGGTGAAGACCGGCATCGCGACCGCCGAATACACGCAGGTGGAAGGCGTGAAGGCCGGCGACGAGGTCATCACCTTCGGCCTCTACGGCCTCAAGGACGGCAGCAAAATAAAGGTCCACTAAAGCCATGAAGATCACCGATCTCTCCATAAAGCGCCCCGTACTGACGACGATGATGATCCTCACCGTCCTGGTGCTGGGCGCGTTCTCCTATCTCCGCCTGGGCATCGACCTGATGCCGGACGTGGAATTCCCCTTCGTGATGATACAGACCACGCTGCGCGGCGCCGGCCCCGAGGAGATGGAGTCCTCCGTCACCAAGACCATAGAGGAGGCCGTCAACACCATCTCGGGCATCGAGGACCTCAACTCCACCAGCTACGAGGGCCTCTCGCTGGTCATGATAAAGTTCGCGCTGGAGAAGAACGGCGACGTGGCCGCGCAGGAGGTGCGCGACAAGGTCAACTCCGTGCTGGCGCAGCTGCCGCAGGGCACCGACCCGCCGGTCATAGGCAAGTTCGACATAGGCGCGATGGCCGTGCTCAACGTGGTGGTCTACGGCGACCGGGACCTCATCGAGCTCACCCGCATCGCCAGGGAGAACATCAAGGAGAACATCGAGACGGTCAGCGGCGTGGGCGCCGCCGACATAGTCGGCGGCCGCGAACGCGAGATCCACATCGTGGTGAACCCGCTCAAGCTCTCGGCCCTCAACCTCCCCATCAGCCGGGTCAAGGACGCCATCGTCCAGCAGAACATCGAGATCCCCGGCGGCAAGGTCGAGCAGAGGGACAAGGAATACGTCCTGCGCACGCTCGGCCGCATAGGCGACGCCCGGGAGTTCGGCGGCATCGTCGTCGCCAACATCGACGGCTCCCAGGTCCGCGTCTCGGATATCGGCCGGGTCGAGGATACAGGCGAGCGCATGGGCACGGCCTCGTTCTACAACGGCCGCCCGTCCGTGACCGTCGTGATAAAGAAACAGTCGGGCACCAACACCGTCGCCGTGGTGGAGAAGATAAAGGAGCGCCTCGCCGAGATAGAGAGCACGCTGCCGCCGGGGGTGAAGACCACCGTGGTCGGCGACCAGAGCGTCTTCATCAGGGAATCGGTGCACAGCGTGACCGAGCACCTGGTGCTGGGCGCGATCTTCGCCGCGCTGATGGTGCTGGTCTTCCTGGGCGACTACCGCTCCACGCTGATCTCCTCGCTGGCGATACCGACCTCGCTGATAGGCACCTTCTTCTTCATGCAGGCGGCGGGTTTCACGATAAACGTCATGACCCTGCTCGGCCTGACCATAGCGGTGGGCATCGTGGTCGACGACGCCATCGTCATGCTCGAGAACATCTACCGGCACATGGAGGAGCACAAGATGAGCCCGCTCAAGGCGGCGCTCGACGGCTCAAGGGAGATCGCCTTCGCGGTCGTGGCCATGTCGGCCGCGCTGCTGGTCATCTTCGTGCCGCTGGCCTACATGGGCGGCATCATCGGCCGCTTCCTCAAGAGCTACGGCCTGACCATAGCCTTCGCCGTAGCTTTGAGCGTCTTCGTCGCGCTGACGCTGACCCCCATGCTCTGCTCGCTGTTCCTGAAGGTCAGGCCCGGCGCCAAGAACCGCCTGGAGCGGTTCACCGACCGCGTCAACGAGGCTCTGGCCTCGCGCTACATCGCCATGCTCGAATGGGCGCTGGCGCACAGGCGCCGCATGGTCGTCTTCGCGGGCGCGGTGATAATCTCGATGATACCGCTGTTCCTGTTCCTGGGCAAGGACTTCATGCCGGCCGACGACACGGGCATGTACCAGATCAACGTGACCGCGCCCGAGGGCACGAGCCTGGGCAGGATGAAGGAGCTCTTCGCCCAGATCGAGACCGAAACGCGCCAGCTGCCGCACGTAAAGAGCATACTCTCCTCGATAGGCACCGGCACCGGCGGCCATTTCGGCGGCTCGTCCGCCAACGAGGGCTATATCCTGGTCGAGCTCGACGACCTGGACGACCGCGACCTGCCGATGACGGACCTCATGCTGGCCTCGCGCGAGATGATGTCCAAGTACACGGGGCTGCGCGTGTCGGTCATGCCGGCCGGCGGCTTCGGCGGCGGCGACGCGGAACTGATGTTCAACATCTCCGGGCCGGACCTCGGGAAGCTGGAGGAATATTCCAACGCCGTGGCCGCCCGCCTGCGGGAAATTAAAGGCGCGGTGGACGTGGACACCAGCTTCTCCTACGCCAAGCCCGAGTACCGGGTGGAGATAGACCGCGGCCGCGCGCACGACCTGGGCGTCAAGGTGCAGGACATAGCGACCTCGCTGCGCACGCTGGTCGGCGGCGAGGAGGACATCACCAAGTTCAAGGAGGGCGACGACCTCTACCAGGTGCGGCTGCGCGCGGAGGAGGACTTCCGCGACCGCAAGGAGGCCATCGAGGCGCTGATGGTGCCGGCCGGAGACGGCCGCGTCACGCGCCTCGACAACGTGGCGCGCGTGAACGAGGGCGTCGGCCCCACGCAGATAGCGCGCTACAACCGCCAGCGCAACGTGCAGGTCACGGCGAACGTGGACGGCATCCCGGTCAACCGGCTGCTGGCCGAGGCGCAGAAGGCGTTCGACGCACTGGGCGCGCCGCCGGAGTACAAGGCCGGCGTCTACGGCCGGGCCAAGGAACTGGGCAACATGTTAAAGGAGTTCGGCGTCGCCTTCGCGCTGGCCTTCGTCTTCATCTACATCGTGCTGGCCAGCCAGTTCGAGAGTTTCGTCTACCCGGTGTCCATCATGATCGTGCTGCCGCTGACCATCCCGTTCGCGATCATCTCGCTGTTCCTGACCGGACAGAACCTGACGCTGTTCAGCATCATGGGCATGTTCATGCTCTTCGGCATCGTGACCAAGAACTCCATCCTGCAGGTGGACTACACCAACACGCTGCGCGCCAAGGGCATGCCCCGCCACCAGGCGATGATAGAGGCCAACCGCACCCGGCTGCGCCCTATCCTCATGACCACGCTGACGCTGATCGCGGGCATGGTCCCGACGGCGCTGGGCACGGGCGCGGGCTCGGGCACCCGCCGCACGATGGCGATGGTCATCATAGGCGGCCAGACGCTGTCGCTGCTCATCACGCTGCTGATGACGCCCGTCACCTACGCTTATATGGACGACTTCCAGGAATGGGCCCGCGGGAAACTGGGGCTCAAGGCCCGGGAAACGGCCTGACCTTATTCCTCTTCCTGCGGGGGCTGCGCCGAGAACGAGGCCATCTCCTCGGCGGTGGGGACCAGCGCGGCGCCGAAGACCTCGTCGAAATGACCGGAGAACGCGGAAACGTATTCCGGGGCCGCGGTATAGTACATGTTCTCGAAATTATTGGCCTGGGCGTTGACGGACCAGTTGAAGGAACCGGTCATCAGCAGCTTGCCGTCGAAGACCGCGTACTTGTGATGCATGACGCCGCGGCCGTCCTGGCCGCGCGACCAGCGGAACTTCACGCCGTTCTCCGCCAGGTAGGAGGTCATATCGGACTGGCTGGCCTGCACGCGGTCGGTGACGACCTCCACTTCCACGCCCCGCTTCCTCGCCTCCACGAGGGCCTCGCCTATCGAGGACGAATAAAAACTGAACACGGCGGCCTTTATGCTGCGCCTGGCGAAGCGCGCGGCCGTTATGATGTCCGCCTCGGTGCGGCCGGACGGCGAGAAGGAATAGCCGGGCAGCATGGCGCCGTTGAAGTAAACGGGCCTGGAACGGTCCTCCGGCGGCGGGCCGAAATGGTCCTGTGAATAGTTAGGGCCGGGACCTTCCGAGGGAGCGCGGGTGAACCGCCACATCCAGTCGAAGTACCTGACGTAGCCGTCCACGGCGCTTTCGTCCCTTATGAAAACTATGTTCTCGTGATTGGCGCCGTCGGCCGTAAGCGCCCAGTTGAAGGAACCGGCCGAGACCAGCTTCCCGTCGTATACGCCCAGCTTGTTGTGCATGATGCCGTAGGAGCCGGCGCCGCGCAGCGTGCGCACCTCCACCCCTCCGTCCATCAGCGCCCTGAGCTCCTCGCTGACCTTGGTGCCCAGCGCGTGAGTCTCGTTGGAAATGACGCGCACTTTCACCCCGCGCTTATGGGCGTCGAGCAGCGCCGCCGCCACGCGCGGCAGCGTGAACCCGTACACGGCGACGTCCGCGGTCTCGCGGCAGGAATAGACCGCGGAAGCGAGGAGGGCCTCCACGTCGGCGGAGACGGAGAAAGCGAAGGACGGTATGGCGGCGACGGGGATGGTCGAGGCCTGCGGCGCCGGCGCGGAAGGCGGCTGGGCCGGCTGGAGGGGTTGCGGCGCGGCCGGCGGGACCTGGGGCGGCTGCGCGGGCTGCAGCGGTATGGCCGGGGCCGGGACGGGGCCGCCCGTTATCTGCGGGGGCGCCGGGACGGCGGGCGGCGGCGGCAACTGGCCCATATCGCCGGGCGTCGGCATGGGCGGCAGTTCCGGCAACGCCCGCTGCGCGAAGACCGTCAGGGGGAGCGCGGCCAGCAGCAACGCGAAAACGGGGCCCTTAAGGTATCTTATACCCATCGGTATATTATCGGTCATGGCGCCCTGCGCCGCCAGAAGCGAAAGGCCTATCCCGGCACTAGGCCCCCGGCCCGCCATTTGAGCGATTTATAGGGGGACAATGGGGGTGGCGGCGGATTCGCGGAGAAAAACCGTCCGGAGCCGCGAGCTTGCGTAAGCGCGAGCGGCGAGAGTCGGAAGGGCGAGCACGGTGTGCGAGACCCTGTTTTTTCGGAGCGAACCGCCGACAGGACCCCGATGGTTATTCCTATTGGAAGCCTGAGGCTACAGCTGCTTTTTCTGCCAGGCGATGCTGAAGAGCTTGAGGTAGTCGGCCGCGGAGCGGTTCCAGGAATAGTCGCCCTTCATCGCGTTCTTGACCATGGAGGCCCAGAGGTCGCGCCACTTGAACATGGAGACGATGTGCCCCAGTATGGAGCGCAGCTGCCCCGCGTCCGGCGCGTCTATCGCGAAACCGTTGGAATCCTTGGGCTCGCCGTTGTAGTTCACGGTGTCCTTGAGCCCTCCCGTGCGCGTGACCACCGGCAGCGAGCCGTAGCGCATCGAGATCATCTGGCTGAGCCCGCAGGGCTCGAACCGCGACGGCATCAGGAAGATGTCGGTGCCCGCGTAGATCTTGTGGGCGAAACCCTCGTCGAAACCCTGCTTGAAATAGACGCGGCCGGGATTGGCCTCGGCCAGCCGCTTGAAACCTTCGGTAAGCCCCGGGTCGCCGACGCCCAGCACCACCAGCTGCATATGCTCCAGGAACCCCGGGACGGTCTCCAGAATGAGGTCCAGGCCTTTCTGACTGTCCAGGCGCGAGACCACGCCCGCGACCACCAGGTTCTTGTCCTGCTCCAGGCCGCACTCCGCCTGCAGGGCCTTCTTGCAGGCCGCCTTGCCGCGAGCGCAGCTCCTGAAGTCGTAGCCGCGCTCGATGAAAGTATCGGTGGCCGGGTCCCAGATCTCCTCGTCGATGCCGTTGATGATGCCGAAGAGGTCGGACGAGCGGTGGCGCAGCACGCCTTCGAGGCCCTTGCCGAAATCGGGCAGATGCTGTATCTCGGCCGCGTAGGTCGGGCTGACCGTGGTGACGGTGTCGGCCAGCGCTATGCCCGCCTTGAGGAAGTTAACGCCGCCGTAGAACTCCAGCCGCTCCGGCGTGAAATCGGTCCAGCTGAAGCCGGCCTTGAGGAAGGTCTCGCGGCCGAACATCCCCTGGTAGGCGATATTGTGTATCGTGAACATCGTCGCCGTCTTGGCGTAGAAGGAATCGATCAGGTACGAGGTCCTGAGGTAGGCCGGGACCAGGCCGGTCTGCCAGTCGTGGCAATGCACGACGTCGGGCTTGAAGCCGATGAACTTGGCCCCCTCCAGCACCGCGCGCGAGAAGAAGATGAACCGCTCGTCGTTGTCCTCGAAGTCGCCGTGCGCCGTGCGGTAGAGGCCCGGCCTGTCGAAGTATTTCTGGTTCTCCACGAAGTAGACGCTCACCTTGCCCCACTGCACGTGGCTGAGCGTGGCCGTCTCCATGCGCCCGCCGACGGGGATCAGGAAGTTCCCCCCGACGGCCCTGAAAGAGAAGGCGCCGCCGCCGATATTGCGGTAGCGCGGCAGGAACAGCGCCACCTCGTTGCCCTCGGCCCGGGCGAAGACCTGGGCCAGCGCCCCGGCCACGTCGCCGAGACCGCCGGTCTTGCAGAAAGGAAAAGCTTCGCTGGAGGCGACCAGTATCTTCATATGTTCATCCTTTGTATTTTCTGCCGCTGCGGAGCGTCTCCGCGGCTTCCTCCGGGGAGACGGTGTTGATATAGAAGCCGGTGCCCCATTCGAAACCGGCCACGTGGGCCAGTTTGGGCATGATCTCTATGTGCCAGTGGTAATGCGCCGCGGAAGGCGCGTGCACCGGCGTCGTGTGGATGATGAGGTTGTAGGCCAGGTCGTCCACCGAGCCGGAGAGCATCGAAAGGACCTTCTTCAGGACCGAGGCCAGCGCCGGCACGTCCCCGGGCGGGAGCGCCTCGAAATGGCTGGCGTGCGCCACGGGCATGATCCAGGTCTCGAAAGAGAAGCGGCTGGCGTAAGGGGCGATGGCGACGAAAGGGCCTTCGCGCAGGATCAGCCGCCGGCCGCTCCCCAGTTCCGCCGCGGCCATGTCGCAGAACACGCAGGAGCCCCGTTCCGACATGTACTTGGCCGCGCCCTCTATCTCCTGCGAAAGGCGCGTCGGGACCATCGGCATTCCGACCAGCTGCGAATGCGGGTGCGAAAGGCTGGCCCCGGCGTTGCGGCCGTGGTTCTTGAAGATCATCACGTACTTGATGCGCGGGTCCGACTTGAGGGCCCGCACCCTGTCGATGTAAACGGAAAGGACGTCGGCGATATCGGCCTCGGGCATCCTGTCCATGTGCAGACCGTGCCCGGGGGTCTCGATTATGACCTCGTGTATGCCCAGGCCTTCTTCGCTCTGGTAGGGGCCGGTCTCGCCGCAGCGCGGGGCGGGGTCCGGAGTAAGCGCGGGATACTTGTTGGAGACGACGCGGATCTTCCACTTGCCGTCGGGGCCGAGGCGCTCGCAGACCGTGGGAGGGGTCTGGCCTTCGCGGCCGGGGCAGAAGGGGCAGTTGGCGGAAGTGGCCGTGTTCGGCGGCAGCGTGAACTCGTTGGGGCGGCGGCCCCTCTCGGAGGCGATTATCACCCACTGGCCGAAAACGGGATCCTTTCTTATTTCAGGCATAGGTCAAAAAAGCGCCGGCGGACCGCGGCCGGGACCGGTTCAATCGCCGGTCTTCGGCCCGCCGTCCTCCGTCTCCGCGGCGGGAACTTCGGTCTCGGCGGCGGTCGTGACCGGCTCCGCGGCTTCGGCCTCCGGCGCGGACGGCAGGGCGTCCCCGGCGGGGGCGGCGGGGGCGGGAGAGTCGAACTCGGCCCCTTCGTCGGTCTCGACGGGCCTCTCGAGCGCCGGCAGCGGGAAATCGCCTTCGAGCGGCAGCGGCGGCTGTTCGTCGGCGCCGGCCGGCACTTCCTTGGGCTCCGGCACTATGCTCTCCAGCCTGGGCAGGGAGTCCAGCGAGGCCAGGCCGAACTGGCGCAGGAACTCGTCGGTGGTGCCGTAGAGCAGCGGACGGCCCACGGTCTCCTTGCGGCCCACCACGGTGACCAGCTTGCGCTCGATGAGCGTCTCCAGCGGGCCGATGACCTCGACGCCGCGCACGGCCTCTATCTCGGCGCGGGTTATCGGCTGCTTGTAGGCGATGATCGTGAGCGTCTCGAGCGCGGCCGTGGAAAGGCGCACCGTCATCCGGCTGTGGTAGAGTTTGCGCACCCAGAAGCCCAAGTCGGGATCGGTGCCGAGCTGGAAGCCGCCGGCCACCTCCATCACGCGCAGCGCGCGGCCCTCGCGGACATAATCCCCGCGCAGGGCCTCTATGGCGGCGGCGACGCGGGCCTCGTCCTTGACCTCGCAGACCTGCGCCAGGCGCTCCGGCGGCAGCGGGTGGTCGGTTATGAAAAGGAGGGTCTCGATGATTCTTTTGAGCTGGGTATCTTCCATAAATTCCTCTATTCCTGGACGGGGTCGCGCGGCGCGGCGTCCTCCGCCGGCGCCGGGGCCGCCGGGACCGGCTCGGGCCTGAGGTAGATGCGCACCTCGCCGCAGGCTTCGTCCTGCCTGGCCATGATGCGGCGCTGCTTGACCAGTTCCAGCAGGGCGATGAAGCAGGTGATAACGCCCTGGCGCGCGGTCTCGGTGGCGAAAACGTCGTCGAGCAGCACCCACTCCTTTTTGCTCAGCAGGTCCAGGATCTTGTCGATGCGGGGCTCGAGCGGGTAGGTCTCGCCCTCCACGGCCACGGCGTCGGGCAGGCGCGCGAACGCGCGTTTGACCGCCTCGACGAAGACGAAAAGCTCGAGGTCCAGGAACTTCTCCTCGTTGGTGAAGACCGGCGAGCCGCGGTAGAACACGTCCTTGTAGCTGGCGAAGCGCTCCTCGAGGGACTTCGACGCCCCCTTGTAGCGCTGGTACTCCTCTATCATGTTGACCAGCCGGCCGCGCGGGTCGGGGCCCGTCTCGCCGGTCTCGCTGTCCACCTGGGAGGGCAGCAGCAGCTTGGCCTTTATCTGCATCAGCGTGGAGGCCATGACGAGGAACTCGCCGGCTATCTCCAGGTTGAGGCTCTTCATGATGTCGAGGTACTCCAGGTACTCGCTGGTGATCTGCGCTATCGGGATGTCGTAGATGTCGAGGTTGTTCTTCCTGATGAGGTGTATCAGGAGGTCTATCGGCCCCTCGAAGACGTCGAGATGTATGTCGAGCTCTTTCATTTTATCCTGAGGGCCGAATTCACGGCCGTCATGAGCCCGGCCGCGGCCGCTTTCGCCTTCTCCGCGCCGGCGGCCAGCAGCCTGTCGGCCAGGGCGGGGTCCTTCTCGAAGGGTTCGCGCCGGGCCCTGAAGTCGGCCAGCGACGGGGCCATCAGCTCCGCGAGCTGCTTCTTGCAGGCCCCGCAGCCGACCTTGCCCGCGCGGCATTCCTCTTCGCGGGCCTTCCAGTCGGGGTTATAGATCCTGTGGAAGGCGCAGACCACGCAGCCCTCGGGGTGGCCCGGGTCGTCGGCCTTTATCTTCTTCGGGTCGGTGAACATCTTCTTTATCTTGGCCTCGGCGGACCTGGGGTCCTCTCCCAGTTCTATCGCGTTCCCGTAGGACTTGGACATCTTGCGGCCGTCGAGGCCGGGCACCATCGGGGAGGCGGTCAGCAGCGGCTCGGGCTCGACGAGCAGGGGCCTGCCCGCAGCGCGGTTGAACCGGCGGACTATCTCGCGGCTGAGCTCCAGGTGCGGAAGCTGGTCCTTGCCGACCGGCACATAGTCGGCCCCGTAGAGCGCGATGTCGGCGGCCTGCAGCACCGGGTAGCCGAGGAAGCCGTAGGTGGCCATGTCGGAGTGGAGCGCCATGTCGTCGCCCTCGTGGCCGTGGGCCTCGGCCAGGGCCCTGGTCACGCCCTCGGCCTTCTTCATCTTGTCTTCCTGGCCCTTGTAGCGGGCCTTGTAAAGCTCCTGCAGCTGCTCCTTGAAAGTGGGGTTGCGCAGCAGCCAGCTTATCGGGGTCATCATGCCCATGAGCAGCGCCAGCTCGGCATGCTCCTTCACGTCGGACTGCCTGAAGATGACGCATTTCTCCGGGTCCAGGCCGGCCGTCAGCCAGTCGGTCACCAGCAGCCGGGTATTGTCGCGCAGGCCGACGGTGTCCTCGGCGGTGGTCAGCGCGTGCCAGTCGGCGATGAAGAAGAAGCAGCGGTACTTGTCCTGCAGCTCCACCCAGTTGCGCAGCGCGCCCCAGTAATTGCCCAGGTGCAGGCGGCCGGTGGGCCGCATGCCGGATACGACGATCTTCACCGCTTTCTTCTCTTCCATAGGTCCTTCAGATCACGGGCAGGCCGAGAAAGGCCAGCAGGGTCAGCGCGTAATAGACGGGCACGATGATGACATGCTTGAGAACGCCCGTCAGTATCAGAGCGAAGATTATATAAATTCCGTAGGGCACGTGCTTTTCGTAGACCCTCAGGGCGCCGTCGGGCAGGCGGCCGAGCAGGACCTGTCCGCCGTCGAGCGGGTAGATCGGGATCAGGTTGAAGAAGGCCAGGGCGAGGTTGATGATGACGGCGAAGCGCAGGCCCGTCAGCAGGGTGGAGGCGAGGCCGGGGCCGGTCAGCGGCACCGCCAGGGCCGCGGCCTTGTAGAGCAGCGCGGAGAGCACGGCCAGGAAAAGATTGGAGAGAGGCCCGCTGAAGGCGACCCAGGACATGTCGGCCCGCGGGCGGTCCAGCCGCAGCGGGTTCACCGGCACCGGCCGGGCCCAGCCGAACATCGGCAGGCCGGAAAGGGCGCAGAGGGCAGGCATCAGTATGGTCCCGAAAGGGTCTATATGCGGTATGGGGTTGAAGGTCAGCCGGCCCATGAGGTAGGCCGTGTCGTCCCCGTGCCTGTAGGCCGCGTAGCCGTGGGCGTACTCGTGGAAGATTATGGAGAAAAGAAGTATCGGGACCTGTAGAAGCCACTCCATCGCCATCAATTATATGATTATATGAGCCGCCGGGAAAGCGGGGGCTTTGCCCGGCGGCTTTTTGTATAATCTAGGCGACAAGGGGGTCCGAACCGTGAACGAAGAGACCAAGATACTCTGGATAAATTTTCTGAAGGGCCTTACCCGCTCACTGGTGCAGGCCAACCTCTACAAGAGCGACCATCCGCAGGTGGTGGAAGCCCTTGACCAGACCCTGGCCGCCCTGACGCCGCTGGCCTCGGCCGGCGAGATAAACCTGACCTTCGAAGGCGGCAAACTGCTGGCCGACGGAAAGGAGTTCCTCTCCGCCGACAAGGTCCCCAACTCGATAAAGAACCTCTTCGCGAAGTTCCAGGCCCAGACCTTCACCTTCAAGGCCGGAGCTACCAGGGACGAGTTCCTGGCCCTCTGCGGCGCCCAGGCCGTGAAAACGGACCCTTATGAATACATCAAGGGCCGGGGCGTCTCGGGCATAATCCCGGCCAAGTCGGTATACGCCAAGGTGGAGGCCGCGGACGGCAGGACGGCCATAAAACCGGACGGGCAGGGCGCCGGAGGCGCCGCCGCGGGAGACGGGAGCGGGGAAGGGGCCGGGACCGGCGGCGGCGCGGCGGTCGCGGAGGCGCTGGAGCCTGCCGATTTCCCGAGATCGCTCTCGATAATAGCCGGCAAGCTCACCGGCGACCCTTCCGAGCGGAAACGCATAGTGGACGCGCTGATGAGGAAATTCCTCAAAGAGGTGGACGAGCGCGTCGACAAGGCCCTGGAAGAGGCGCGCCGGGAGAAGCGAAAGATGGAGAACGATATAGGCCGCACCGAAGCCGTGGTCTCCTCCATCGCCGAAGGCGTGGTCGTGGTGGACGGCGAGGGCAAGATCCTGATGATGAACCCGCAGGCCGAGGCGCTCTCGGGCAAACGCCTGGGCGAACTTTCCGGGAAGAGACTGCTCGACATGGCGGCGCTGGAAAACCAGGTGCTCTCGCTGGCCAGCGAGATAAAGTCGGAGAGCCAGAAAGACCTCCCCAGGGACGTGGCGGTGGCCGGCGACATAGGGCTGGCCGAAACGATCAAGAAGGCCACGGCGATAGTGCAGAACCAGGACGGCCGCATCGTCGGTACGGTCTCCATCCCCACGGACGCCGCGAAACTCAAGGAAGTGGAGAAACTGCAGTCCGACTTCGTCGCCAACATGACGCACGAGCTGCGCTCCCCGCTCACCTCCATAAAGGCCGCGCTGGACCTGCTGCGCAAGGAGAGCGGCCGCGAGAACCAGATGCTGAACACCGCCATACGCAACGCGGAAAGGCTCAATTCCATCATAACCGACATCCTCGATTTTTCGAAACTGCAGTCCGGCAAGCTCGTCTTCCGGCAGGAAAAGACCGATCCGGCCGGGATCGCCCGCGAAGCGGCCGACTCGATGAAAGCGTGGGCCCGGTCCAAGGGCGTCGCGCTGGAACTGGCAGTCGAGCCGGACCTGCCCCCGGTATACGCCGATCCCAACCGGACTTCCCAGGTGCTGATAAACCTGCTCTCCAACGCCATCAAGTTCACCCCGGCGCGGGGCAGGATCGAGGTGAGCGTGGACGCCGGCAAAGGGGCCCTTTCGAACTACGTCTTTTTCTCGGTGAAGGACAACGGGCCGGGCATAAGGAAAGAGGACCAGGAGAAGATCTTCGAGAAGTTCGTGCAGGTGGCTTCCGGCGAGAAGGTCGGCGGCACCGGGCTCGGGCTGGCCATCACCAAGGCGATGACCGTGATGCAGGGGGGCCGGCTGACGCTGGAGAGCGAGCCGGGCAAGGGCACTGTTTTCCGGGCGGCCATGCCGGTGTACCGGGGACAGGGCGAAGCGCAGGCGGCCGAAACACCGTCGGCGCCGGAACCGGCTAAGCCGTGGTGGCGGAAACTGCTGGGGATCTAGCGGGGGTCCCCGATTATCTTCGAGACCTGCAGAAGGCGGGGGCTGAGCCTGAGGCCGGCCTCGCCGGCCCGGCGGGGGTCCACTTCTATCCGCACTTTTTTGTCGTCCATGAAGAACCCGATGATGCCGCCTTTCCTGGCGAAACCGGGGATGTCGCTCACCGTCAGCGTGCCGTGTCCCAGGGCCTTGAGCGTCCTCTGCAGGCCCTTCTCCTCCGAACGGGAGACGAAAAGGATACGGCAGGAGGGAAGGCGGGCGGCTTCCCTGTAACGCGTCACCTTTATCGCGCTCGCTCCCGCCTTCCTTCCGTCCAGTCCTTCCAGCGCCGACGCGACCGGACCTTCGCCCAGCACGCAGATATTGAAAGGACCGGCCGGGGCGGCGGTGGAGACCGGAGCTTCCCATTCCACGAACTTGGTGAAATTATAGACGTAGGCGGCTTTCACGCCGGCTTCCAGATCCCGGGTCTCCGCCCGGGCCGGCGCGGGGAAGAACGCCAGAAAGGCAGGGAGGAGCAGCGCCCCGCCGGCCTTTCCAAGCGATCTCCCCGCCGCCGTCGTCATCATCGGGATCCTTTCTTCTCCCTGCCGGAGAACTCCGGGTACAGTTTGCGGACGCAATCGGGACAGAAGCCGTGGGTGAATTCGGCCTCGGTGCGGCTGGAGATATAATCCTCCAGGTTCTGCCACTTGCCGTAAGAGTCCCGTATCTTCTTGCAGCCCGCGCAGATGGGCAGCAGGCCGGAGAGCGTCTTCACCTCGGTCAGCGCCTTGCCCAGGCTGGCGACCAGTTCCGCCTGCTTCCGGTTGAAGTCCTTGCGCTCTATGGCGTAGAAGACGGCGCGGGCCAGCAGCGCGGGGCTCAGGTCGCCTTTGACTATATAGTCCTGGGCGCCCTGGCCGACCAGGTCCAGGGCCAGGTCCTCGTCGTTGACCACGGTGAGCAGCAGCAGCGGCGTCTCGGGGGCCGCCTCCACCAGCTTGTCGAAGGTGGCCCGGCCGCGGCTGTCGGGCAGGTTCAGGTCCGCCACTATGGCGTCGAAAGGCTCCCTGCCGAAGGCGGCCAGGGCCTCTTTCATCGTTCGCGCGGCGGTCAGGCGCATCTGGGCGGCCTTCGTCCTGCCGAACACCCTGCGCGTCAGCGCCAGGTCGTCCGGGTCGTCCTCTATCAGCAGTATCCTCAGCGTTTTTCTGGCCATTTCAAGCCCCCCTTTCCCTTTTCGAATTCCCCTCTTTTTTCCCGCCATGCTCCCTCCTGTTTCCGTCCGGCAGGGTGAAATAGAAGACGGCTCCCCTGCCGGGCTCGCCCTCGGCCCAGATCCTGCCGCCGTGGCGCTCTATTATCCGCCGGCAGGTCACCAGCCCTATCCCGGTTCCCGGGAAATCCGCGGCCGCGTGCAGGCGCTGGAAAGGCCGGAAAAGATTGCCGGCGTACTCCATGTCGAAGCCGGCGCCGTTGTCCCGCACGAAGAACGCGGTCTCATCGTCCTTCTCCGCGGAGCCGAATTCGACCGCGGGTCTTTCCGCGCGGCGGGTGAACTTCCAGGCGTTGCTTATCAGGTTCCCCAGCACCTCGCCTACGAGCGTGCGGTCCCCGCGGGCGGACAGGCCGGGGGCGGCGGCGAAGGCGACCCGTCTCTCCGGCTCCGCTTCCCTCAGGTCGGCGGCGGCTTCCTCCGCCATGGCGCTCAGGTCCAGCGGCGCGCGGGTGATGGAGTGCCGCATGAGCCTGGAGAGTTTCAGCAGGCTGTCTATGACCTCCGCCATCTGGCGGCAGCCGGCGCGCACCCGCGCGACGGCTTTGCGGGCCTCGTCTGGCAGGGCGGCGGCGTGGTCCTCCTCGAGTATCGAGGCGAAGCCGTCTATGCGGCGCAGCGGGGCGCGCAGGTCGTGCGAGGCCGAATAAGTGAAGGCCTCCAGCTCCTCGTTGGCCGCCTTGAGCTCGGCGGTGCGCTCGGCCACGGCCCGTTCCAGGCCGGCGTGCGCCGCGCGCAGCGCCTCCTCGGCGGCGTCGCGCTCGCGGCCGCGCGTCTCCAGGTTCTCCAGCATCGAGTCCATGCCGGCGGCCAGCGTACCTATCTCGTCGGCCCTTTCGATGCCCGTCCGGACCGAATAGTCGCCGCTGCGTCCCACCCCGCGCGCCAGCGCCGCCAGCCTGAGCAGCGGGCCGGAGACCACGCGCTGCGCCCTGACGGCCAGGAAGAACGTCAGCACGGCCAGCGCGGCCCCGATGGCCGCCAGCAGAGCGAGGCGGGCGAGCATGCTCCTGTAAAGTTTCCCGGTCGAGACCGCCAGGCGCAGCGTGCCGTAGACTTCCCCGTTATAGATCATAGGCTCGCGCGCGGAGACCAGGCGGGCGAAGGGGCCGTCCTCCCCCGGGCCGGAGGCCGCTTCGCCGGGCACCTCGGCGCCGTCGCAGGCGTGGCAGGCGAAAAGTTTCCCGTCCCTGTCGTAGACCGCGGCGTAGCCGAGCCCTTCCAGCACCGCGAGCTTGGCCAGGGCCTCCGCCGTCTCCTCGGTGTAGCCGAAGGCCAGCGGCGCCACGCAGTATTCGGCCGCCAGCCTGGCCGAGAGCGAGACCTCTCGTTCGAGCGCGGCGCGCATGGCCCGCATATCCGCCACGGTCAGCAGCAGGAAGGCCAGAGCCAGGCCCAGCAGCGTGACCGACATGAACAGCGCCGTCAGTTTGGCGCGCAGCGACATTCCGGAAAAGTTCATAGGTCCCGGCCGCGGCTCATTTCTCCCTGCGGGGAAGCCTGACTATCACGAACCAGAAATCGGCTATGTCCTTTATGATCTTCTCGAACTCCTCCATGACCACCGGCTTGGAGATGAAGCAGTTGGTATGGCCCTTGTAGGCCAGCGCGACGTCCTCCTCGGCCTTGGAGGTGGTGAGGATTATCACGGGGATGTCCTTGAGGTCCGGGTCGGCCTTGATCTTCTCCAGCACCTGCCGGCCGCTGAGCCGGGGCAGGTTGAGGTCGAGCAGTATGAGGTCGGGGCGGGCGGCGTCCGGATACTTCCCCTCCTTCCTGAGGTAGGCGAGCGCCTCCACGCCGTCGGGCACGACGCTGAGACGGTTGCGCATCCTGGCCTTGCGGAAGGCCCTGGCCGTGAGCGCGGCGTCGTCCTCGTTGTCCTCGACCAGAAGGATCTCCACCGCGGAAATATCGTCCTGCGTCATAGGGAACTCCCCTGGCCGCCGGCAGGGAGCGGGTCCGCCGAGCCGGCCGCCGAAAATATCGATGCTTGATCCCCCCTGCCGGAAATTAGACAAAATACTGAACGCCGTTACAATCCGTCCCGGGCTTTACAAACCCGCCCTATTTGATGTAGTTTTTCTCCGGGGGATACGGGGACACATGAACAAATCACTGAAAACGGCGTTCTGCTCGGCGGCGCTCGCTTTTGCGCCGGGCGCCGCCGCGGCCGGGTCCGACCGGCCGGGTCTGGACGAACTGCTCACTTACGACCTGGCCGAGCTCATGAACGTTGAGGTGGTCTCCGCCTCCAAACGCCCGGAGCCCGCCTCCCGGGCCGCCGCCACGGTGCGCGTCATCACCGCCGCGGAGATACGAGAGCGCGGCTACCTGACGCTGGAGGAGGCGCTCGCCGGGCTGCCCGGCTTCCAGTTCAGGGACATAGCCGGCTTCAACAGCTACGTCTTCCTGCGCGGCCTGCCCAGCCAGAACAACCTGATACTGCTGCTGGTGGACGGCGTGCAGATCAACGAGCTCAATTCCGGCGGCTTCTACGGCGGGGCGCAGCACAACCTGGCGAACGTGGAGCGCATCGAAGTGGTCTACGGGCCGACCTCCGCCCTCTACGGCACCAACGGCGTCTCGGGCGTGGTGAACATCATAACGCGCGGGCCGGACTCGCCCCGGCGCGAGGCCAGGGCCCTGGCCGGGAACTTCGGCACCCGCGCCATGGATTTTTCCTATTCCCGGCCGGCGGCCGGCGGCGCCGGGGTGAGCTTCTCCGGCATGATGAAGCGCAGCGACAAGCACGACCTGGGCGGGGCGCGCGGCGACGGCAACTGGTCCTCCTCCATGGACAATTTTGAGGAGGACTGGGCCTTCGACGGCCGGCTCTCGCGCGGCCGGCTGGAACTGGGCGCGATCGTGCAGGACAAGCGGGCCTCGCGGACGACCAATACCGTCTCCGAGGGAACGGACCTGCTGGATTTCGGCACGGCCTGGCATATCAGGTTCGCCAACGCGTGGCTGAAGTTCGCGCACTTCGCGGAGGAGGGCCGCCGCGCCGAGTCGCGGCTTTATTACCGGTCCAGCACGGTCATGGACGACACGGTCTCGGAGGTCTACGACCTGACCGCCTCCAGCGGGCAGGTGGGGCAGTACAGGCCGGGCGAGCTCTGGGGGCTCGAGAGCCGCGCCGACCTGCGCCTCTCCGACCCCCTCGAACTGACGGCGGGCCTGGCGCTGGAGCACGAGCGTCTCGCCAAGGATTTCTCCACCACCTACAGCGGCAGTCCGCTGGTCCGCCCGGCGGCGCCGGGCACGCCAGACATGACCGGCAGCGACCTGCTGACCGTGTACGCGCAGGCGAACTACGCCCTGACGCGCGCTCTTTCGCTGGTAGCGGGCCTGCGCCGCGACGACAGCTGCACCTACGGCGAGGTCTACACCCCGCGCGGCGGCCTGGTCTACTCGCGAGACCCGCTTTCGCTCAAGGCGCTCTACGGCGAGGCGTTCCGCGCCCCCAAGCCCTGGGACTATTCCTACGGAGCGGGCAATCCCTCGCTGGACCCCGAAAAGCTCAGGTCCGTGGAACTCGCGGGGACTTACGCCTTCTCCCAGGGCCTTCTGGCCTCGCTTTCGGCCTACCGCAACGAACTGGAAGGGCTGCTGGTCTTCGACGAAGCGGGGAACCGCTGGATAAATTCGGGCGAGATCTCCGTCCGCGGCCTCGAGGCCAGGCTGGAGTTCTCCCGCGGGCGCCTCAAAGGTTATTTCAACCACGCTTTCCAGGATTCCGAGGACGAGGACGGGGGCCACACGGCCGAGATAGGCATGCATAATTCCGGCGCCGGGCTCACCTGGGATATGCCAGGGCCGGCCAAGGCGGACTTCTCGGCCAGGCGTTACGGGAGCAGGAGGAACCCGGCCGCGATAGCCTCGACGGGGACGGACCCGGCGGGGTCCGCCGTGGTGGCCGACGCCACGCTGTCCCTGCTGCGGGTCGGCGGGCTGGACCTGCGCTTCATGGCGAAGAATATCTTCAACGAGACCTGGTATCACACTTCCAACCGGCCGCCGGACCGTTATGTGCAGCCCGGCAGGCGCTTCTTCGCGGAAGTCCTCGTGCCGTTCTGAGCCTTTGTTTTAAGTCCCGGAAACTGGTAAAATATTCCCTCGTTCTTTCAGCCGCGCCCGTATCTCAACGGATAGAGTCCCGCCCTGCGAAGGCGGTTATACTGGTTCGATTCCAGTCGGGCGCACCAATTTTTATGTCAGAACAGAAAGAAACTCCTAAAACCGAAAGATCCACGGGCCGCTATGTCTACGACAAGAAGCTGGGCAAGGTCGTAAAGGTGTCCGACGACATTCCGGGCCTCAAAAAAGGCGGCTCGCCCGGCGGCGGGACCTGCCCGATGAACCCGGGCGGCCACACCTGCAACGGCTGCTGCGGCCACTAAAGAACAACGAACCCCGCGCCGGAAAGCGCGGGGTCTTCATTTGGGGGACTTCATGCAAAAAAATTCGAAGAACTTCGTAAGCGCTACGAGGAGGTCTCCGCCCTGGGCTCCGCCCGCGCCGTCCTCGCCTGGGACCAGCGCGTCACCATGCCGCCCGGCGGCGCTCCCGCCAGGGCCCGGTCCATGTCCGCGCTTTCGAAGGTGGTGCACGCCAGGGCCACCGCCCCGGAGATCGGCCGGCTGATAGACGAGACCTGGGACTGGGCGCAGGCCGAAGGCCCGGACTCGTTCGAGGCCGCCTACCTGCGCGTCCTCAAAAGGGACTATGACCGCGCCACAAAACTGCCTTCCGACTTCGTCGGCGAGATGTCCGCCGCCGCCTCGGCCTCGATGGCGGCCTGGGAAGCGGCCAAAAAAGATTCGGATTTCTCCGCTTTCGCTCCGCACCTGGAGAAGATGGTGGACATAGCCCGCCGCCAGGCCGAGTACCTGGCGCCCGGCAAGCCGCATTACGACACCCTGCTCGATCTTTACGAGCCGGGCATGCGCCGGGCCGACCTCGACCCGCTGCTCGGCGCCCTGGCAGAGGGCCTCAAGCCGGTCGCTGCGGCCATAGCGGAAAGGAGCGCGGCCGTCTCCGACGAGCCGCTGCGGGGCGATTTCGACGAGCGGGCGCAGCTGGCCCTGGCCGACGAGATAGTACGGGAACTGGGCTTCGACTTCTCCAAGGGCCGCCAGGACCGCTCCATGCATCCCTTCACCACCGGTTTCTCCCTCTCCGACGTGCGCATAACCACCTGGACGATGCGAGACTGGCTGCCGGCCTCCATCTACGCCTCGATACACGAATGCGGCCACGCCCTATATACCATGGGCGCGCCGGCGGAATTCGAGCGCACCCCGCTGGCGGGCGGCGCCGGGCTGGGAGTGCACGAATCACAGTCGCGCTTCTGGGAGAACATAGTCGGCCGCAGCCGCCCTTTCTGCGAATGGCTGCTGCCCAGGCTGCGGCGCCATTTCCCGGGCAAGTTCGACCGGACCTCCGCGGAGCGGCTCTATTCCGCGGTCAACAAGTCGGGGCCCTCGCTCATACGCGTGGAGGCCGACGAGGTCACCTACGACATGCACATCGCCCTGCGCTACCGCCTGGAGACCGCGCTGCTCGACGGCGGGCTGAAGGCGAAGGATCTGCCGGAGGCCTGGAACGCCGGGATGAAGGAATACTTCGGCATAGTCCCCTCCGGCGACGCGGAAGGCGCGCTGCAGGACGTGCACTGGTCGCAGGGGACCATAGGCTATTTCCCCACCTACTCGCTGGGGAACCTGATGGCGGGACAGCTGGCGGAAAAGATGCGCGCGGAACTGCCGGACATGGACGGCCTGATAGCGCGCGGGGAGTTCCGGCCCGTACTGGCCTGGCTCCGGGAGCGGATACACCGCCACGGCGCCAGGTATTTCCCGGCGGACCTCATGAAGAAGGCCGTCGGGAAAGGACCGGAGGCCGGGCCCTATATCTCCTATATAAAGAAAAAGTACTCCGCCCTCTACGGCTTCTGAAGCCGGCCGCGGGCGTCTTTCCCGCCGTATCAGGCCTGTGCCCGGACCGCCGCCGAACGGCGCCTTCCGCGCCCCCGCGGCGCCGCCGCCGGCAGGGTGAAGCTGAGCCGGCAGCCCGCCGGGCGGCGGTTGGCCGCCCATATGCGCCCGCCATGCGCCTCCACCGCCAGCCGGCAGAAAGCGAGGCCGAGCCCCTTCCCCTTGCGGGTCCCCGGCTGCGCCGGGTCGGACTGGAAATATTTGTCGAAGACCCTGTCGAGATGTTCCTTCTTTATGCCGGGACCCAGGTCGGAGACCGAGAAGCGCACTTCGCGGCCGCCGGAGCCGGCCGCGGCCGAGACCGTCACGACCGTGCCCCTGGGCGCGTAGCGGAGGGCGTTGGCGATCAGGTTCTCTATGACGCGGCGCACCAGCCGCGCGTCGGCCAGGACCCGCGGCAGCGCCGCCGGCGCCTTCACGGCGATGGTCCTGCCTTCGAGCCCGGCGGCCGGCGCCATCGCGGCCGCGGCCGCCCCGGCCAGGCCGGCGGGGCTTTCCGGCCACGCCCGCGTCCTGAGGGCGCCGGACTCCATCCTGTCCATGTCCAGTATGTCGGAGATCATCCTGCGCATCTCGACGGCGGCCTCCCGCACGATGGCCAGGTGCTCCCTGCTCGCGCAGTCCGACCGCCCGGCGGGGCATTCGGCCGCCAGCTCGGCCCCGGCCATTATCGAGGTCAACGGGTTATTGAGATCGTGCACCAGCGCGTGCGTGAGGAAACCGCGCAGTTCCTCCAGGCGGCGCTGCGCCGTTATGTCGCGGAAAGTTATGACCGCCCCTATGCGCCGCCCCTCCCTGATTATCGGCCGCGCGGAGTAGGAGGCGGGGAACGAGGACCCGTCGCGCCGCCAGAGGACCTCGGTATCCACCCTGGAGACCGAACCGCGCGACAGCGCGGCGCTCATCGGACAATCGCCGACGGGGTACGATGAACCGTCCGGCCTGCTGTGATGTATGGCCGGGTGCAGGGGACGTCCTTTCAGTTCGCCCAGCTTCCAGCCGAGCAGTTTCTCCGCCGCGTCGTTCATGAAAGTCGCCAGGCCGGCGCTGTCGACGCCGATGATGCCGTCCCCGGACGAGCGCAGGATGAGCGCGGCCTGCGCCGTCATCTCCCGGTCATGGGCGGCCAGGGCCTCGCGCATGCGCTTTTCCCGCGTTATGTCCCTGGCTATCCCCTCCACGGCCACGACCCGGCCGCGCACCTTGACCGGGATCTCCAGCACCTCGAGCGTCCTTATCGTGCCGTTCTTGTGCCAGGTCTCCACCTCGTAGGGCGGCTGTCTCACGCCCTTGAGGCTCAGGGCCGTGCGGCGTTTCACTTCGCGGTTGGACGGATTGGGCGTCAGGTAGCGGGCGTAATTCTTCAGGAACTCGGACCTGGAATAACCGAGGATGTTCCGCACGGACGGACTGACGTAGTGGAACACGCCGTCGGGGGCGTGGCAGTAAAAGAAATAATCGCGGCGCAGGCCCTCCACCATCCGCCTGAAGCGGCTTTCTACCGAAAGCGCCGAACAGTCGTCCGCGTTCCGGTCCCGCGCCGTGTTAGCGCCCATAGCTCAGCCTCCGAAGAAGATCCTGGCGATAAAGATGCCGGCTATTATGGCCGCCAGCTCCGAGAAGAGTCCGGCCACCACGGTATAGCGCGTGTTGCGCACGTTGACCGCGCCGTAATAGACGGCGATGGTGTAGAAAGTGGTCTCGGTCGAGCCCTGGAAGGTCGCGGCCAGCCGCCCCGCGAACGAATCCACCCCGTAGTGGTTGAAGGCCTCGATCATCATGCCGCGGGCGCCGCTGCCGCTGAGGGGCTTCATGAAAGCGGTCGGCAGGGCGCCGACGAAATCGTTGCCGAAGCCGAACCAGCCCAGCACCGAACCGACGCCGGAGACCAGCATGTCCAGGGCGCCGGAGGCCCTGAAAACGCCCACGGCCACCAGCATGGCCACCAGGTACGGGATTATCCTGACCGCCACGTGGAAGCCCTCCTTGGAGCCTTCGATGAACTGCTCGTAGACGTTCACCCTCTTCCGCCAGGCGAGGAAAAGGAAGGTCACGATGAACAGGAAGAGGATGAAGTTGCCGCCGAACGTCGAGAGCGCGGTTATGCGCCCGGCCGCCAGGTTGCTCATGGCCCACAGGAGCGCGCCGATGGCCAGCGACAGGCCGCCGACATAGGCGATTATGACCGGCTGCAGAAGATTGATGCGCTGGGCGACGGAAACGAAAGCGAAGGCGGCCAGCGTGGAGAAGAAGGTCGTCAGCAGTATCGGCAGGAAGATGTCGGCCGGGTTGGCCGCGCCCATGGCGGCCCTGACGGCCATGATGGAAACGGGGATCAGCGTCAGGCCCGAGGTGTTGAGCGCTATGAACATTATCTGCGGGTCGGAGGCGGAGTCCTTGTCGGGATTGACCGACTGCAGCTCCTCCATCGCCTTTATGCCCAGAGGCGTCGCCGCGTTGTCGAGGCCCAGCATGTTCGCGCTGATGTTCATCATCATCGAGCCGAAGGCCGGATGGCCGTCGGGCAGGTCCGGGAAGATCCTGCGGAAGAAGGGACGCACCAGCCGCGTCATAGCCGCGACGGCGCCGCCCTTCTCGCCGACGCGCATGATGCCCAGCCACAGCGCCATCACGCCGATGAGCGTTACCGCTATCGTCACGCTGGTCTTGGCCATCTCGAAGGTGCTCTCCACCATCCTGACGAAGACGTCGCGGTCGGCGGCGGTGAAGACCAGGCCGGGCAGCATGTCGAGATGCGCGTGCATGACGTAGCCGGCGAACCTCGCGAGCCCCACGACGAGCGAGACGAAAAAGAAACCTATCCAGATGTAGTTGAGCGTCATTTTTCCCCGTCCTCCGCGGCGCCGCCGCTTTCCTCCGCGCCGCCATGAACGCCATTAATTATACTAATAGTTTTCTTTTTGCTAACATTTCCCCATACGCTTCGGGCGATCTTTCCGAACAAAGGAGATAAAGATGAACACACTCGTCCAGGTCCCCAAACCCCTCAATGAACCCATCATGGGCTACGCGCCCGGCTCGCCGGAGCGCAAAGAGCTCAAGGCCAAGCTCGCCGAACTCCGCGGCCAGGTCATAGAGATCCCCCTCATCATAGGCGGCAAGGAGGTCCGCACCGGCCGCACCGTGGACATCACCATCCCCCACGAGAACAAGAAAGTGATCGGCCGCTTCCACAAGGCCGGCCCGAAAGAAGTGCAGCTGGCCGTGCGCGCCGCCGCGCAGGCCCGACGGACCTGGGCGAAGATGCCCTGGCACGCCCGCGCCGCTATCTTCCTCAAGGCCGGCGAGCTGCTGGCCTCCACCTGGCGCCAGACCCTTAACGCCGCCACCATGCTGGGCCAGAGCAAGAACCCCTACCAGGCCGAGATAGACTCCGCCTGCGAGCTGGTGGACTTCTACCGCTTCAACACTTACTTCGCCGAGAAGATCTACTCCGACCAGCCCTTCTCGCCGCGCGGCAACTGGAACTACATGGACTACAGGCCGCTCGAGGGCTTCGTCTTCGCGGTCACGCCGTTCAACTTCACCTCGATAGCCGGCAACCTGCCCTCCGCCCCGGCCATCATGGGCAATACCGTGCTCTGGAAGCCGGCCTCCACGGCCGTCTATTCCGCCCACTTCCTGATGAAGCTCTGGCAGGCCGCGGGCCTGCCCGACGGCGTCATCAACATGCTGCCCGGCTCCGGCGGCGAGGTCGGCGACCCGGTCATCAACAGCGGCGACTTCATGGGACTGCACTTCACCGGCTCCACCGCCGTCTTCCAAGGGATGTGGAAGTCCATCGTCGGCAACTTCGGCAAGTACAAGAGCTACCCGCGCATAGTCGGCGAGACCGGCGGCAAGGACTTCATCTTCGCCCACCCGTCCTGCGACCAGGAGGCGCTCAAGTGCGCCATCGTGCGCGGCTCCTACGAGTTCCAGGGCCAGAAATGCTCGGCCGCCAGCCGCGCTTACATCCCCAGGTCGGTCTGGAACAGGATAAAGGACGACCTCGCCGGCCAGATAGAGGGCCTCAAGATGGGCCCGGCCGAGGACTTCACCAACTTCGTCAACGCCGTCATCGACAAGAACGCCTTCGACAGCATCACGGGCTATATCGACTACGCCGCCAAGGACCGCGGCGCGCAGATACTGGCCGGCGGCAAGTACGACGGCTCCAGGGGCTGGTTCATCCGCCCGACGCTGATAAAGGCGTCGAAGCCGGACTTCAGGACCATGCAGGAGGAGATCTTCGGCCCCGTCATGACGGTCTACGTCTACGACGACAAGAAGTTCGACGAGACCCTGCGGCTCTGCGACAGCACCTCGCCTTACGCGCTGACCGGCGCGATCTTCGCGCAGGACAGGGCCGCGATACTCAAGGCCTTCGACCGCCTGGAGAACGCCGCCGGCAACTTCTACATCAACGACAAACCGACCGGCGCCGTGGTGGGCCAGCAGCCCTTCGGCGGGGCCAGGGCCAGCGGCACCAACGACAAGGCCGGCTCGCTGCTCAACATGATGAGGTGGACCTCTCCGCGCGCGGTCAAGGAGAACTTCGTGCCGCCCTACGACCACCGCTACCCGTTCATGGCGGAGAAGTAGAGCTCACGACCGCTGTCAAAAAGACCCGGCGGGGTCCTCCCCCGCCGGGTCTTTTTTGCCCGCGCCGCTTATCCTACCAGCGCGGCGAGCGCCATCTGTAGGTACGGTACTCGATATCGCGCTCCTCGCCGAATTTAACGCTGAGCGCCAGCCGGTGCGTGCCCCCCAGTTCGCCGAAAGGGGAAAAAGCGTAGTCGAAAGTGAAGTCCGATACCGAGAGCCCAAGCCCTCCCGAGAAGCCGGAACCGGTATTCTCGTCCCTCCCGGTGGCGTAGCCGGCGCGCAGGGAGGTCCTGTAGTCCCCGCCCACCCCGAACCCGGCTTCCAGGCCCGCGGCCGCGCCTATGTCCGACCTGCCCTGCTTGCGCAGTTCCGCCGTCAGCCAGAAAATGTCCAGCGCTTTGTAGGCGGCCCCGGCGCGCAGGGTGCGCGGCAGGGAGAAGGACTCCTTATGCAGGGTTATCTTATCGCCTATGTTCTGCACGGCGGCGCCGAAACGGAATCCGCCGCGCTCCAGTATCGCGCCCAGGTCCGCCGCGTAGGCCGAGTCCGCGTGCTCCCGCGCCTCCTGCGAGACCCTTTTCACCATCAGCCCGGCCCGCGCGCCGGTGTCTTCCGTATACGCGAAACCGGCGCCGATCATCATGTCCGACGCGTTGAAGGCCCCGGTCTCGTTCCCGCCGGCGTCGTAGGAGACCATCATCGGGCTGGAGAGCGCCGCGAGGCCGCCGAAGAACGCGATCTTGTCGGACGCCGTATGCACGTAGGCGAGATGCTCGGTCTTGAGCCCCTCTATCCAGTCGGTATGGGACAGGTAGGCCTGCGCCCTGGTCATCAGGGCCGGTCCGGCGGGATTGTAGAATATCGACGAGGCGTCGTCGGCGAGGGCGACGAAAGCGCCGCCCAGCGCGGCGGCCCTGGCCCCGGCGTCTATCTTGAGGAACGCGGCGGCCTCCGGGCCGGCGTCCGCCCGGAGGGCGGCCGGCAGCGACAGGAGCGTCAGCAGCAGCGCGGTCCTCATATCAGCGGAAAACGTAGAACTGGCCTTTGGCGGCGCCGTAATTCTTAGTCTTCAGCAGGTAGATATACAGCCCGCTGGCGGCGGTCTGCCCTTTTTCGTTCTTCCCGTCCCAGTAGGGCATATGGACGATGCCTTTGCCCTTTTCGATCTTCCTCACCAGTTCGCCCGCGACATTGTAGATGTATATCCTCACGTCCGAGGCGTCCGGCGGCACTCCGGCGAAGGTCAGCATGGTCCCGGTGTCGAAATAGACCGGGTTGGGATAGGCTTTCAGGTCCCTGAGCTTCGGCGAAGCCGCCGGGGCCGGCGTCAGCAGCAGGGCCGCGTGCGCGTCTATTATGCCGGCGCCGCAGAGCTGCGTGGTGCAGTCGGAACCGGTGCCGGTGGGGAAAGGCCTGGCGGAAGCTTTGAGTATGGACGACACCTGCGCCGGGGTCAGGACCGGGTTCTGCGAGAAGAGCAGCGAGGCTATGCCGGCGACGTGCGGAGCCGCCATGCTGGTGCCCATGTAGGAAAGATACGCGTCGGCGGCCGGCGCCGTCGCTCCGTCGTTGGCCGTGGAGAGCACGCCGTCCCCTATATCCCCTCCGGGGGCGGCTATATCCACCACCGCGCCGAAATTGCTGTAAGAAGCCCTGCCGCCGGACCGCTTCGTCGCGGCCACCGTTATTACGCCGTTGCAGTTGGCCGGGCTGAACATCTCGGCGTCGACATCGTCGTTCCCGGCGGCCACCACCACCGCGACGCCGGCGGCTATCGCCTCGCCTATGGCGGTCTTTTCCGCGACGGAGCATTCCCCCTCTCCGCCGAGGCTGAGGTTGATCACGCGGGCCGGGGTCGGATTGAGCAGGACGCCCGGCACCCTGAGCCCGGCGGCCCAGCGTATCCCGTCTACGATATCGGAAACGTATCCTCCGCAGCGGCCAAGCACCCTGACCGGCAGTATCTTCGCTTTCCAGTCCGCGCCGGCCACGCCGATGACATTGTCCGTCCAGGCGCCTATCGTGCCGGCCACGTGCGTGCCGTGCCAGGAGCTGTCCTGCCCCGGGTATCCGGGAAAACAGAAATGGTCGGGAAACCAGTCGCCCGGGTCGGCCGGGTCCGCGTCGCGCCCGTCGCCGTCGTTGGCCATCAGCGGTTCGGAGATCATGTCGTAACCCGGCAGTATCCTGGCCGGATCCAGGTCCTCGTGGGCGAGTATGCCGGTGTCTATCACCGCGACTACCGTGGCCGCCGCGCCGGTGGCGACGTCCCAGGCGTCGCGCAGGTTGGCCCCGCCGGCCTCGCCCTGGGCAGGTCCTGCGTAATGCCATTGCGCGCCGGCCTGCGCGTCGTTGGGCAGCAGCGTATGCCGCCTTATGGCGTCCACCTGCGCGTATTCGACGCCCGGGTCGGCGCGCAGTTTCGCCGCCAGCTTCTCCGCCTCGGAAAGTTCCATCCTGGAGGGCAGGCGCAGCACCTCGGCCCGGCCGGACATCGTACGGCGATGGGAGAGCGCCTTGCCGGCGAAAGCGCTGAGCGCCGCCAGCCGGCCGGCGGTCATGGCGGAAGTTCCCCCGGGCCCAGGGGCGCGGAGTTTGACTATGAGCTGGTCCGTATATCCGGCGGCGTACGCCGGCGGCGCGGAGAGGAGCAGCAGAGAGACGGCTATGCGGTGTATCATTGGTCCCGCTCCATTATAACTTAGTTGACGTCCGTTCCGGTCCTGTCCCGGGGGAGCGGGCCGGGACCCGCGGGGACGCGAGGTTTGACAGTCACCGGCGAAAAAGACAGAATTTCACCTGTGAAAGAGAGGAAGCCCGCGCCGCGGATCGCCTTCATCACGCCGTCGCCGGCGACCCTCAAACACGACTGGTACAAGGACCTGCTCTGGCAGAAGGTGGGCGTCCCGAACCTCGCCGGTTATCTGAAGCGGGCCGGTTTCCCTGACATAGTCCAGTACGACTTCACCAACCAGGTGCGCGCCGCCTACGCGGCCTCGCCCGGTTCGGTCAGGCTGATGCTTTACGCCGACGGGAAGGCGGTCGAGGACTTCCTGCGCGGCGGGGACTCGCCGCGGGCCCGGCGCCTCCGCGCTCAGACGGCTTTCCTCCTCGACGCGCTGGGAGTGGAGGAGAAGGACCTGTTCGGCCTTTCCCTGGCCCACTTCCTGGGCGACGACCGCGAGATAGCGCTGGGCGCGCGCCTGGCGCGGTGCCTGGCGAAGCTGCTCAAGGAGCGCTACCCGCGCTGCGCGGTCATGCTGGGCGGCATGCAGAACATGTCGACGGACTTCCAGCGCCGCGACTACGAGGCCCTGCTGCGGGAGACCCCCTGGCTGGACTACGCCGTCTGCGGCGAGGCCCACGAGGCCGCGCTGGCCGTCTGCCGCGCGGTGCGCGACGCGCGCCCGCTCAGGACGCCCCGGCATATCCGGGCCCGGCGCGTCGGCGCCGGCCTGCTGCTGGAGGCTTCGCGGGGGAAGGACCTGGCCCGCTATTTCGTGCCGGAACCGCCGGGCGGACCCGCGGACCCTTCCGTGCCCTACGGCTTTCCCGCCTACGACAAGGCCAACTCGGCGGCCTTCGCCTATACCGGCCGGCGGATCAGGCAGTTCTACCACCTGCCTTCGTCGCTCGTCCCCCTAGAGAGGAAGTTCGCGCCGGACAACTACCTCACGCTGCAGGTCAGCTTCAGCGAGGGCTGCGACTTCGGCTGCCTTTTCTGCAGCAATGCCGGCTCCGGCGTGTTCAGCCTCGGCCTCGACGAGTCGATACGCATCCTGAAGCTCCTCCGCGACGAGTACGGCTGCCGCCACTTCCTTTTCTACGACCCCAACTTCAACCCCTCCCGCCGGTACGCAAGGGAATTCCTCGCGAGGATCATCAAGGCGCGGCTGGACATCCGCTGGGCGGACTGTTTCAACTTCCGCGTGATGGACGAGGAACTCGTCGCGATGATGCGCGAGGCCGGCGTGGTCAAGGTCGTGGCGGGCGCCGAGTACCCCACGCCGCGCATGCTGAAATACATCAACAAGGGCGTCACGGTGGACAGGATCAACCGGAACCTGGAACTGCTGCACAAGGCCGGGATCTGGAACCACGTGCTGCTGATCACCGGCATGCCGACGGAGAACGACGAGGACCTCCGCCAGCTGGAAACCTGGCTCCGCGACACGAAGGACCTGATAAACGCCTACACGGTCGGCTCCTTCCACATGGCCGACAATTCCCCCTTCCAGCGGGACCCGGCGAAGTTCGGCTTCAGGATCAAGGACGCCCTGAAGCTCTACTGCCAGACCGGCTTCGACGAGAAAGAGGGCCCGGGCTGGCGCGAGAAAGCGGAGCGGAACGCGCGCAACAACCGCCGCATCAGGGAGTTCATCGACGAGCTCAAGCGAAGCCGCAAGCCCACCGGCACCCGGATGGACGACTCCCATCTGCTGATGTACCTCTACCGCACGCTCGGCCACGGCAGGAAAGCGCTCATCGAGCGCCTCTACGAGTCCGCCTGCACGGTGAACCCGCACATCCTCCCCGCTTACCGGGCCCTGGCCGGGCAGGCCGGGACCCCGCTCTCCCCGCTCGACCGCGCGCTGCGCGGCGCCGGCGCGGCGCTGGAGCTTTCCCCGCCCGGCCCGGAGGAACTCTCGTTCGCGCTCGTCTCGCGCGGCGCGCGCCTGCGCTGCGAACTGCGGGCGCGCAGCGAGGACGTGACCCTCGGCCCGGCCGCCGGCCGCCTCCACGGCGACTTCTTCGTGCTGCGGACCGTAGAGGAGCGCCGGGCCGGAGGCTCGCCCGCGCTCCGGAAGGCGCTTCCCGCTCTTCTCGAAGCGGCCGAGTCCTGGTCCGCGACGGGCCTGCCGGGAAAACGACTCCCTGAGAACCTCGCCGCGGGCGTTAACAAAAAAAAGCCCGGTTTTTGATATTATAACCGGGACCGCTTCCGGTCAGCCCCCGATGAGCGCCCCGTGGGCGGCGCGCGCGGGCTGGCGGAGCACATCGCGGAACACATCCGGGAATATGAGCACAACGGCCATCCGTGACAGGCACGGGCATACGGTGGGGATAACCATGAGCGACGGCGCCCGCGCTTTGGAGCTGGCCCCGGCCGGGCTCGAGGCCGCGCTGAAACTCCGTCGCCGCCTGCTCCACCAGCAGCGGCTGTATTCGACGGGGATACGGAAATTGTTCGGTTTCCTGCCCGCCCGGGCCCGGATCACCCTCTGGAACGGGGCCGGGTTCCTGGTGGAGGCCCCGAGGGACATCGGCACCTTTATCTGCGACCTGGACGGCATCATACTGCGCGACCAGTACGATATCGCCGGCAGGCCCGCCGGCATGACGGTGATAGACGCCGGCGCCAACATAGGCATATTCTCGCTTTACGCCGCCGCCCTCGGGGCGAAAAGGGTCTACGCCTTCGAACCGGTGGCCGAAACATTAAAGATGCTCAGTCGCAACCTGGCGCTGAGCCGGGCCGGGTCCGCGGTAAAGGCGTTCAACCTGGCCCTGGGAGAGGCCGAGGGCCGGGCCGAGATAAAATACGGGACCGACGGGGCGGGTTCGGCGATGATAGCGGGGGAGGATACCGTGAACGCCTGCGTCTATTACCCCTTCAGACGGCAGGTGCGCGTGGCCCCGCTGGATTCGCTGGTCAAAGGCAGGGTGGACTTCATAAAGATGGACGTGGAAGGTTACGAGGCCAGGGCGCTCGCCGGGGCCGGGGGCCTGATAAACCGGTGGAAGCCGGTGCTCTCCCTGGCGGCCTATCACCGCCCCTCCGACAGGCGGACGCTGCGCAGGGCGCTGAGCCGCCTGCAGCCCGGCTACCGGGCGCGGTTCAACGCCTTCGCGGAGGAGGACCTTTGCTGCGAATTCGGCGGGGGCGGCCGGGCATGAAAGAACTGAAACGGAAATTCCCCAAGACCTATGTCCTGCCTTACCAGCTGGGCGTCTACCTGGCCGTCAACGCCGTAAGCGACGCCTGCCTGGTGGTGGACGGCCCCAACTGCGTGCTGCCCAAGGCCGATCTGCTGGCCGGCAACCACGACCTTAATTCCACGCTGCTGTCGCCGCTGGGGCGCCACCGGGTGGTCTGCACCATGACCGGCCCCCTGCCGCAGCAGGCCGGCCAGGAGAAGAAACTCGCGCGCCTGCTGGAAAGCGCGGCCCGCGAGGAAGAGTACGGGGTCGTGCTGGTGACCGGCCTTCCTTTCATGAACCTGGCCGGGGCGGACTACGACGGCATAGCCGCCGGGATCGGGGGCCCTGTGCCGGTGGCGGCCGTGCCGGCCCTCTCCATGGAGGGCGACTGGCTGGACGGCTACGACAGGACGCTGGAAGCCCTGGTCGGCGCGCTGCCGGCGCGGCGGCCGGCCAGAAAGAAGAATTCCGCGGCCGTGATCGGCTACCTGCACGATCGCGGCGAGGGCGACCACAGGGCCAACCTCGCCGAATTGCGCCGCCTCCTGAAGCTGGCCGGCCTGGAAGCCGCCTGCGTGCTGCCCGACGGCGGAGCCTTCAGGGACTGGAACCGGGCCCTGTCGGCGGAGATCGTGGTCTCGCTCCCTTACGGCAGGCGGGCCGCCGCCCGCCTGGCCGCCCGCACCGGGGCCAGGCTGATAGAGACAGCTCTTCCGGCCGGGCTCGCCGGCACCACCGCCTGGCTGGCGGCGCTCCGCCGCGCGGCCGGCATGGGCGCCCTGCCACCGGAGGTCCGCGCGGCGGAAAAAGCGGCCGCCCTGACCCTGTCGAACGCGGTGGATATGCTGACCCATTCCGGCCTGATCTACGCCGGGGACCCGCACCTTCTGTGCGCCGTCGGCGGTTTCGCCCGCGAACTGGGCCTGCGCGTGCAGGCCGCCTTCCTGAACTGCCGCAGCCGCCGGTTGTCCCCGGGCGCGGCGGCACCCGTAACGCTTTTCTCGCCCGGCGTCGAGGCCGCGCTGGCGGCCGCGCGGGCCCTGGACGGCTACGACAGGCCGGCCCTCGCCGTCTGCGACTCCTTCGCCCTGGAGGAGGGCTTCGCCGCCGGCGCGGCCCGGATCGAGTTCGGCTTCCCCTCCTACACCAGACATTGCCTGCACGACGAGCCTTTCCTGGGCTACGCCGGGGCCGCGGCTTTCGGCGGCCGCCTGCTGAACGCGGCGCTGCGGCACGGGGACGGGTCGGCGGAGGTCCGCGCGTGAAACAGCCCGAGACCGTGGTCTTCTTCGGCAAGGGCGGCATAGGCAAGAGCACGCTGGCCTCCAACCTCTCCGTGCTGCTGGCGGCCGGCGGCGGCAAGGTGCTGCATGTGGGCTGCGACCCAAAGATGGATTCCACGCTGGCCCTTGCCCGCGGCCGCGTCCCTCCCTTCAACGGCGCACCCGGGCCGGACGCCGGGGAACGCCTGCGCGGCTTCATCAGGCCCGCCGCCGTCGAGGGCGTGCACTGCGTGGAGGCCGGCGGGCCGGAGGCCGGCCTGGGCTGCGCCGGGGCGGGCATAGGCGCTCTCCTGGAAGCCATCAAGGACTCGGCCATACTGGAGAAGGACGGTTATACCGCCGCGGTCTTCGACGTGCTGGGCGACGTGGTCTGCGGCGGCTTCGCCGCCCCTCTGCGCCGGGGCTTCGCCCGCAAGGTCGTCATAGTCACCTCCGAGGAACCTCTTTCCCTCTATTCCGCCAACCGGCTCATCGCCATGGTCGGCAATTATTCCCGCAACGGCGTCTACCTGGCCGGCCTGGCCGTCAACCTCAGGGACCCGGCCGGCGCCGCGGCGGCGGAAGCTTTCGCCGCCGCGGTGAACACCAGGGTGCTCGGGATCATACCGAGGGACCCGGCCGTGCAGGCCGCCGAGCGGCTGGGGGTGCCGGCGGTGCTGCACGCCCCCGGCAGCGGTTTCGCCGGGGCGCTGACGCGCCTGGCCGGGGCCATAGCCGCGGCGGGCCCGCGAACGAAGCCGCCGCGGCCGCTGAGCGACGCCGAGTTCGGCCTTTTCGCGGCCGGACGCGCCGTCCACAGGGCGCCCGCACCCGGGCCGGGAAGGGTCCGCGCCGGCGCCGTCGGCGTGGAGGAGGCCTTCAAGGCGGCCGGCCTCACCCCTTCGGGAATGGAAGGAGAACAGATCGTCTGCGACTGGGACTCCCCGGCCGGCAGGGTGAAGGTGGTGCTGGCGGCGGCCGGACCCGCGACCGCCGGCCAGCTGCTTTTCTCCGACTGCGCCGCCTGCCTGCACCCGTCCTCGGACCCCGGGATCGCGCGCAAGGTGGACATCATGGACGCCGTCCGCGGGCTGACCGGTTTCCGTTTCGACCAGCTGCTGGGTTATTTCGGCCTGGGGAGCGCTTTCCACGGCGCCGTCGGCGCCCTCGGCGCGTCGTCCGGCTTTTCCGACCGCGCTGACAAGGCCGGCGGGGAACCGCGCACTCCTCACCTGGGCTCCGGCCACTGGTACCGGTTCCTGTTCTCTTCCGGTTCCGCGGAACTGGCGCTGCCGCCGGACCTGGTGGTGGTGGAGCACGGCGACGCCGAATGCCGCTTCTGCGACTCCTTCGGAGGGCCTTTGGGCCTCTTCGGCGGCCGGCCCGACTCCGTGCCGGACCTGGCCAAGGCCAGGCCCAATGTTTTTTCCACCGGCCTGGGCCGGCGCGAGGCCCTGCTTGGCGACGAGGGCCTGGTGAAGGAAGCGCTGGAGGCCGCCGCCGCGTCGGCGGGACCGGGCGGGCTGGTGGAGTTCTATTCCACCTGCGCTCCTCTGCTGCTCGCCGGGGATACGGACCCGGCGGTCAGGGCCGCGGCCGGCCGCACCGGGGCCGCGATCAGCCGGCAGAATTACAACAGCTACGAGGAATATTCGGAGTCCCGGGCCGCCGCCCGCTCGGCGCTGGTCCTGCGCGGGCTCGAGCGCGGCCGGAAAGCCGGCGCGAAACCGCGCTTCGACGTCGCCCTGCACGGTTACGACGAACGCCTGGCCGGGACGCTGCGCGGGGTTCTGGCGAAGACCGGGACCAGCGCGGCGCCGGAGACGGAGGACTTTTACGGCCCGCTGCTGGAAGCGCGGCTGCAGGTGCTGCGCTGCCGCGACGAGGCCCTCTGCCCGGCACTCGACAGGGCAGGCATCACGTGGGTCGTCCCGCCAGCCCCTTACGGTTTCGAAGGCAGCAAAGCCTGGCTCAAGGCAATCCTGAAGGCGCTGGGACGGAGGCTGCCGGCGGCGGCCCTTCCTTCCCGGGAACAGGCCGCCAGGCTGCGCTCCCTGCGCGCGCTGGCCCGGAAGTACCGCATAGGGCTGTCGGCGCCAGCGGAGGAAATAGGGAGCATAACCGGGGAGCGGCTGGCCGAGGGCCTGGGGATCGCGGCGGAAGCCGGCTTCGGTTTCGAACTGCTGGTCTACCTGGAAGGCGAAGACGGGCGGAAGGCCGCCCTCGGCGACGCGGCGCGCCTGGGCAGGGCGCTGAAAACCCGCGGCCTGCGGACCAGGTTCTTCTCCACGCCCGCGGAACTGCAAAGACTGCTGTCCCGCCGGGGAGGTCCGGACCTGGTCTATTCGGACCTGCGCCGCGACCCGCGGGTCCTGGCCGCCGGCAGGAACCCTTTCTCCTCGCTGCTCTTCGAGCCGGGATACGAGGGGGCGCTGGAATCGGCGCGCCGCCTGCTGGAGCTTTGCGAGTGGAAGTTCAGCGCCAGGTACCTGGCGCGGCCGTCATCGCTTTGAGGCGTCCGGGCAGGTACCGCTTCCGGAGGCGCCGATCACGGCCCGGGGGATACCGGCCTTGTAAACGTGAGGAGGCGACACCAAGGAGCGTCTTCCGGGCAAGAGGACGGCACCCGGGGTGGGCGCCGGTTTTTTGTTATCATAGGATCGGGCAGGGAGGTCATGTAGTCCCCGCCCGCCGTCTCTCAAAGAGGTGATATGAGGATACTTGCACTGCTGCTCTCACTGGTCTGCGCTCCGGCCGCCGCCGGAGATGGCGCCCGCGCCGATATCAGGGATATCGCGGAGACCCGCCGCCTGGCGGAGCAGATAGCCCATCTGACCTGGCCTTTCGAGCAGGCCTCTTCCTCCTCGTCCACGCGCGGTCTGCTGGACCTGGCCGTGCTGACGCGCGCCGAACTGGCGGCGGTCAGGTCGGAAAGAATGACCCACCTCAGGCCGCTGCCGGAATTCGCCAAGCTCGATCTTTACACTTACCGCGACGCCACGCTGGCCGCTTCGCAGAACCTGCTGGTCTTCCTCGCGGCCAGTCCCTCCCTGCCCGGGGAGGCCCTCGGACGCGCCGGCGCCGCTGCGCGCGCGCTGCTGCCTCTGCTGAATTCGGAAGCGCTGCGCATCTCCGTGGCTGATCCCGCTTCGCTCTACGCCGAGCGCATAGCCGATATGGACAGGGACCTGGAGGAGAGCGCCCGGAACATACAGGAGACCGACTCCACGCTGGCCCTGGCGGAACTCATGCTGGCGCTGGGGGAATACCGTAAGCGCAACGGCGCGCCGCCAGCCCGGCTGGAGGCCCTGGTCCCCGAGTTCATTGAGCGGCTCCCGCTCTGGGTCACGCGCCATCACCAGGCCAGCGCCAAGGTATTGAATTACGTGGGCCCGGACAAGAAGCCCGCCAGGGCCGTCACCGACGACGGCGGCTGGCTGTATTTCGCTTCCCCTCTTTCCAGGTATTACGGCCTGGTGTTCCCCAACTGCAGGCACAAGATGCAGGACGGCAGGCCCGCCTACCTGCTGGGCGGTCCTGAGTACGATCGGCCGCGGACCGGCAAGGCCGCCTCGCAATAAAGAAAGTCCGCCAGCCGGCATCCCCCGCTAAAGAACGGATCAGGGCAGAACCGCCGTGGCGTAGACGGCGTAGACCCGGCTGTCGTCGGCAGTGAAATAAAGAGTGCCGTCCCTGGAGATCACCGGGGCGACCGTCAGAGAAGCCCCGCCGGGCACGGTCAGGGGGCCCCACTCGACCGAGCCGTCCGGCCGCATGGCGTAGATATCCGTACCGCCGTCCACCAGGTATACCAGGGTATCGGGGCCCGGCACCGGATCGCTGCTGAGAGAGGATAAACTTCCAAAAGCGGAACCGGAACCGGTGGTGGAACTGACCCTGTGCAGCGCCAGACTGCCATCGTAAATATAGGCGGCCCCGTCCGTACCGGTCACCGCCGCTGCTTCCACTATGTCAGGCATGGTATAAGGCCCCCATTTCTGCGTGGCGTCCGGATTAAGCGCATAAAGGTCGTAGTTATCCTTGACCAGGTAGATAAGCCCGGCCGGCCCGGCCGCAAGAGGCGCGGAAATACCGGAAACGTCAGTGGAGATCGCTTCTCCCAATCCTCCCGACGGCGGCACCAGGTAGAGCATGTCCGCGATGTCCACGACGTAGATCGTCCCGTCCGAACCGATGACCGGCGGCCGGGCCACGCCAGGCAGCGCGGTGAAGGTGGAGTCTCCCACCCCTGTCAACGGGTCCAGCGCGTACAGGCTGGAAGCGTCTCCGTCGTAAACGTACACCGCGCCATCCGCGCCCTGCACGAGCGGAGCAGTGATATTGTCTGGAAAGAGCGGCGAAGGCCCTCCCCACTTGGAAGCGCCGGAAGAGGTAACGGCGTAGACCTTGGTGGAAGCCGCCGCTATATAGACCGAGCCGTCCGCCCCGGCCAGCGGCCCGGTGGTGAACAGATCATTATTCTCCGTGGCGAAGGCCCAATCCTGCTCCCCGTCCTGGCCGAGCGCGTACAGAACACCGTTGGACGCCGCGGCGTAGAGCGTCCCGTTCGCCGCCACAGCCAGCGGCAGGTCGACCGGGTCCGGGAGGGTAAAGGCCCACTTGATCGTACCGGGAGCCACCGCGGCGACCTGCCGCGCGCCGGGCGTGAAATCGGTGCCGTCCGAGACCACGCAGGAGATAGTGTAGACCCCCGGGGTGTCAGGGGCCAGCCAGTAGACGCTGGTCCCGGTACCGCTAAGGGTCCCGGCGGTGCTGCTCCAGACATAGGAGAGCGCGTCTCCGTCGGGGTCGGAAGCGGAAACGGTGAGGCTGGCCAGACCGCCGGCGGCCACCGTAGTGGAGACCGCCGTCAGGGACGACACCGTCGGAGCCCCGTTGGAGGGGCCCGGCGCGGCGGGCAGCCCTTCCCTGGCGGCCCGGACCTTGTCGTCCAGTCTCTCCACGCGCTTCTTGACCGCACCGGGACGCCCCAGGCTGAAACCGGCCTGCACGGACACGGCGCAGAACAGGAGCAGTGCGACGGCGAGCAGGAGGTCCCTCATTCTTCCCTCCCGCCGAAATAGAGATTGAAGCCCAGATTCAACAGGAACTCCAGACCGCCCTCCGACAGATCGGTGGAATTATCCTTCAGGGAAACGTACATGGCCCCGAGGTCCGCCTGCGCCGAAAACCGGTAGGAGAGCCCGTACTCCGCCCCGGCATAAACGCCGCAGCCCCAGCCAGTGCCCTTGGAATAAGAGTTAATTAAAAATCCGTGTTGGTATTTTGAGGGCTTCCCCGTCGGGGAGGC
>CAYPYG010000021.1:0-53424 GCA_964415175.1 uncultured Elusimicrobiaceae bacterium
TGCTGGTCTGGTTTGCCCCGGAATGGTGGTCTGGATTGGCCCGGAATATGCACCTATACTCGATTCCATCTAATGAAAAACTTTCGGAGGGGGCTGTTGAAGAACTGTTCTCAAAAATTGAGTCCGAAACTGCCAAGGTATATAGGCAATGTCTCGACATCTATAACTTTCCAAACAGAGCTCAAAAGGAAACCATAGCGCTATTCGCGGCGTGTTTCGCGATAAGGACTCCTGCCTATAGAGCGTTTATGGAAAAAACAAGCTTGGCCCCAATAGAACGGCTTGCGGAAATTTTGAGCACAGTCCCTGGTGCTATGGAAAAATCGCTCGAAGATATCGGGGTGGACCCAAAAGAGGCGGATTCAATGCGGGATTTTTTGTCAGATAAAAATAAGTATGAATTAATCGTCAAACCAGAGTGGATAACAGTTTTAGGGCTTAGCTCGCTAACAATGATAGCGCAAATTCTTATGGACATGAAATGGAAATTGCTGCTAGCCCCATTTGGTGAACGATTTATAACAGCAGACTCTCCAGCGGATTGGGAAGATCCGACAATGACAGAGGGGTTGTATGGGAATAAAGGGCTTTTGCTAAAAAATGCAGAGTTTGTTCTGCCACTGTCTCCGAAACTGGCGCTGCTTGCTGGGTGGAATTACGTGGAAGGCGTGTATTTAACTACCAGAGAGAAGACTTGGGAAATATCAAATCGAGTGATAAGCCATGCGAAGAAAGAAATATACGCCCAAAGGCCCGTGGAATTAATCCCGCTTCCCAAATGGCGGGCAACCCCGTTATATGTAAGAATAAACAACGAAACGCATGGTAAATAACTATAATCAGTGCTGTGGGATAAGACTATGCCTCAATACCAAGAAGCATTAATTACACCTTCAGTATTAAAGTGGTCGAGAGAGAGAGCCTATCTTAATGTTCAAGATGCGGCGCATCTCATTAAGCGGCCTATTGAAGAAATCCATAAGTGGGAAACTGGAAAACTCCTGCCATCGCTTGCGCAAGCAAGAAAAGCTGCCGAAGTTTATAAGGTGGCGCTGGCTGTGTTTTATCTGGATGCCCCGCCAGCGACAAGCACCCCGGTTTTAAAAGACTTTCGTGCGAAGCATGGCGGCAAATTTAAAAATTGGTCTCCTGAGCTTCATTCTTTAATTAGTGACTACAGCGAGAAGCAAAAATGGCTGAGCGAATTTGTTTCCGCAAATGGCGGCAAAGCTCTTAAACTTGGCTCGGCAAAAGATTTGTTTTCTAAGCCGGCTGACTTGGCGGCTTTAATTAGAGGGGAAATTGGATTTACTTTAGAGAGGCAAATGGATTGTCGTGATCCATTGAAGGCCTTTAATCTGTGGATTCAGGCGATTGAAGCCTATGGGATTAATGTTTGCCGAAAGGGCGGAGCGGAAATAGGGGAGGTTCGCGGGTTTGCGCTTTATGATGAGTTTGTGCCTTTCATTTATGTAAATGCCGACGATAGTTATGCGGGGAGACTGTTTACGCTCATACACGAGCTGGTTCATATTTGGATTAATGCTCCTGGTATATCAAACGGTAGTTTGCCGGAGATTTCAACAGACGAGGGGCGGATTGAGGTCTTTTGTAACGAAGTTGCCGCATGTGTTCTTGTGGATAGAGGCTTGGTTCAGCGCTATTGGAAAGAGCGCCCCGCTGGTCGGTCAATAAACGAAGTTGTTGCTCGTATTGCAAAAGAGTTTTCTGTGAGCGAAGAGGTTATTGCCAGAACTCTATTAAAACATGACAAAATTTCCCAGACGGATTACGAAAGCCTGCGGAGATATTACAGGGAACGATGGGAGGCGTCCAAAGACAAACGAAAAGGTTTCTTGAAGTATGGCCTTAAGATGGTTTTGGCGAATGGTAGATACTTTACTGGCGTGGTTCTCGCAAGTTATGCCGCTGGGAAGCTTAGTGGGATAGGCGCGTCGAGACTCTTAAATGTTCGTATCTCCAATTTTTCAAAGCTTAGGGGATATCTTCCGCCTAGCGGGGGTGCTAAGTAATGCCCCTCTATTGTTTTGATACAAATGTTTTTATTGAGCCCTGGAATAAATACTATAGACCCGATCTGGTGCCGGATTATTGGGAGTATATCGCGGATTTGGGGCTGCAAAACATTGTTTTCTGTCCAGAAGAGGTTGAAAAAGAAATACATCGGCAAAAAGATGACCTTTCGGAGTGGCTTAAGGTAAATAAACACATTGTCAAAGGAATCACTCCGGAAATACAGAGGAAAGTGCGAGAAGTCTTGAAACTATATCCCGCGCTGATAAATGTCGGCAAAGGCCGTTCAATGGCGGATCCTTGGGTGATTGCCCATGCCTGGCAGGAGAAATGCGTGGTTGTTACAAAAGAAACTCCAGCCGGAAACGATGCGAAATGTCGCATTCCGGACGTTTGCAAGCATTTGCGCATTGATTGTGTTGACGATTTTGAGTTTGTGCGAAGAGAAAAAATTAAGTTCCAAAAGATGTAGTGCCGTGCGGGGGTTTTTGTTTAGCGGCTCTCTTAGGGTTCCCTTAAAAAATATTCGGAATATGTTTTTTGCCCCGACACTACGTTGTCGGGGGGGTCTGCTACACTAGAGGTAGGGATTTTGGGGAAGGGTGTGATATCCCAGCTCTGGTACAAACTACCATATTATGGTAGTATTAAACAAAATATGGCACAAGCTTTTAAGACAATATATTTCCCAGATCATCCCGCCAGCAGTTCGGGCGAGAAGAATGTGAAACTTGCCTTCGGTAATAAAGACACCCAATTGTATGGTCGTGTTGGGCGGCTCTCAAGTGACGATCTGCGTACGCTTATGGGTTTTCAAAGTTATCAGGCGCTTCACAAGGCGGCAAAAAAAGAAGATCTTCCTTTAAATACTTATTGTTTGCGCGCACTTCGTAAACATCTTAGTGCAGGGGTTCTGAAAGACGGGCAACTCGGTTTGCCGGGCCTTCTTGTGGATCCCAATCAGGCGACATATACTGGTGGCAAAACAGAGCCGTTGCATCTTTGGTATCCATATTTAGAGGGGTACTCCCCATATTTTGTTGAGGACGTTCTAAAAAACTTTGCCCCAAACGCCAAGACTGTTTTTGATCCTTTTGGTGGCGCTGGCACCACCCCGCTTACAGCGGCCCAGCGGGGGCTGAGCGCCTATTATTGTGAGATTAACCCGATGATGCAATTCCTCATGAGGGTTAAAACACATGCGTTGGCACTAACAGCTACTCAACGTGGGGAGATTTCGAGTCGCTTAGAGGCCATACTCGACTCTTTCCGTAACAGAATTGAGAAGTCCGCGCCGGATCTGGAGCTAGGGAGAAGTTATAGGGCTGTTTTTGGGGAGAGTAAGTTTTTTGAGCAGACGGTTTTTTTAAATATTTTGAGGGCGCGTGCCTGGGTGGATGAAATCGCGCAAGAAAGTGTGGTTTTGTCGGAGTTTGTCGCAGTTGCGGTTCTTTCAAGCCTTTTACCTGCGTCGCTTTTGATCCGATCCGGAGATGTTCGCTTTAAAACAAAAAAAGAATTAGAGAATGGAACGGTTGATTTTTTTGAATGTATCGCGCAACAACTTAAGCAGATTATTGCCGATCTTGGTCGAGTAGCTCCAATTAAGGCAGAGCCAGTGTTGATAGCGGAGGACGCAAAACTGCTGGGAAAATTGCCTGCGCTTGGTTTTGACGCAGTTATTACCAGTCCGCCGTATCTTAATGGCACAAATTATTTTCGAAATACCAAGGTTGAGCTTTGGTTCTTGCGTTGCCTCCGTAAACCGGAGGACTTGTCACAGCTTCGGTTTAAGGCTGTTACAGCCGGGATAAATGATGTAACGGTAAGAAAACCTCTCTTGGAGGCCTCTGGAAGTTTAAAGGAAGTGCTCCAAGAGCTCCAGGTAAAAGCCTATGATTCGCGGATTCCGCGGATGGTGGGGGCTTATTATTACGATCTGGCTCAGGTTTTTAATGGACTTAAGAAGCATCTTAATCCGGGGGCGGTAGTTGCGGTCGATATCGGAGATTCTTGTTATGCGGGAGTGAAGGTTCCTACGGATGTTATTCTTCAAGAGTTGCTCGAAGAACTCGGTTATAAACATCAGCAAGAAATAATTTTGCGGCGCAGGCTTTCGCGGAGCGGAGAGCGGTTGCACCAGTCTCTGCTGATCTTTTCTGTCCCAAAAGGAAAGCCTGCTCCCGCTAAAGCTGAGTCGCCACACTGGCGGTTAGCGTGGAGCCGGTTTAAAAAAAACCTGCCGCATCAGCGGGCGCCATTCGCTCAGCGGAATTGGGGGAATGGGTTGCATTCTTTGTGTTCGTATGAGGGCAAATTAAAGCCTTCCCTGGCGCATTTTCTCGTTAAGGCTTTTGTTCCAAAGGGCGGGCGCTTATTGGACCCATTTGCCGGGGTCGGTACAATACCCTTTGAGGCTGCTCTTTCAGGAATCACGGCATATGGCTGTGAAATAAGTACGTCTGCCGCGGCAATAGCCTGGCCAAAGATGGTGCGTCCTGATTTGAAAAAATGTTTGGCGGTGATGAAGGGGCTGGAGTCTTTTCTCCAAAAGGGCGACCCTTCAAAAGACGAGTATAAAGCGGCTGCCCAGATTAGTTTCAATAAATCCATTCCTGATTATTTTCATCAAGAGACGCTCCGGGAGATTCTCTTGGCGAGATCATATTTCTTAAAAAATCCTCCCGGCAATAGCTCGGAATCTTTAGTGCTCGCCAGTCTTCTTCATATCTTGCATGGGAATCGTCCTTATGCGTTGAGCCGTATTTCCCATAATACCACGCCTTTTGCTCCGAAAGGCGAGTTTGAGTATCGGTCTCTGATGCCACGGCTTCGGGAAAAGGTTATGCGCGGGCTTGCTGCGGAATACCCTGCCGACTTTAAAGATGGAAAATTGTTTGTTCAGGATTCAACTTCTTGGTGGCCGGCTGAAATTTGTGACTTGGATGCTGTGATTACTTCGCCGCCATTTTTTGACAGTACGCGGTTTTACCTTGGGAATTGGATGCGCCTTTGGTTCTCCGGTTGGGAGCGAGGGGACTTCGCTTCAAAACCGCAGTTATTTATTGATGAAAGACAAAAGAAAGGATTTTCTGTTTATCATTCAATCCTGCGCCAGGCGCGGGAGAGGTTGAAACCAGGAGGCGTTGTGGTTTTTCATCTCGGCAAAAGCCCGAAATGCAACATGGCCCAAGAGCTAAGTAAAGAAGCGCGGCCTTGGTTCAAGACAGCGGATATTTTTACGGAAGATGTCACGCACTGTGAGCAGCACGGGGTCCGGGACAAGGGAACGGTGTCCGCGCATCAATACCTTGTGCTGCAGTAGCTATGTATAGCCCAATAATTTCCTATTTTCTTTCGAGAGTTTCTCGGTTAGTTTATTGCCCTCCAGAAGTTTTTTGAGCTCTTTTATACGTTTTGGGAGATTTGATCTCTCCCTGACCGTAAGATATCGTGTCACACAGGCGTCTACATCAATGTTAGGGTTGAAAATAGGCTTTTTGCTCGCAAGAATATCTAGGTTCGCTCCGGTGAGCTGTGCCAGTCGGATTAACTCATTATTGGTGTAAAACACACTTGGCCAGCGGTCGCGCTTATGATTGTTTGCCTCTCTCGATAAGAGAGCGGCATTTTCTTTCTTAAGAGGGTAGAGATAGCGAGATGGCAGAATGTGGTCAATTGCCCATGACTTCCGGTCTTTAGGATCAAGCATCTTGTTTGTCTTGAAGCAACGTGAGTTGAATCTAGTGAACAAATCTTTAATAAACTTGACGTCCACTTTTTGATTTTTGTCCTCAAGCAGCAAATCCCCTACCCTACGCTTAATAGACCCCTCCCATAACTGCTCCTGCGTGCGCCTCGGGTTCAGAATTGCGTTTATAACACCTTTGCAGCTTCTGCACTCCATTTGACGTTCGAGGGGGCCCCACCCAACATGGCGACTGAAGGCATTGGCGGGAAGAATGCGGCCGCAAGTGTTGCATTGCTTCCAGTAAGAGTCGTGGGCCTCAGTGAAAATCCTGAAAAAACCTTGCCAAAATCTTTGGCAGGGCACGGAGGAGGCTTTGCGCCAAGATGCTTTCCAGTTTTTAAAAGGAAGATCTGAGGTGCTGCTATGCAGGAAATGACATTTTTGGCATTTCCATTCTGCATCCTCATAGGCTTCTTCGGAGTCAAGCAGGACCTGACCTGCTTGGACATGATTGAGTGTGCCGCAACGTACACAAACAAATCCTACCCAGGCCTGAAAGGCGTCAACACTTTCTATTCTTTTCAGACCGGTAGTGTTTTTGGTTTTCCGTCTTGCCATGAGATTCCTCCCTAACCGTGTAAATTAAAAAACTTATGATGCCGGAGTTGAAGCGGAAAGAGCTATGGCCCAATTGATTCTGAGCCGGTTTTTTGTGTCTTTAAAAAAGTGGACTTCAGCTTCCCGCTGTTTCGGGCTGAGTGAGATGCGCCAGCAACGCGAGGGGTGTTTGTAGTTATAAAAAATCTTATGAGGTGCTTGAATAAGTGGGGCAAAGGCTTTAGCGCTTTCACAGGTTAAGACAAAATAGACAGGTTCCGTTCTAGAATTTAAGGCTAATAGGGTCGCTGCGGTAAAACGTTTCCAGGCTTTCAGATGTGCCTTTGGAAGGTTGTGCTTAGTGGTAAGAGCGGTGTTTAACAGTAAGACTCCCTCTTTGGCTAGGGCTTCGAGATCTGTGGTTGGCGAATCTGGAATTGGATGTCCGAGTTCAATAGAGATGGCCTTTAAAATAGTTCTCAGGCTTTTTCCGCCTTTAAGGGTTCTAAGCTTTGTGTTTTTGATTGCCTTTGGGTTTAAAGCAAAGGCTAGTCCTGTGGCGTAAGGAATCTTGCCAGAGATTTGATAGTACGGATCCTGGCCTAGAATAACGACTTTCACTTTTTTGAAGGGGGATAGTTCGAAGGCTTTAAATACGTCTTTGCGCTTTGGCGTAGTCTTCGGGTCGTCTAAAAGCGGCGAAAGCTTGGTTTTGTGGTAGGTGGCAAAAGAAATTTCGGAGAAAGCGTTATGGGCTTTCCGAATCCTGGTTAACCAATCCTTGCGGGAGTTTTCCATCAGGGCTTATTCAAAAAACTCTTTAACCTTTATCTCAAGAGCTTTGGCAATTCGCGCGATATTCAATATGGAAATATTGCGGCGGCCGCGCTCCACTTCGCTGATGTAGGTCCGGTGCAGTGAGGATTTAAAGCCTAGTTCCTCCTGGGATAGACCTTTCTTCTTCCTGAAATCTTTAAGTCGTTCTCCGTAAAGGATGCGTATGTCTTTCATGGTAATATGTCACTTATTGACTACATTGTAGGTTTTCGGGTAAAATCTATCTACACTCTTTAAGTGACATTTTCGGGGGCAGGGGAAACGGACGAAAGGTGTTCTGCATCCTATAACGGCAAAGATTGATGGGCGCGGGAAATAATTTTCTTCGTTGGCCGCTGGTGGCGCATAGCGCCTATTGCCGCACGGGCATGGCCCGGTACAGCCGCCGGGGGCGTTGATAAGAGCGGGCCTCCTTGGGAGCAGGTGCGAAGGCGCTTTAGTGCCGCCGCCCTGCGAACCGCCTACTTAGCGGCAAGGAGCAGTGCGGGGCCGCGCTTCGTGGCCACGCCTGCGACGACATCTCGCGGATAAGAGCGGGACTCCTTCGTTAAAACGGGGCAAAAGCGGTATTTATAATGTTTCCTCGGGATGTTGCGCGAAGTAGGTTCGAATTTCATCCTGAAAACCCCGCCAAATTTCCTGCAAAGGAAATTTGGTGTCAGTAACATCCGCCAGCGTGCGCAACCCGCGCACTTTTTCCGACGGAAAACCAAATTTCAGAGTTATTTTCTTCCCGCCTATGATCAAGAGCGAACCGAATTATTTTCCTTATGGCCGCCGGTGCGGCCGGCCCCGCGCTGCTGCGCCTGGCCGGCCTTACCCGCGGCGGAGAGCGGCGGAATGGCACTTAATTCCGTCTTAGCCCCTGCTGGGGCAAAGCCGTAATTAAGAGCGGGGAGGCAAGGTATGGAGAAACTTAATATGCGGTATTTCCTTTATGCAAGGAAGTCTACTGATGAGCCGGATAGGCAGATCCTGTCCATAGAGGCGCAGTTGGCGGAGCTCCGGGACTACGCCAGAAAGAACGGCCTCACCGTGGCGCGTGAGTTCATAGAAAGCAAAACCGCCAAGGAGCCGGGCCGCGAGATATTCAATGACATGGTGGCCCAGCTTGAGCAGGGCGCGGCCCACGGCATAATAGCCTGGCATCCGGACCGCCTCGCGAGGAATAGTATTGATGGGGGCCGCCTGATATACCTGGTGGACACCGGCAAGGTATTGGAGCTCAAGTTCCCTACCTTCTGGTTCGACCCCACACCGCAGGGTAAGTTCATGCTGTCCATCGCCTTCGGCCAGTCCAAGTATTATGTGGATAACCTGTCGGAAAACGTGCGGCGCGGTATCAGGCAGAAGCTCCGCAACGGTGTCTGGCCCTCCTGGGCCCCTATGGGGTATCTAAATGACCTCGCCACGCATACCATCCACATAGACAAGGAGCGGGCGCCGCTTATCAGGAAAGCCTTTGAGCTGTACGCTACAGGCAACCACACGGTAAAGGAGCTCCGGGATATCGTAAACCGAGCGGGCCTGCGCGGGCGCAAGTTCAAAAAGGAGCTTTCGGTCTCCAATGTCCATTATATGCTCCGTAATCCTATTTATTACGGGGTTATGCGGTATTACGGAGAGGTCTACGAGGCCAAACACAAGCCCATCATCACCAAGGCGCTCTTTGGTAAGTGCCAGGAGATGCTGGCCCGCAAGAGCAAGCCCAATCCTAAGGGCAGGACGCTTAAACCCTATGTGTACCGGGGGGCCTTCCGCTGCGCCTCCTGCGGCTGCTTCATCACCACCGAGACCCAGAAGGGCCATAACTACCTGCACTGCACCAAGCGCAAGCAACCCTGCGCCGAGCCCTTTGTAAGGGAAGAGGAGATCGACAGGCAGGTCCGCGACTTATTGAAAGGAGTTTCCTTACCCCCGGCCCTGGCCGCCGATGCCCTTAATAACATCAATAAGGAGGAATCAAAGGCGGCCCAGGCCGGGGAAGAGGCCGCCCAAAATCTGCGAGATAAGTTGGTTATCCTTACGGACCAATTGGGCCAGCTGCTGGACCTGGTACTGCAAGGCTCCATAACGCAGCCCGAGTATGTCCACAAGAAGGCCCAATTGGTCGAAGAGAAAATGGAAATTGAAAACAAACTCGCCGCTTTTGCGCGGCAGGGGGCAAATCGGTTCGAACCGCTTAAAAGGTTCTACGCGCTCTGCTCCGCCGTCGGAGAGTCCGCGGTCTCCGGGAATCCGGCCGAGAACCTGGAAAAATTGAAAATTATCGGTTCGAACTTGATTATAGGCGGGAAGAAAATAAATCTGAAATTTATTTTTCCGTCGGAAAAAGTGCGCGGGTTGCGCACGCTGGCGGATATTACTGACACCAAATTTCCTTTGCAGGAAATTTGGCGGCCCCTACGGGATTCGAACCCGTGATCTCTGCCTTGAGAGGGCAGCGTCCTAGGCCGCTAGACGAAGGGGCCGTACTTCATGATTATACTAAATTCGCAGCCGGCGAGAGGAATCGAACCTCCAACCTACTGTTTACAAAACAGTTGCTCTACCGTTGAGCTACGCCGGCGCCGCAGACGCTATTATAGGACTTTTTTAAGGGGCTTGCCCTGCGCCCGGGCCGGCCTCAGTCTTTGGCGAAATAGTCGGTCGTTTTCCTGAGGGGGGCGGTCCAGAGGTAGACCTTGCTCACCTTGCCGTCGTACTGCGGGACGGTGAGCTCGGCGTCGGGAGGGTAGCCTTCTATGCCGAAATCGTGGGAGACGACGCGGGCGCCGGGCCTGAGCCTGCCCAGCTGCGGCAGGAGCTTCACGTTTATCTCCGGCAGCAGGTAGAGCGCGACCACCGAGGCGCTGGACAGGTCGACGGTGAAGATGTCGCGCTCCTCTATGGTCACAAGGTGGGAGACCTTCGCCTTCTCCGCGTTGAGCCTGGCTTCTTCGGCCATGAAAGGGTCCAGTTCGAAACCCCTGCCCCGCGCGCCGACGGTCCCGGCCGCGGTTATGAGTATGCGGCCGTCGCCGCAGCCGAGGTCGTAGACCGTGTCCGCCGCGGTCACGCGGGCGAGCCTGAGCATCTCCCGGACCACTTTATGCGGCGTGGGTACGAAATCGACGTCGGGCTCGCGCGCGGGACTGCCGGCGGCGACCGCGGCCGAGAGCGCCGCGGCGGCCAGGAGCGCTGCGGCCAGGACCTTGAGCTTGCGGGAGGGACCCATTCCATCCATACTATAATTTTTCGCCCCCGATTTCGTATGATATAGCCGGGCAGGGGCCCGCTTATGCTCACCGACGACCTGAGGAAGATACTCGCGCGCGAGAATTCGGATGCCGGCGTGACGCTGGGCGAGGTCTTCTCGCGTATCGGCGACCGCGGTTTCGGCCTGCTGCTGCTGGTGCTCTCGCTGCCAAGCGCCCTGCCCGTGCCCGCTCCGGGTTACAGCACACCCTTCGGCATATTGCTCTTCATCCTGGCCCTTCAGATGATCTCCGGCCGCCGGACGCCCTGGCTGCCGGCCCGCGCGGCCGGCATGCGACTGAAGGGCAAATTCGTGGAGGGGATGCTTTCCTTTCTTGAGAAATTCTTCGGCAAAATTGAGTTCCTGATAAGACCGCGCCTGCGCTGGGTGGGCTCGCGCGGCGGGCTGGTCTTCCTGGGCCTGCTGGTGCTGATAATGGCGGGGCTGATGATACTGCCGATACCGCTGACCAATACGGCGCCGGCTTTCGTGATCTTCCTGATAGGCACGGGGCTGAGCGAAGAGGACGGGCTGTTCTGTCTCTTTGCCGCGGTGCTGGGCGTGATGGCCACCGCCGTCTACTCTCTGGTGCTCTATCTCTTTTTCCGTTTCGGCATAGCCGGGCTCGACCAGATAACGGAGTGGCTCAGGGAGTTCGCGCGGGGCTGACGCCGGCGGCCGGCGTCTTTTTCTGGTCCCCGCCGGTCATCGGAACGAAGATCACCGGCAGCAGTTTCTCCTCTTTCAGCTTCCCTTTGACCTTGCGTATCCTTACCAGATACTGCGAACGTCCGCCTACGGGCGCCACCAGCCTGCCTCCTTCGGCCAGTTGGTCCAGCAGCGGCCGCGGCACCCGCGGCGGAGCGGCCGTCAGTATTATCGCGTCGAAAGGCGCCTCTTGCGGCCAGCCTTTGTAGCCGTCCGCGCAGCGGGTCCTGACGGTCCCGAACCCCAGCCGGTCGAGAACCGCGCGCGCGGCCCTTTCCAGCGGGCAGATTATCTCGATCGAGAACACCTTCGGCGTGAGCCTGGCCAGGACGGCGGCCTGGTAGCCGGAGCCGGTGCCTATCTCGAGGACCTTGTCGCCGGGTCTGAGCTCCAGCAACTCCGTCATGTAAGCGACGATATAGGGCTGGCTGATGGTCTGGCGGTGTCCGATCGGCAGCGGGTGGTCGCCGTGGGCGTCCTCCCAGTATTCCTCGTGGACGAACTCGTGGCGCGGAACCTCGCGCATGGCGGCCAGGACCCTCTTGTCCTTCACGCCGCGGGCCTCGATCTGCTCCTCCACCATCCGCGAGCGTTCCTCGGCGTAGGGAATGAACCCGTCCGGTTCCGCGGCAGCGGCCGGCCGCGCCGCCAGGGAGGCGGCGAGGACGAACAAAAGGCGGTATGCGGCCATCCCTTCACCCCGGAAAACAGGTCCCGCGTTCAGTAGTCCCAGGCTCCCCCGCCGCCGGAATTGTACGGCAGGTCGTAGAGGCTTATGTCGAAGCGGTATTCCCGCCCGCCCTTCCTGTAGACGAAACAGCCGTCCTTCTGCGCGCTTAAATTGAAGCCCGCTCCCCACCAGTGATGTCCCGGCACCGCGTGCACGGTGTTGGCCGCGCTTTCCGGGTTCTGGTGGACCGTCAGTCCGGCGTCCGCGGTTATGGGGCCGGAGATATTGCGGGTCTTGTGGCGGAAACGGACGCGCTCGTCGGCGACCAGCTGGCCGTTCTCGAGCGTCTTCAGCTGCTCGGCGGTGTGGTAGAAGATCTTCAGCCGCGGGTCGGAGAACATGTCGCGGTAGAGGTCCGACATCCGGTCGACGGGATAGTCCGAATATTTTTCCGCCCAGAGCTTGTCGGGCACCAGTATGTGCGAATGCCCCATGTCGGGGAAGAAGACGGCGTCGATGTAGTCCAGCTCGAAGGCGCGCTCGATATGCCGCGCGACCGCCTTAACGAAACCGGTCCCTATCTCGAAGTCCCCGCCCCGGTCCGCGTCGTGGGGGAGCATGAGCCTGCCCCCGGCCGCGTCCCAGTAGGCGCGCCGGTCGAGCCGTTTGGGGGAGGCGTACATCTCCTCGGAACGGGCTTTCAGCTCCGGCAGCGAATAATCCCAGCGGAAATCGGACTGGAAGATCTTCTCCTCCCCGGCGGCGGGCGGGGCGCAGCGCGCGGCGATGGCCGGCGCTGAGTTGGGGCTCCCGTCGTCCGCGGACGCCGGAACCGCTGCCGCCGCCGGCGGCGGAACGGCGGCCGTCCCGCCGAGCTGTTCGAGGGCGCCGGCGGCGAAGGCGGCGCCCGGCAGCGCCAGCGAAAAAAGGAAGAGGGGGATTCTCATAGTGATAGTATAGACGCGCCGCCGTCCGTTTTCAAGGGCCTCTCCGCGCCTCATTTTGATAGAATAGCCGGGGGAGGTCCAATGACTAAAAAGATCGCCATGTTCATAGCTTTCCAGGGTTTCCGAGACGAGGAATACATAGAGCCTAAGAAGATACTCGAGGCCGCCGGCATGAAGGTGGACACGGTTTCCACCGCGAAAGGCCAGGCGCAGGGCAAGTTCAGGCTGACCGCGCAGGTGGACAAAGTGGTGGACGAGGTGAACCCCGGGGACTACGACGCGCTGGCGCTGGTCGGCGGCCCCGGCGCGCTGGAGCATCTCGACAACCGGAAGGTGCATGAACTTTTACGCGAGGCGATGGAAGCCGGCAAAGTCGTCGGCGCCATCTGCATCTCGCCGGTGGTGCTGGCGCACGCGGGCCTTCTCAAGGGCCGTCACGTCACCTGCTTCCCCGACGGCGCGCCGGAGCTGGAGAAGGGCGGGGCTAAATTCACCGGTTCGGAGCTGGAGATAGACGGGAAACTGATAACCGCCAGCGGTCCGGCGCCTGCCAGGAAGTACGGTCAGGCCCTCGTAGAGGCGCTGAAGTGAGGAGAACGAAATGAGAACGACGCTCGCTATGACGCTGGCGGTTTTCGTGGCCGCGGCCGCGCAGGCGGCCGACAAGAAAGCCCCGGAGAAGAAGGAGGAGGCCTGGAAGGACAGGGTCTTCACCGCCGAGGAGCTTAAGACGTTCGACGGCAGGAACGGCCGCCCGGTCTACGTGGCCGTGGACGGTATCGTCTACGATCTCTCCCAGGTGAAATACTGGAAGGGCGGTTCGCACATGAACATGCACGAGGCCGGGGAGGACCACACCGAAGACATAAAGACCCGGGCCCCGAAACATATACACAAAGGCGGCGAGATCCTCAAGCGCTACCCCAGGGTCGGCGTGCTGGCGCCGGCGGAGAAGAAGGACGAGGCCCAGAAGCCCGTGGTGACCGTCCCAGAAGAGCGGGAGATCGGCCTGGAGAAGTTCTGCCCCGTCATGGAGCACGAGTTCGTCGTGGAGGCCAAAACCCCGGTCGTCGTCTACAAAGGGGAGCGTTATTTCATGTGCTGCCCGGCCTGCCCGCCGCAGTTCGCCGAGGACCCGGAGAAATACGTCAACAATCCCAAGGTGCGCGCGGAGAAGAGGCGGGAGGCGCAGGCCAGGGAAAGGCTGGAGCGCGCCGCGAAGAAGAAAAAGGGTAAAAGCGGGAAGAAGAGCGGAAAAAATTAGAATTAAAGAACGCGACGGAAGTCGCGGAAGAAGCCCGGGTGCGATTTAGCCGCGCAGCCCGGGTTCTTTATTTTAAGGCCGGGGCATAGCGCGGAAGCGGCGGCCGCGGCCATGGCGATGCGGTGGTCGCTGAAAGTCTCGACGGGTCTCCGCGGTGCGAACTCCTGGCCGCCGGGCACGGTGAAGGCCCCGCGCCGGTAAGAGGCGCGGGCGCCGAGCGAAGAGAGCAGCGCCAGCGTGGACTTTATCCTGTCGCTTTCCTTCTTCCTGAGTCCCTCCGCGCCGTTTATGACGGTGGTGCCGCGGGCGCGGGCGGCCAGCAGGGCGAGCAGCGGCACTTCGTCTATCATCGACGGGACGTCGCGGGCCGGGATTTTTACGGCGCGCAGGAAAGAAGGCCGGACGACGATGTTCCCGGCCGGTTCCGGGAAGGAGGTCCGGGTTTTAAGCTCTATCCGCGCGCCCATTTTCTTCAAGGCTTTAATGAAACCGAGACGGCCGGGATTGAGCCCGGCCGACTTTATTTTCAGCGGCCGGCCGGAGAGCAGCGCGGCCGCGATGAAAAAGGCCGCCGAGGAGATGTCGCCCGGCACTTTTATCGTCCGGCCTTTGAGAGCGCCCGGGTATATGGTCAGCCGGGGGCCGGCTTTTTTGAGCCGCGCGCCCATGAATTTAAGCAGGCGTTCGGTGTGATCGCGCGAAGGAGCGGCCTCGCGGAAGGAGACCGGCTTCCGCGCGCCCAGGCCGGCCAGCAGGAGGGCGGATTTTATCTGGGCGCTGGCGGTGGATAACTTGAGGGCCCCGCCGCGCGGGCGGGAGGGGCCGGTCTTCAAAGGCAGCCGTCCGCGCGCGGCGCGGACATCGGCTCCGGCCAGCCGCAGCGCGGCGGCCAGGGGCCCCATCGGCCTGCGGCGCAGCGTGCCGCGGCCCGTGATGACCGCGGCGGCGCCGCCGCCGGCGAGCAGGCCGGCCAGCAGGCGGGCGAGGGTGCCGGATTCGCCGGCGTCGAGGCGGAAGGGGCCGGGGCCGAAGCCGCCGGGGCCGGCGCCGGTTATCTCTATGCGGTCTTTGAAAATCTTTGTCTTTACGCCGAGGCTCCCGAGGCAGCGCAGGGCCGCCTCGGTGTCGCGGGAGCGCAGCGGGTCGCGCACGACGGTGCGGCCGGCGGCTATGGCTCCGAGCAGCAGCGCTCTTATCGTTATCGATTTGTCCGGCGGGGGGGTGTAGATTCTCATATCAGGAGGAAAACTTTGCGGGGTCCTGCCGGCGGCCCGTCTCGAAAAAACAGGGTCTCGCACACCGTGCTCGCCCTTCCGACTCTCGCCGCTCGCGCTTACGCAAGCTCGCGGCTCCGGACGGTTTTTCTCGACGGATCCGCCGTCACCCCTCTGTCTCCTTAATAAACTTCGCCAGGAATTCCAGGGCTTCGATATATGACAGTTCGCCTTTGCCTTTGAACTGGCGCAGGCAGACGGGTTTGATGACGGAGGTCCGGCGGAAAGGTTCGCGTTTGGCGATATCGCTCAGGTGAACTTCGGCGGCGGGCAGGCCGCAGGCCTCGACGGCGTCGCGCAGGGCGTAGGAGTAATGGGTATAGGCGGCCGGGTTGATCAGGAGGGCGTGCGCCCGCGGGGAACTTTTTTCGAGCCAGTCGATGAGCTCCCCCTCGCCGTTGGCCTGGAAAAATTTAATGGTCAGTCCCAGTTCGGCCGCGCGTTTTTTTATCAGGGCGTTCAGGGCCGCGAGGGTGAGCGTGCCGTAAATGTCCGGCCGGCGCCTGCCCAGCGCGGAGAGATTGGGGCCGTGCATGACGAGTACGGTCTTTTTCACAGTTCCTCCAGCGCGGCCAGCAGGACCTTCTCCGGGATATTGTCGGTGGGCTCCACGTCGCCCGGGCTGCGCAGCAGCAGGAATCGGTTCTCGCGGCCGCCGCGCTTCTTGTCGGCCTTAACCAGCTTCAGGAAATCCTTCGCCCGCCGGCAGGCGGAAGGCAGCGGGAGCGGGTCTATCATGCCGGTGACCTTCCAGGCGCCGGGGGTGTTGTCCAGGACTTTCATCTTTTCGGAAACCTTCAGCGCGTAGCGCAGGCCCCAGAGCACGGCTTCGCCGTGCGGCAGGCGGCCGCGCGAAAGGGCCTCGAAGGCGTGGCCCGCGGTATGACCGAAGTTGAGCGTCTCGCGCAGGCCGGTCTCCTCGCGCTCGTCGGCGGCGCAGACCCCGGCCTTGTGCTCGGCGCAGGCCCGTACGCAGGCGAGCAGGTCGTCCGGCCGGCCGGCCATGGCCCCGTCGAAGGAGCGCATTATCGTCAGGCGCAGGTCCCCGGGGCCGATGAGGGCGTACTTTATCAGTTCGCCGGCCGCGGCCCGCCTCAGGGCGGGCTTCAGCGTCGCGAGGAAGGCCGTATCGCAGACGGTTAGCGCCGGCTGGTGGAAAGCGCCTATGATGTTCTTGGTCCCGAGGAGATCCACGGCGGTCTTGCCGCCTATGCCGGCGTCTATCTGCCCCAGCAGCGTGGTGGGGACGCTGACCCAGCTCAGGCCGCGCATGTAGAGGGCGGCCGCTAGACCGGCCGCGTCGGTGACGGCGCCGCCGCCGGCGGCTATTATGAGCGACTGGCGGCTGAAGCCGGCTTTGAACAGGTCCGAGCAGAGTCCGGTCACCGCGCCCAGGGTCTTCTCGCGGCCGGAGGGCAGGCGGAACGCCGTCGTCCTGGCCGCCAGGGACGGCGCGAGCATGCGCTTCAGCACCGGCGAGCCGGCGGCGGCGCGGTCCGCGACCAGCGCTATCCTGTCGGCCGCTCCCAGGACGCCGGGCAGCAGGCCGGAGATGTCGCCGATGTCCCGCCCGCAGGCCAGCCTGAAAGAGGGCCTGCGCATGATCTCGCGGTTAAGAAGGGATAAAGCCGCTTTTTTCAAGGGACCTCCGTATCCTGGCCGCCGCCGCGCCCGGGGCAAGGCCGGCGGCGCTGACTTTGATATCGCAAAGCGAATAGAACTTTTCCCGGCGGGCGAAGAGCCGCCCGGCGGCCGCGGCCGTCTTTCGCGCCAGCAGGGGCCTGCCGCCGCCGGCGCGCGCGAGGCGCAGCATCTCGGCCAGCGGGCGGCGCAGCCAGACCGTGACACCGGCCCGCCTGAAGAAAGCCCGGCGGCGTCCCGAAGGGTATACGCCGCCTCCCAGCGCCACCACGGCGGCGGGACCCGCGGCGATCTTTTTGAGCGCGGCGTTCTCGGCCTTCCTGAAAGCCCCCAGCCCGCGCCGCAGGATGAATTCGCCGGCCCGGAGGCCCGAGTTCCGGCGCACTTCTTCGTCGGTGTCCCTGAAAGGGAGGCGCATGAGGCGCGCGAGTTCGCGGGCGGCCGAGGTTTTGCCCGCCCCCATGAAGCCGGCGACGAAGATCCTCAGCGGCCGGTCAGTTTCGCGGTCTTTTTCCGCCAGACGCGTACCCTCTCCTTTATCTCGTCCATCGTGTCCCCGCCGAATTTTTCCAGCAGGGCCGAGGCCAGTTCCAGGGCGGCCGCGTGCTCGGCCACCACGGCCGCGGCGTAGACGGCCGTCACGTCGGAAGTGGAGGAGCGCGATACCGCCGGCTTCCCCGTGCGCGCGTCGAAAGAGGGGGCGCCCGCCTCCAGGCCGGGTACCGGCTTCATGGCGCAGCGCAGCACCAGGTCGCCGCCGTTGGTCATGCCGCCGTCGAGGCCGCCGGAGACCCGCCGGTCGCGCGCGGACAGCGTGCCTTTCCAGGAGGCGAGGTCGAAGCCGCCTCCTATCTCGAAACCCTTGATGCCGTTTATGCCCAGCAGGGCCGCGCCCAGCCGCGCGCCCAGCCGCCTGTCGTGGTGGACGTGCGAGCCCAGCCCGGCGGGCAGGCCGGCGCAGGTCAGCTCGAAGACGCCACCCAGCGTGTCGCCGTCGGCGGCGGCCCGGGCTATCAGCTCCCGGGCCTCCTCCGGCGAAGGGTTTTCGGTGCTCCCCAGTTTCACTACGCGGGAGGAGAAGTCCGCGCCTATGTCCGACAGCAGCCGGAGCGCGAAGGCGCCCATCGCCGAGACGCAGGCCGTGTGGCGGGCGCTGGCGCGCTCGCGTATGAGCGCCGAGTCCGCGAAACCGTACTTGAGCATCCCCGGCAGGTCGGCGTGGCCGGGACGCGGCACGGAGCAGGGGGAATGGGCCTTCGCGGCCGCGTTGGGGATGAGGATGGCGACCGGCGCGCCGGTGGTGGCGCCGCGGTGCATGCCGGAGAGGACCTTGAACGAATCCTTCTCCTTCAACTGGCGCGCGCTCCTGCCCGGCGCGGTTCGGCGGCGGGCGAGTTCGCGCCTTATGTCGGCCGGGCTTACGGCCAGGCCCGCCGGCAGCCCCTCCAGTACGCAGGCCAGCGCTTCGCCATGGGATTCTCCCGCCGTAAGATATCTGAGCATCGCCTAGCCTCCGGTTTTTTCGCGCAGCAGTTTGCGGGTTTCGCTTATCAGGTCCTGTATCTCGCTTTCCCGGCAGCCGCCCCAGAGGAAGAGGGAGAGCACGCCCTGTCGCACCAGCAGTTCCATGCCATCTATGACGTGGGCTCCCAGTTCTTTCGCGCGGCGGGTGAAGAAAGTGCCGCCGGGGCTGTAAGGCCAGTCCACGCAGATCTGGCCCTTTGCCGGCTCGAAAGGGAGATGCCCCTCCTCGTACATCCCGATGGGGGTGGCGTTGACCACCGCCGCGGCGCTGTCCGGCGGGCCGAACGGCGCGACGGAGAACAGCGAGCCGGGAAAGGCGGCCGAGAGACGACCTATGGCCGCGCCGGCCCTGCCGGGGTCGCGCGCGTAGAAAGTCACCTCCCCGGCGCCGGCCGAGGCAAGTACATAGGCCGAGGTCGCGGCGGAGCCGCCGGAGCCATAGACGGCCGCTTTTTTGCCGGTCAGGTCCATGCCGCGGTCGAGCATGGCGGCGGCCATGGCGGCGGCGTCGGTATTGCGCGCCTCCAGGCCCTCCCGGAGGAAGCGCGCGCAGTTGGCGGAGCCGGAGATCTCGGCGGCGCGGTCCCGCTTGTCCGCCAGCTTTCCGGCCAGCAGCTGTTTGTCGGGCAGCGTGACATTGAAGCCGGCCCAGCCTTCCGCCCGGGCCTTGGCGGCGGCCTCGTGGAATTTGGCCGCGCCGCATTCCCAGAGCGCGTATTCCACCTCGCGGCCGCAGAGGCCGGAGAGTATGGAGAAGAGCTGCGGCGAGAGCGAACGGTTGAGGGGGAGGCCCACGAGGCCGGCTTTGATCGGGGGCATGGCCTATTTCCTGAGCGCCCGGAGCTTTTTTGCCAGCGCCGAAAAATCTTTGAGCCCCAGCGTCTGCCGGCCGTCCACCAGGGCGGCCGACGGGTCCGCGGCGGCCTCTATCATCACGCCGTCGGCGCCGGCCCGCGCCGCGGCCAGGGCCTGGGCGGCGACCTGTTCCCGGCGGCCGCAGGCGTGACTGGGGTCGGCGATGACCGGCAGGGCCGTCGCCTTCATCGCGCGCTCCATGAGCTTCAGGTCGAGCCCGCCGCGGCCGAAGGAATCGCCGCGCTCGCAGAGGACGACGCGGCCGTCGCCGTATTTGAGCAGGTATTCGGCCGAGAGCAGCCAGTCGCGCAGCGGAGCGCCCGGCGCGCGCTTGAGTATGACGGGCGCGCCGGCGCGGCCCGCCGCCTTGAGCAGCTCGTAATTGCGCATATTGCGCGCGCCTATCTGCAGGACGAAGCCCGCGGCGGCCAGCCGCGCGGCCTGCGGGGTGTCGACTATCTCGGCGACGGGCGGCAGTCCCGCCGCCCGCGCCGCGCGGCGCGCGGCCGGCAGCGCCGCCAACCCGAGACCCTGGAAGGCGTAAGGCGAGCTGCGCGGCTTGAAAAGGGCGGCGCGCAGGCCGTCGGCGCCGGCGCGCGCCAGCGCCCGGGCCGTCCGGGGGTACGACGCCGCGTCCTCCACGGCGCAGGGGCCGGCGATGATGATGAAGGCCCTTTTGAAAGGCAGTTCCGGCGGCGGGGCGGAGGACGTCAGCGGGCAGGCTTCGGCGTCGGACAGGCTCACGGCGGCCGCGCCGGGAAGATTCTCGATGAGAGCGAGTTTTTCGGAGAAACTCTCCGGCCGCGCCGAGGTCACGGTTATGGTCCCGCCGGAGACGCGCTGCGAGGCGCCCGGCAACAGGCGCGCCAGCGCGGCCGACAGGGCGCGCGCGCCGGAGGAGGGAAGGCCTTTTTCGAGCAGTATCTTCATCCGCGGTCCTGGAGCAGGCGGGATCGCTTTATTATCTCCGCGTAAACGGCCCGGGCCGCCTTGCGGAAAGCCGGACGGGACAACCGCGAGATATTGGACAGGACCCGGGCTTCGCGCCGGGGATCGCGTATCTTTTTTTTCAGCGGCGCCAGCCCCGCGGCCAGCGCGAAGCGGCGGTCCAGCAGCCGGGCGATGGCCCGGTCCAGCGCGTCTATCCTTTTCCTGGCTTTTTCCAAGCGTCCTTCCATGGAGTTAATTCTATTAAATTTATCCCTCGGCCGGACCCAAAAAAAGCCCCCCTCCGCGGGGAGGGGGGCGGTATGGGCCGCGGGCGGACGGGCCCGCTTATTCGAAGTCCAGGCTGAACCTGTCCAGTATCTTGCCGGTATCCGCGGCGGGGGCCTCTTCGGCCGGGGGGGCCGCCGCTTCCTGCTTTTCGCCGGCGCGCTTGATCGTCAGCACCGCCAGGATCTCCTGGTTGATCTTGGTGACGCCCTCGCCGCCGGCGCCGTCGGCCGCGACGCGGTTGGACTCGACGCAGGGGCTCTCCTCGGTCCCGCCGGCCTTGAAGTCCTGGTCGCCGCGCACCAGGATGCCCTCTACCTTGTTGGTCCTGGCGTTGAAGACCGCGGAGCCGGAGTTGCCGCCGTAGGTGTCGAGGTTGGCGAGGAAGTAGGTCTTGCCGTCGCCTATGTCGCGCACGTTGGCGTCATCGGCCACCTTGAGAGGCAGGCCGACCGGGTGGCCTATCACGAACAGGGCGTCGCCGTTCTTGAGCGTGCTCTCCGGGTTGACGGCCAGGGGTTTGCGCCCGGCCACCTTCCTGTCGAGGCGCACTATGGCGAAGTCCTGATCGCTGATCTTGCCCAGCAGTTCGTCGAGGTAGGGATTGCCGGTGGTGTCGCTGGCCTGCAGGCGCTGGGTCTCTATCTTGGCGCAGGAGTAGACGTCGGCCGCCGGTACTTCGGCCGGGGCCTTGCCGCCTCTGGCCTTGACCGCGAAACCGAAGACGAACTTGGTGCTCTTGCACTGCTCCTCGCTGGTCACGCAGTGGCCGGCGGTCATGATCAGGTCCTCGCCGACCAGCGAGCCGGAGCAGAAGGCGCCGACGGGCTGTTCGCGGAAGGGTTCGGTCGCGCAGAGCGGCGCGCCGGCCTCCTCCTGCATCATGTCCGTGAACTTCTTGGTCTTCAATTTGAACTTGGAGCCGCTGGCTTCCACGTCCCCGGTTTTCCAGAGCGAGACCACCGAGTCGGCCAGGGCTTTCCTGGCGGCGGGGGCTTCGAAGTAGTCCAGCCTGTTGTCGTCCCCGTAAATTATCTTGTCGGCCGAGAAGGCCGAGGGCGGCAGCGCGAGAAGGGCCAGTGCGGCCGTCAGGGCGGAGCTTATCATCCTCTTCATATGTTCCTCCGGGAAAACGCCGTTTGCTGCGCTATATCGTAGCGGAGAGGTTGACGATTGTCAATCCCCCTTGGTCCCGTAACCCCGTAGGACCTTTGGTCCCGGGGGACGAAAAAGGCCCCCGCCGAGGGGCGGGGGCCGGTATTCCGGGGGACGGGACCCGTTTACTGGAAATCCGCTCCGAACCTTTCCAGTATCTCTTCCGTCCTGCCGTCGTCCGCCGGCGCCTCGGGCGCGGCCTCGGCGGCCTTGGGGGCGGCGGGGTTTATCAGGGCGAGGATATCGGCGTTGATCTTGGTGACCGATTCTCCCGCCTTGCTCTGGGCGACCCTGTTGGATTCCACGCAGTCCTTTTTCCAGAGCCAGAAGCCGTCGGCGCCGGCCCGGAAGTCCTGCGCTCCGCGCACCAGGATGCCCTCTACCTTGTTGGTCCTGGCGTTGAAGACCGCCGAACCGGAGTTGCCGCCGTAGGTGTCGAGGTTGGTCAGGAAGTAGAGCTCCCCGGCCTTGATGTCCTTCACGCTGGCGTCGTCGGCCACTTTCAGCGGGAGCCCGACGGGATGGCCTATCACGAAGAGCGGCGCGCCGGTCTTGAGGTCGCCGGCCCCGTTCACGGCCAGGGGCCTGCGCCCGGTCACTTTCCGGTCCAGCCTTATCACCGCGTAATCGCGGTCCAGGAGCACCCGGAGTTCGTTGGCTTCCCGGGGCGTGAGTTCCGGGCGGACGCTGGACTGCAGTTTGGTCACCTCGACCTTCTTGCAGGAATAGACGTCGTCGGCCCCTACCTCGGTGACCGCCGCGCCGCCGCGCGCTTTTACGGCGAAGCCGAAGACGAACTTGGTGCCGGCGCACTGAGCTTCGCTCGTTATGCAGTGCCCCGCGGTCATGACCAGGTCCTCGCCTATCAGCGAGCCGGAGCAGAAGGCCCCGACGGGCTGTTCGCGGAAGGGCTCGCCGGCGCAGAGGGGCGCCCCGGCGGCTTCCTTGATCTGGTCGGTGAACTTCACGGTGGTCAGCTTGAATTTGGACCCGGAGGCCTTCACGTCCGAAGCCTGCCAGAGCGAGACCACCGAGTCGGCCAGGGCTTTCCTGGCGGCGGGGGCTTCGAAATAGTCGAGCCTGTTGTCGTCCCCGTATATTATCTTGTCGGCCGAGAATGCCGCCGGCGGCAGAGCGAGAAGCGTCATGGCGGCGGCGAGCGCGCAACCTATCGTTCTTTTCATTGATTCCTCCAGAACCCGCTTTCTACCTCCATAGAGTAGCGAAAAGATTGACCGGAGTCAATATCCTCGCGGTCCGAAGGGGAAAAGGCCGGTTCAGCGGCGGATATGAGTGGTGACGAGGTCGTCGATCTTCTGTATGAGGCGTATGGCGGCCGAGGCCAGACTGCCGCCGCCCGGTTCGTAGCGGGCTCCCTTGATGTTCTCCATTTCCTTCCCCAGTTCCACCTGTATGTCCTCGGACTTGCGGATGGAGAGGACCTGCGAGGGGAAGACGCTGAGGTTGCCGCTCATCAGGAAGCTGACCACGCATGCCACCGTGGCGTAGGGGGCTATGGCCGGGCCGAAGAGCTCGACCGCCAGGATGCTGGCGGCTATCGGCGTATTGGCGGCGCCGGCGATGAGGGCGCACATGCCGATGGCCGCGAAGGTCGCGGGGTTGAGGCCCAGTACCTGCGCGTAGGCGCTGCCCGCCGCGCTGCCGACGAAGAAGATGGGAGTCACTATGCCGCCGCTGCCGCCGAAGGCCAGGGTCACGGAGGTGAACATCCCCTTGACGATGAAATCGTACCAGTTGGCCGGCGCGCCGGAGAGGAACGACTCTATGGACTCCAGTCCCAGGCCCAGGTAAGCCCGGGAGGTGAGCAGGGCCAGCAGCGCCAGGAGGACGCCGCCCAGCAGGCCCCTGGCCGGCTCCCAGCCGCCGACCTTTCTCGCCCGCTTCTCCGCGTACTTGAGCATCTCGACCAGCATTATCGCGACCAGTCCGAAGAAGACGCCGGCCAGCATGACCTTGACCATGAAGGTCTCGGAGAAGACCGGGACGAAATTTATGGGATGGTAGAAATAGGCGGTGCCCATGGCCGAGGCCACCTGGTAGGCGGTTATGCCGGCGATGAACGAAGGCAGGAGCACCTCGTACATGATCGCGCCGACGAAGAGCACCTCGACGCCGAATATCGCGCCGGCGATCGGCGTGCCGAAGACGGCCGCGAAGCCCGCGCTGATGCCGCAGATGACCAGCTTGCGGCGGTCGCGGTCGTTGAACCGCAGCAGGCCGCTGATGGCCGAGGTGAGGCCGGCGCCGATCTGGGCGCAGGGGCCCTCTTTACCGGCGGAGCCGCCGCAGGCCAGGGTTATTATGGTGGCAAGCAGCTTCACCGGCACCACTTTCAGCGGGATCCTGCCCGAGCGCTTGTGCACGGCCTCTATGACCTTTTCCGTGCCGTGACCGCGGGCGTCGCGCGCGAAATACCAGGTCAGCAGCGAACTGGCGAAGAGGGCCGCCGGCAGCAGCAGCCAGTAATAGGGGAAGCCGCCGGCCGCGCCGGTCGCGGCGTGCAGCAGCCCGAGGAACACGGCGGTGGCGGCCCCTACGACGGCGCCGGCGCCGCTGGCCAGCGCGACCCATTTGACGACGCTGATGAAAAGGAGGGTGGATTCGGTGATGCGGGACTTCATCATCTCCTCTCTATCTTAATAAATCGCGGCCGCCGCGTCCAAAAAAAACGGCTTCCCTATGACGGCGCGGGGCATAAAGTTGTAGAATCATCATATAAATGGCCGCCAATATAGAGTTCAAGGACATTATCAACAGGCTGGAGAGGCTTGAGGCCGCCCTGGCCGATTTCGCCAGGCTGGTGGACCTGGACGCCAAGAAGGAGCAGCTCCTGCAGAAGGAGGCTTTCTCGGCCACCCCGGGCTTCTGGGACGACGCGGCCAAGGCGCAGTCGCATCTCAAGGGGCTCAACGACCTCAAACACTGGGTGGACGGCGTGGCCGCCGTGGGCCGCGAGCTGGGCGACGCGCGCGCTCATTACGAACTGGCCAAGGAGATGGACGACGCGGGCGAGCTCCCGGCCATAATGGACGCCCTCGAGGCCGCCGAGAACCGGCTGGCCGACATGGATTTCGAGCTCAAGCTCTCCGGCCCCTACGACAGGAACGACGCCATCCTCAGCGTGCACGCCGGCGCCGGCGGCACCGAGGCCTGCGACTGGGCGCAGATGCTGCTGCGCATGTACACGCGCTGGGCGCAGGCCCGCGGCTACGATTTCAAGATAACCGACATGCTGCAGGGCGAGGAGGCCGGCGTGCGCAACGCCACCGCTTTCGTCAGCGGCAAGTACGCCTACGGCTTCCTGCGCAGCGAGATAGGAGTGCACCGCCTGGTGCGCATCTCTCCCTTCGACGCCAACAAGCGCCGCCACACCTCGTTCGCCTCCATCGACGTGCTGGCCGACATCGAGGACGAGGTCGAGATAAAGATAGAGGACAAGGACGTCAAGCTCGACACCTTCCGCTCGGGCGGCGCCGGCGGCCAGAACGTCAACAAGGTCGAGACCGCCGTCCGCCTCACGCACATCCCGTCGGGCGTCGTGGTCGCCTGCCAGGTGGAGCGCAGCCAGCTCAAGAACCGCGAGCGCGCGATGAAGATGCTCAAGGCCCGCCTCTACGAGATAGAGATGGACAAGAAACGCGCGGAGCAGGAGAAGCATTACGACGCCAAGGGCGACATCGGCTGGGGCCACCAGATCCGCTCCTACGTGTTCATGCCCTACCAACTGGTCAAGGACATGCGCACCGGTCACGAGACCTCGCAGATCGACGCCGTCATGGACGGCGCGCTCGACCCCTTCATGCGCTCCTTCCTCTCCTTCAAGGCCGACGAAGCCAGGAAAGAGGCGGAAAAGAAATAGTGCTGATCGAGACCCACTGCCACCTCAACGACAGGGCTTTCGCGGAAGACCGCGGCGCCGTGATCGGCCGCGCCCTGGCGGCCGGCGTGGAGAAGTTCGTCGAGATCGCCTGCGCCGCCCCCGAGTGGGGACCGGCCCGCTCGCTCTGCGCGGCCTGGCCCGGGAAGTTCCGCTGCGCCTACGGCCTGCACCCCGAATACGTCAAGGACTGGCGCCCGGAGCAGCTGCCGGAGCTGGAGAAGTTCCTCTCCGACCCCACGGCCGCCGCGCTCGGCGAGATCGGCCTGGATTACTGGTGGGAGCCGGCGCGCGCCGCGGAGCAGCGCGCGCTGCTGGAGGCCCAGCTGCCGCTGTCGGTGAAATACGATAAGCCGGTCGTTTTCCACGCGCGCAACGGCAAAGAGGCCGGACAGGACGCCTACGCCGCCCTCTTCGCTTCGCTCAAGGGCTGGAATTATTTCCCCAGGGGCCGCCGGCACCGCGGCGTCCTGCACTGCTTCTCGGGCTCCTACGCCGACGCCAGGTCCGCCGCGGACCTGGGGCTGCTGCTGGGCGTCAACGGCAGCTATACTTATCCGCGCAACTCCGACCTGCGCGAGACGGTGAAGAAGATAGGGGTCGGCGGCATAGTCCTGGAGACCGACTGTCCCTATCTGCCGCCGCAGTCGGCGCGCGGCCGGCGCAACGATCCTTCTTTCATCCCCGAGATAGCCCTGGCCGTCGGCGACGGGCTGGGCCTGAGCGCCGCGCTCGTGGCGGAAAAGACCGGGGGGGCGGCGGCGGACCTTTTCGGTTTGCGGGGGGGGGAATGAGCGACTTTAAAGCGGCCATGCGCGAACGCGTCCTCGTCTTCGACGGGGCGATGGGCACTTACCTGCAGAGCTTCGGCCTGAAGCCGGAGGATTTCGACGGCCACGAGGGGCTCAACGAGATCCTTTCAGTCTCGCGTCCGGATATCATAAAGAAGGTCCACGCCGATTACCTGGAAGCGGGCGCGGATATAATCGAGACCAATACCTTCGGGGCCAACGCCGCGGTGCTGGCCGAGTACGGCCTGGAAGGCCGGGCGACCGAGTTCAACCTGGCCGCCGCGAGGCTGGCGCGCGAGGCCGCCGACGAATTCTCCGGCGCGAAGCCGCGTTTCGTCGCCGGCTCCGTCGGTCCCACCAATAAAGCCCTCTTCGTCACCGGCGGCATGTCCTTCGACGACATGCGCGCTCTCTACCTGGACCAGATGCTCGCCCTCATAGAGGGAGGCGTGGACCTGCTGATGGTGGAGACCGCGCACGACGCCGTCAATCTCCGCGCGGCGCTGGCGGCCGCCAGGCTGGCGTTCCGGAAGGCCGGCCGCGAGCTGCCGGTCATAGCCTCGGCCACGATGGACGCGAAGAACAAGATGCTCTCCGGCCACGATCCCGATTCGTTCTACGCCGCCGTCGGCCATTTTCCGCTGGCCGCCATAGGCTTCAACTGCTCCTCGGGGCCCGAGGGTATGAGGCCGAGGCTGGAGCGGCTGGCCGCGCGCGCCCATTTTCCGACGCTGGTCATGCCCAACGCCGGTCTGCCCGACGAGAACGGGAAATATTCGCAGACGCCCGAAACTTTCGCCTCGCTGATGGGCGGTTTCGCCTCCTCCGGCCTGCTGAACCTGGCCGGCGGCTGCTGCGGCACCGGCCCGGCTCACATAAAAGCCCTGGCCGCCGCGGTGAAGGGGCTCAAGCCCCGCGCGCCTAAGGTCGAAGAGCCGTGGGTGATATCCGGCACCGAGGCGCTGTTCTTCGACGAGATAGAGCCGCCCGCCATGGCCGGCGAGCGCAACAACTCCATCGGCTCCAAGAAGTTCCGCGACATGGTGGCCGCCGGGGACCGCGACGGCGCGCTGGCCCTGGCCCGCGCGCAGGCCGCCGCGGGCGCCCATCTGCTCGACGTCTGCCTGGCCAACCCCGAGCGCGACGAGTTCGCCGACGTGAAGGACCTTTTCCCCGCGCTGGCGCGCGCCGTGCGGCTGCCGCTGATGATAGACACCACCGACCCGGCCGTCATGGAAGAGGCGCTCAAGAGCGCGGCCGGCAAATCCGTCATAAATTCCGTCAATTTCGAGTTCGGACCCGATAGGCCCTGCGCCGCCGCGGAGCTGGTGAAGACCTACGGCGCCAAGCTGGTGGTCGGCTGCATCGACGAGGACAAAGAGAAGGGTCTGCCGCTGGAGGCCGGACGCAAACTGGAGATAGCGCGCCGCGCGCACGCCTTCCTGACCGGCGAATGCGGCCTCAGGCCCGCCGACCTGGTCTTCGACGCGCTGGTCTTCCCGGTCGGGGTCGGCGGCGAGCACGCCTCCAGCGCGCACGAGACCATAAAGGCCATAGAGGGGATAAAGAAGGAATTCCCCGGCGTGAAGACGATACTGGGCGTGAGCAATGTTTCTTTCGGCCTGCCGCCCGCCTCGCGCGAGGTGCTCAATTCGGTCTTCCTGCATCACGCCGTGAAGGCGGGACTGGACCTGGCGATAGTGAACATAGAAAAGCTGAAGCGCTACGCGGCGATACCGGAGAACGAGCGGGTCGCCGCCGAAGACCTGGTCTTCAACCGGCGGCCGGACGCCGCGGCCGCCTTCGCGGCGCTCTACCGCGACGCGAAGAAGAAGCCCGCTCCGGGGGCGGAGTCCGTTTCGAAGCTGCCTCCCGACGAGCGGCTCAAGACCGCCGTGCTCTCCGGCTCGCGCGCCGGCGTGCCCGAGGCCGTCGTCGAACTCCTGGCCTCCCGCGGCCCGCTGGACATCATCAACGGCCCGCTGATGGAAGCCATGAAAGAGGTCGGACGGCAGTTCGCCGCCGGCGACCTGATAGTGACCGAGGTTCTTCAGAGCGCCGAGGCCGCCCGCGCCGCCGTGACGGCGTTGGAGCCCGCGCTGAAAGCCCAGCGTGCCCCGAAGCGCGGCCGCCTGCTGCTGGCCACCGTGCGCGGCGACGTGCACGATATCGGCAAGAACCTGGTCGGCATAATCTTCGAGAGCAACGGCTTCGAGGTGGAGGACCTGGGCGTCAAAGTCCCGCCCGAGGAGATAGCGGCCGCCGCCGTAAAGAACCCGCCGGATTTCATCGGCCTCTCCGGCCTGCTGGTGCGTTCCTGCGAGCAGATGACGGCCACGGCCCGCGAGCTGGCCGCCGCCGGCGTGAAGGCCCCGCTGCTGGTGGGCGGAGCCGCGCTGACGCCCAGGTTCACCGAGACCGGCATCGCGCCGGCCTACGGCGGACCCGTCTTCTACGCCGCCGACGCGATGGAAGGCCTCAATTACGCCCTCGAGCTGGCCGGCGCGCCGGCCTCCGCGCCCGCCCGGTCCGGCCCCGCGGCTCACGACGAGCGGGAGGCCCGCCCCGGGCCGTCCGGCTTCACGCCTTCGCCGTTATATTATCCCGGCTACATCCCCGTCCCGCGCGACCTGGACCGCCATTTCATCGGGGATCAGCCTCTCGCCGGGCTTTTCGACAACCTGGACGAGGATCTTTTCAACCTGCGCTTTCTCAAACTCAAGAAAGGAGGGGGGGAGAAGAGCGAAAAGGCGAAGGAACTGTTCGATTCGCTGAAAACGGAAATATTGCGGGGCGGCGTCATAAGGCCGCGCGGCGTCTACCGTTTCTTCAAGGTCAACGGTCACGGCGATGAGATCCGTTTTCGCGGGGGCGGGGAGACCGAGGTCTTCCGCTTCCCGAGGCAGGCCGCGGGGCGCCGCCTCTGCCTGGCCGACTATGTCGCGCCGGAGTCCGGCGGCAAGGACGATTACGCCGCGCTGTTCGCGGTCACCTGCGGCGAGGGGGTAATGGAACTGGCCCGGCGGGAGCGCGCGGCGGGCGAGTATGTGCGCTCTTACATGATCGAGGCGCTGGCGCTCACCCTGGCCGAGGCCTTCGCCGACGTGATCCATTACCGGATACGGAAGGACTGGGGCATAGCGGAGGCGGACCCGGCGACGCCGCTGCTGCGCAGCAAATACCGGGGCAAGCGCTACTCCTTCGGCTACCCGGTGTGCCCGGCGCTGGAGAACCAGGAGCGGCTTTTCCGGCTGCTGCGCCCGGAGCAGGACGCGGGGATATCGCTGACCGACGGCTTCATGATGGACCCCGAGGCCTCGGTCTCGGCGATAGTGCTGCATAATCCCAAGGCGGAGTATTTCAATGTCTGAGACCGGGCGTTATTTCAAAGCGACCATGGACCGGCGGCTGCGGACGCTGACCTGGATCTTTTCGTCCGTGGCGGCCGGGGCCTCGCTGGCCGCGGCGCTGCCCATGACGGCGATGAAAGGCGACTGTTCGGAATGCTGCTCGGCCGCGGCCGCCAATTTCGGCGGTTGGGCCATACTCGCGCTGGCCGCCGCGCTGCTCTGGTCCTGCTGGGCATTGGCCCCGAAAGGTTTCACCGTAGAGCGGGGGTCGGTCACCGTGGAGAGGCCGATCATGCCGGTGAAGATAGAACTGCGTCCCGGGACCGTCGTGGAGCTCGCGGCGGCGGGGCTGCTGGAGGGCTCGCTGCGCACGATGGGCAACGGGGGCCTGTTCGGCTATTACGGCGGTTTCTGGAAGAAAGGCGTCGGGAATTACCTTCTCTACGCCACTCGTTCCGACCGCTTCGTCTCTATCGATAACGGCAAAAAATATTTCCTGACCCCGGACGAACCCGAGCTCTTCATCGAGGAGGTCCGGCGCAGCCTGCCCGGCGCCTGAGTCCATGCCCGCTATTTTCGAGAAAAATATAAAGGTCGGACCGGAGGCCATAGACGAGCTCGGCCATGTGAACAATATGGTCTACCTGGAATGGTTCCTCGATATAGCCACCGCCCACGGCTCGTCCACCGGCTGGGACCTGCCGCGCATGCTGAAGATCGGCGAGGGCTGGGTGGTGCGCAAGCACGAGATAGAGTACCTCGCGCAGGTGCTGGAGGGGGAGGAACTGACGCTGCGCACCTGGATAGAATCCGTGGACAGGGTGTCCGCCGTGCGTCGTTACGACCTGGTCCGCGGGTCCGACGGACGCTCCTGCGCCCGCGGCTCCACCGTCTGGGTCTGGATAAACTATAAGACCGGCCGGCCCTGCCGCATCCCCGGCGAGCTGGCAGCAAGCTACGGCTTCGCCCGGTAGGGGACGCTGTTGACGCGTCAAGCTACCCCCCCCTTGACAAACCGGAGTCGTCTGCTATACTATTCGTGAGCCCGCGGCCCCATATTAACGGGGATCCTCGCGGGCTCTTCCTTTTGGTTTATTTGGGGACGCTGATTACTAAATGCCTAATTAGCCGCTGCCCGCACTCAGGTGGCAGTCTGAATGAAGTAATTAGGCATTTAGTAATCAGCGTCCCCTGCTATATTCCCGGCCGGAGCGGTCGATGTAGAAAGATTCACCGTCCCGGGATACATTGGCCACGCCGCCGCTGAAACCGGCGACCGAGTCGTAAAGCGGTTCTATGACCTCTTTGCCGGCGGCGTCTATGAAGCCCCATTTGCCGGAGAGTTCCGGCAGCACCGGGGCCAGTCCCTCGCTGAACGAGGCACACATGAAGAACCTGAAGGCTATTTTTTCGTTCCCTTCCGGGTCGATGTAGCCGCAGCGCTCACTGGCGCCGCCGCGGCGCTTGGCCGGGGCCAGCCCCTCCGAGTAGGGACCGATGTCGATGAAGTCCCGCTCCTTGAAGGCCATGGAATCGCGCAGGATGAAACCGTACTTCCCGCGCAGCCTCGCCGGGGCGAAGCCGCCGGAGAACGGGAACGCCGCGTCGTACACCGCCGGGGCCGCCTCCCGGCATTCCCCGTCCACGAAGCCGTAGAGACCGCCGCGGCGGACCCTGGCCAGTCCCTCGCTGAAAGGCTGTATTTCCTCGTAGTCGCAGGGGATGAACCCCATTCCTTTTGTCAGGAAACCCGTGACCCCGTTCTTCCTGGCCGGCGCCAGGCTCCCGGAAAATACGCCCGCCTCGTCCAGCGTGAAGGGGTGGGCTTCGGAGCCGTCTTTCCTTATATAGCCCCAGCGGCCGCGGAGCTTCACCGGCGCCAAACCCTCCGAAAAGGGTCCGGCGGACTGGTAGACGGCCTTTATTTTCTCGCGGCCCTTCGCGTCTATGAAGCCGTAGCGGCCCCTCTTCATCACGAGGGCGAGGCCTTCCGAGAAGGGCTTCGCGGCGTCGTACGCGGCGCGTATCTTTACTTTGCCGCCCGGCGCGGCGTAGCCCCACTTGGCGCCGGCTCTAAGCGGAACGAGGTCCTGCGCGGCGGCGCCGGCGGGCAGGATGAGGGCGAGGGCGAGGATGGAGCGTATCATGGTCTTATTTTAGCAAGAGAAGGTCAGTCCTCGCCGAACTCGGTTATATTCTTCCTGTACTTGAGCGGCACGAACTGCCGCTGCAGGGCGGGATTGAGCCTTTCCTTTATCGCGACGGAATCGAAGAAGGCGCGCCAGAGCGACGCGGTGCGCTTTTCTTTTTCCGACGGAGGCGGGACGGAGGCTTCCAGCGCCGAGACCAGCCGGAGCCGGCCGCCGGCGTGCATCGCGGCGAGCCCCCTTTTTTTGTCATGCAGTATCCAGTTGAACCCCGCCATGCGGCGGCGGAAATGATTGGTTATAAGGGGGAGTATGTTGTGGTCGGGCTCTATCTCCGAGTACAGCGTGCCGTCCTCCAGCTCTCGGAAGCGGAGCAGGCCCTTGAAGCGGTGCGCCTCGCGCAGCACGGCCAGCGCGGTCCTGTGCGCGCGGTTGACCACCGGGTCGGCCAGCCTGTCGTTGAGCCCCTTGCCGGCGGCGAAGGCCCGCCTGGCATAAGCAAGCAGCAAAGAGTCCCGGTCTTTTTCCTTCGAAAGGAAGCAGAGCTTGATGTTATCTACGGTCTCCGGTCCAGAGACGGCCGTCAGGCGCTCCAGGAAGTCGGCGGCTTTCCGGCCGTCGCTTTTGACTTCCGTCGCCGGAGCGAACAGGTCGTCCTGCGCGGGAGTCTCGTCGGCCATCTCGGCCGCCGGGTCGCTGACCGCCGCGGCCAGCGCGCAGACCAGGCCGGTGAAGCTGCCGTCGTGGACATAGGCGCTCATGCCGACGCTCCCGCCGGCGTTTCCGCCGCCGCGCCGAAGAGCTCCGGCTGCGCGGGCCTGCCCGACGGGCCTTCCAGCAGCTTGGCGCGTATGGCCGCCGGATCGTCGCGCCTCAGGCCGCCGTATATCCCGCCGGCGGTCACGAAATAGACGGCGCGCTTCATTACCGCCCCCAGCCGCCGCAGGTCGTCGAGCGACAGTCGGCCGGCGCGGCGGGCGCGGACTATCCGTTTGGCCGTCAGCACGCCGAAGCCGGGCACGCGCAGCAGTTCCTCGTAAGGAGCCTTGTTGACCTCCACCGGGAAGCGGTCGAGGTTGCGCAGCGCCCAGACGGTCTTGGGATCGAAGGTCAGGTCCAGGCAGGGGCATTTCTCGTCGAGCAGTTCTTCCGTGGTGAAGCCGTAGAAGCGCAGCAGCCAGTCCGCCTGGTAAAGGCGATGCTCGCGCCGCAGCGGCGGCTCCTTCACCGCCGGCAGCCGGCTGTCCGTAGTGGCCGGGACGAAAGCGGAGTAATAGACGCGCCGCAGGCCGAGCTTGTCGTAGAGCGACTGGCTGAGCTTCATTATCTGCAGGTCGCTCTCGGGACTGGCGCCGACTATGAGCTGGGTGCTCTGGCCGCCCGGCGCGCAGGGGGGAGCGTTGCGGCTCCGGCGGCGCTCCTCCTTGCCGGCCGCTATCGTCTCCGCCAGCCGGGCCATCGGCTTCAGGACGCCGTCGCGGCTCTTCTCTGGCGCAAGCCGCTCCAGCGAAGCGGCGCTGGGCAGCTCTATGTTGACGCTGACGCGGTCGGCGTAGAGCGCGGCCAGGTCCACGAGCCGCCGGTCGCAGCCGGGTATCACTTTAAGGTGAATGTAGCCGGGGAATTTGTGATCGACGCGGAGGCGTCGGACGGCGGCTATCAGCAGCTCCATCGTGTAATCCGGGCTCCGGGCCACGCCGGAGCTGAGGAACAGCCCCTCGATATAGTTGCGGCGGTAGAAATCCATCGTCAGGCCCGCGACCTCGTCCGGAGTGAGCAGGGCGCGCGGACAATCCGACGAACGGCGGTTGACGCAGTAGGCGCAGTCGTAGACGCAGAGGTTGGTCAGCAGGATCTTGAGCAGCGAGACGCAGCGCCCGTCGGCCGACCAGCTGTGGCAGCAGCCCGGCACCCGCTCCGCGCGGCCGCCCGCGCCGGACCGCGTCGAGCCCGACGAGGCGCAGGAAGCGTCGTACCGGGCGCCGGCCGTGAGTATCTCTATCTTGCGCCGCAGGTCCATCCCGATATTATAAGAAATGGGTGCGACAACGTAGTGTCGCACTCCCTCCGTTCCGGCGCGGCTTTTCAATACATTCGGAAGTAGCGGTGAGGGGCGAGGACCGGGAAGGTCTGGAGCGTCTGGTCTATTACTGCGCCCGCCCGGCGCTCTCGCCGGCAAGGCTGGAATACTCTGAAAAAGCGAAGATAGTGATATACCGCACTGAAAAGAAGGAAGGGTATCCCGCGATGCTGGCCATGTCCCCGGTCGAATTCCTGCGCAGATGGGGACTGCTGATGCCGCCCGCCAACAAGAATACGGTCCATTACTATGGCGCGCTCGCGCCGCGGTCGCCTTTAAGGGCGTTACTGGTCGCCAGTACGGAAAAAGCGGCCGCTGAGCTGAACAGAAAGAAAAAGCTATCGGCCGTTAAAGAGGGGATGCTCGGGAAAGCCAGATCCTGGGCCGCCTGCCTGGCCAGGATATTCGAGATCTACCCGCTTGTCTGTCCGAACTGCAGGATAGAACTGAAACCAGTGGCCGTGATATTGGATGATAAAGAGCTCGTGCGCCTTTTATCCCACCTGGGTCTGCCTGATGAGCTCCCCAAGATAAAACCCGCCCCTAAAACCTGCGGACCGCCGGACGAAGGCTGTCAGTTGTGTCCGGGGGCGGACTTATATGACGACATAAGTCCGCCATTACCGGAAGACTAGAATCTCGCCTCGCCAACCCGGCGCCCGCCGGGCGGAAGAACCACGTCTAACTCAGCGAAAAACCACCAGGTTTTCGATAGTATGAACAAAACCGGCGGTTCTCACGCGAAAAATTCAAAAAATAACGCCGGGGGGAAGGGGCAAAATCGAGGGGGGACTGCCGATAAGCGTGCTTATGTTTCCTACAGATTCAAGGGCATCCTGGTGATCACGGCGGTGCTGTCGATGATCATCGCCTACCCCCAGGACGCGCTGTTCCTGTTCTTCTCGCTCTACGCCGTCTCCGGCGTGATCGCGGGCATCTACAAGGCCCTGCGCGGCCTGTTCCGAGGCCGGGAGGCCGCCTGCTGAGGCCGCTTCCGCGGCAAAGAAAAGCCCGGGGCGCTCCCCGGGCTTTTTCTTTTCTGCGCCGCGCTTCAGTCGAGCTTGGGGCTCTTGGGCCCGGAGTCGGGCTTGGTTGAGCTGTTTTTTAAGAGCCATAAACTGAAGAGGATATTGGCCGCCACTATGAATATCAGGCCGTTGGTGTGGCGGGAGCCCGGTTTGTGCGTCAGGCCGTCTTCCACGAAATAAGCGAACCACACGACGTTCACCAGGAACGGGGCCGTATACAGGAAATGGAGGATAATGCGCAGCCACTGGCGCGGGTGCAGGTCCCCTGTGCGGAATACGGTGAGCCAGATGTAGCCCACCAGATAGAACTGGGCGCTGGCCAAGGCGGCGATAAAACCGGGGGGATTGAAGGACGTGGGGCCGCCATCGGTAAAGCCGCCGCCCATTTCAAAGAGCACGCTTAGCAAAAAGACCGGCAACAGCGCGTAAGCCGCGGCGTAGGCCCTGCCGAGCGGCATGGGGGACGGCCACGCGTCGAAGAGGCGTTTAAAGAAAGTGCCGGCCAGCCCGGTCAGGGCCGCCGCGATAGCCCAGACGTAGGCCGGCGCGTCGATAAGGGATACATCAAGGAACGCTTTTACGCAGGCCTGCAGCATGAATATGAAGACGACCAGGCAGGCCGCGGCGGGGATCAGGCGTTTGTTCCTCATAAGAGTTCCTTTGGAGTGTGTTTATCTCGCAATGGGCCGGGCTGACCGGAGTTTCTTGCGCCACAGCCAGAAGGCTATGTTCGCAGCTACCAGAAATAACAGGCCGTTGCTGTCGCGATGCCCGGGCTTGGTCATGAGGGCCGTTCCCACGAAGAGACCCAGCCTTGCCAAAGGTATGAGGAACGGGAGGGTGTAAAGGAAATGGCTTATCACGCGCAGCCACTGGCGCGGATGTTCAGCCCTTGTCCCGTAGACCTTCATCCAGATCCAGGTCACAAAGCCCAGCTGGAGGTTGGCGAGGGGCGCGATAGCGAGCACGACGAGGTATTCGGGCGTTTTGTCGGAACCGTCGGTAAAGCCGCCGGCCAGTTCCAGCAGCAGGCAGAGCAGCAGCGGCAGCAGCAGCAGGTAAGAGATGGCGTACGCCCGCCCGATGGTCAGTTCCCTGCTCTTAAAATACAGCGCTATTCTGACTATTGCCCACACCGCCCAGACAGCCAGCAGCCCCGCGCCTATAGTCAAAGCCGCCGGCAGGCTCATGGGGGCGGTCAGGGCCCCGAAAGGGACACCAAATTTAACGCATGGGTCGGCGGCGCTCCCGGACACGTCGCAGCCAAGACACATATAGGCTAACCCGAAGCCCAGCGAGATCAGCAAAGGCGCGGAGACGAGTATTACGCCTGTAACGGGAAGAGCCCAGAATAGTCTTTTCATGATCACTACCCCCTCTGGGCGCCGGACAGGAGGGCGATAGTATCCAGGAATGGTTTGCGGCCGGCGGCGTGCTGTTCCGGCGTGACTACTTTCGCTTTCGCGCGGTAGGCGTCGGACGGATCCGGATGTTTTTCGCGCTCAACGTAATCCTTGTAGTTACGATCGAACTCGGCCAGCGCCTTTTTGGCGAGGTCCAGCGGGCGTTGGCCTTCGGGGCCTTTAAGGGACGCGTCCGCGCCATGGGCCAGCAGGTAGCTGACGGCGTCCGGCTTGCCTAGCTGGGCCGCGCGGTGCAGGGGCGTCAAGCCGCCGCTGTTACGCGCGTTTACAGGCGCTCCCGCGGCCAGCAGCAGGTCGCACACGTCGAAATGGTTCCGCAAGGCCGCCTGCTCCAGCCCGGCCGAGATCACCTCGGGGGATATACCCGCGGCGAGCAGCAGCCGCGCAGTTGGGACATTGGACGACAGACTGTAAGGGCTTACGCCCCCGGTCGGAGCCCCTTTACCCAATAAGAAAGCCACCATTCGGTTTTGGCCTCCCCTGGCGGCCGCTTCGAGCGCGCCCGCGTTCACGTCGGCCCCGCACAGCACCGCCAGCCGCGCGCCGGCCAGGTCCCTGGTGGCGACCTCGTTTATCAAATGCTTCCCGCTCCCCAGCAACGCCCAGGAACCCCAGCCGATAAGCGCAGCCATAAACGACAAAGCCAGTTTCACCGTTAAAGACCTGTGGGAGGGCTCCCGGGAAAACTCTGTGCCCGTGGCCGCCGCCGGCCGGGAGAAGAGAGCCAGCGTAGCGCCCAGGGCCAGGAGCATGCCTGCCAGGAATATGTAAGCCCCCAGCAGCATCTCAAAAACGTTTTCCATACCGGAGAAGGGCCCTGTGGGAATGTGGTTTTCATTTGCCTTGAACCCTCTCAGGAACAGGAAAAAGCCGAGCCCGTTCAGCGGCAGGCCGGTCCAGAGCGCCGCGTATGGGGCCCCGGGGCGGCCGTGTAACCGGCGATGGATTACGACGATAAGCGCTGGCCCCGCCAGCAGCGCCAGGGAAAGGAAGGCGTCGTCCACGTAGAAGCGGCCCAGGATATCGAATATCCCGTTTATGGCGACGACTCCGCCGTAAGCCGCGGCTGATACCGCCGAAGCGATAAGACCCGAGGAAAGATACCGGGAAAAAGTTTTCAGAGTTTTCATTACCCGGAAATGAGTATAGGCGTTACCCGGCGTGTTGTCAATCGCGGAATGGAGCGGGGCACGCCCGGAGAAATCTGCCAGCTGTGTCCGGGGGCGGATTTATATGACGAAATAAGTCCGCCATCACCGGAAGATTGATCCCGCCACTCGCCGACCCGGAGTCCGCCGGGCGGAAGAACCACGTCTAACTCAGCGAAAACCCGCCAGGTTTTTGATGTTATGAACAAAACCGGCGGTTCTCACGCGAAAATACAGATAAATGAAGTCACAGCGTGTCGTACATTCTCTTTTAGTCGCGGCGGGTCTGCTGGCCGCCGGCACAGGGGACGGGACTTTGTGCGAGCTGAATTTCGAAGATAATGCCGGGTTCCGGGACAACTGCTATTGCGAAATGGCTTTAGCCAGGAACGACACAGCTTTCTGCCGCACGGTCTCAGAACCGCCTCAGCGGGAATACTGCCTGGAACAGTGCGCGGAAAAGAAGAAGTACGAAGAAAAAAACGGTTCCGGACAACTGCCCGTACTCCCGGGCTGAAAAACAGGTTTTCAACCCTTCCTTCCTCTTACGGCCTTGGCCAGTTCTCCGGCCGCGAATACCATAGCGGCCAGGCCGGCCGCCAGGCCCAGCCCTCCGGCGGACAACGGCGCGGTATGGAAGAAATCCCGCATAAAGGGCATATAGATAACGGCGGCCTGCATGGCGGCCGACAGGGCGACCGCGCCGAGGAGTTTCGGGTTGCGCAGCGCCCGCCCGACGAAGAAATCCCTGCCGGGGCTGACGGTCAGCGCCTGCGCCAGCTGCGAGAAAGTCAGCGTGGTGAAGAGCATGGTCTGCCAGGCCGGGTCGCCGGCGCGCCAGTAATGCCAGCCCGCTCCCAGCGAGACGGCGCACATCAGCGCGCTGCTCCAGATTATGTGCGCCGTCATGCCGCGCGTGAAGACGCCGCCGCCGGTACCGCGCGGCGGGCGGGTCATGATGCCCGCCTCGGCCGGCTGCACGCCGATGGCCAGCGCCGGCAGGCCGTCGGTCACCAGGTTCATCCACAGCAGCTGCGCCGGCAGCAGGGCCAGCGGCAGGCCGAGGAAAGGGGAAACGAACATCACCAGGATCTCGCCGGCGTTGCAGGAGACAAGGTAGCGCGTGAACTTGAGGATATTGTCGTAGATGACGCGGCCCTCCTCGACGGCTGCGACTATGGTGGAGAAATCGTCGTCGAGCAGGACCATGTCGGCCGCGCCCTTGGAGACGTCGGTGCCGGTTATTCCCATCGCGACGCCGATATGGGCTTTCTTGAGCGCCGGCGCGTCGTTGACGCCGTCGCCGGTCATCGCGACGATGTGGCCGCGCTCCTGCAGGGCGTCCACTATGCGCAGCTTGTGCTCGGGCGAGACCCGCGCGTACACCGAGACGCCTTCGGCCAGCCCCGCCAGCCTGCGGGCGTCCATCCCGTCCAGTTCCGCGCCGGTGACGGCCGCGCCGCCGGGGAAACCTATCTCGGTCGCCACCGCCCGCGCGGTCAGCGGCTGATCGCCGGTTATCATCACCGGTTTCATGCCGGCGGCCAGGCAGGTGCGCACGGCGGCCGGCGTCCCGGGCCTGGGCGGATCGATGAGCCCGGCCAGGCCGAGGAAGGTCAGGTCCCGCTCCAGCTCCGCCGCGCCGGCTTCCGGCGGCAGGTCCCGGGCCGCCGCCGCCACGGCCAGCACGCGCATACCGCGCGAGGCCAGCTCCGAATTGGCTTCCAGTATCTTCCGGCGGCCCGCCTCGTCCAGCGGTCCCGCCGTCCCGTTCTCCAGCACCGAGGAGCATTTTTCGAGCAGCCGCTCGGGGGCGCCCTTTGCCAGCACGAGCGCCCCGCCGCCGGCGAAGGCGCGCAACGGTTCAGGCAGGCCGGCTGCCGGCCGGTGCAGGGTGCTCATCATCTTGCGTACGGCGTCGAAAGGGGCCTCCCCGGCGCGCGGCAGGGCGCGTTCCAGCTCCGCCTTGCCGAAGCCGGCCGCGGCAGCCGCCTCCACCAGCGCTATCTCCGTCGGGTCGCCGCCGCGGACGCCCGGCTCCGCGTCGGAACACAGGGCCGCGGCGCACAAAGCCGCCAGCGCTTCGGGAGCCGCGCCCGCGTCCCCCGCCTTATGCGCCGCGCCGCCGGCCCAGATCTCCCGCGCGGTCATCCGGTTGCCGGTCAGCGTGCCGGTCTTGTCGGAGCAGATGACCGTGACCGAGCCCAGCGTCTCCACGGCGGCCAGTTTCCGTATCAGGGCTTTGCGCGCCAGCATCCGCCGCGCGCCCAGCGAGAGCGCGATGGTGACGACGGCCGGCAGGCCCTCAGGCACGGCGGCGACGGCCAGGCTGACCGCGGCCAGGAACATGAGCTTCAGTTCCACGCCGCGCAGCAGGCCCTGGGCGAAGATGACGGCCGTGATGGCGAGCGCGATGAAAGCCAGCCGCCTGCCCAATACGCTCAGGCGGGACTGGAGCGGAGTTTCGGCCTGTTCCGTTCCTTCCAGCAGGCCGGCTATCCTGCCCAGCTCCGTATCCATGCCCGTTGCCGTGACCAGCCCGCGTCCCCGGCCGTAGACGGCGGCCGTGCCGGCGTAGACCATGCTTCGGCGTTCGGCCAACGGGGCCCCGGCCTCCGACGCCTCCGCCGTCTTCTCCACCGGGACGGATTCGCCGGTCAGGGCGGCTTCGTCGGCGCGCAGGCTGCGCGACTCCAGGAGCCGGCAGTCGGCGGGGATATGGCCGCCGTCGGCTATGAGTATCACGTCGCCCGGCACCAGGTCGGCGGCCTGTATCTCGCCCGCGCGGCCGCCGCGCACGACGCGGACGGAAGGGGCGGCCATTTTTTTGAGCGCCTCCATCGCGCGGTCGGCCTTGAATTCCTGCCAGAAGCCGAGCGCGGCGTTCAGTACGAGTATGGCGGCTATGACGGCGGCGTCGCCGCGGTCGTGCGTGAAGAACGCTATGACCGCCGCGGCCGCCAGCACGGCCATCAGCGCGGAGTTGAACTGGTCCCAGAGGATGAGCCAGGGACTGCGCGGGGGCTTCTCGCGCAGCAGGTTGGGGCCGCGCTCCCTGAGGCGCGCGGCGGCCTCCTCCGCGGTCAGGCCGGCGGCGGCGTCCGTCCGGAGGCGCGAGACGGCCTCCGCGGCGGGAATGGAATGCCAGAGCGTATCTTCGGTCAATCGTCCCCCGTTATGATTATAACATGGAGGAGGCGGCGGGTTCCGGAGTCCCGCCAAAACTAATACAATGAGACGATGCGCCCCGCTGTACCGAAGACCGCTTGGTACTTTTCCCTGGGCGCGGTCATCGCCCTGCCCGCTTTCCTCAAGCCGATACAGAACCCGGACCTGTTCTGGCATCTTTCCGCGGGCCGCCGGCTCGCGGAGACGGGGACTTTCGTGCGCGAGGATTTCCTGTCCTGGACGCTGGCGGGCGCGCCCTGGTCCAATTTCGAATGGCTCGTGCAGCTTATCTACCACTGGCTGCATTCGGCCGGAGGCTTCGGCGGGCTTTTCCTGCTCAAGGCCGCGCTTCTTTCGGCCTGCCTCGTCCCGCTTTGGGGGATACTGAAGCTTAACTCAAGGGGATCCTACGCTCCCGCGCTGCTGCCCCTATTCGCCTTTGCCCTTATACCGCATTCGGACCTGCGGCCGGATAATTTCTCGCTGCTCTTTTTCATGCTGACCCTGTGGCGGCTGGAAGCGCTGCGCGCCGGCCGTGTCCCTCCTTCGGCGCGGGACGCTGCCGCCGGCACCGCTCTTTTCGCCCTGTGGGGGAACCTGCATCCGGCTTTCGTCCTGGGGCTTGTGCTGCTCGCGGCGTACGCGGCCGGCGCGGCGCGGGAGGGCGCGCCCCTGCGCCGCTGGCTTCTGCTCGGCGGCCTCTGCGCGGCGGCTCCGCTGGTCAATCCTAACGGCTGGCTGGTCTACGGCGCCGTTCTTTCCCACCAGTCCCAGGCGGCTGAACTCTCCAGGTATATTGCGGAGTGGGCGCGGCCTTCTTTCGGAGAACCGTCCCATCGTCCCGCGCTGCTGGCCGCGGCCGCCGCCGCGGCGCTGCTGTTCCGCGCCCTGTTCAAGAAGCGCCCGGTCCCGGCCGCGCACCTCGCCTGCCTGGTCTTCTTCACGGCGGCGGCGCTGCTGCACGCGCGCCACATGCTCTTCGGCGTCCCGGTCCTTACCGCCCTCGGCGCGGGCCTGCTGCCGCCGCCCGAAAAGGGAAGCCGCCCGGCCGCGCAGGCGGCCGTCGTCCTGCTGTTGTTCGTTTTCGCCCTGCCGCCGCTGGACCAGCTGCTGGACAGGAAGGGCGCGCTGCCTTACCGCTCTCCCTCCGCGGCGGCCTATCTGAAAGAGAAAGCCCCGGCGCTGGCGGGCCTGAAGATGCTCAATACCTGGGCCTGGGGCGGCTGGCTGGGATACGAACTCGGACCTTCCGGCTACCGGGTCTTCGCCGACGGCAGGTACCTGTTCCACCGTTTTTTACCGGAACTGGTACGCCCTTTCACCGCGGAGGAGTGGGCGGAATTCCTGGAGCGGCGCGGATTCGGACTGGCCGTCCTGCCGCCCGGCCGCTTCCCTCCCCCGCCGGAGGCGGAGTGGGCGCTCCTTTTCTGGGACATGAAGCTGGCCGTTTACGCCCGCCGCCGCTCTTTGCCGCCGGCCGGCGCAGGCCTGACGGAACTCAAATATCTCAGGCCCGGCGGCGACGGGGAGGCGCTCGAACTGGCCCGCGCGGGCCGGGTCGGCCGGCGCGAACTGGAAAAGGAAGCCGCCCGGCTCGGCGCCTTTCAGGACCCGGCCGACCCTTTCTCTCTGGCCGGTCCGCTGGACGGCTGGCGGGCGGCCCTGGAAGGCGTATGCTCTTCGCCCGGCGCGGCCTGCCGTCCGTGAGCCCGGTTTATATATAATTTAAGGAATACGCAGGGGAGGATTATGCCAAAGAAGACAGCGGTCTATCCCGGCAGTTTCGATCCCGTCACTTTCGGGCACCTCGACATCATAGAGCGGGCCGGCAGGATCTTCGACAAGATCATCGTCAGCGTCTTCGTCCACAGCGCCAAGAAGAGCATGTTCACCGTGCCCGAGCGCGTGGAGATGCTCAAGACAGTGCTGAAGGGCAGGAAGAACATCGAGGTGGACTGCTTCGAAGGATTGCTGGTGGATTATGTCCGCCGCAAGAAGACCGACGTGGTCATCCGCGGCCTGCGCGCCATCTCGGACCTGGAGTACGAGTTCCAGATAGCGGCCGTCAACCGCACGCTCTACCGCGACATCGAGACCGTCTTCTTCATGCCGCGCCAGCGCTATACCTACCTCTCGTCGAGCGTGGTGCGCGACATAGCGCATTTCGGCGGCGACGTCAAAAAACTGGTGCCGCCGCATGTGGCGCGTATGATAAAGAACAGGAGGAAGAAATGACCGACAACCCGCTGCTCTCCGCCGAAGGTCTTCCCAGATACGACGAGATACGCCCCGAACACGTCCTGCCCGCCGTGGAGGCCCTGGCCGCCGCCGTGGAGAAGGACCTGACCCGCATAGAGAAGGACCTGACCCCGCCCTCCTGGGATACCGTGATAGAGGAACTCAATACGGCCGAGGAGTGGTTCGAACGGGTCTGGTCGCCGGTCGGCCACCTCAACGCCGTGCGCAATGAGCCGGCGCTGCGCGAGGCCTACCTGGCCGCGCAGCCGAAGATCGTCGCTCTCTCCCTCAAGCTGGGCCAGTCGAAGGAGATCTACGAGAAACTGCTCTCGATAAAGAAAGGCGGCGACTGGGACTCGCTCGACGAGGGCCAGAAGCGCGCGATAGACCAGCGCCTGATAGGCGCCGAGCTCTCCGGCATAGCGCTGGAGGGGGAGAAGCGCGAGCGGTTCAACAAGCTCTCCGAGGAGCTTTCGCAGCTCGCGACGAAGTTCAACAATAATGTCCTCGACTCGACCAAGGCGTTCAAGCTGGTCCTGAAAGAGAAGGCCGAGGTCGAGGGTCTCACGGATTCGATAAAGGAGATGCTGGCCCACTCCTACGCCCGCGAGAACGCGCCGGCGAAACCCGACCCCGCCAACGGCCCCTGGCTGCTGACGCTCGACGCCCCGGTCTACGTCGCCTTCATGCAGTTCGGCGCGAACAGGGCCCTCCGGGAGCGGCTCTACCGCGCCTTCGTCTCGCGCGCCTCGTCCGGCGACAGGGACAATACCCCGCTGATGTCCCGGATACTGGAACTGCGCAAGGAGAAGGCCTCGCTGCTGGGCTATAAGAGCTACGCCGAGGTCTCGCTGGCCACCAAGATGGCGCGCGACCCGGAGGAGGTCAACGCGCTGCTCGAAGAGCTGCTCAAGGCCTCTTACGAGCCGGCCAAAAAAGAACTGGCCGAGCTGAGCGACTTCGCCAAGGCCGGCGGCCACTCCGGCGCGCTGGCGCACTGGGACGTCTCCTACTGGGCCAAGCGGCTGGAGGAGAAGAAGTTCGGCTATACCGACGAGGAGCTGCGCCCGTATTTCTCGCTCGAGAAAGTGCTGGGCGGCCTGTTCGCCGTGACGGAGCGCCTGTTCGGCGTGACGGTCAAGGCCGCCGACGGCGAGGCCCGGACCTGGAACAAGGACGTGCGCTTCTTCAAAATATCCGACAGGGCCGGAAAACATATCGCCTCTTTCTTCCTCGACGCCTATTCCCGCCCCGAGAACAAGCGCGGCGGCGCCTGGATGAACGGCATACACGGCCGCCGGGTCTGGAAAGGCGGGGAGCGCCTCCCCGTGGCCACGCTGGTCTGCAACTTCACCCCGCCGGTCGGCGAGAAGCCCTCGCTGCTGACCTTCGGCGAGGTCACCACGATGTTCCACGAGTTCGGCCACGGCCTGCAGCACATGCTGACCAAGATCGGCTACTCCGACGTGGCAGGCATCGGCGGCGTCGAATGGGACGCGGTCGAGCTGGCCAGCCAGTTCATGGAGAACTGGTGCTATCACAAGGAGACGCTGCTCGGAATGGCGAAGCATTACAAGACCGGCGAGACGCTGCCGGTCGAGACCTACGCGAAGATGTACGCGGCCCGCTCCTATCACGCCGGCATGATGATGCTGAGGCAGCTCAGCTTCGGCATGACCGACATGGCGCTGCACACGGCCGACAAGCCGGACATCAAGGCGATAGAGAAGGCCGTGGCGGAGCGCACCGCGCTGATCCCGCCGCTGCCCGAGAACAGGTTCCTCTGCGCTTTCTCTCATATCTTCGCCGGCGGTTACGCGGCGGGCTACTACAGCTATAAGTGGGCCGAGGTGCTCAGCGCCGACGCCTTCTCGGCCTTCGAGGAGGCCGGGCTGGAGGACCCCGAGGCGCTGTCCCGGACCGGCGCCAGGTTCCGCGACACCGTGCTGGCTCTTGGCGGCAGCCGCCACCCGTCCGAGGTGTTCAAGGCCTTCCGCGGCCGCGAGCCCAGCCCCAAGGCGCTGCTGCGCCACAACGGCCTGCTGACGGTCTGACCGCCCCGCCATAAAGGATTAATAATAACTGGCAGTCTTGACAAAAGACTGCCAGTTATGTTATTCTATATATAAGGTAGGCTCCCCGCCTGCCGGATAAAAAACACTCGTTAAAAAGAGGTGATACCTATGAACCGCAAGGACATAGCTCCCCTCGAGAAAGGGACGGCGGCCCTGGGGCCTTTGGAGAGCCTCGGCAGGGTCTTCGAGGACCTTTTCGACCTCGCGCCGTCCGGCGGGACGCAGTCGCCGCGGATCGACATAAAAGAGACCGATAAAGCGGTCGAGGTGCGCGCGGCCCTTCCCGGGGTGGAGAAGAAAGACATAAACATCGACCTCACGGAGAACTCGCTGGCGATCTCCTGCGAGCGCCGCGAGGAAAAGGAGGAGAAAGGCAAGGGCGGCTATGTGCGCCGCGAGCAGAGCTACGGCCGCTTCTACCGCTCCTTCACCCTTCCCGCGCCGGTCAGGACCGGCGAGGCGAAGGCGGAGTACAAGGACGGCGTCCTCAGGCTGACCATGCCCAAGCAGAAGGCCGGCAGGGGCCGCCGCATAGATATCGAATGAGGAGGGAGATCCTTATGAACGGAGAAGCTGTCAAGATGGAGAAAGACCTTCAGAAAATGAGGGAGAACATCTACAACACGGTGGACGCCTTCCTGGGCGCCCGCCGGCCGCAGGCCGATACCGACTACGCGGGCGAATGGACGCCCGACGCCGACGTGCTGGAGGATAAGGACGGGTTCACGGTCCACGCGGCCCTTCCGGGAGTCAGAAAGGAGGACGTGGAGACGGAGATAAAGGAGAACGTGCTGGTCATAACCGGCCGCCGGGAGCTCAAGCCCGGCGCGGAGGAGGGCCTGGTGCGCCAGGAGATCCCCGCCGGCCGCTTCTACCGCGCGTTCAAGATAGGCGTGCCGGTGAAGTCGTCGGAGGTTAAGGCCTCTATGCGGGACGGGATCCTCGAGATAAGGCTGCCCAAGTCCGACGAGGCCAAGCCCAACAGGATAAAGATAGACTGAATAAAGACGGATGAAAAAGAGGCCCCGGCCCGGAAAGCCGGGGCCTTTTTTTCCACGGGGCGCAGCGGCCCGGCCGCGGGTAGCGTCCGCGCTATTCCCCGGTACCCCAGATAATTACTAGTATCGTGTTCTCCGCCGACCGGCGGCGGAACGGATATGAACATACCCGGGGCCCTTCTTTTCCTGTCGCTGCTCCTCCCGGCCGGCCTGGCCGCGGAGGAGGAGGACTACGCCGACGCCTCCGCCGAACTTTGCGAGGACCTCGGCAAGCCTTTCTTCTCCTTTTCCACCCTGCCCGCCGGAGGTTCGGCCGTGACCCAGGGCCGCCGCCTGGGCCTGCCTTTCAGCTTCCTCTCCCCGAAGCCGGCCGGCGTCTACCGCGTCTTCGTCATCGGCGAATCGGCCGCGGCTTTGCTGGGCGCGGAGAAAGAATACGAACGCATACTGGCGCGGCGGCTGGGCAAGCCACGGGTGGAGCTCGTCAACTGCGGTATGGGCTCCTACAACAGCGCCCTGATAGGACCGGTACTGGAAGAGGCGCTCGAGCTTGAGCCGGACCTTATAGTGCTGCTGAGCGGCAACAACGAATCCATAAGCCGCAAGATCTGCCCCGGAGTACTGCCGGAACTGGAACTGCGGTTCAACGCGCTGCGCGCCAGGGTGAAAAGCCTTTCGATGCCGGAGAGGAAGGCCGCCGAAGCGGTCTCCATATCGGCTCACGAGGAGCGCCTGCGCGCCATGGCCGGGGCGGCCGCCGCGCGCGGGGTGCCGCTGGTGCTCTGCACTCTGCCGGCCAACCTGCGCGACCACGCCCCGGCCGGAGAGCCTTCACCGGAAGTGCTCAGGGGCATCGGCTTGATGGGCGCCGGCGACCACGCGGCCGCGCTGAAGGAATTCGGGGCAAAGGGACTTGAGAACGACCCTCTGGCCCTCTTCTACTCCGGGCGGGCGCTGGAGGCCCTGGGGCGCGGCGCCGAGGCGCGGGTCCGCTACGAGGCGGCCCTGGTGAACGACCCGGACGATTCCCGCTGCTCCGCGGCGCGCAACGCCATGCTGCGCCGCGTGGCCGCGGAAGAGGGGGCCTGCCTCGCCGACCTGGAGGCCGCTTTCTCACGGCTGGCCGTCGGCGGGATAACGGGCGGCGCCGAACTCGCCGACGGGGTGCACTGGTTCGCCCGGTACAACTCCTTCGTCCACGATGAGATAGGGTCCGCGGCCTCGCGCTGCCTGGCCGGTCCGGCCGCCAGGGCCGCGCCTCCGGCCGCCCCCGGTCCCGGCGACAAGCTGAAGGAATTCAGACTGCTGTTCTCCTACGCGGCGGCGGAGCTCCACGCCGGGGAGAAGACCCCGTCGGGAGGGAGAAAGCTCCTTTCGGAGAGGGTTATAGTGAACCTGGAAAGGATGCGTTCGCTGGACGGCGCCCGCCTGCGGCGCGCGCTGCTGGACGGGAAGGATTTCGGAGGGGAGCTGCTTAGCAGCCGCTGGCGTCCGGCCCTGCGGCGGGACTCGGCGGCCTGGCGGCCCGCCCTTCTGCTGAACGCCGCCGAGATGTACGCCCGGGCCTGCGATAACGCCGCCGCCGAGGAACTGAGAAAACTGGCGGAGGCCGCCGGCCTGGAGCCGGGAGAGGCCGGCCTGAAGAAGGTCCACTGCCGGTAGGCCGGCGGCTCAGCGCGGGTCCCGCGCCAGCCGGAAACCTATATAACCGTAGCGGTCTCCGCGTCCGCCGCCGTTGCGGTAATAGACCCTGAACGGCTCAGGGGTCGCCAGGTTGAAAGCCCCTCCTCTAAGCACCTTCACGAAGCCTTCCCCTTCGAAAGCGGCGCCGTCGGAAGGCGCGCCGGCGTAAGAATCGGCGTAGTTGTCCTGCAGCCACTCCCAGACATTGCCGGCCATGTCGCAGAGGCCCTGGGCCGTATCGCCCGCGGGCTTCGAGCAGACCGCCAGGGTCCCTCCCGAGCCGCAGCCGTGCGCTCCGGCGGACATCACCGTCCGGGAGCAGTCCGGGGCTTCGTTCCCCCACGGGTGTTCCCGTTCCAGCCCGCCGCTCCTGGCGGCGTATTCCCACTCCGCCTCGGAGGGCAGCCTGGCCCCGGCGTAGGCGGCGTAGGCGGCGGCCTGGTGCCAGTCCACGCAGTTCACGGGATGGTCTTCCCGCCCTTTTATCCCCCAGTTGCAGAAATCGTCGGTGCCGGGCTCGGCGCAGGCCCCGGCGGCCACGCACTCCGCGTACTGCGCCACGGTGACCGGCGTCCGCGACAGTTCGAACTCCCGCACGGTCACTTCCCGGACCGGTCGGGCGTTGTCGAACCGCTTCCCGCCGGCGGCGGCGCCCATCGTGAACTTCCCGCCCGGAAGGCGCACCCATTCGGGACGCGGCCCGGAGGCCCCGCAGGCGGCGAGGGCCGCGACGGTCGGCAGGATAGGTGTTTTTCGCGACATAGGGGCTCCAGCATTCCAGCAATTGCCCGTCGTAAGACGGAAAGAGGGGCGGCGGCCGGCTCAGCCCGGCTTGCGGGCCACGAGATACGCGAGCGCGCTTCCACCGCCCGGCGGCCGGGAAAAAGGATCGCCGACGGGCTCGAAGCCGGCCGCGGAGAACTCCCCGGCCAGTATCATCGCCGAGACGAACATCGGCACGCCGAACCGCGGATCGGAGCCGGCGCCGGCGGCGTAAATGCGCGCCAGCACTCCGGCCGTCCGGCCCGCGCGCCCTTCCTCGCGGCCGGCGGCCCGTCCGAGCTCCTTTATCTCTTCGTCGTCGAGTTTCGCGTAGGAAAGAGAGAGGTCCCGCCGCATCGTCAGCAGCTCCTTTCGCAAAGCCCTCATGGAGAACGCGTTGAGTTCTTCGGCCAGCGGGACGCCGGGCCAGTCCGGGAAATCCTTGAGGTGCACGAGCCGGCCGCCGGGTTTAAGGACCCTCAGCGCCTCCCGCAGGAAAAGTTCCAGGTCCGCGGGGGTCAGCGAGTCGAAAGATTCCAGGCCCGCCACCGCGTCGAAAGAGGCGTCCGGAAAGGGCAGGGCCCCGGCGTCGGCCAGCACGAAGACGGAGCCGTTGCCGTGCCTGCGGGCGTAGAGGGAAGAATACGGGTCCTTTTCCACCTGGGTCCAGTTCGAGCGCAGACCGCGGGGAATCTGCTTCCACAGGAAACCTCCGGCCGCTCCCGTCTCCAGGACGGCGTCGCCGGGCTTCAGCCCGGCTTCCTCCAGGAGTACGCGGGCGATCTCCGTCCGCATGGCCGGGAGGCGTCCCGCGAGCTCGCGCTGGGCTTCCAGGGCCAGGAAGTTCCAGCGGATATAAGGGGCCCATGGCGCGGGGGGAGCCGCGCGTTCGTTCATCGAGCCGTTCATTTCCATGCGGTCGAGCAGGCGTTCCCACCTGACCAGAAGGAACGACAGCACCGCCAGTCCGAAAAAAGGGTAAAGGACGGGGAGGGAGCCGGGAAACCTGGTGATGAGGAAAGCGAGCAGCGCGGCGGCGGCGACGGACGCTTCCCCGAGGCGTCCCGGTCTCGCGCGCCGGCGCCGGTAATCCGGCCCGTGGATCCTGACGAGCCCCGCCAGCAGGCGGTCCTCCTCGGGATCGCCGGAACCGCCTCCGAGCAGGACCTCGAGCGCGGCGAACGGGTTCCAGAGCGGCCGGGCCGGGCGGCAGCGGAAACCCAGGAACCCGGCCTCGGCCGCGTGGCGCAGGTAGTGGGCGCGCTTCAGCCTGTAGACCGTCAGCGCCGCGGCGGCGGTTCCCAGGAGCAGCGAGGCCGCCGCTTTGGGAACCGGGGGCATGGCCAGCGGAAGGATGAGAAAGAACGCCCCGCCGAAAACGACCCCCGCCGCCGCGGCCGGCGGCAGGAGACGCGAAGTCCAACCGTCCTTTATCGAGAAATCCTTTTCCGGAGGGGAGGACATACGGGTATTATAGCGGAAAACCACGCGCGGTTCCGGGCGCGGAGAGGCCCGTCCCGCTCCGCCGGGGCGAAGCGGCTATTTTTTCGTCTTGCGCGGGGGTATGGGAGGGAGCGGTATGCCCGGGGGCATCGCCGGCGGGGGCGGGGTAGCCGGTTTAGGCGCGGCGGCCGGCGCCGGGGAAGCGGAGGGGGCGGTCTTGCCCAGGGGAATATGGAAGAAGAACCTGGACCCCACTCCCAACTCCGATTCTATCCCCATCTCCCCGCCGTGGCGCTGGACTATTTCGCGGGCGATCTTGAGGCCGAGGCCGAAACCGGCCTTGCGCATCCCCTGGGCTTCCTTGGTCTGGAAGAACCGTTCCCAGACGCGCGGCAAATCCTCTTTCGAGATGCCGATGCCGGTGTCGATTACGCTGACCTCGACGCGGTCGGGTTTGAGCTCCGCCTTTATCGTTATCCTGCCGCCCTCCTTGGTGTACTGGATGGCGTTGGTGCAGAGGTTCTGCACCACCTGGCCTATGCGCGCGTCGTCGCCGGCCAGCGGGGGCAGGGAGGGAGGGGTGTCCTTGACCAGGGTGAGCCTGCGTTTCTGCGCCGCGATCTCCACCCGGGCGTAAACGTCCCCGATGACGTCGAGGAGGTGCAGCTCCCCTATCTCCACCCGCAGTTTGCCCGATTCCATCGCGGCCAGGTCCACCAGGTCGGAGATCAGGACGTTCAGCGTTTTGGCCGAGGTCTGGATATTGGCGGCGTAGCGCTGTTCGCCGGGCATCGCGGCGAGCTTCTGCGTCAGGACCTCGGAATAGCCGAGGATGGCCGTCAGCGGGCTCTTCACGTCGTGGGCCACGGTGGCGAAGAACTTCTTCTGGAAGCCGTTGATCAGTTCGAGCTGCGTCTTCTGTTCCTGGGTCTCTTTCAGCAGCCGTGCGTTCTCGAGTTTCAGGAAGCGGGCCTCCAGGGCCTTCTGCACGGAGAAGATCAGCCGCGAAGGTTCCACCGGCTTGAGCAGCGCGTCGTCCAGTCCCAGTTCGACGACCTGGCTGACGCCCTGCAGCGCGGCTTTCAGCGGGTACTGGTCCACCATGAAAATGATGCGCAGGTCGGGGTCGCGCTCGCGCAGTTTCTGCGCCAGCTCGGCGCCCGAGTGTTCGGCGAAGGTTATGGCCGTGCCCACGACCGCGAGGTGGAAACTGCCCTTCTTGCAGAGATTGAGGGCCTCTCCGCCGTCCATCGAAGCCGTGACTTCGTAGCCCGCGCCCAGCAGGGCCTGGGACAGCATGGTCAGCGCCGGCTTGAAATTGTCCAGCAGCAGGATGCGCTCGGGCTCGCGCTCCTTGGGGAGGGGCCCGGCCTCGCCGCCCGTCAGTTCCGCCAGTATCCCGGCTATGCGCCCGGCCTGGTCGCGCATGAGCGAGACGGGCTTCCCTTCCCTTAGGGCCTGCACTGCGTAGCGGACGGTGTCGGCCCCGGTTATGAAGTAGCAGGAGGCGTCCGGGACGCCGGAGCGGATCGCGTAGTCGAGCGACTCGGCTTCCGCCTGCGCGCCGTTGAACTGGACGACCAGGACATTGCCCGGGGAAGGCGCGGCGGGACCGGACCCCGCGTCCTTTTCCACTCCCAGCCGCGACCAGAGGCTTTTGGTCTTTTTCGGCTGGGCGGACGAGTCGCGTGGTTTCAACTGCTCTTTGATGAAGGCGGGCAGGTCGACGTCCGTATCCACCGTCACCGGCTTCACTCCCGCCTCCTGCAGGGCTTTCTGCACGGCTCCGGTCATGAACAGCACCTGCTCGGCGAGCAGGACGATGGGACGCTGGGAGACCCGCGCCTGGTCGGCGAAACCCGGCGGCAGCGGCCAGGGCAGGCGCCTCAGGGGCGCGTTCTGGTCCGGCGAGTTGCTGGCGGGCGTTTCGAGCAGGAAAAGACGGACGGCGGGATATTTGCCGCGCAGGGCCAGGAAATCCGCGCGTTCCTCGTGGGGGACCTTGCCGAAGTCCACGACCAGGTAGGAGCAGTCCCCTTTTTCAAGGCGCTCGGCGGCGTAACGGAGAGTGGGGACGACGGCCGTCTCCAGCCCGCGGCCGGACATGGAAGGAGCCATTTCGTCGAGCAGTTCTTTCCCGGTAGTGACTACCAGGACCCGCCCCTGGATTTCGCCCATGCCCTAATAATAACAAAAAAAAGCCCCGGGTTTCCGCCCGGGGCTCCCGGCCCCGCCGGCTTCAGCGTTCCACGCAGACGGCTATGCCCATGCCGCCGCCGATGCAGAGGGTGGCGAGGCCCTTCTTCACGCCGCGCTTCTTCATCTCGTGCAGCAGCGTGACGATGATGCGCACGCCGGACGCGCCGACCGGGTGGCCCAGCGCTATCGCGCCGCCGTTCACGTTGACGATGTCCTTGTTGAAGCCGAGCTCACTGGCCACCGACAGGGCCTGGGCCGCGAAGGCCTCGTTGGCCTCGATGAGCTCCACGTCCTTAAGCTGCCAGCCGGCCTTCTTCAGCGCCTTGCGCACGGCTTCCACGGGGCCTATGCCCATGACGGAGGGGTCCACGCCGGCCCAGCCGTAGGAGACGAGTTTCGCCATCGGCTTGAGGTTATGCTTCTTCACGGCTTCGCCGGAGGCCAGCAGCAGGGCGGCGGCGCCGTCGTTGATGCCCGAGGCGTTGCCGGCGGTAACGGTGCCGTCCTTTTTGAAGGCGGGGCGCAGCTTCGCGAGGCCTTCGGGGGTCACGCCGGCCTTGGGATATTCGTCTTTCGCGAAGGCCACCGGGTCGCCTTTGCGCTGCGGTATCATCACCGGGACGATCTCGTCGGCGAAGCGGTTCTCCTTGAGCGCCTTCTCGGCCTTGTTCTGCGACTCGGCCGCGAACTTGTCCTGCTCCTCGCGGGTCAGGCCGAACTTGGCGACCAGGTTCTCGGCGGTCATGCCCATGTGGTAGTTGTTGAACACGTCCCAGAGGCCGTCGCCTATCATCGAATCCGTCAGCTCGCCGTGGCCCATTTTGTAGCCGTAGCGCGCTTTCTTTAGCAGGTAGGGAGCGTTGGTCATGCTCTCGGTGCCGCCGGCGATCACCATCTCGGCGTCGCCGCACATTATGTTCTGGGCCGCCGTCGCCACGGCGCGCATGCCCGAGCCGCAGAGCATGTTGAGCGTCACGGCGGTCTTTTCCACAGGGATGCCGGCGCCTATGGCCACCTGGCGCGCCACGCCCTGGCCGAGGCCGGCCTGGTAGATGCTGCCCATCAGCACCTCGTCTATGTCGGCCGGCTTCGCGCCGGCCCGCTCCATCACGGCTTTCGTGACCGTCTTGCCCAGTTCCACGGAACTGAAATCGGCCAGGCTTCCTCCGAAGCTGCCTATCGCCGTCCGCACGCCGTCGACTATGAAAATTTCCTTCATCGTGGTTCCTCCTTGGGACGCCGCCGGGGCGTCCCTCATATTATAGACATTCTTGGGGGGGCAAAAAAAAGAGTTAATTAAAAATCCGTGTTGGTATTTTGAGGGCTTCCCCGTCGGGGAGGC
>CAYPYG010000022.1:0-52373 GCA_964415175.1 uncultured Elusimicrobiaceae bacterium
AAAGTGGCCTCGGTTATGTGGGAATGGAGTGGCCTTGGTTAGGTGGGACGTGACAGCCATGACCGCCACTATCAAGAGTATCGCTGTTCTTTTCATCGGTAGTATTCTCCTTGGGGCCTTGCCCGCGCCGGGTGCGTTCAGCCGCATTCATCCCGGAACGGGTTCGAGCCCGCTATATATTAATAGTTCTCCGGCGGGGGGACCTTGAGCCAGGTCAAAGTCCCGCCGCGAACGGGGACCGTCAAGCCTTGACAAGTCAAACCTTTGCTGTTATTAATATGAGTGACGGCTTTTGGACGCCGTGATGAAGTGTCCGGTCAAGGGGACGATATGAAAACGCTGCCAGCCGCGGTTTTCGCTCTTGCGGTCTTATGCGGTCCTGCCGCCGCTTCCGGTTTCGAGACGGAACTGAAGCAGGCGGAGGACAACTTCGCCGAGGTCAGGATAGCGGAAGGCATAGGTGTCCCCGTTCCGGTGCCTTCGGCCGCCATGCCGGAGGGCGCGGCCGGCATGCCGGACATCTTCGGTTATTTCGAGGCGCTGGCCCCCTCCGAACCGGAGGCCAGGGAACTGGGCGGTCTTGAAAAAGGCGCCACGGCCCTGACCCGGCCCGCCGGCGAGGTGCTTTACAGCGTGGACCTGCCCAAGGTGAGGAACGCCTACCTGCGCACCTCCAGGACCTTCAGGACCTCGCGGGGGACCACGGTCCACGTGAGCGGCTCCAAGGCTTCCAACTGCCCCGACGGCGGCAACGGCTGCAAGGACAAGGAGAAGTTCTTCCTGGTGCTGACCACCGACAAAGGCGAGTCCTTCTTCGCCCGGGCCATGGACATCGTCAACTGGGGCATCTTCATGAGCGGGTCGAAGACCTTCAATATCGACGGCGAGAAATACACGGTGAAGGTGAAGGCCAACGCCTCCACCCCGGAGAACAGCATGCTCGAGGTGAAGGGGCCGAAAGGCGTGGTCCTGAACGCCAGCCTGAAGGACCTGGGCGACGCCGTGGCCGCCAAAGGCGTGGACGTGCGCCTGTCGAAGAGCTACAAGCTGGCCTACGGCAACGAGATAGTCCAGGGTCCGCAGGGCGCCAGGTTCACCCAGAAAATGCTGGTCCTGATGATCCCGTTCCCGGTCGAGGACGCGACCAATTACTTCATACTCGAAGCCGCGGATATAAAGCCCGCCGGAGTCATGTTCCCGGAACTGGACAGGGGCCACGGTTTCCGCATAAACGGAGGCACGCTGGAGATCTTCAGGCTCAACTGAGCCGCGGGGGAGGGACGGAAAGCCCCGGGCCCAGCCCGGGGCTTTTCATTTTGGGTAAATACTATAATGTAGGCGATGTTCAACTTCGCCGAGGATATAAACACCGTTTTCCGCAAGGACCCGGCCGCGCGCGGCCTGTTCGAGGTCCTGACCTGTTATCCGGGACTGCACGCGGTCTGGCTGCATCGCCCGGCGCACCGTCTCTGGACCGCCGGCTGGCATACCGCGGCCCGGCTTATCTCGCATGTCGCGCGCTTTTTCACCGGCGTGGAGATACATCCCGGCGCGACCATCGGCCGCCGCTTCTTCATAGACCACGGCATGGGCGTCGTCATCGGCGAAACGACCGAGATAGGCGACGATGTCCTGCTCTACCAGGGCGTCGTGCTGGGCGGCACCTCGCTGGAGCATAAGAAACGCCATCCCACGCTGGGCGACGGGGTGGTGGTGGGCGCGGGCGCCATAATCCTGGGGGCGATAAACATAGGCGCGCGCTCCAGAGTGGGCGCCGGCTCGGTGGTACTGCAGGCCGTGCCGCCCGACAGCACCGTTTTCGGCGTGCCCGCCCACGCCAAGGCGGCCCCGGCCGAGAAGGGAACGCAATTGGACCACGACAGGGTGGCCGACGTCTGCTGGGACGAACTGGAAGCCCTGCGGGCGGAACTGGACGTCCTTAAAAAGAAGGTCGGATGAAATACGCCCCCGACATCGTTTCCCTTATCGGCGCGACCCCGCTGCTGCGCCTCAACAAAGTGGTGCCGGCCGGCCGGCTGGCCCTGGCCAAACTCGAATCCTTCAACCCGATGGGCTGCGTCAAGGAGCGGGCCGCTCTCGGCATGCTGTCCGCGGCCAGGGAGAAGGGGCTCCTCAGGCCCGGCGGCACGGTGGTGGAACCCACTTCCGGCAATACCGGCATAGCGCTGGCCTGGCTCTGCTCGCTGTGGGGATACAAAGTGATACTCACGATGCCCGAGACGATGAGCGCCGAGCGGCGCGCCCTGCTCAAAGCTCTGGGCGCGGAACTGGTGCTCACGCCGGGGGCCGAGGGCATGGCCGGCGCCGTCAAAAAGGCGGCGGAAATAGCGGCGGAGATACCCGGTTCCTACATGCCGCAGCAGTTCGAGAATCCCGCCAACCCGGCCATACACCGCAGTACCACCGCCGAGGAGATCTGGCGGGACACGGACGGAAAGCTGGATATTTTCATAGCCGGCGTGGGTACCGGCGGCACCGTCACCGGCGTGGCGGAGGCGCTGAAGGCGCGCAAGCCGGGCCTGCGCGTAGTGGCCGTGGAGCCCGACGCCTCGCCCGTGCTCTCGGGCGGCGCCAAAGGGCCGCATAAGATACAGGGCATAGGCGCGGGCTTCGTGCCGGGCGTTCTCAAAAAAGGACTCATCGACGAAATAGTCCGGGTGAAGGACGACGACGCGGCAGCTATGACCCGCCGCCTGCTGCGCGAGGAGGGGATCTTCGCCGGCATCTCTTCGGGCGCGGCCGCCTGGGCCGCCGCGCGGGTGCTTTCGGCCCCTGGGACGGAGGGCAGTACCGCCGTCGCTATCTTCCCCGACACGGGGGAGCGCTACATGAGCACGGGGGTGTTCGGCTCATGAAACTGGCCACGCTCTGCTATGTGCGCCGCGGCGGCCGCACGCTGATGCTGCACCGGGTCAAGAAGAAGGACGACGTGCACGAGGGCAAGTGGAACGGCCTGGGCGGCAAGCTGGAGCCCGGCGAGAGCCCCGAGGACTGCGTCGTCAGGGAGATACGGGAGGAGGCGGGGCTGCGGATAAAGGCTCCCGTGCTCAAGGGCGTCCTCACCTTCCCCGATTTCGCGAAAGGCGAGGACTGGTACGTCTTCGTCTTCACCGCTTCCTCTTTCACCGGGAAGCTCATCGATTCGCCGGAGGGGGAACTGAGCTGGATACCGGACCGGGACCTGCTCAAGCTCAATCTCTGGGAGGGCGACCGGGTCTTCCTGCCGCTGCTCCGCCGCCGCGGCCATTTCTCCGGCAAGTTCCATTACCGCGCCGGCCGGCTGGTCAAATACAAGGTGGAGAAGTATTGATGAGCCGCCCCCGCTTCCAAGGAATAACTATCGGGGTCCTGTCGGCGGTTCGCTCCGAAAAAACAGCGTCGCGCACACCGTGCGCGCGCTTCCGACTCTCGCCGCTCGCGCTTACGCAAGCTCGCGGCTCCGGACGGTTTTTCTCCGCGAATCCGCCGCCACCCCCATTGTCTTCCGATGAAAGCGTGGGCGGTATCCTTATACGTCGTTCGAAGGGCGGGTGATATCATGGAAAAGACGGTGAAAGCGCTGGGACTGATGAGCGGGACTTCGGCCGACGGGTTGTCCGTCGCGTACTGCGGGATAAAGGGCCGCTCGCTGAAGGTCCGCAAGTTCGCCAATTACGCTTACCCGGCCGCCCTCCAGGCCCGGATAATCGCGGCCAAAGATATGCGGGCGCCGGAGCTTTCAGCGCTAAGTTTCGAACTGGGCCGGCTCTGGGCCGGCATGGTAAAAAAATTCTGCCGCGACAAGGGCGTCCCGCTCAAGTCTTTGGACGTCATCGGTTCGCACGGCCAGACCGTCTGGCACGCCCCCGGCAAAAAAGGACATACCCTTCAGATCGGCGACCCCGCCTTCCTGGCCGAAGAGACCGGCGTACCGGTGGTCTCAGATTTCCGCCCGGCCGACATGGCCGCCGGCGGCGAGGGCGCCCCGCTGGTCCCTTTCATGGACGAGTATCTCTACGGCGGCGGCGCGCCCGTCGCGCTGCAGAACATAGGCGGCGTGGGCAATATCGCTTTCGCCGGCAAGGGGATAAAGACCTTCGGCTTCGATACCGGCCCCGGCAATTCCCTGATGGACACCGCCGTCTGCGAACTTTCCGGCGGGAAGCTGTCCTATGACAGGAACGGCGCCTGGGCCGCGGCCGGCGAACCGGACATGGAGAAGGTCCGCGTCCTGCTCAAGGCTCCTTTTTTCCGCCGTCGGCCGCCCAAATCGCTCGACCGCAGCGAATACACCCTCGCTTTCATCAGGAAGAACTTCGGCGCCATGTCCGGCCGCCGCCGTTCGCACGACCTGCTGGCCACGCTCAACGCCTTCACCGCCGCCTCGATAGCGCTGGCTTTCAGGGACCACGCGCCCCGGGGTACGCGCGAGCTCATAGTCGCCGGCGGCGGCGCGCTCAACCCGGTGCTCATGGACAATCTCGCCGCCCTTCTGCTGCCGCTGGGCGCGCGCGTCCGTTCATGCGCGGAGCTCGGTCTGCATCCGCTGGCCAAGGAGCCGGCCTGCTTCGCCCTGCTGGCCGCGCTGGCGCTGCGGGGCCGGATGAATCATTGTCCTTCGGCCACCGGCGCCCGTTCGGCGAGGGTGCTGGGCCGCGTCTCGGCTCCTTATCCCCGGCGCCATATTTAGTAAAATTTCACGATGCCGCAAAAGAGACAGGACCCCCTGCCAGGCGACCTGACCGCCACGCTCAAGGCGGTCTCGCGCACCATCTATTTCAGCTTCAAGGTGCTGCCGCCGGACATTAGGCTGCCGATGGCCCTGGCCTACCTGCTCTGCCGGGCCATGGATACCATCGTCGATTCCTCCGTCGCGGACCCCGGCGAGAAGAAGAAATTCCTGGACCTTGTAACGGGCATAGGTCCCGGTTTCGACCCGGCCGCCGGGGCCGCCGCCGCCGCGGCCTTCCTGCCCGGAGTGAAGCACAAGGGCGAGAGGGCGCTGCTCGGCTCCATGGGCGACGTCTTCGAGCGCGTGCTTTCGCTGGAGGAGGCGGACCTGGCCGACCTCGGGAAAGTCGCGGCCGGCGTCGCCTCCGGTATGCGGATGGACCTCGCCCTCTTCGAAGGGGGGAGCGCCCGCGCGCCCAGGGCACTGCCGGACGACGACGCGCTGCTGCGCTATTGCGACTTCATAGGCGGCAAACCGGGCGTTTTCTGGACGGCGCTCTATATGCGCCGCCTGCGCGCCGCGTTCCCCGAAACTTCGGGCCTCCCTTCGGAAGCGGACGGAGGGATGATCGGTTCGGCCCTGCAGGTCACCAACGTTCTCAAGGACGCGGCGGCGGACCTGGCGCTGGGCCGCTGCTATTTTCCCGCCGCCGATCTCGCGTCCAGGGGGCTTTCGCCGGCCGACCTGCGCGACCCGGAGGCCATGCGCAGGCTCAGGCCCGTCGTGGACAAGTGGATAGCCTGGGCCGTGGACCAGCTGGACATCTGCGAGGCTTTCGTGTCGTCCATCCCCAAGTCCGAGCTCGGCATGCGCGCCGCCGTGATCTGGCCCGTCTACTGGGCCATGGACACGCTGCTGGAGGTGGCGAAGTCCAATATACTGGACCCGCACGCCAGGCCGAGGATAAGCAAGAGTCGGGTCTACTCCACTATCGCGTCCACCCCGCCTCTGCTGCTGAGCAACACCGCTTTCACGCGCGGCTACAGGTTCCGCCGCGAGACGCTGATAGTTTCCATATCCGGAACGGGGGTGCAGCCATGAATCGACTTCTACCGGCGCTCGTCGCGCTCTCCCTGGCGGCCTGCGCCGGCGGACCGGCGACGAAAGCCGAGGCCGAAGAAGAGCGCCGGGCCGAACTGGAGCTGCAGTCGGTGATGGACATGGTGACCAGCAGGCAGGTCAAGCCGATAGAGTTCGAGTTCAATTCCGACGTCCTGCTCCCCAGCTCGATGGACCTGCTGGACCGCGTGGCCGCCGTGCTGCGGGGCCGCCCCCGCCTCAAACTGATAGTGGAGGGCCACACCGACGACGTGGGGGACGACGCCTACAACATGGAGCTCTCCCGCTACAGGGCCGACGCGGTCAAGACCTACCTGGTCAAGAAGGGGATACACCCGGAGACCGTGCTCTCGCGCGGCTACGGCGAGACGCGCCCGGTCAGTCCCGGTACTACCGAGAAGGACAGGGCTCTCAATCGCCGCGTCGAGTTCAAGATAACCACCCGCGACTGGGGCACCGTGTTCTGAAGGCCCTCCCCAGGGAAAAAGAAAACCCCGCCTTCCGGCGGGGTTTTTTATGCCGGGCTCCGGGGCCCCTACTTTTTCCGGAATTTTTTCTTGCGCCTGGCCTCGAGCTTCACATTGTGCTTGTACTTGTAGGCGAACTTGCCCGGCCTGCCGGCGGGTACCGGCGGCGGTTCCTGCCATTCGAACTCCCAGCCTTCGACCGATACGATGTCGCCTTCCACGGCGCCCGCCTTTTTCAGGGCCTTGTCCAGGCCTATGCCCTTGAAGATGCGGCGCAGGCGCTCCAGCGAGTCCGGCTGGCCGAAATTCGTCATGGCGAGCAGCGTCTTCAGGCGGGAACCTCTCACGTTCCAGCGGCCGTTCCCGGAGTTCTCGACCCTGAAGCCTTTGTCCATCTTCAGCTCCAGCACGGGGCCCTTCTCTTCGGGCTTGTAAAGCTCCGGCGCCGGCAGGGAGGGCAGCAGTTCTATGACGCGGTCGAGCAGTTTCGAGACGCCTTCGCCGGTCACGCCGGAGATCAGGAACACCTCGTCCTTTTTATACTTCTTCTTTATGGCCGCGAAAGCGCTGGCCGCCTCGGGCAGGTCGGCCTTCGTGACGGCCAGCAGGCGCTTGCGGGCGCCCAGTTCGGGACTGAATTCGGCGAGTTCCGAGGCGATCACCTTCACGCTTTTCTCCGGCGTGACGCCGCCGAAGCCCTGGGGATCTACCAGCTGTATGATAAGCCGGGTGCGCAGTATGTGGCGCAGGAAATCGTCGCCGAGACCCTTGCCCTCGTGCGCGCCCTCTATCAGGCCGGGTATGTCCGCCACGACGAAGCCTGAGTATTTGTGCGTGACCACGCCCAGGTTGGGGTTGAGCGTGGTGAAGGGGTAGGCCGCTATCCTGGGCCGCGCCGCGCTGATGCGCGAGAGGAGAGTGGATTTGCCGGCGTTGGGGAAGCCGGCAAGCCCCACGTCGGCCAGCAGGCTGAGTTCCAGGTCCAGGGTTGTCTCCTCGCCGGGCTCGCCTTTCTCGGAGATCATCGGCGCGGTGTTGAAATGGGTCTTGAACATGGCGTTGCCGCGCCCGCCGCGCCCGCCTTTGGCGGCCAGGAAAGAATCCCCTTCGTTCTTCAGGTCGGCGACGACCCGGCCGCCCTTGAGCACCAGCGTGCCGGGGGGGACGGGGACGACGGTGTCCCCGCCGTTGCGGCCGTAGAGGTTCTTGCCCTTGCCGTTGCCGCCGTCCGCCGCGGCCACGTGGGGGTGGAAGGAGAGCTCGGTGAGCGTGTTGCAGCCGGCCGAGGCGCGCAGTACGATGTCGCCGCCCTCCCCGCCGTTGCCGCCGTTGGGGCCGCCGTAGGAGATGTACTTCTCGCGCCGCATCGAGGCGCAGCCGTCGCCGCCCTTGCCCGCCTTGAGGAATATCCTGACCTGGTCGACGAACCCGCCGCGTTCTCTTTCAGCCATATCGATGTTCTTCCCTTTCAAAAAAAAACCTCCCAACCTGAAGTCGGGAGGTTCTCGTCCTGGACGCGCTCCTTACTTGGAGGCGACCGGGTAGACGCTTATCTGCTTCCTGCCCTTGCTGTGCCACTCGAACTTGATGACGCCGGCGGCCTTGGCGAAGAGCGTGTCGTCCGAGCCCTTCCCGACGTTGAGGCCGGGATGGAACTTGGTGCCGCGCTGGCGCACTATGACCTCGCCGGCCTTGACGAACTGGTCGCCGTAGCGCTTGACGCCCAGCCTTTGGCCGTGGCTGTCGCGCCCGTTTGTGGATGAACCCTGTGATTTTGTTCCGGCCATGTCTTTACCTCTTTGATCGCCGTCCTCAGGACAGCTGTATATCCTTGATCTGGAGCTCGGTGAGCTCCTGCCGGTGCCCGGCGCTTTTCTCGTAGGCCTTCTTGGGCCGGCGTTTGAAGACTATCACCCTGGGACCGCGCAGATGGCGAAGCACCTTGGCCGTTACCTTTGCGGAGAGGGGATTGGCGCCGGCCTTTTCCTCCGTGCCGGTGGCCGCTGACCAGAGGGCCTTGATGCTGATCTCCTCGCCTTCCTTGGCCGAGAGCTTTTCGACCTGCAAAATCTCACCGGGGACGACCCAGTACTGTTTCCCGCCTGTCTGTATAATAGCGTACATAGTGGGGATATGATACCAAAAAAGACGGCGGGATGCAAAGGCGCGCGGGGGCCGGGTCTTGGGTCCCTTGGCCCGTCCCGGGTAGGACATTAGCCACTTACGGCCGCTTCTCCCAGGCTGTATAATTTAAGCACAGCCCCGAGCCGGCAGTCAACATATGGAGACAAAGATGAAAAACCCTTCCGCCGCCATTTCCGGTATCTTCGCCGCCGCGATCGTCGCGACGGTCTTTTTATGGTCGGCCGCCTCGGCCGCCGGCAACGTGGAGGACCTTAAACCCGCCGCCTCGGCGGGGGACGCTGTCGCGCGGGAGGCCGCCGTTCCGGCCGCCTCCGCCGCGGAAAAGGCGGTCCGCCCCGGCCGCACCCCCTTCGACGAATTCAGCGTGATAGGAGACCCGCTTTACCGCAAAGGCTCCATGGAGCTCCTGAAGAAGGCCGTGGAGTCCGGCAGCGAGGAGAAACCGGCCGCCGCGAAGGAAAAGACGGCTCTCCCTGCGGCCGGGGAAGTCAAGGCCAAGGCCGTCCCCGCCAAAAAGGCGGCCCCCGACGCCCGTCCCGCCGACCTGCGCGACGCGCCCTCGGACGTCCGGAAAGCTCTGCCCGCTCCCCGCATGAAGCGGCCGGCCCCCAGGCCGCTGCCCGCGGACCCCGTGGCTCCGCGCAAGACCTCCTGAACGTCTTTCCCGCCGCGCCCGCCCCGTCCGCCGCCCGGACGGGGCTTTTTTTTGACCGGCGCTTTGAACCCCGCCCGGATAAATATATAGAATAAGGCCTCACGTATCCAAGGAGGACCGCCCCAGCCATGCTAAAAGACATCTCTAATCTCTTCGTGCAGCCCGTCCTGAACGTCTGGCACATTTTCGCCAACTATCTTCCCAACGTCATAGCCGCGCTCATCTTCATCCTGTTCGGCCTCTTCATCGCGCGCGTGTTCAGCTCGGTGGCGGAGAACTTCCTGCGGAGGGTCCGCCTGGACTCCTATACCAGCCGCGTGGGCATAAACGAGGTGCTCGCCAGGTTCGGCATGGGCAAATCGCTGGTTTCCGTGGTGGGCTTCGTGATCTACTGGTCGCTGATACTGGTCTTCTTCGTTTCCGCCGCCAACGTGCTCAATCTTACCGTCATCTCGGCCATACTCGAGCGCTTCGTGATGGATTTCATGCCGCGCATAACGGCCGCCATCTTCATAGCCTTCGGGGGACTGCTCTTCGCCAAGTTCCTGTCCGAGCTGGTCAGCAATTCGGCCACCGCCAACAACCTGCGCGGCGGCCGTGTGCTCTCCCAGATCGTCTATTTCACCGTCATAGTCTTCGCGGCCATCATCGCCCTGGAGCAGATGGGCATAGCCATGAAGACCATCCGCTCGAGCCTCAGCATAGTGCTGGGTTCCTTCGGCCTGGCTTTCGCCATAGCCTTCGGCCTCGGCGCCAAGGACGCGGCGGCCTCGCTGGTGAGGTCGATGTTCCAGGACGACAGGAAATAGTCCCGCCGGGAAGGCGGGAATGGAAAAGAGGCCCCGGGGCGACCCGGGGCCTCTTCTTTTGTCCGCCGGCGGCGGCGCTCAGTCGATGTAGTCCCTGAGCATCTTGCTGCGGCTGGGGTGGCGCAGCTTGCGTATCGCCTTGGCCTCGATCTGCCGCACGCGCTCGCGCGTGACGCGGAAGATCTTGCCGACCTCCTCGAGCGTGCGCGGGTAGCCGGTCTCGATGCCGAAGCGCAGTTTTATTATCTTCGCCTCGCGGTCGGTCAGCGTGGAGAGGATCTTGGTGACCTCGCGGCGGCGCAGCAGCTCGACGGCCGAGTTGGACGGCGGCAGGCCTCCCTTGTCCTCGATGAAGTCCTCCAGGTGCGAGTCCTCGTCCTCGCCTATCGGGGTGGAGAGCGAGATCGGGTCCTGCATGATCTTCAGCGCGTTCTTCACCTTGTCCATCGAGATGTGCATGTGCTTGGAGTATTCCTCGATGTTGGGGTCGCGGCCGAACTCCTGCCGGTAGCGGCGCGTGACCTTCATGAGCTTGGAGACCAGTTCCTTCATGTGCACCGGGATGCGGATGGTGCGGGCCTGGTCGGCTATCGCGCGGTTGATGGACTGGCGTATCCACCAGGTGGCGTAGGTGGAGAACTTGAAGCCGCGCTTGTACTCGAACTTCTCGACGGCCTTCATGAGGCCCAGGCCGCCTTCCTGGATGAGGTCGGAGAGCTCGAGGTTCGAGTTGACGTGCTTCTTGGCTATCGAGACCACCAGGCGCAGGTTGGCCTTGATCAGCTTGAGCTTGTCCTGCAGGATCTGGTCCTCGAGGAAGGTGATCTTGTCGTTGAGCGAGAGGAACTCGTCGGCGTCCAGCGGCAGCGTGCGCAGCAGGTGGTACTCGCGGTCCTTGATCGCGCGGATGTTCTCCAGCGCGGCGTCCAGCTCGGAGTGGTTGTAGCCCCACTTGGAGCGGAAGACCGCGGGCTTCAGCCTGCCCCTGGCGACCAGCGCGTGGTCGACGGCTATCTTGTCCAGGTCGCCGTAATGCTTCTGGTACTTCTCCAGCTCCAGGCGGAACTCCTTCACCTTGTGCGCCAGGTTCTTGATCTTGTTGGTCAGGCGCTTGATCTTCTCCTGGTTGAGGTTGAGGTTGATGATGTTGCGCACTATCTCCTTGCGCTTCTTGTCCATCTCGTGCGAGAGCTTCTTCTTCTGCTCGTTGGGCAGGTTGGGCTTTTTGGCGCGGGCGTCGAGGGCGGCCAGCTCCTTCTCGGTGCGGGTGATGAGCTGCGCGATGTTCTTCATCTTGCGCTTCATCGCCGAGAGCTCCTGGTTGGACTTGCGGCCGCGGGGCATGAGCTCCTTGGTCGTCATCTCGTCCTGCTCGATGAGCATCTCCCAGCTGCGGATCTCGCGCATCGTGATGGGGGATTCCAGCACCAGCATGCGCAGTTCCTTCTCGCGCTCGCGGATGTTGCGGGCCAGCGTGACCTCCTCGTCGCGGGTCAGCAGCGGCACCTTGCCCATCTCGCTGAGGTACATGCGGATGGAGTTGGAGACGTCCGGGGCCGCGTCCCATTCGACGGTGTAGGCCTCGCGCTCGGCGGCGGCGACCAGCTTGAACTTCTTGCGGTCCACGACGTCGATGCCGAGGTCCTCCAGCGTGGTCATCAGGTTGTCTATCTCCTCGCTGGACATCGAGGCGTTGGTCAGCGAGCGGTTCATCTCCTCGAGGGTGATGTAGCCGTGCTCCTTTCCGAGCTCGACGAGGTCCCTTAAAGCTTTTTTAGGCTGCGCCATTTGGTTCTCCTTGGGTGTTACCGCTTTTGCCTGGGGGAGGATTTTATCTCCGCCGTAAGTTCCTGGAATTCACGCAGCTGGTCCGGGCTCAGGGAGGCCATCGAGGCCTTGAGTTCCTTCCAGCGCCGCTCCTTGGCGAAGCGGGTTATCATCGCCGCCGCCCTGGTGACGTTCAGGGCCGGGTCCGCGTCGGACTCCAGCTCCTGCACCGCCAGTTTCATGACCAGCGCCGCCGCGCCGGGATGGTCCTCTTTCAGGGCTTCGGCCAGTTCCGCCGGGGAGGCCGCCGGCGCTCCGCGGATGGCCGAGAGCGCCGCCCTGGCGTCCGGATGCGACAGGTGCTCCGCCGGCAGTTCGCGGATATGGTCGCAGAGCCCCGTGTTCTTGAGCAGCAGCTGCAGGAAGCCCAGTTCTATGGCCGGCGGGGCGTCGGCGGGAGCCTCGGCGGGGCGTTCCGGCCTGACATGGTCGCCCGGCGCGGCCTTGGAGAGCTGGCGGGCCAGGGCTTCCTCCGGCACGGCCAGCCTGGCCGCTATGATCCTGAGCCATTCGCTCTTGACTATCTCGTCGCGCTGGCGGGCCACGGTGTCGAGCAGCTTCGCCGCCAGGCGCGCCTTGTCCTGCGAGGAAAGTTTTTCCGCGCCGCCGGGCGCCAGCAGGCGCAGCTTGAACTCCACCGGGTCCAGGCCGGAGGTCAGCCGCTTCTCCAGCTCGGCGGCCCCGTACTTCACGGCCAGTTCGTCGGGGTCCTTGGCGGGCGTGAATTCGGCCGCTTTCACGTAGAGGCCGGCGTCCATGAAGATCTCGGCCGCGCGCACGGCCGCGTTCCTGCCCGCGTTGTCGGAATCGAAGGCCACGGTGATCTCGGCCGAGTAGCGGGAGAGCTGGTGGGCGTGGTCGGAGGTCAGCGCCGTGCCCAGCGGGGCGACGGCGAAGGCCGCGCCGGCCTGGTGGCAGGCGATGACGTCCATGTAGCCCTCGACCACCGCCACGCGGCCCTTCTTGCGTATCTCGGGCAGGGCCTCGTAGAGGCCGTAGAGCGTGCGGCGTTTAGGGAAGAGGGAGGTCTCCGGGGAGTTCAGATATTTGGGCTCGGAGGCGTCCAGCACCCGCCCGCCGAAGGCTATGACGTCGCCCGCGGGGTTGCGTATGGGGAACATGACCCGCTCGCGGAAGTAGTCGCTGACCCTGCCGCCGTCGCGAGTGGAGGCCAGGCCGGCCATGAAGAGCAGGTCGGCGGAGAAGCCGCGCGACTTGAGCTCCCTGGCGACGGGGGCGTCTCCGCCCGGGGCCCAGCCCAGCATGAAGCGCTCTATCGTCCCGTCGGAAAGTTTGCGGTCGCGCAGGTAGGCCAGGGCCGTCCGGCCTTCGGAGGAGAAAAGGAATTTCGAGTAGAGGGCCGCGGCCGCGGCCATGAGCTTCTTGAGCTCGGTGCGCTCCTTCTCGCGGGCGGAGAGTGCCCCGTCCTTGTCCCGCTTCCACTCGACGCCGGCCCGCTGGGCCAGGCGCTCCGCCGCCTCGGGGAAGCTGAGCCCCTCTATCTCGCGCAGGAAGGTGAAGATGTCGCCGCCCTTGTTGCAGCCGAAGCAGTAGAAGATCTGCTTGTCCTGGCTCACCGTGAACGAGGGCGTCCTTTCGCTGTGGAAAGGGCAGCAGGCCTTGTAGTTCCTGCCGGCCCGCTTGAGGGAGGGGACGTAATCGCGCACCAGGTCGACTATGTCGACCCGGGTGCGGATCTCGTTTATGGGGTCTTCGGGGCGCATCCGTTCTTCCTGAAGAATAAGGCGCAACGCCTTCCCCCCGCCGGGGGGAAGGCGCTACGCGGCTGCCTTGTGTTCGCTTGGGGCCCGCGCCGCGGGAGCCGCGGGCCGCGGGCGCTCAATAGCGCCGGCCCTTGCGCATCTTGCGCCGGGCTTCCTGGGACTTGAGCTTGCGCTTGGCGCCGGGGGACAGGTAATGCTCCCTGCGCTTTATCTCTTTAAGTATGCCGTTGCGCTCGCACTCGTGCTTGAAGCGCCTGAGCGCCTCTTCCACGGATTCTTCGTCGCGTACTTTTACGAATACCACGTTATCACCACCTTCGCTCTTGAAACCGTTCCGAAAAAGATCGCCGCGCCGCCCGCCGCCGCCGTCTCAACCCGGGGGCCAGAGCAGCCTGCGGCCGCCCAGCAGGTGATAGTGGACATGGTCCACCGCCTGCCCGGCCTTGCGGCCGTTGTTGGCGACCAGCCTGAAGCCGTCGCCTATGCCCAGCTGCGCGGCGATCTTCGCCGCCGCCAGCTGTATGCGGCCGAGCAGTGCCCCGTCCTCCGGTCCGGCGTCCGAGAGGCTGGCTATGTGCTTCCTGGGCACGATCAGCACATGGGTCGGCGCCTGCGGGTTAAGGTCGAGGAAAGCGAGCAGGTCCTCTTCGTCCAGGACTATCCTGGCCTTGGCTTCCCCTGAAGCTATTTTGCAGAAAATACAGTCGGACATGCGCGGAGGTCTATTTTATCTTATTAATGGCCGGCAGGCAATAAGGGGACGTTCTGGGATCCGGAACCCTCCGGCCTGGGGATAAAAACTAAACAACGTCCCCGCTAACTAAAGGCGGGAGAGGGGCAGGGTGGTCTCTCCGTATTTGCCGGGGATCTGGGGGGCCTTGAAACGGGACTTGGGGTTCTTGAGCACCCTGACCGCGGTAATATCGAACTGTCTGGCCAGCGCCACCTGCTCGTCCGAGACCGCGAAGTAAAGCGTGTAGTCCTTCTTTTTCAGGAGCTCCGCCCGCTCTTCCGCCTTTATGAGGTGGAATTCGGCGGCCGGAGGCATCCTCCTGGCCAACAGCGCCTCGGAGCCCTCCCTGCCGCGTTCGGCGATGAGTTCCACCCTGAAACCGGCCAGGCGCAGCGCCCAGGAGAGCAGCCACGGGGCGGGCTTGGTGCGTTCCTTCTCCGGGGAGCGGTTGACCAGGTTCCAGTAATCGGGCGAATCCCCGGGCAGGCCCCGCGCGTCGGCCTTAGCGAAGACGGGCGTGGTCCAGGCGTAGCCGTCCTCGTACTCGAAGGCGGCGGAGGCGCCCAGCACCGTCGAGGTGGCGAATATGACCGCCCAGGTGGCGGCGAAGAAAACGAAGGTCCTGAACCAGAACAGGCCGCTGAGCAGGATCCCGGAGAACCAGGCGTACATTCAGAACTCCATACCGGGCATGGCCGGTCTTGCCGGCTGCCGCCTGCCGAGGCACCAGCGCAGAGTGTCCCGCACGGGATGCCGGGAATTCGCGAATTCCATGGCCGTCGAGAGTATGGCGTGGTCGTTCTCGCTTACCAGCGAATCGGGTATGGCGACGCGGTAGAGGCGGCCCGGCTCTATCGGGCGGCCGCCGGCCTCGCCGGTCCCGGCCGCCGCGTCGTAGGCGAGCCCCGCGTAGGAAAGCCTCCTGCCGGAGGAGGCTCTCAGGTATTCGAGCAGTTCCTGGCCGCGTATCTTTACGAAGACCACGTTGTTCTCGCCCGGCATGGCGCGGTAGAGGTCGGCGAGACGGACGGCGCCGCGCGGCAGGACGGAATGGATGTCCCCCGGGTCGAATACCGCCCCGTCGCTGCGCGCCCAGCGTTTCAGGCAGTCGGCGGCCCAGGTCCCGGCCGTCGAAGGACCGGCCTCGCCGGGCTCGAGCGCGTACTGGAGCTCGCCGACGATCCTGTCCAGGGCCGCGAGCGCCCCGCTGCGATGGGAGTCCAGCATGGCCTCGATCCCGGGGTCCGAGCCGTACTTGTCCCGGTCCATGGGCACGGTCCGATGGGCCGCGTTGAGCAGCGCGCCTTCCGGCGAAAGCTTAAGTTCCACCCGGTTGAGCCCCTCCAGGACCGGGACCACCAGGGTGCCCTTGCGGGAGAAGATCCTGGTCACGGCGGGGGATTTCACGAGCACGAGGTCGAGCCTGGAGCCGAAATGCGCGAGGAAATGGTCCAGGAACTCCATGGAGCCCTCGCCTTCCCCTATTTCCAGCAGCACCGCTTTTATCCTCGCCCCCTGGGATTTCATTTCCAGCAGCGCCCGCTCCGCCTCGTAAGTCTCCTTCTCGAACTTGTAACGCGGGCCGTATTTGGGCCAGGAGAGATGGTCCGGCCGGGGCGCGGTCAGGACGGCCAGGCCCAGCGAGGTCTTTCCGACCCCGGAGGTCAGCGAACGCGAAGTGAACGACGGTCGGCCGCCGCTTTTGAGATAGACGTTGGAGGCGAGCAGGGGAAGGGCGGCGCCTTTGAGGGCTCTTTCCAGCCGCGCCGGGTCCAGCAGCAGGTCCTCGCCCAGCAGGCCGGCGGCCGCATAGGGCATGCCTGCCATGCATTCGGCGGCGGCCTTGGCGCGCTGGTTCAGGCTTTCCGGCGGGCCGGAGAGCCAGGGGCCGGCGTGGAAGAGCAGGAAGGGCCGTTCTTCGGCTTCGAGTATCTTCTTCAGGACGGGAAAGCCGGCGGGCGCGGGACCGTCGTCCTCCGGGGCGCGGAAGACCCAGCCCCTGGCGTCGGAAGTGAGATAGACGACCGCCGAGTCCCGCCAGGAGCACGAAGCCAGCAGCAGCGGAGCGGAAAGGAAGAGGGCCTTCAGCGCCTTGCTACTCATCCAGTCTGACTATCCTTCCCGCGTTCGCCGGGGAGGAGACCGTGCCCGCGGCCTTCACGGCGGCGATCAGCGCGTCGCGCACCGGGACCATCGTGTCGGTAAGGCCCTCTCCCTCGGCGAAGACGCCGCCGCCGGTGCCGCCGGTGGTGAGATAGTTGTTGGTGACGACCTTGAACTTTTCGCCGGGCTTTATCGTCCGGCCGTCCCTTTCCAGTTTCAGCGCGCCGCCTTTCCCGGGCTTGAAGCTCACCTTCAGGCCCGAGAGCTGCAGTCTCGCCTTGCCGCCGGAGAGGTTATCCCGCAGGAGCTTCTCCAGCTGGGCGCCGGTCAGGGTGACGGTGACCAGCGTGTTCTCGAAGGGCATGACCTGGTAGATCTCGCGTACGCGCACCGGTCCTTTTTTTATGTCGGACCTTATCCCCGCCGTGTTCTGGAAAGCCATGTCCGCTCCGGCGTGGGCCCTCATCGCGTCCGTCATCCAGTTGCCGACGGGGGAATCCAGGCCTTCGGTACTGTAGCCGAGGTCGTCCGCGGCTTCGCCCAGTTCCTTGTCCATTTCCTTGTCCACCTCGGCGGTGAAGGCCGAGATTATGCTCTTCATCCCCTGCTCCTGTCCGGCTTCGTCGGTCCAGAGCGGGACAAGTTCCGCCTTCGAACTTTTCAGCGTCCCGGTCTTATCGTCGAATTCCAGTTCCACGCGGGTCACGTCGGTCAGGCCGTAGAAGCTCTCGGCCAGCAGCGTCGAGCTGCCCTTGTCGTAGTAGCCTTTCAGCAGGCCGGTGTGATTGTGTCCGCCGAAGACGACGTCGGCCCCCGCCGCGCGCGCGACGGCGAGGGTCCCGCCCCTGCCGCAGTGTTTCTCCATCTCGCCGGCGGTCCAGGTGGAGACGTCCACTTTCTGCGAGGTGAAGCGGCCGCATACGCCGAAATGGGCCAGGATGACCACGGCGTCGGGCTTGAGCCCGCGTATCTCACGGACCCATTTCGCGGCTTCCCCGGCCTCGTCGCGGAATTCCAGGTGTTTGACGTTGAGCGGGAGGGTCGAAGTGGCGGTATGCTCCCCGGCCAGCCCCAGCACGGCTATCTTCTTCCCGCCGCGCTCGAAGATCCTGTAGGGTTTCACGTAGTCGGCCGGCGCGCCCGTCGTCTTGAGATAGATGTTCGCGCCCAGCATCGCGAAAGAGGCGCTGGAGACCATCGCGCGCAGGCTGTCCTCGGTATAGTCGTAATCGTGGTTGCCCACGACAGCCGCGTCGTAGCCGGCGGCGTTCATCAGTTGAACGCTGGCCATGCCGCGCGTGAAATTGCCTTCGGGCGTGCCCTGGAACATGTCGCCGCCGTCGAGCAGCAGGTAGGGCCGTTCCTCGTTCTTGAGGAGGGTGGCGAGAGCGGGAAAGCCGCCGATGAGGCGGGCGGGGTCCTCCTTGTTCCACTTGGCGGGCCTGGCGCCGTACCAGCCGTGCACGTCGCTTGTATGATAGATGACCACGGTGCCGGCCCAGGCGGCCTGGGCGGAAAGGAAGATGAGAGCTGCCGCCGTTCCGAGCTTGTTCATGGTTGTCTCCTGTGGTTAACCCCGGTCCCGCTTTTCAGACGTGCCGCGCGAGCCTGCCGGCCTCTTCTTCGGCCCGGAAAAAGCAGTCTTCCAGGCCGGAATATATGTTACTAAATTTAAGATTTTCCACGAATCCGGCGGGATCGCTCTCCGCCGCGCGGCGGGCCAGGCGCAGTTCCCTGGCCTCCGCGGCCGCGATCGCGCCTATCTGCCCCGCGGCGCCGGAGCGGCCCCGGCCGGACGCGAGGTCCGCGAGCAGCGACAGGGCGCGCCGAAGGGAGTCGAGACTCCGCGGCAGAGGTTCGGGCAGAGGCGGCGGAGGCAGAAGGACCGGCAGCTTTTCCGCGCAGGCCAGCAGCGTTTCCAGCGGCTCCAGCAGTTCCGGGGCGGAACCGTCGGCCGCTACGGCCCCGCGCAGCGCCGCGGCCGCGGGCGGAAGGGCCTCCGCCTGGGCCGAGGGGTCCCGGCCGGCGGCCAGGGCCCCCGCCAGCGCGGCGCCGGCCGAGGCGGCGGCGGAGACGGCCTTGAGCGTTCTTCTTTTCGCCATGATAAAAAGAAAGCCGCGGGAGGGTTCGCCTCCCGCGGCAGGTCCCTCTCAGGAGGCGCTCACCTCTTGGAGAACTGGAAGCGCTTGCGGGCCTTCGGTTTGCCGGGCTTCTTGCGCTCGACCATGCGGGGGTCGCGCGTCAGGTAGCCGGCCTTCTTCATCGGGCCGCGGAAGGAGTCGCCGAGGCTGGCGATGGCGCGCGAGATCGCGTGGCGTATGGCGCCGGCCTGGCTGGAGATCCCGCCGCCGTTCACCTTTATCACGCAGTCGAACTTCTGGTCCTTGACCAGGTCGAAGGGGGAGTTGATGACGTATTTCAGGCGGCTGTTGTTGCCGAAATACTCGTCCAGGCTCTTGGCGTTGACGGTCATCTTGCCGCTGCCGCCCTGGAGCATTTTGACCTGCGCCACGGAGGTCTTGCGCCTGCCGGTGGCCAGTATGAGATTGTTGTCGCTCATTGGTTTTTTATCCTCTCGTCGGTGTTACTTTTTTTCCAGGCCGCCGAAGCCGTGCTCCGCGCCGGGGTAGATCTTGAGCCGCTTGAGCCTGCGGGCCCGCAGCTTGTTGTCGTCGAGCATCCGCTTGACCGCCAGTTCGATGACCCTGGTCGGGTCGTTCTCCATCTGGCGCTTGTAGGGGATGACCTTGGCGCCGCCGGCGTAGCCGGAGTGCCGGAAGTAGAACTTCTCTTCCGGCTTGGAGCCGGTCAGCCTCACCTTGGAGGCGTTGGTCACTACCACGAAATCTCCGCAGTCCATCGAAGGGGTGTAGGTGCGCTTGTGCTTGCCGGCGAGCAGCACCGCTATGCGGGTGGAGAGCCTGCCGAGCACCTGGTCCTTGGCGTCGAGGAAATGCCATTTCCTCTCGGCTTCGACTTTCTTGAGTTCGGGCAAAGTGGTTTTCTGTATCATAGGGGCTATATGATAGCAAATAGGACGGTCGCGCGCAACGGGGGGCTATTCGGACAGCCGGCCGTTCACGCAGAGCTTGGGCGGAGCGGAGCCGCCGCGGCCGAAGAAGGCGGTGCCGCCCGTGGACTGGATCTCGGTGTTGCCGGCGCGGTAATCCTCTATGTTCTGCGCTATCTGGTCGCTGATCCTGTTCCTGCCGATGCAGTAGCGGCAGATATAGTAGCGGACCCTGGCGGGCGTCCTCACCTCTTTCATGAATATGGGCGGCTCCACCATGACTTCCGGCGGGCATTCCGTCTTCTTGAGCAGCCAGAGGTACTCGGGTTCCGAGATCTCTTCGTAGCCGCCGGAAAGCAGCGCGCCGGTTTCCGCTTTGGCCTTCTCGACGGCGGGCGAGTCCGGCACGTCCTCGTAAGGCAGCAGCCAGGAAGTCGCGCCCCTCAGGGCCTTCAGGTAGGCCGAGGCTCCCCGCCGCGTGAGTCCGCCTTTCTTGTCGAAGAAAGGAGCTCCCTCCCTGTCGCGCAGGGCGAAGATATGGCGGAAGTCCATCCCTTTCCTCTCGAAAAAACCCACGGCGTCGCGCGTCCTGGCCGCCAGCCAGGCTTCGTAGCCTCTGCGGGTCAGCGCCAGCCTGAGGCTCCCGTCCGGTCCCGTCCTTTCGACGGTGAGGCCGTTGAGCCGGCCCAGCTTTCCCTTCAGATAGTCGACCGCGCCTCCGGCTTCTGCCTCGCGCATGGCCATCAGCAGTTCCCGTTCCTCCGCCCCGGCCTCGGAGCCGTCCTCGGGGAACGCCTCGCGGGCCCTGAGTTCCGCGGCCAGTCCGGCCGGAGACATGGCCGGTACCTCGAGCTCGGCCAGTTTCTCCGCGGCTTCCTTGTCCCCGGGCCTGAGCTTCAGCAGGCGGGAATACAGGTCGAAGGCCCCGGCGTGGTCGCCGTTCTTCTCCCTGAATCCCGCCAGTTCGCGCAGCAGCAGGGGGTCGCCGGGATACGCCCTGAGCGCGGCCTCGTAAGAGGCGCGGGCCTGGTCTCCGGCGTCCATCCTCAGGTGTATGCCGGCCTTCTTGCGCAGCGCCCGTCCGGCCAGGGCCCGGTCGCGGCCCGCCGCCTCCGCGGCCCCGGCATAGAGCTCCAGGGCTTTTTCATAGTAGCCGAGCTCGAAATACGCGTCGGCCAGGGTCTCCGTCAGGCCCGGATGCCCCGGCGCCGAACGCAGGCAGGCCGAAGCGGTCTCTTCGGCCTCGCGCTGCCTGCCCGCGGCGTTGTGCGCCGCCGCCAGGGCCGCGCAGTCCTCCGCCTTCCTGCGGCCGGGTCCGGTCCCGCGGCGGGAGGGGCTTTTCCTCTCCGCCCGCGCGAGGGACGCCGTCAGGGCCGCGGCGCGCCTCCGCCAGGCGGGGGCTTCCGGGTCCTTCGACCTGCCGGCGAGCGCCGAAGCCCGCGCCAGCGCGGTCCTGGCGCCGGCGAAATCGCCGTAAACGGAACGCAGGCGGCCGAGTTCGGTCCAGGCCTTGTAATCGCCGGAGATCTCGGTCCATTGCGCGGCCGTCTCCAGCGCGCGCCGCTCGTCGCCGGCCGCTTCATGGGTCAGGGCCAGTTCCCGGTAGGAGGCGGAGAATACCGGGTCCAGTTCCAGGGCCGACCGGCAGGCCGCCCCCGCTTTTTCCTTCTCTCCGGCGGCGCGCAGGGACTTGCACAGGGCGAGGAGATAGACGGGCTTCTTGAGCCCCTTTTTAAGGTTCTTGCGGGCGGCCTCCCCCAGGGAGGCTACGGCCGGCGAGGAGTCCGGCAGGATCTCGAGCAGGAAAGAATAGGCCTCCTCGTCGGCGGGATCGGCCCTGACGGCGGCGGCCAGCGCTTCCCGGGCCTCCGCTTCGCGGCCCGCGCCGTAGTGCCGGCGCGCGTCCCCGGCGCCGCCCGCGAGGGCCGGCGCGGCGGCCAGCAGCAGCGGCAGGACCAGCGCGTTCATCGGCGGCGCAGGATCCTGGGCAGGGTGACGCCTCGCTGGGACTGGTACTTGCCCTTCCGGTCCTTGTAGGAGGTCTCGCACTCGATGTCGGAACCGAGGAAGACCAGCTGCGCTATGCCCTCGTTGGAGTAGATCTTGGCGGGCAGGGGGGTCGTGTTGGAGATCTCGAGCGTGAGATGCCCCTCCCATTCCGGCTCCAGCGGGGTGATGTTGACGACTATGCCGCAGCGGGCGTAGGTGCTTTTGCCGATACAGAGGCCGATCACGCCTCGCGGGATGCGGAAATACTCGACCGAGCGGGCCAGCGCGAAGGAGCGGGCGGGAACTATGCACCAGGGCGCCTTTAGGTCGACGAAGGACTCCGGCCGGAAGTCCTTGGGGTCCACCACGCAGTTGTGGACGTCGGTGAAGACCTTGTACTCGTCGGCGACGCGGATGTCGTAGCCGTAGGAGGAGAGGCCGTAGGACACCTTGTCCTTAGCGACCAGCTTCTCGGTATAGGGCGTTATCATCCCGTGCCGGCGGCACATCTCTCGTATCCACGAATCGGGTTTCAGCATATTCTCCTAAAGGCCCTCCAGGCCGCGGCGGCTTTGCCGGCGGCGCCCGCGCGCGGGCGCCCTCCGGAGAAACCGTCCCGTTCCAGCTTTGCCAGCTGCGCCAGGTAAAGCTCTCCCATCATGAAGGCGGGAAAAAGTCCCGACGCTCCCCTGGCGGCCAGGCAGGCCTCGCGGTAGAAACCGCGCGCCCTGCCGGCCTCGAATTTCATCAATTCTACAAAATCGGGGGTGCCGGCCGAAGCCGCCGCCCTGCCCGGCGCTATGCCGAAAGCCCTCAGGTCCTCTTCCGGTATGTAGACGCGGCCCATGTCTGCGTCCTCCCTGAAGTCCCGGATGATGTTCATCAGCTGCACGGCGTAGCCCATGTTCTCGGCGAAGCGCGGCAGGTCCCCGCCCGCCGCCCCGAACACCGGGAGCACCAGCAGGCCCGGCGCCGAGGCCACGCGGTACATATAGGCCTTCAGATCGTCCATGTTCCAGTAGCGGCGGGGGTCCGCGTCCATGCCCACCCCTTCTATAAGGAGAAGGAAATGCTCCTTGCGGAGCCCGAACTCCCGCACGGGGCCGGCCAGGTAAGAGATAGGTCCGCCGGAATCCCCGGCGTAGAGCGCTTCCACGGAGGCCGCCAGTTCCCCCAGGCGCCGGCGTTTTTCCGCCGCCGGCAGGGCCGGGTCGTCCGCGATATCGTCGGCCAGGCGCGCGAAAGCGTAGACGGCCGAGAGCGCGCGCCTGCGCCGCGGGGGGAGAAAAAAGAAAGCCGGTCCGAAACTGGATCGGCTTTCCGGCTTCTCGGCCGTTCTATCCAAGGCTTACTCCAGGTTCTCCATGTATTCGACGAGGGCGCTCCAGCCCGAGGCCTTCTCGAAGGCCAGCTCGCCGTAGGACTGATGGTAGGGCAGCAGGTCGCCCTTGAGGCCGGGGATATTGAGGGCTATGCCGCGGGTCGCGGAGAAATCCTTTCCGGTCCGGTCCTTGCCCAGGAAGACGTTCCTTACGACCAGTTCGGAGTCTATCCAGTCGCGCAGGTCCCTGCCGGCCGCGGCCGCGGCCGGGGCCGCGGGGCGCGACCCGTCCATCGCGGCCTCGTAGAGCGAGGTGAAATGGTGGATGTCGGCGTAGAAGGAAACGAGCTTCTGCGGGTCTGTGACCTCGTCGCCCACCTCGAAGCGCAGCACGTCGCGGCGGGCCGAGCGCAGCGCCGCGTCGTCGCCGTTCTTCAGCACGGCCTTCGCCCATTTGCCGGCGCGGGCGGCGAAGCCCTCCAGGGCCGGGCCGCGTATGGCCGAGAGGTGGGCGCCGAACTTGTACTCCGCCAGCATCGCCGAATGCTCGGGCCGGGAATACATCTCGATATAGGTGTCCGCCAGCAGGGTCCCGGCCTTCTCGGCGTCGGCGCCCGGGTCGGCGGTCAGCGCGGCCAGGAAATCCTCGAAATTGAAGGTCGGGAACATCACGACCTCCTCGGAGCCCACTATGACGTCCGCCAGGCCCCTGAGCTCGTAGGCGACCTCGCCCATCTGCATGAAACAGGCCACGGAGGCGTAGAGGTCCACCCTGCCCGCCTCTTTGAGTATCTTCCCTATCTCGGTGGTCTTTATGTAGTTGCCGGTCTCGAAATCGTGCGAGATGGATTTGGCTCCGGCGCCGTCCGCCAGGTTCTCGCCCGGCTTGAGCGGGTCCAGCCAGCCCCAGCCGTGGTCCCAGAGGATGAGCATGAAGCGCTTGGCGGGATAGGCCTCGCGGGCCCAGCGCACGAACTTCGCGGCCTCGCGCCAGTCGCCCATGTCGGAGGCGCCGATGTCCCGCAGCACGGGCGAGTTTATCTTCTCCATGTCGGCGTCCCTGGCGGCCAGGTAGCGCCGCACGCCCGACCAGTCGCCCTCGGCGGCGGTGTCGTTCTCGAGCCCTTTCGAGCGGCCCAGTTCGACGACGATATTGACCTTTTCCGTGGAGCCGACGGTCTCGATCCGGTTCATGTCGCGCAGGGCGAAAGGCTCGAGGTTGCTCTTGCCGTTCATGTAGATCATGACGGTCCAGTCGGCCGGACCCTTGCGCCGGACGTCCGGGTCGCCGGGCGCGGCGACCTCGACGGAGGAGACGGCGGCGGCCCCGGCGGAATCTAGCCGGAAACCGGAAGAATGGGCGAGAACGGGGAAGGAGGCGAGCAGCAGCGCGATGAGCTTCATGGTATCCATAATGTACAACAATGGCCGGCTCCGGGCAAGGGCCGAAAGGGCAATCAGCGGTCCCCGCCGGTCACTTTCAACTTTTCCTCCATCAGTTTATCGTAATACTCCAGCAGGTCGTCCCCGGAAGAGGCGCTCCTGTAGACTTTGCCGATGGGGAAAACGAAGGTCTTCCAGGGGAACTGCATGGACCAGAGCCCGTCGTTCCCGTCCGTGTTGTGCCATACGCCCTTGAAGTCCTTTATGAGCACGGAGGTGAAGAGATGGGCGTAGCAGCGCAGCAGTTTCCAGCCGTCGGCCGTCGGAGGGACGCCGGGCGTGAAGCGGGCCTTCAGCCCCTGGGATATCTTTATGATCCCGGTGCGGGCGGTCTCGATCCCGGCGGTCTCGGAGAGGGTCGAGGCCAGTATGACCGTCCGTTTGTGCTCGGTCTCGGCGTCGACGATCCGCTCGGGGTGGCTGCGCACCCTCTTTTTGACCGCTTCCGCGCCCGAGATCTTGGCGGAGGGGGTCCTGAACTCGTTCTCCACCCACTGGAGGTAGCGGTTCAGCCAGCCCGGGTCCGGCAGGGTCTCGCTCCAGAGAAGGCGCCATACCCGCTGTACGGGGTAGGTGAGGAAATCGGAGCCGGGCGCGGCCATGGGCCAGGTCCAGGGGTCGAAATCCTGGAACTTCAGCAGGCGCGCCCGGAACCTCTCCTGTATCATGTACGCCAGGAAAGCCGAACAGGAGAGCACGATGTCCGTGGACTCCAGCTGGGTGCGGTCCGGCCGGATGAACGTCAGGCGCAGTTTTTTTTCGACTTCGGTCAGCCCGTCCGGGCTGAAATAGATCTTCTTGCCGAGCTCTTCCTCCAGCGCCGAGGCCAGGGTGAACGCCCGGCTCATGAAGCCGTCCGTCCGCGCCTGTTCCGGCTTGGGCGATTCCGCCGCTTCGAAAAGTTCCCCGTAAGTCTCGAACCGGGCGTCGGGAACGGGTTCGGCCGGCGCCGCGGCCGAGGCCGCGGCTGACCCTCCCGGACCCGGTCCCGACACCGGGCCCCGCGGCGAGGAGGGGCGGCGGCTCGAGATATCGGCCCTTTCCAGGGAGGCCGTCGGCCTGGTCCCGGCGGAGGGCTCCTTCCGGAAAACGTCGATATAATCGTAATCGGTCCTCTTTTCCGGCGCCGCCGCGCGCGGCGCTTCGTCGGGCAGGGCGGCGACGACCTTTTCCGCGGAAACCGGGTCCCAGGGGGAGAGTTCCGCGGCCGCGGCCGCGGCCGCTGCGTGATCGCCGAGCGCCAGCATGGCGGTGGCGCGGCTGGCCAGCAGCGCGGGCGAGGGGGCCAGGGCGAAAGCCCTGTCCCAGTCGGCGAGGGCTCCCCGCATGTCGTCGCGGGAATATTTGATCGAGCCCAGAAGGGTCAGGGCTTTCACCGCGGTCCTGCCGTTCGCGGCGGCCGCGGCCGCCAGGGAGGCCGCTTCTTCCGGCGGGGGCGAGCCCGCGGCGGCGGCGGTCCGGTAGAGCAAGGTCGCGAGACCGCAGGAAGCCTCCGCGGCGAGCGGACCGGAGATCATGGTCCTCAGCTGGTCATCGCTTCCGGGGCCGCCCCCGGAGGCGCGCAGCAGCGCCTCCAGGAGGCGTCTCCTGCCCTCCATTCCCGTGCCCGGCGGCACGAGGGAAAGGAACTCGCGCGCGTGGACCAGGTCCCCGGTCTCGAAGTATACGAAGGCGAGATTGCACCTGGCCTCCGGGGAGGTCAGGTCCTTGAGCATGAAGTAGGCCTGGCGGTGCTGGCCCAGTTCCATGAGCACCTGCGGGTAGAGGGCCGTTATCTTCTCCTGTCCTTCCCGTTCGAAAAGCCTGTAGAAAAGGTAGTTGGCCCTGTGAAAGTCCCCCGCTCCGAGGGACGCGGCGGCCGCCTCCCGCAGGTCCGCCGGGTCGGAGGGGGAAGCCAGGCCGCCCGCGATCAGGGAGAGTTTCATCCTGTCCAGCCGCACTTCCTGGGCAGGGACCTTTACCAGCGGCCCCTCGGGGTTGAAGACCGCGGTCTCCGCGGCCGGGGAATGGAAAAGCCGGCGCAGGGCTTCCCCGGCCGGCATGGAAAAGCAGGGGGCGGAGGAGATCCTCTCGTCGGTGACGACGGGGAAGCACGGGGAGCCTTCCCTCTCCAGCGGCGGGATCAGTCTAAGAACGCGCCCGCGCACCGTCCTTTCCTGAAAAGGGAAAAAAAGGTCCGTGAAACCGCGGAAACAGGCGATTATCTCGTCCAGAGAAGCCGAGTCAAGATGAAAAATGTTAAAATCTTTCCCGGAGTCCTGCATCGATGATATTGTATATATTTAATCTCAAAAAGTGTCAAGCCGCCGGCCGACGGCGGTCCCGCGGCCGGGGCGTTCCGTCATGACCGGGACCCCCGTGCGGGTCGTCCTCGCCACCTTCAACGCGCACAAATCGGCCGAACTGTCCGCCCTGCTCGGACTGCCGGGACTGGAGTTCGTGCCCCTTTCCGGTTTCCCGGCCGCGGGACCGGTCGAAGAGGACGGCGGTACGCTGGAGGAGAACGCCGCCAAGAAAGCCGGGGCGGCGGCGCGGGCCACCGGTCTGTGGGCCCTGGCCGACGATACGGGCCTGGAGGTCCGCGCGCTCGGCGGCGCTCCCGGCGTCCATTCCGCCCGTTATGCCGGGGAAGGGTGTTCGTTCTCCGACAATAACGCCAAACTGCTGCGCGCCCTGGAGGGCCTGCCGCGCGAGGCCCGCTCGGCGCGGTTCCGCTGCGTCATGGCGCTCTCTTCGCCCGGGGGCCTGGTTGAGACCGCGGAAGGGATCGTCGAAGGCTTCATCCTCTCGGCGCCTCGGGGCGCGGGGGGATTCGGTTACGATCCGCTCTTCCTGCCGGCGGGCCTGGACAGGACCCTCGCCGAATTGACGCCCGGGGAGAAGAACGGCCTCAGCCACAGGGCCGCCGCCGTGCGCGCCATCCGTCCCCTTCTAGAGAGGCTGGCCGGTGCCTAGGCGCGCGGCCGGCGGAGGCCGGAACCTGCTCGCCCTTCTCATGCTGCTGGGAGGCGCCTTCACCGCCGGTTACATGAACGCGGAGCGTCCCGCGCGCCTTTCCTACGGACTGCACGGTCCCCGGCCGGGGCCGCGGCCCGGCGCCCTGCGCCTGAAAAGGCCTTTTTACGACGCAGCCGCGCGGCTCATGGAGCACAAGATAGCCCTGGAACGCTCCATAGAGGACAGCGTCTCCTCCCCGCCCTACGACGGCGACGATCTCCGGGCGCTGCGGGCGGAACTGGACAGGACGGAGCCGCTGCTGGCGCCGATGCTTTCGGAGAACCTCCCGGAATCGCTGGCCTCCCAGGCCGCGGCCGCCGCCCAGGCGAGGCGTGAAGCGCTGCTGGCTTCGGCCAGGCTGGAAGAGCTGGTCAAAAGCGGGGCGCCTTCCTCTCCGGCGAGGTCCGCGAGGGAGAGGGCCGAACTGGAGAAGGCCGTGGCGGCCTTCCAGCATCACCTCGCCGCCCTGGCCAGGCTGCTGAACTAATGTATAATTGGAACGGGCATGCGTCTTAAACTCTTTCCGAAATTACTGATAGTCATGTCGCTGGCGGCGCTGGTGCCGCTGTCGCTGCTCGGCTACCGCCTGATCAATCTCGGCCAGCTCGGCGTCAAGACGGCCATGCTGGAACTGCACCTGGGCATGGCCGACAATATCGCCTCGGCCTGGCGGGCCGACATCGACAGGATCCATTCCAAGGTCGTTTTCCTTCGCGATACGGTGGGAAGGATGGACTGGGAGACGCGCCAGGCGGTTCTCTCCTCTTTCGTCGATTCCAGCCCGGAGATACTGGAGGTCTCGCTGATCTCGGTCCGGGGAGACGAGGTCATGAAGGTCTTCAGCCCCGCCAAGGGCGCGGAATCCCCGCTCAGGGACTACTCTAAGGACCCGGGCTTCCGCTCCGCCATGGAGTCGAAGAGCAGGCATATCTCGATATCCACGGGCACGGCGGAGATGGTCTTCTTCTATCCGCTCGGCGCGGCCGCGGCGATGCGCGTTGCCGCCGACCTGGCCTTTTTCACGGAATCGTCCGGCATCAGGCGCATCGGCGAGACCGGCTACGCTTTCGTGGTCGGCCCCGGAGGGGTCCCGCTGGCGCTGCCCGGGGGGCTCGAGGCTTCCGCGGCGGAGATCCCCTCCTGGGAGATAGTGCGCGCGGCCGCCGCGGCGCCGGCCGCCGGCTCCATGGAGTACCGCGATCCCGCCGGCGCGGAGCAGATAGGCGCCTATTCGCCCATACACGAACTGGGCGCGGCCGCCGTGGTCAGGCAGTCGCGCGGCGAGGCCTTCGAATACGCCATCTTCATGAAGGACCAGGCCGTATACGTCACGCTCTTCTTCGTCGTCCTGGTGATGATCTCCGCCTACCTGCTCAGCCGGCAGCTGTCGAAACCCGTCATAGAGCTGACCCGCGTCGCCGAGTACGTGGCGTCGGGCGATTTCTCCCGCACCGTGGAGATAGACACGCGCGACGAACTCAAGGACCTGGGCGAGACCTTCAACAAGATGATCCGCCAGCTGAAGACCTATTCGGACATGCAGGTGGACCGCATCATCCGCGAGCAGAAGAACACCGAGGCGGTCCTTTTCTCCACCGAGGACGGCATACTTATGGCCGACCGCGACGGCGTTATCCAGCTGGTCAACCGGAAGGCCCGTTCGATCCTCGGCCTGCCGGAGGGGGAACTGCTCGGCCGCCGGCTGCTGGACTCGATCCCGGACGAGGGGGTGCGCGGGACCGTCGGCGAGGTCATGGCCTCGGCCGAGCCGGGCTTTTTCCGCGAGCTGGACCTCTCCACCGCCACCTCCCATACCGTCTACCGCTGCACGGCCACCACGATACGCGACCCCAAGAAGCGGGCCGACCTGGGCCTGCTGGTCGCGCTGCACGACATCACGCTGGACAAGGAGCTCGCCCGCATCAAGGACGAGTTCCTTCACTCCATCACGCACGACCTGCGCAACCCGATGGGGGCGGTAAAGGGCTTCGTCGAATTCCTGCTCAAGGGTATCCCCGGTCCCATCAACGAAGGTCAGCGCAAGATGCTGGTCTCCATAGACCGCGCGGCCTTCCGCCTGCTGGGCATGATCAACAATATCCTCGACGCCGCCAAGATGGAGGCCGGCAAGATGGAGCTCTCGCTCTCGCCGGTAAGGCTCGGCGAGACCGCCCGCCGCGTAGTGGAGCTGATGGAATCGCTCGGCCAGCGCAAGCGCATCAAGTTCGCCGTCGAGGCCCCGCCTGACCTGGTGGTCAGCGCGGACCCGGGCCTGATGGAACGCATCTTCACCAACCTGGTCGGCAACGCGATCAAGTTCACCCCGGAGGACGGGACGATAACGCTGCGCGTCTCGTCGGACGGCCGCGAAGTGAGGGGAGAGGTGGAGGATACCGGCGACGGCATACCGCAGGAGTACCTGGGGAGGATCTTCGAGAAGTTCGAGCAGGTCAAAGGGCAGAAGGCCGGCGGCACCGGCCTGGGCCTGACCATCTGCAAGAACGTGGCCGCCGCGCATCTCGGAAGGATCTGGGCGGAGTCGGAACCCGGCAAGGGCGCGAAATTCATTTTCACTTTCCCCGCGGACCTGCGCAAGGACGAGGCCGGCGCCGTGAAGGCCGGCGGGGACGGGGGCGGACCCTCCGCGGGGACCCCGGAGGGCAAGGGGGAATGATGGGGAAACTGTTGCGCGTTCTGGCCGTGCTGGCCCTGCTGGCCCCGGCCGCCGGGGCCGAGGAGCTGCAGACCGTGGTGGTGAAGCCGGGGGACACCCTCTGGAGCATAGCCAACACCTATCTCAAGGACCCCAAGCGCTGGAACGAGATCCTGCGCTACAACAAACTTCCGTCCGCCGATCCGTCCATCGCGCTGCCCGGCATGCCGCTGAGGATCCCGGTGTGTCTCATAAAGGAGCAGTACCGCGCGGCCAGGCTGGTCTATCATATCAACGAGGTGCTGCACCGTCCCGTAGGCGGGGCAAGATGGGGCGCCGTCAGGACCAACATGGACCTCTACCGGAGCGACACGCTGCGCACCACGATCAACGCCAGGGCGGACGTCAGGTTCTATACCGGCGAGGTGCTCAACCTGATGCCAAATTCGATGGCCGTCCTGCGGCCGCCGCAGAAGGACGCCGACGTTCAGCTGCTCTCCGGCGAAATGCGGGGCCTGCGTTCGCGCGTGGTCACGGCCTCGGCCCGCATCGTGCCGCGGACCCGCGACACGGAGTTCGGCGCCAAGATCAAGGAGGACCTCACGACGCTGGTGCAGGTCTACAAGGGAAGGGCGGCCGTGGAAGCGCAGGGCAAGGTGGTGGAGGTCTCCGAAGGCTTCGCCTCGGAGGTCAAGATGGACATGCCGCCCTCCCAGCCGGTGAAACTGCCCGCGGTCCCCGAACTGAGCGGTTCCTCCGGCCGGCTGGCGAAGACCGGCCAGCCCCAGGTGCAAATGGACGGTTCCGTGGTCTCCCTGGACGTGGGGAAGGCTCCGCGGCCGGCCGCGGCCGCCCCGGCGGCGAAAGCGGGAACGGGAGCTCCGGCGCCCGGCGACGCCTCGGCCGTGGACGCCGACGAGATATCCAAGATGATAGCGGTGGCGAACCCGGTGCAGGGTTACCACCTGCAGGCCGCCAGGGACCAGGGGTTCTCCGACATCGCCCTCGACCGGACCTACGACGTTTTCGACCGCATAAACCTGGCCGACTACCTTCCCCCGGGCGTCTACTGGGTAAGGATCTCTTACATCGACCTGCTGGGTTTCGAGGGGAAGTACAACACTCCCCGCCAGGTGAAGGTCTCCAGGTAGCGCGCTCGTCAATATTGACAAGTCAAGGACTATCTGCTATACTACGGGTGTAGAAAGGTTCTGAGGGAGGCTGCGGCGGCCCGCAGGTCGTCCCGCGGGCCCGCCCTGTGCGGTGCGGTCGTGTGGAGGGAGCACGAAAGGTATCAGGCGCAATCCTTTCGTGCTCCCTCTCTCTTTGGTAGGGGACGCTGATCCCTAAATGCCTGATCATGCGCGGTTCTTCCCGGTTTACAGACTGTGCGTTGGAGGTTAGGCATTTAGGAATCAGCGTCCCCTTGTTAAACCGGTTTTTAATTAATTAAATATCGATGTGAAAAGAGCCCTGACAGCGGTTTTTGCCGCGCTTTGTGCCCTGGTCCCCGCCGCCTTTCCGGCGCTGCCGGCCGCCCCGCCGCCAGGCGAACGCACCATCTGGGACGAGATAATGCGGGAGCAGAGCCGCATCAATCTGCGCAAGGGGCATTCCCTGATGTCCTCCGGCGATTACGCCGCGGCCGCGGCCGAGTTCTCCAGGGCCCTGGCCAAGGCGCCCTCGGACCCCGACGCCATACTCCTTTACGGCTCCAGCCTGTACTGGCTGGGCGAGGTGGACCGCGCCGTCTCCGAATACCTGCGGGCCATCGAACTGGACCCGGAGAACGCCCTGGCCTGGCAGCTCAAGGGGATCGCCCTGGCCTGGAAAGGCGACGCCGAGGGCGCGCTGCAGGACTTCCTGAAAGCCCAGAAACTGGACCCGGTCCGTTCCGACGTCAAGATGAACATCGGTTCGGTCTATCATTCGCTGGGTCTCTACGGTTCCGCGCTGGAGTATTTCAGGTCGGCGGCCGCCTCCGACCCGGAGAACCCGCTCTACCATTATCAGCTGGGCCTGCTTTATTCGCGCCTGGGACGCAACGCCGAGGCCAAGGCCTCGCTCAGGACGGCGCTCAAGTATTTCCGCTCTTACGAGGACGCCATCCTCGAGCTGGCCGTCCTGGAGGAAAGGGACGGCGACCTGAAGGCCGCGGTCTCGCTCTACCGCGACGCGCTGCGCATAAAACCCCGTGATTCCGTCGCCAGGCTCCGCCTGGGCCTGGCCCTGCTCAAGCAGGGCGGCGCCGCCGACCTGGCACGGGAACTGGAGCCCGCCTTCATGCTGAGCCCCAGGAACGAAAAAGGAGGCATCTCCCTTTCGATGTCCTACGCCGGCGGCCGGAGCGCCTCCCCTTCCGGCGGGGGGGACGACGGGCCGCTGCTCTCCTCGCTGCGCCGCCTGCCCGAGGACGAGGAGGTGCGGGTCCGGCTGGAACTGATACGCCTGCCCAGGCTGGAAAAGAAGTCCTCGTCGGCGGAATCCCTTTCCGGCGCCCTGGCCCGCGCCGTAGAGCGGCCCCGGCTTTCCTATGTCAAGAAGGAGTACGCCGTTCCGGCCGGCGCGGCCGGGCGCGCGGAACGGCTGCGCGAGACCGCCGAAGAGATAGAGCGGCTCATCGCCTCGGCCTCCGCGGAGGGCGATGTGAAGGTCAGCCTGGACATCGAGACGGTCAGGCCCGCCGCTAGGACCGAGGCCAGGGTGGTCTACGAGCCGCGTTCCGTCGGCAACGACATGGGACTCTGGGTGGTGGGCAACAACTGGCTGGAGAACGTCGAAGAGGCGCTGGCCGAACTGGAGGATCCCGCCCGTACCGACGGCGGCGGGGCCGCCGCGCTGCTGAAGGGGCTGGCCTTCCTGCTCGGGGGCGAGCATGCCGGCGCCGCCGAAAGTTTCCACGCGGCCCCTGAGAACTGGCGGCCGCTGGCGCTGATGGGACTCTGCGTGGCGGCCGTGCAGGAAGGCGACGAAGGCCGGGCGCTGGACCTGGCCGGCAAAGCCCTCGAGGCCGCCCCCGCCAGCAGGGTGGCCAAAGAGAACCTGGCCTGGCTGGAGAGGGCGGGGGGCGAAAAATGACCGGCTTCCCCAGGGTCCTGCTGCTCCGCTTCCGCTCCGAGAAGTTCAAGAGCTTCTTCCTGGGCCCCCTGGTCTCCTCCTACCGCGGCTGGCTCGGCGGTTTCGTCACCGAGGAACTGCGGGAAGGCCCCTCCCGGCTGGGGTATTCCCTGCGGCCGCTCGACGGAGAGAGTACGGTGCTCGCCTCCCGGGCCGTGGTCTCTCCCGTCAGTTTCAACAAGTACGGGGTCGATCTCGACGCGCTCAATTCCGCCGCCGCCGGCGCCATACGGCGCGCCCGCTCCACCAAAGCCGCGGTCATAGTGGACGAACTTGGCTCGATAAGCCTGAAGGCCCCGGTCTTCATGGAGGAACTCGTCGCCCTCTTCTCCTCCGGGTTCCCCGCGCTCGTCACGGTGCGCGAGAACGCCGCGGTCTTCCTTTCCACGTTCTCCGCGCTGGAGGGCTGCGTCCCCGTCGAGCTGGAGGAGAAGAAAGCCGCCGCGGCCGAAAGGACCGTCCGCGCCTGGCTGGATTTCTACGTGCGTCTCAAAGGAGTCTCCCGATGATCTGGAAGGCTGGTTTCTCGCTGGCCGGCTGCGGCAGGATACACTTCGTAGGGATAGGCGGCATAGGCATGAGCGGCATAGCCCGCCTGCTGCGGCTGGAGGGTTTCGCGGTCAGCGGCTCCGACGAGCGGGCCAGCGAGATCACGCGGCGCCTGGCGGCGGAGGGCTGCCGCGTCACGATAGGCCACAGCGCCGCCGCCGTGCGCGGGGCCTCGGTGGCGGTGATAAGTTCCGCGGTGAAGGAGGACAATCCCGAGGTCCGCGAGGCGCGGCGGCTCGGCGTTCCCGTCGCGCAGCGGGCCCAGATGCTGGCCGAACTGGCCGCCCGCAGGAAGACGATAACTTTCAGCGGCAGCCACGGCAAGACCACGACCTCGTCGATGGCCGCCGCCGCCTTCGAGGCGGCCGGGGCCGATCCGACGGCGGTGGTGGGCGGCATACTGCGCTCGCTGTCCTCCAACGTCAGGCACGGCGGCGGGGAATACCTGCTGATGGAGAGCGACGAATCCGACGGCTCCTTCCTGCATTACTCGCCGCTGGTCGCCTGCGTGACGAACATAGATTCGGACCATCTCGACTTCTACCGCGACATGGAAAGGCTGAAGAGCGCCTTCGTCGAACACCTGTCCCGGGTGCCTTTTTACGGCGCGGCGGTGCTGTGCGCCGACGATCCCGGCGTCCGTTCGATACTCCCGCGGGTCCCCTGCCCCTTCGTGACCTACGGTTTCGGCCGCGGCCGCGACTGGAGGGCCACGGACCTGCGCACCGGCCCGGAGGGCTCGTCCTACAGGGCCTGGTTCAGGGGGCGCGAGCGCGGTACCGTGCGGCTGCGCACGGGCGGCGCGCACAACGCGCTCAATTCGCTCTGCGTGCTGGCGGCGGGCGCCTACCTGGGGCTTCCCTTCGAAAACCTCGCGCGGGGGCTGGCCGGCTTCGGCGGCGTGAAGCGCCGCCTGGACCCGCACGGCGAGACCGGCGGTGTGAAGTTCTACGACGACTACGGCCATCATCCGACCGAGATACGAAATACGCTGGCCGCGATACGGGCCATTCACCGCCCGCGCCGCCTGCTCGTGATGTTCCAGCCGCACCGCTACTCGCGCACCGCGCTGCTCTACCGCGACTTCGCGCGCGAGTTGCGCGCCGCCGACAAGGTCTACCTGCTCGACGTGTACCCGGCGGGGGAGAAGCCGCTGAGAGGGATCTCCAGCCGGCTGATACTCGGCGCGGCCGGCCGCCGCTCGCCCCTCGTCCCCTATCCCGGCGTGCTCGAGGTGGCCAAGGACCTGCGTCCCGGCGACCTGCTGCTGAGCCTGGGCGCCGGCGACGTCTGGAAGTCGCTCGACGAGGTCAAATCCAAGTTCGAGCTGATCGGCGGATGATGCGTAAGTTCAGCCAGGTGTTCCTGACCAACGAGGGCGCGGCCATCCGCATCGCGGAAACGGCCTGCGGCATATCCGCCGAGAGGCTCGTCGAGATAGGCCCCGGCCGCGGCGCGCTCACGCGCCACCTCTACGCCCTGCGCCGCTGCCCGATGACGCTGGTCGAGATAGACCGCGACCTGGCCCCGAAGCTCTCCCCGCAGTATCCGGAGGCGAGGGTGATCAACTCGGACTTTATGCGCGTGGACCTGGAGAAGGAGTTCCCGGAGGACCGCGTCGTTTTCGCCGGCAATCTGCCCTACGACTGCGCCACGCCTATCCTCGACCGGATACTTTCGTTCCCGCGGTTCGCCGGAGCGGTACTCATGTTCCAGAAAGAGGTCGTGGACAAGGTCCTGGCCCGTCCGGGGGACCCGGAATACGGCTATCTCTCGGTCATGACCGCCGCGCGCGCCTCGGCCTGCAGGCTGATTGACCTGGGTCCGGGCAGTTTCAGCCCCCGGCCGCGGGTGGACTCCTCCGTCGCGGTGTTCGAGCCGCTGCCGGAGCCTTTTCTGCCGCCGGGCCTCGGGCCGGTCTTCGCCCGCGCTGTGAAGGCCGCCTTCATGCACCGCCGCAAGACCGTGCTCAATTCCCTGTCCGCCGCCTTCGGGGGAGAGAAAGAGAAGGCCGCCGCGGCGCTGGCGGCGGCCGGCATAGAGCCGTCCCTCCGGGCCCAGGCCCTCGCCCCTTCGGATTTCCTGCGGCTGGCCTCGGCCCTGCGCGGCCCGGCCTGAACCGCCGCTTTCTGTTGCCGGGACGCTCCAATTAAAATAAAATATGAGGCCGGGCTATTTCGCAGGGGAGGACGACGCATGACCACCAATGAAAAGAGACTGCGGCAGCTTCAGGCGCTGCTCAGGAAGAACAAGCTCGACGCCCTGTTCGTCTCCAGGCCTCTCGAGGCCGGCTTCCTCACGGGCTTCCATCTGGAGGGCTGCCTGCTGGCCGCCGGGAAGGACGACGTCCGCGCTTTCCTGCCCAAAATGCTTTTCGACCATTTCCGCTCCGTAGTCCCTTTCGTGAAGGCCGAGGCCTCCGACGATCCCGCCGGTTCCGCCCTCGCTTTCCTCAAGGAGAAGGGGTGGCGCAAGACCGCCTTCGAGCCCGAGGCCGAGACCTATCTCGGCGGCACCGCCTGGCGGAAGAAAGGCCTCTCCGAGTTCGGCGGCCTGACCGCCTCGCTGCGCCAGTGCAAGGAAGGCGACGAACTGGCCGCCGTCCGCAAGGCCTGCGCCATCGCCGCGAAGGCCTTCCGTATCGTCAAGCCCCGCATAAAGGCCGGCCGCACCGAGACGAGCGTCGCCCTGGAGCTTGAGGACGTCATGCAGTCGATGGGCGCGACGAAGACCTCTTTCGCCACCATAGTCGGCTTCGGCCCCAACGCGGCCATGCCCCATCACGAGACCTCGGAGAGGCGGCTGAAAAAGAACGAGGCCGTGCTGATAGATTTCGGCTGCGTCTATAAGAACTACTGTTCCGACATGACCAGGACCTTCTTCTACGGAAAGCCCGACGCGGAATTCCGCAAGGTGCACGCCATCGTGCAGAAGTCCCACGACCTGGGGATAAAGGCCGTGAGGCCCGGCGTCTCCACGATAGCCGTGGACAAGGTCTGCCGCGACCATATCGCCGACGCCGGCTACGGCCAGTATTTCATACACGGCACCGGCCACGGGGTGGGCCTGGAGATACACGAGCCGCCGCGCCTCAACACCCGCTACAAGGGCACGCTCAGGAAAGGCATGATAGTCACCGTCGAGCCGGGCATATACCTGCACGGCAGGTTCGGCGTGCGCATAGAGGACACGGTGCTGGTCACCGGCGCCGGACGCGAAATTCTCACGAAGTGATATTCTAGGGAGGTTGGAAAATGACTGTATTAGCGATAGTACTGGGCCTGCTGGCGGTCTGGCTGGTCTTCACGTTCAACAAGCTGGTGGGCCTGAAGAACCAGGTCCTCAACGCGTTCAGGCAGATAGACGTGCAGCTCAAGCGCCGGCACGACCTGATACCTAACCTGGTCAACTCGGTCAAGGGCGAGATGAAGTTCGAGAAGGAAACGCTGGAGAACGTCATACAGGCGCGCGCCGCGGCCGTAAACGCCGGACAGGGCGGCAATATGAACGAGGTACTCGCCAAGGAGGGCATGCTGACCCAGGCCCTGGGCAAGCTCTTCGCCCTCACCGAGAACTATCCCAACCTGAAATCCATCGAGGTCGTCAGGACCCTGATGGAGGAACTGCGCACCACGGAGAACCAGATCGGCTTCTCCCGCCAGTTCTACAACGACATCGTGACGCGCTTCAACATACAGCAGCAGGTCTTCCCGACCAATATGTTCGCGGCGATGCTGGGCTTCCAGCCCGCGACGCTCTGGGAACTGCCGGCCGATTCCGTCGAACGGAACGTGCCCAAGGTGGACCTGACCGTCTGAACCGGGGAGTGCCGCGCGGGGGCCGGCGTTCCCGGCCCCCGGACCTCCCCTTTCTCCGCCACAGATGAACATATACGAGCAGCAGACGAGCAATAAGCGCACCACCATGGCGCTGTTGGGCGCTTTCTTCCTGCTCTTCCTGGCGCTCGGCGCGGGCTTCGACTATTTCTACCTCTCGTTCGACCCGGTGGGCGCGCAACCGACCTACGTGATGAACGCCCAGGGATACTACGAGGCCGCGAACACCTCGCCGCAGCTGGTACCCTACGGCACCATAGCGGCGCTGCTCTTCGGCGCGATCATGGTCCTCAACAGCGTTTTCAACGGCGCCGGGATGGTCCTGCGTTCCACGATGGCGCGCCGCGCCGTTTCCGCCGACCCGGCGGAACAGCAGTTCCTGAACGTGGTCAGGGAAATGTCCCTGGCCGCCGGCCTGCCGGCGCCCGCCGCCTACGTGGTCCCCGATCCGGACGTCAACGCCTTCGCCACCGGCTTCAGCCCGGAGAATTCCGTGATAGCGGTGACCGAGGGCCTGCTCAGGACGCTCGACCGCGAGGAACTGCAGGCCGTGGTCGCCCACGAGATGAGCCACATCCGCAACTACGATATGCGGGTCATGACCGTGGCGGCCGCGCTGATGGGCGCGATCGCGCTCGTCAGCGATTTCGCCGGACGGAGCATGCGCTACGGCGGACGCGGCGGCGGACGCTCTTCCGGCGGCGGCCGGGGCAAGGGCGGCGGTCCCCTGGTCCTGCTCCTTTTCGCGGTCTGGATACTGCTCGTCATCTTCGCGCCGCTGTTCTCGCGCATGCTCGCCATGGCCATCTCCCGCCAGCGCGAGTTCCTGGCCGACGCCTCGGCGGCCGAGCTGACCCGCAATCCGATGGGACTGGTCTCGGCCCTCGAGAAGATACGGGCCGCGGTCAACCCGACCAGGGCGATCAATAACGGCGTCGCGCACATGTGCATCACGGACCCGCGCGGCAGCCTGATAGAGGAGAAGTCCGGTTTCGCGGCGGACCTGCTGGCCACGCACCCGCCGATGGAGAAGCGCATACTGGCGCTGAAGATGATGGCCTATCAGAAGGCCCCCGCGGGGGCCTGAACCCAAGTACGACATCCCGGAGGTACACGATGATACTAGCGGTGGATCTTAAGAACGGAAACATATTCGAGAACGAGAACGGCCAGATGGTCACGGTGATAAATTACCAGCATCACCGCAAATCCCAGTCGCGCGCCGTGGTGCGCGTCAAACTGCGCAACCTGGAGACCGGCTCCATCATAGAGACCAGCTACAGGCCGGAGGATAAGTTCAAGGAGGTCTCCGTGGAGAAGCGCCCCAAGACCTTCCTCTACGCCGACGGTAAAATGGCCCATTTCATGGACGACCAGAGCTACGAACAGCTGGAGTTCCCGGTCGAGAAACTGGGCGACGCGCTCAAGTTCCTGACCGAGAACATGAAGGTGGAAGGGCTCTACCTCAACGAGAAGTTCTTCAACATCGAACTGCCGGCCAACCTCGTGCTCGAGGTGACCAGCACCGTGCCCGGCGTGAAGGGCGACACCGTCTCCAACATGATGAAGCCGGCCACGCTCAGCACCGGCCTGGAGATCAAGGTGCCGCTCTTCATCAAGGAGGGCGACAAGGTCCGCGTGGACACGCGCACCTTCGAGTACGTCGAGCGCGTAACGCAGTGACCCCTCCCATGATAAAGGCCGTCATCCTCGACATCGACAATACGCTGATGGACTTCATGCGCATGAAGCGGGCGGCCGTCGACGCCGCGGCGGACGCCATGCTGGACGCCGGCCTGACCATGGGCAAGGAGGAGCTGCGGGACAAGATCTTCGAGATCTACTGGAAGGAAGGCATCGAGGACCAGAACATCTTCGACAAGGTGCTGATGAAGGAGTTCGGCAAGGTGGACCCCAAGATCCTGGCCGCCGGCATCATCGGCTACAAGCGGGCCAAGGAGGGGCATTTCACCCTCTACCCGCACGTGAAGATGGCCCTGACCGACCTGCTTAAAATGGGCGTGCGCATGGGCGTCGTCAGCGACGCGCCGCGCCTCTCGGTCTGGCTGCGCATAGTGGGGCTCGGGCTGCATCATTTCTTCGACCATGTCGTCACCTTCGACGACACCGGCGAGAAGAAGCCCTCGCCCAAACCCTTCCAGAAGATACTCTCGCTGATGGGCTGCGAGCCGGGCGAGGCCATAATGGTCGGCGACTGGGCCGAGCGCGACATAAAAGGCGCGAAGGCCCTCGGCATGAGGACGGCCTGGGCCAAGTACGGCAACGAGTTCGACACCCCGGTCTCGGGGGCGGACTTCGAGCTCAACGATATCTATGACCTGGTCGGCATACTCCGGAAGCTCAATGCGGCGGCTTAACGCCCCGCCGCTCCTGCCGCTGCTGCTGGCCGCGTGGACGGCCTGCGCCGCGGCGTCCCCCGCGGCCGCGGCGCAGCTCACCGCCTGGGAGATCCGGGTCTCCAGCCCCGCCGTCCTGTCCGGCGACTTCGTCTTCGCCGGCGCGCTGGAGGTGCGCGGCGTGGAGATGCGCCCCGAGGGCCTCTTCATGCCCGCCGAGGAGTCCGGCGGCCGGACCTACAGGGACGTGAAACTGCTTTCCCGCGCGGCTTATTCCTCCCTGGACGCCGCGTTCAAAAAAGGGGCCGGCGCGGGCGGGGCCCGGAAGGAACGGGGGAAGCTCCCCTGGACCATAAAAGGGATCAGGCAGCTGAGCGGCAAGTTCCGCAAGGCCAATATGGACGTGGACTTCGACGGCGACCTGCTGGTCACCGCCGGCCTGATGCTCTCTGACCGCGTCGGGGAGGAATACTGGATAGCCTGGCCGCGGTCCCTGGTCTTCCTGGACAAGAAACTCAAAAAAGCGGTCGAGAAAGACCTCCTGCAAAAGGCCGCCAAGGAAGGGCTGTGAGAGCCGTTTTTATCGCCGCCGCGCTCCTCTTATCCTCCCCGCTCTCCGCCCTGGAGATAGAGAGCCATTTCTCGGTCTCCGCTTCCGGCGCGGTTTCCCGGATGAAGGTGGTGAAGGGCGAAGTGCTGGCCAAATTCGCCGCTTCGGTCTCCACGGACGCCGTCCGCGCGGCGCTCCGCTCCCGCGGCGGCGAAGACGGCGGCGCGCTGGCGCTGCCCCGCTGGCGGCTGCTGAAGCTGCCGCCGGGCATGCGGGTCGCGGCCGGCCTGGAGCATTTCAAGGGGCTCCCCGGTCTGGAGGCCATTCAGCCCAACCACGCCTACCGTCCGTCGCGCATCCCCGACGACCCTTCCATCAATTCGCAGTACGCCCTCTCGCGCCTGAGCGCCTATGCCGGCTGGGAATACGAGACGGGGGATTCCAGCCCGGTCACCATAGCCGTCATAGACACCGGGATAGACGGAACGCATCCGGAACTGTCGGGAAAGCTCGTCGGGACCAGCAAGTTCTTCGACCCTAACTCGGCTAATCCTCCAGCCGTGGACGACGCTCCTACCGCCGCCTGCAACCACGCTACGCGGGTCGCGGGCCTGGCGGCGGCCTCGACGGATAATGGCCAGGGCGTCGCCGGTATCAGCTGGGGTGCGAAGCTCCTTTCGCTCAAGGTCTTCGCCGACGGAGACTGCCTGGACGACTGCTCGGACGAAGCTGGGCTTGACTCCTGTTCGGCCAGCGACAGGGCGCTGGCGAACGCCGTGACCTACGCCGCCTCGCTTCACGGCGACGCCGTTTACGGTAAGATGATCCTCAACATGAGTCTGGGCGATTTCATGGACTGTTCCAATCCCCAGAACGCTTTTACAAGGGAGGCCCTCGCCGCGGCCAGCGACGCCGGGGTTTTGATAATGGCCGCTGCCGGGAACATCGGGCCCGGAACCCCGTCAGATGTTAATGCCCCCGCAAATTGTCCCGGGGTCGTTCCCGTCGGAGCCACCGATTCCGGGGACAGGCTGGCATCCTTCTCCTGCCGCGGTCCGGAGATGGCCCAGCGCGGTCTCTCCGCTCCGGGTGTCGGCGTCTATACCACGGACGCAGGCGACGGTTACGCTTCCGCCGACGGCACCTCTTTCGCCACCCCGCTGGCCGCCGGCGCGGCCGCCCTGGTCTGGTCGGCCAAGCCGGTCTATACTTCCACCGACGTCGCCAACGCGCTGCGCAATACCGCCGACGACCTGGGCGCGACGGGCCCGGACAATAATTTCGGCTACGGCAGGATCAACCTGCACCGCGCGCTGCGCTACGCGGCGGAGGGGACGCTGGCCGGCTTCAAGGGCGAGAGCAAGCCCATCGCCTTTCCCAGCCCTTTCCGCCCCGCCTCCGACAGGCTGCTCTCCTTCTCTTTCCCGGCCGGCACGGCCGGCAGCGGTCTCAAGATCGAGATCTACACGATGGAGGGCGAACTGGTGAAGAAGCTCGACGGCCTTACCTGGGACGGCCGCAACGACGCCGGCAATCCGGCCGCCACCGGCGTTTACCTCTTCCTGGTCAAGTCGGACAGCGGCAAATCCCGCGGCAAGTTCGCCCTGATCCGGTAGCGAGCCCCGGCAGGCACGCAATAGTTGCACAAGACATTATGATCTTCCGCAGGAAAAGCGACGGGCTGGTGATAGCCGACAGGGCGGAGAGGGCGGAGAGCTTCCGGACGCGCCTGCTCGGCCTCATCCCCCGCAAGTCCCTGGCCCCCGGCGAGGCCCTCTGGCTGGACCCCTGCACCGGCATACACACCTGTTTCATGGGCTTTCCCATCGACGCCGTCTTCCTGGACCGGGACCTGAAGGTCCTCAGGGTCGAGAGGGACCTGCGCCCCTGGCGGTTCTCCGTCTTCGTGGAGGACGCCCGCAGCGTCCTGGAGCTGCCGGCCGGGGGGGCGGAAAAACTCGCCGAGGGGGACGCGCTGGAGACGGCCTGACGACGCGGCCGGAAGCCCTTGTTGCCAACCGGCGGATATATAAATATAATTGGGATAGTCCCCGGAAGGCGGAGCGTCCGCCGAACCGGGCCATTATGGCCCCAGGAAAAGGTCTTCAAAGAAAGCGCAACGTCAGGGAGATCCTGATCGAGGACAAACTCGTCCCCGAGGACAAGCTCGCCGCCGCCGAGGAACTCGCGCGCAAAGAGGGGAAGCATCTCCACCAGGAACTGGTGGAGCAGAAGCTCATTCCCGAGCTGAAGCTCCTCAAGGTCCTCGCCGACGAGTGGGCCTTCAAGGCCGTCGACCTGACCAAGATGAAGCCCGAGACCGAGGTGGTCAACCTCATCCCGGAGCAGATCGCCAGGCGCCAGGTCTGCGTTCCTTTCGCGCGGCAGGAGAACACCCTTTTCGTCGCGATGGCGGACCCCCGCGACTTCCTGGTGGTGGAGGACATCGGTCTGCGCACCGGCCTCGAGATCAAGCCATACCTCGCCCTGGCCCACTGGATAAACAAGCTACTCAACGACACCTACGGCGGCTCGGACAACGCCCAGGTGGACAAGCTGATGGAGTCCGTTGCCCAGGCCAAGCCGCAGGACGAGGAGGGGTTCTCGCTGGCCGACGCCGGCCTCGAGAAGAAGGACATCAGCGAGGTCGACGCCAGCGCCCCCGAAGTGGAGAAGATGGTCAACGCCATCATCCTGGGCGCCCTCTCGATAAAGGCCTCCGACATACACGTCGAGCCTTTCGAGGACCCCAACGGCAAGAATTCCAAGGTCATGGTCCGCTACCGCGTGGACGGCATGCTGCGCCCGGCGTCCTTCACTATACCGTGGGCCTTCCGCAACGCCATAGCCGCCAAGATCAAGATCATGGCGAGCCTCAATATCACCGAGCGCCGCATCCCGCAGAGCGGCCGCATCCAGATCATCGCCAAGGGCAACCCGATAGAGTTCCGCGTGGAGATGGTCCCCACCGTCTACGGCGAGTCCTGCGTCATGCGTATCCTCGACCGCGCCTCCGTGCGCGTCGACATCAAGATAATGGGCTTCCTGCCCGATACCGAGAAGAAGCTCCTCGACCAGTTCGCCGGCATCGGCGGCAAGAAGAACTTCGGCCTGGTGCTGGTCTGCGGTCCCACGGGTTCGGGTAAGTCGACCACGCTTTACGCCTGTCTCAACTACGTCAACCGCCCCGACATCAAGATCCTTACCGCCGAGAACCCCGTAGAATACAACATCGACGGCATTATCCAGGTCCCGGTGAATCCCGACGTCAAACTCGGAGAGGGCAAGAAGTTCGACTTCGCCAGCGCGCTGCGCTCCTTCATGCGCCTCGACCCGGACGTCATCATGGTCGGCGAAATACGCGACGAAGAGACGGCGCATATCGCGCTGGAAGCCGCCATGACCGGCCATCTCGTTTTTTCCACGATACACACCAACGACGCGCCCTCGGCGCTGGAGAGGCTGACCCAGATGGGCCTGCCGCGTTTCGTCGTGGCCAATACGATGAAGGCCGTGCTCGCCCAGCGTCTCGCCCGCCGCCTCTGCAAGGACTGCAAGAAGGAAGGGGAGATGACCCCCGAGGAGATAGCCGTCTTCGAGGCCAACAAGATAACGGTAAAGCCCGGCACCAGGATCTTCAAGCCGGTCGGCTGCGACGCCTGCAAGGGCAGCGGCTACAAGGGACGCGTCGGCATGCACGAGCTGCTGGTCCTCAACGACGAGATCCGCCAGCAGCTGCTCGACGACCCGTCCGCCATCCCGGTCAAGAACATGGCCATCAAGAACGGCATGCGCCTTCTGGCGCAGGACGGCCTGGAGAAGGTACTGCAGGGGCACACCACGGTCAAGGAAGTGCTTGGAGGCGCGGGCTGATGCGCCGCTTTATCGTCCTTCTAGTCCTGCTCGCCTTCGCCGTCCCCGCGCGCGCGGAAGGCTACGACGATTTCATCACGGTGACCGGGGCGGGGCTCAAGCCCTTCGCCAAGGATATAGGCGGCCTGCTGGGAGCGGCCTCCAATCACACGGCCAGGAGCCTCGGTTTCTCCGGCTTCGACATGGGCTTCCGCAGCGTCATACAGCTCAGGCCCTCGTCCGGCAACGATGTCCTGCCCGCCAGGAAAGCTTTCGGCTTCAATTATTTCCAGGCCGAGATAGGGATGCCGTACCGCATAGACGGCTTCGTGAGAGCGGGCGGCGACGACGGCCTTGTGGTAACGGCGGCGGGACTGCGCTACGGCCTCAGGTCCATTTCCGACCAGCCCTACTACATGCACGCGATGCTGGAAGCGATGGGCTCTCTGGCGGCGCACAAGTATTTTTACGCCAAGCATTTCGGCGCCAACCTGCGCCTGTCCATGAACCTCAAGTTCGCCGCGCTCTACGCCGGGGCCGGCCTGGACAATACGGCGCTCACGGTGCAGACCGCCAACGACGCTTCGCTGGTCGACGAGACCGCTTCCGTCTCGGAACCGAGGTATTTCGCGGGCCTTAAGAAAAAGGTGAGGTACGGTTATATCTCCGCCGGCTGGGCGGAGACGCACGGACGGAACCTGCTGGAAGGCGCGCTGGGACTGCGGTTCTGAACCCGGTCAGCCCTTGAATTTTTCCTTGAAGTCCCGTCTTATCTCCCTGTCTATATCGCGCTTTTTTATGAGCTCGTGCTTGTCGTGGGCCTTGCGGCCGCGGCAGACGCCTATCAGCAGCTTGGCCCAGCCGTTCCTGAAATAGAGTTCCAGCGGGATCAGGGCGAAGCCCTTGTTCTGCACGGAATTGCGGAGCTTGCGCAGCTCGGCCGACTTCATCAGCAGCTTGCGGGTCCTGGTCTGGTCGGTCTCGGTCAGGGAATTGAAGGCGTAGGGGGAGATCTGCACGCCGTAGAGCCAGAGCGCGTCGCCGTCGAAGCGCGCGAAGCCCTGGGTTATCACGGCCTGCTTCTGGCGCAGCGACTTCACCTCGGGGCCTTCCAGGACCATGCCCGCCTCGTGGGTGGAGACGATCTCGTAGTCGTGGCGGGCCTTGCGGTTGGTCGCCACGGCCTCTATCCTGTCCGTCCCTTCCTTCTTTTTCCCTTTCATCGTTGTTTTATGTTATCAAATATCATAAAATAGGGGAACCGGGCCCGGTATGTATCCCTGTATGGCCGGCCCTTAAAATGCGCGGGTGGCGGAACTGGCAGACGCGCACGGCTCAGGACCGTGTGGCCGCAAGGCCTTATGGGTTCAACTCCCTTCCCGCGCAAAAGTTTTAAGAACGGGCCCTGAAAAGGGCCCGTTCGTATTTAACGCGGGAAGCAGCCTCCGGCGGAGGCTGCGTAGGGAGTTGAAAGCCGGACGCGCGAGGCCAGTTGGCCGCAGCGCGGAGGCGGGGTCGCGGGTCCCGAGGAGCGGCGGCGACGAGGGAACCTGTGACCAACGCCCTTCCCGCGCAAAAGTTTTAAGAACGGGCCCTGAAAAGGGCCCGTTCGTATTTAACGCGGGAAGCAGCCTCCGGCGGAGGCTGCGTAGGGAGTTGAAAGCCGGACGCGCGAGGCCAGTTGGCCGCAGCGCGGAGGCGGGGTCGCGGGTCCCGAGGAGCGGCGGCGACGAGGGAACCTGTGACCAACGCCCTTCCCGCGCATACGATTTAAGCCCGTCCTTCAAAGGACGGGCTTTTTATTGCGCGGTCGGGAGTTTCCAGGTTCAACGCCACGCATAGCCCGCATAGCGGGCTTGCGCGGCCCCGCCTCGGCGTTTTTCGCTGAAAAAACGCCTCCGGCCTTGCGGCCCGCACGCGGCTTCCGGCGGAAGCCGCTCCAAGGGGCGGGCCTCACCTTCCCGCGCATTAGATTTGAAAACAGGCCCTCCGGGGCCTGTTTTCATTAGGCGCGGGAAGCGGACCGGGCCCCTCCTGTAACACAAGTCACAAAAATATTGTTGACATATGCCGATGTATTAGTTACATTATGGTTAGTAAATCCTCGTACGGCATCATACATCCATTATCCGTAAAGAGGGGAGGAACAAAGTAAATGAAAAACAGCAAAAAGGGCTTCACCCTGATAGAGCTTATGATCGTCGTCGCGATCATCGGTATCCTGGCCGCGATAGCCATACCGAAGTTCGCCGACCTGATCAATAAGTCCAAAGAAGGCGCCACCAAGGGCGCGCTTTCTTCCGTCAGGAGCGCCATCAACGTGTACTACGGCGACAACGAAGGCTGGTATCCGTCCGGTGCCGTGGCCGCGGCAAGCACCGACAACAACCTGGTCGTCGCGCTTACGCCGAAGTACATCAACGAGATACCCCAGGCCAAGCTGCCGGGGACCGGCCACGCCGACAACGCCCAGGTCGCGTTCACTTCGACGACCGTCACCGACGGCGCCGGCTGGGCCTATAACGGCAACTCGTTCGACAATGTCAGGTGGGGTCAGTTCGTCGTGAGCTGCACTCACATGGACCTGAAGCAGTCCACGGTCTGGTCTTCCTTCTAAAGACCGGTGTCCGACAAACACGCCCCGCACCTGAAAGCGCGGGGCGTGTTTTTTTGAACCATGCAGGAAATTATATTCATAGCGGCCCCGGCGCTCTTCGGTCTTATCATCGGCAGTTTCCTTAATGTCTGTATAGCCCGGGTCCCCGCGGGCCAGTCCATCGTAAAACCGCGCTCCCGCTGTCCCTCCTGCGGGACTCCGATCCGTTCCCGCGACAATATCCCCGTGCTCAGCTTCGTCCTGCTGGGCGGCAAGTGCCGCTCCTGCGGCGCGCGCATCTCCTGGCGCTATCCGGCCGTAGAGGTCCTGGCGGGAGCGCTGACCTGGCTTTTTTTCTGGAAATGGACAGGGTCTCCTTTATGGATGACCGCCTCCCTGCTGGCGGTCTACCTCCTGATCGTCGTGGCCGTGATAGATTTCGAGACGATGCTCATCGCCGATATATTTTCATTTCTGCTGGGGGCCATAGGCCTGGCCGCGGCGGTGGTCAATCCGTATCTGGAGGGCTCCTTTACGGACCGGCTGCTCCAGTCCGCCGGGGGCCTGGTCTTCGGCGCCGTTCTGATATGGTTTATGGCCTGGCTGGGAAAGAGGATCTACAAGATGGACGCGGTCGGGGAGGGGGATATCTTCCTGATGGGCGGGTTGGGCGCCCTGCTGGGCTGGCAGGGCGTCATTTCCACCCTGGTCATCGGCGCTTTCTTCGGTTCCGTATACGGGATAGGGCTCCTGCTGATGAAAAGGGCCGGGCGCCGCGACCATATGCCTTTCGGCCCTTTCCTCGCCCTGGGCGGGGTCGTTAATCTGTATTCTTTCGTAAGTCCGCTCCGGTTCATTTTCTTCTAGCCGCTCCCCTTCCGCAATAAAAAAGAGCGCGGTTTACGCGCTCTTCTTTGTTTTCCGCCTTTGATATCTGGCGGAAGGGGAGGTGAGGCCCGCCCCTTGGAGCGGCTTCCGGCGGAAGCCGCGTGCGGGCCGCAAGGCCGGAGGCGTTTTTTCAGCGAAAAACGCCGAGGCGGGGTCGCGGAAAGCCGCTATGCGGCTTATCCGTGACTTCGAACCCGGAGAATCCCCGGTATAAAGAGAACGGGAACGCTGCTTTCAGCGTTCCCGTATTTCCGCCTCTCACGATCTGGCGGAAGGGGAGGGATTCGAACCCTCGAAGCCCTTTTGGAGCTTACAGACTTTCCAGGTCTGCGCCTTCAACCGCTCGGCCACCCTTCCATTTTTCGGGCCCTCCCTTCGGTCGGGTTATCCTCGCTCCGAAAAGAATACTCCGCTCGGCCCTTCTACAAGGGGAGCTAAGCTCCCCGTTTCATCGTCGCTCGCTTATCCGGCCATCAAAGGCCGGAACCGCTCGCTGACCCCTCCTGTAAGGAACCCGCGCTCACTACGAAGGAACTCGAGCGGGCCTATACGGGAGAAATCTGGTGGTTGGGATAGGATTCGAACCTATGTAGGGCGTAGCCCGACGGTTTTACAGACCGTTGCTTTTGACCGCTCAGCCACCCAACCGTAGTGTCCCGGACGGCCGCGGCGAAGCGCCGCACCGCCCGATTCACGACAATAGTATATCAAAATTTGAAAAATCCAAAAATAGTATAATTTAGGTCTACTAGCGTCCCGGTCGGAGGTCCCATGTGTCTGGCTGTTCCCGGAAAAATACTCTCCAAGAACGACGCTTCGGCCGAGGTGGATTTCGGCGGCACCCGCCGCCAGGTCGCGCTCGACTTGGTCCCCGCCGCCAAAAAAGGCGATTACGTGCTGGTACACGCCGGTTTCGCCATACAGCTGCTCGATCCGGCCGAGGCGAAAGAGACCCTCGACGTCTTCCAGGAACTTTATGAAAAAGGCTTCAAGCCCTAAACTGGCCGCCGACACGGCGCCGCTTTTCCGCGACAGGGAACTGGCCGACCGCATGGTCTCGGCCATCGGCGAAAAGGCCGCGCGCCTGGCCGCGTCCGGCCGCCGCCGCGCAAACTTCATGGAGGTCTGCGGCACGCATACCATGTCCATCGCCGCGTCCGGCCTGCGCCGCCTGCTCCCGGCCCCGGTCAAGATGCTCTCGGGCCCCGGCTGCCCCGTCTGCGTCACTTCGCAGGGCGATATCGACCGGCTCATAGAACTGGCCCTGCTGCCCGGCGTCACGACGGCCACTTTCGGCGACATGCTGAAGGTCAAGGGCAGCAAGGGGCTGGACCTGCAGGCCGCCCGCGAGAAAGGCGCCGACGTGCGCGTGGTGTACTCTCCCCTCGACGCCCTGGATATCGCCGGCGCGGAACGCTCCCGCAAGGTCGTCTTCATCGGCGTCGGTTTCGAGACCACCGCCCCGGTCATAGGCGGCGTGCTGGCGCGCGCCAGGGCCGCCGGCCTCAAGAACTTTTTCGTCGCCCCTTTGTTCAAACTGGTCCCGCCCGCCCTGGAAGCCCTCCTCTCTTCGGGCGAGGGGGAGGTGGACGGCTTCATCATGCCGGGCCATGTCAGCGCTATAATAGGTCCCGAGCCCTACCGTTTCGTGGCCGAAAAATACAAGGTCCCCTGCGTGATAGCCGGATTCGAGCCGCTGGACATTCTGCGCGGCGTGGACGCCCTTCTCGGCCAGATGCTCTCGGGCCGGCCGGAAGTCGATACCGAGTACAGCCGCGTGGTGAAAGCGGGAGGAAATCCCGCCGCCCTGAAGCTTATGTCCGAGGTCTTCGCCCCGGCCGACGCCTCCTGGCGCGCCATAGGTAAGATCCCCGGCTCGGGCCTGGCTCTCGCGCCCGCCTACGGGAAGTTCGACGCTTTCGCGGAGTTCGGCGTGAAAGAGCGCGAGGCGCCGGAACCGAAAGGGTGCATCTGCGGACTTATCCTGACCGGCAAGGCCTCGCCGCCGGACTGCCGCCTCTTCGGCAAGGCCTGCACCCCCTCGTCGGCCGTGGGCCCCTGCATGGTCTCTTCCGAAGGCGCCTGCGCCGCCTGGTTCAAGTACGGCGGTTGATGATGACCATAGAGACGCTCAAGCTCTTCCGCGACCTGGCCGACACCGGCAGTTTCTCCCGCGCCGCCGAGCTCAACGGCGTCACGCAGTCGGCGGTCAGCCAGCAGCTCAAGAAGCTCGAGCGCACCTTCCGCTGCCCGCTGGTCAACCGCGGCCGCGACGGAGTCACGCTCACCGACGAGGGAGCCTCTCTTTACGAGGCGGCCAAGAAGATCTCCGCCGTCTATTCCTCCGCCATCGACTCCATCGCCAAGTCGCAGCCGGGCAAAGCGGCCGGTTCGGTGCGCATCTCCACGATATACAGCACCGGCCTCTACCTCCTGCAGGGCTATATAAGCCGCTTCATGTCGGCCCGCCCGGAGATAAAGGTCAGCGTCGAGTACAGGCAGTCGGAGCAGGTTTACGGCGACGTGCAGGCCGGCCGGGCCGACTTCGGCTTCCTGGCCTGTCCCACCAAAAAACAGGGCGACCTGGTCTTTCTGCCGCTCTGCGCCGAGGAGATGATGCTCGCGGTGCCCGAGCGTTCAGAAGCCGCGCACGGGGCCGACATCGGCCGGGACTCGCTGGCGGACATGGACTTCGTGCTGTTCGACAAGGTGCACCCTTCGCGCAAGTTCATAGACGATTTTTTCTCCAAAGAGGGCCTGCCGCTGCGGGTAAAGATGGGCCTCGACGATATCGAGACCATAAAGACGGCCGTGCGTTCCGGGGTCGGCGTTTCCATCCTGCCCGTCTCGGCTTTCGGCGGGGGGGATTCGCGCGGCATAAAGGCCGTCAGGTTCCGCGACCTCGACCTGCGCCGCACCGTCTACCTCCTCCGCTCCCGTACGCGCAAGCTCAGCCCGGCCGCGCGTCATTTTCTGGATACCGTTTTCGAAAAAGGAAAGTCCATATGCCCGGAAAGAGCCGCCTGAACGTCCCCGGTAAGATAACGCTGGCTTACGGCAGCGGCGGCCGCCTGACCCACGAGCTGGTCTCGGGCCTTTTCGCCCGCGCCTTCGCCAACAAGGCCCTGGCCGAACTCGCCGACTCGGCCGTCATAAAGGCCGGCCGCGAGCGCCTGGCCTTCACCACCGACGGCTACGTGGTCAGCCCGCTCTTCTTCCCCGGCGGGGATATCGGCAAACTGGCCGTCTGCGGCACCGTCAACGACCTGGCCGTCAAAGGCGCCCGCCCGCTGGCGCTTTCGGCCTCGTTCATAATCGAGGAGGGCTTCGACGGGGAGCTGCTCGGGAAAGTCGTCCTCTCCATGAAAGCGGCGGCCGCCGAGGCGGGCGTCGACATAGTCACCGGCGACACCAAGGTGGTCGACAAGGGCAAGGCCGACGGGCTTTTCATTTCCACGGCGGGCGTGGGTCTCATCCCCGCCGGCAGGGACCTCTCTTTCGGAGCGCTGCGCACCGGCGACGAGCTGATAATCAGCGGCCCGCTGGGCGATCATGGCGTGGCCGTGATGAACGAGCGCAACAAGCTGGGCCTAAGCGGGCTTAAGAGCGACTGCGCCCCGCTCAACGGCCTGGCTGAAAAAGCCCTGGCCGCCGGCGAAGTCCGGGCCATGCGCGACCTGACGCGCGGCGGCCTGGCCACGGCTCTCAACGAGGCGGCCTCCTCTTCCGGTCTCGCGGTCGAACTCGAGGAGGAGAAGGTCCCGGTCTCCCCGGTGACCGCCAACGCCTGCGCCCTGCTCGGTCTGGACCCGCTATACGCGGCCAACGAGGGGAAAATGATGCTTTTCTGCCCGCCGGCCTCCTCCGCCAAGGTCCTGCGCGCCCTGCGCTCCCACCGTTACGGCCGCGGCGCCGTCATAGCCGGGCGAGTCCTGGGCAAGGGCGGCGAGGTCTCGCTGCGCACCGCCGTCGGCGGCTCGCGCCTGCTGCGCATGCTCGAAGGCGAGCAGCTGCCCCGCATCTGCTGATGAAAAAACTCTCCTATTGGGGCATCGCCCTGCTGGTCACCCTTTTCTTCGCCCTCTTTCAGCGGGCGACGGGCCCGACCTACCCGGTAAAGGGAAAGAACCTGGAGTTCGGCGGGGCGCTCGTCTCCTCCTACCGCCTGCCGCGCAGCTGCACCACCGGCGGGGACGACTGCCTCGTGAAGGTAGTGAGCGAAAGTCCGGTGGAGGTCGGCCTGGCCTGGCGGCGCTTCGGCACGGACGAACTCTTCGCGGGCACGGAGATCGCTGCCGACGGCCCCCTTTATTCCGCCCGCCTGCCCGACCAGCCGCCCGCCGGCAAATTGGAGTATTATGTCACCCTGCGGAGCGGCGGCGAGAGCATGACGCTGGGGCCGGAGCGGGTGGTTACCCGCTTCAAGGGAGCGGTGCCCGGCCGGATACTTATACCCCATGTCCTGCTGATGTTCCTGTTCATGGTCTTCTCCGTGCGCATAATCATCACTCTCTTCACCAAAGACCTGGTAGTGCGCCACGCCGTCTCCTGGAATACCGCTTTCCTCGTCCTCGGCGGTTTCGTCTTCGGTCCGCTCACCCAGTACCACGCCTTCGGTCATTACTGGACAGGCTGGCCGCTGGGCGGCGACCTGACCGACACCAAGACGCTCGTCATGCTGTTCTTCTGGCTGGCCGCCCTGTGGGCTTCCTTCAGGGCCAGGAATCCCCGGCCCTGGGTCGTCGCCGCCTTCGTCGTCACCCTCCTCGTCTATTTCATCCCGCACAGCATGTACGGCAGCCAGCTCGATTACGCCACCGGCCGGGTCGTCACCGGCCGGTAGGACGGGAATAAGGAAACAGTGGGTGGTGGCGGCGATTTGAAGGCAGGGCCTCCGTCCGGACTTGCGGCGAGTCACATGAGGAGCAACTGTAATGTCTGACAGGCGGATTTTCACGGGT
>CAYPYG010000023.1:0-48532 GCA_964415175.1 uncultured Elusimicrobiaceae bacterium
TCTGTAACAGTGAGTATAATAAAACCTGGTTATACAAGCTTTTTCCCCGAGCGGAGTGAAGGAACCGGCACTGCCGGACGACCAAGAATGTTCGAGGCCGGGCGCGCTATGCGCGCAGGCCGAGTTCTTGGTCGGCTGAACGAAGCGAAGGTGTATCCCGGAAAAAGCGAACCGTGACGAGCGCGAGGCCGGACGGGGGCCTTGTTCGGAAAAACTGAGCCGTGGCGGCCGGAAGACCGGGACGGAATCCAGGCATAAATGGCAGATATCAGGAAGAAGATAATCGTAAAGGGCGTGGTGCAGGGCGTCGGCTTCAGGCCGAACGTCTATAAGCTCGCCCTGGAGAACCGGATCTCCGGCTGGGTCCGCAACGACCTCGGCGGCGTCACCATAGAGGCCCAGGGCCCGGCCTCCGCCGTGGAGTCCTTTATCTCCGGCATACGCCATAAATCGCCGCCGCAGTCCCGCATCGATTCGCTCGTCGTCTCAGGGATCAGGTCCGCCCCCGCCGGACCTTTCACGATAAAAGAGAGCGCCGCATCAGCGGGGGACACCATGCGGCATGGTGTCCCCGTTCCAATTGCGGCCATGATCCCGGCCGACCTCGGCCTCTGCGATGACTGCCGCCGGGAGATGCTCGACCCGCGCGACCGCCGTTATCTATACCCCTTCACCAACTGCACCAACTGCGGCCCGCGCTTCACTATAGTGAAGACGCTTCCCTATGACAGGTCCAAGACCACTATGGCGTCCTTTAAGATGTGCCCGGCCTGCTCCAGGGAATATCACGATCCGCTCGACCGCCGCTTCCACGCCCAGCCCAACGCCTGCCCCGTCTGCGGGCCGCGCGTCTACTGCTTCGAACGCGGCAGGCGCGTGGAGGGGCAGAAGGCCTTGTCGCTGGCCGCCGCCGCCCTTAAAAAAGGGGAGATCGTCGCGCTCAAGAGCCTGGGCGGCTTCCACCTGGCCTGCGACGCCGCCGGCGCGATGGCCGTAGCCCGCCTGCGGGCGGCCAAGCGGCGCCCCCATAAACCGCTGGCGATAATGGTCCCTTCGCTGGCCTGGGCTGTCCGCCATTTCGACATCTCCGCTCGTGAGCGCGAACTGCTCCTTTCGCCGCCGGCGCCCATCGTGGCGCTGCGCAAGCTTGATCCAGGCTCTTTCGGAAACGCCGCTCCCCGGCTCTCCTCCGTCGGCGTCATGCTGCCGTATACCCCGCTGCACGAAGCGCTTTTCGCGGAGCTGGCCGCCCGCGGTTTCACCGGCGCCCTCGTCATGACCTCCGGCAACAGGCGCGACGAGCCTATCTCGAAGGACGAGACGGAAGCGAAAGAGGCCCTGGCCGGCATAGCCGGCTTCTTCCTCTTCCACGACCGGCCGATACATAACCGCATCGACGACAGCGTGACTTTCGTCGGCGCCGGGGAGCCGCGCTATCTAAGGATGGCGCGCGGCGCCGTGCCGTTCGCGGTCCGGCTTCCCTTCAGGCCGAAAGCCCAGCTCTATTGCGCCGGGGCCGATCTCAAGAGTTCGTTCTGTCTTACGCGCGGGGACGAGGCGTATCTTTCGCAGTACATAGGCGACCTGGAGGAAGAGGGGAACCGGGATTTCCACCTGGAGACTTACCGCAAGATGACGGCGCTGCTGGGCGTGAAGCCCCGCGCCGCCGTCGCCGATCTTCATCCCGACTATTTTTCTTCAGCCCTGCCGGCGAAACTGGGCCTGAAAGCGGAGCGCTGCCAGCATCACCTGGCGCATCTTCTCTCGGTGGCGGCCGAGAACGGTCTCAAACCGCCTTTCTGCGGAGCGGCCTTCGACGGCACCGGCTACGGTTCCGACGGGACCATCTGGGGAGGGGAATTCCTCTCCGTATCCGGAAGGACGTGGCGCCGCGAGGGCCGGCTGAGGCCGTTCCGGCTGCCCGGCGGCGACGCCGCGACGCTGGAGCCCTGGCGGGCGCTCCTTTCCATGGCCGCGGACTGCGGCCCCGCCGCCCTGGCCAGGGTTTTCAGGCTGGCGCCGTCGGCCTCCGCCGCATCCACGGTACTGAAAATGGCCTCGGCGGGGGTTAACTCGCCCGTTTCCTCTTCGATGGGACGCCTCTTCGACGCCGTAGCCTGCGCGGCCGGCCTCGGTTCTTTCTCCACCTACGAGGCGCAGGGGCCGATGGAGCTCGAGAGTCTCCGCGGCCCGCGCAATCGCGCCGGCTATGAATTCGCCGTATCCGTGAACGGGGCTCTGACCGAGCTCGACTGGCGGCCGGTCCTCGCGGCCGTGCTCGCCGAGAAGGACCCGGCCCGGGCCGCGCGCATATCCGCCAAGTTCCATCTCGGCCTGGCCGAAGCCGCCGCGGAAGTGCTCGCCGGCATGGCGCGCCGGCACGGCGTCAAAGACGTCATACTCTGCGGCGGCGTCTTCCAGAACCGGGTCCTGCTGGAGTGGACCTCGGACCTTCTCTCCGCCCGCGGCTTCAGGCCGCTGGCCAACCGCCTCTCGCCGGTAAACGACGGCTGCATAGCCCTCGGCCAGGCCTATTTCGCCGCCGCGGGTCTGTCGGCCGCGCCCTCCAAATAAAAAAGCCGCCCGCCGGATGAGGCGGACGGCTTTCTGAAGAACGTCTTGAATTACTTGGCGGTCATCCACTGCATGAACTCGTCCCAATTGCCTTCCCTGGCCCAGGCGAGCTCGTTATATGAGGAGTCGTAGCTCCAGCCGGGAATATAGACGCCCAGGCCGTAGGCCTTGGCGAACTTCGCCCCGGTGGTGGCGTTGTCGACGAGGACGTTATCGTAGTAGAAGTCCATGACCTCCACGGTCTTCTCATGCAGGGCCGTGTTCTGGGCCTTGTCGAAGAGCAGCTCCATGAAGTTGTTGAGGTCCTTGGACCCCGCGCCGCCGAACCCGACGGCGGCGGACCTGGCCCCGGTGGCGATGGTCTTGTCCTCCTGCATCGCCAGCCCGGCCCACTGGTCCAGCAGCTGCCGGTAGCGGACGATGTTGGCCGTCCGCATGGCGGACTGCGTGGTCGCGGTCCCCTTGGGCGAGTAGAAGGCCTTGTAGCCCTGCACCGCCGCGGCGGCCATGACCTCGGGGGTCAGGTTGCCCTGGTTGGAGTGAACGCGGGAGAGGAACTCGTGATAGCCCCAGCCGTCGCCGGGCTCGTTCTCTTCGGAGCCCACGACGATCGTGGCCGCGTCCTTGAGCTCGTAGACCACTTCCGCCATCTGCATCAGGCAGGCGTCGGAGGCGTAGATGTCCACGCCGCCCATCTCGCGTATGGCCTGGGCCAGCTCGACGGTGTTGATGTGGTTGCCGGTCTCGTCGTCGTAGGAGATGCCCTTCATGATCTCGGGCTGAAGTCCTTTCATCTCCCAGCCGGAACCGTGGTTCCAGCCGACCAGCATGTAGCGCCTGGCCGGGTAATTGGCCTTGACCCACTTGCCGAACTCGGCGAGCTGCTTCCAGTCGCCCATGTCCACGCTGCCCATGTCCTGCACGAGCTTGGAGCTGAGGGAGGAATTATCCCCGTCCTTGACGATCTCGTAGCGGCGTACGCCGGTCCAGTCGGTGCTGGCGTCCCTGGTCCCGTCCTTCATCATCATCGGGGGCATGTTCCAGTGCGGGTTGGGCCAGCCGGGATGCGGGACCACGGGGCCGGGATTGCTCCAGTCGTCGTAGTAGCCGCCGCCGGGATAGTCGGGATAGGACGGCTGGGAGTACTTCATCCTCGCCGACTGGGTGATTATATTGATATTGGCGGAGGGGCCGAACTGCTCCATCTCGTTCATGTCCTGTATGACGTATTCCGAGAGGTTGTTCTTGCCGTTCAGGAAGACCATAATGGTCCAGTCCTTGACTGCCTTGGTCTCCGCGGCGGGCGCGGCCGCCGCTTCCGGCGTCTCCAGTTCCGCTGCCTGCCCTATCACGTCCTTGAGGTCCGTGAGCGTGTCGAAGGACACGTTCTGCGCCTTTGCGGCGGAGGCGGCCAGCAGCAGCGCCGGCACTATTCCGATAAGATGCGTTATTCTCATCTGTTCTCCTGTGCGTCAGCGTTCGACTACGGGTACTATGATACAAATCAATACTTATGTCCCTATGGGCTGAAAGGGTAAGCCGCCGGCCGGAAAAAGGCCTACCCCCAGGCGGGACTTTGGTTCTATGACCGCGGTCAACCGGGGGGCGTGCGTTTGACCCGCGCCGGGCTAAGTGCTACAATTTATGTAAAGATGACACGAAAGACCTCCCTGTCCCGTTTCGGCGTCTCCCTGGAGGGGGACCTGCTCGAGCGTTTCGACGCCTATATCGCCGACGAGGGCTACGACAACCGCTCCAAGGCCATCGCCGACCTCATACGCAAGGAATTCATAACCGACGTCTTTAAAAAGGGCGGCCCCGTGGCGGGCGCGGTCACCATCGTCTACGACCACCATAAGCGCGAGGTGGTCAACAAGCTCCTGGACATCCAGCACGACCACGGCGGCATCATCATCTCCGCCCAGCACGTGCACCTGGACCACGACAACTGCCTGGAGATCATAGCGGTAAAAGGGCGCGGGGCCGAGGTGAAACTGCTGGCCGACGCGCTGAAGTCCGTCAAAGGCGTCAAGCACGCCACGCTCAGCGTGACCAGCGCGGGTAAATAATTTTTTTGTTCTACAGTAGCACGAAAATCATAACAGTAACATCGAGGAGCCATCATGAAAAAACACTTGTTCGCGGTCGGTTTGCTTGCGGTCTTTTGCGGCAGGGCGGCGGCCATGCATCCCCTGATAACCGAGGATACCGGCTTTTTGGGCAAAGGAGGGCGGCAGGCGGAGATAGGTTATGAATATTCGGCCGCGGAGGAGGGGACCGATGTTTATTCCCGTTCCCTGGCGGCGGAGGTTTCCTGCGGCCTCAACGACAGGACCGACTTGCTGCTCACTGTCCCGTTCGGGGGCTGGAGTTCGGCCGGGACTTCGGAAGACGGCCTTGGCGACCTGGCGCTGGACGCTAAATTTCAGGTCGCCGAAAAAGCCGGCTGGGCCTTCGCCCTTAAGCCAGGGCTTTCCCTGCCTACCGGGGACGATAAAAAAGGCCTGGGCGCCGGGAAGAGCGCTTACTGGGTTTACGGCGTAGCGGGGCGCGCTTCTGGCGCGTGGCAGTATTACGTGAACGCCGGCTACCTGCTCAACAAGAACAAAGCGGGCGAAAAAGAGGATATCCTCAAAGCCTCCGCCGCGGCCGCCTATGAGGTGATGGAGAAGACGCTGCTCTCGGTGGACCTGGCCTACGAGACTAACGCCGACCCGGCCGCGGCCTCACACCCGCTGTCCTCGGTCTTCGGCATTGTCTGGTCCCCCAAAGACACGCTGGACCTGGACGTCGGCGTGAAAGCCGGCCTTAACGACGCGGCCGACGACCTTGGCCTGCTGGCGGGCGCGACTTTCCGGTTCTAAGCCGGCTATTAAGGAGAAAACTGATATGCACATGGCAGACGCTTTGCTCTCGCCCGCGGTGGGCGGTACTATGTGGACGGTTTCCGGCGGGCTTTTAGCTTACAGCGCTGAAAAAGTACGCGAGGAAGCCGACGACAGGAAGGTCCCGCTGATGGGCGTGCTGGGCGCTTTCATCTTCGCGGCGCAGATGATAAACTTCACCATCCCCGCCACAGGTTCCAGCGGCCATATGGGCGGCGGCATGATCCTGGCCATCCTGCTGGGGCCCTGGTCGGCTTTCCTGGTGATGGCCTCGGTGCTTACGGTGCAGGCGCTGTTCTTCGCCGACGGCGGGCTGCTGGCGCTGGGCTGCAATATCTTCAACTTGGGCTTCTTTACCTGCTTTGTCGCCTATCCGCTTATCTATAAAAAGATAGCCGGCGACAGCCTGAACGGGCGGAGGATAATGCTGGGCGCCACCCTGGCCGGGATAGTCGGCCTGCAGTTAGGGGCTTTCGGCGTGGTAGTGCAGACGCTGGCCTCCGGCATTTCCGAACTGCCGTTCAAGACCTTTGTGATGCTGATGCAGCCCATACACCTGGCCATCGGCCTGGTGGAGGGCCTGGTGACGGCGGGGGTAGTGTCCTTCATCCTGAAAGCCCGACCGGAAATACTTGCCGCCGCGACGGAGCGCAAGCCGATCGGCGTCAGCGTTAAGGGCGCGCTGGCGGGGCTGGGCGCCGCCGCGGTGCTTACGGGAGCCGCGCTCAGCTGGTTCGCCTCGGCCAACCCGGACGGGCTGGAATGGGCCATGCTGCGCACCTCCGGTAAGGAGGAACTTGAAAGCGGCGCAAAAGTGCACGGCCTGCTGGCGTCGCTGCAGGAAAAAACCTCCTTCCTGCCGGATTACGGCTTTAAAAAAGCCGAAGCCGCTCCCGAGCCCGCCGCGGAAGAGGGCGGGACGCAGGCCGCGCCGGAGGCCGAGGAGCAAGCGCCCTGGCCCGCGGTGGACGCCGGGACTTCGGTGGCGGGGCTGGTGGGCGGGTTGCTGACCCTCGCCCTCGCCGGCCTTATAGGCTTCGCGCTCAGGCGCCGCAACGCCGCGGCCTAGCGCCGGTACGCGCTTGGTATAATAACCGCGGGCGCCCGCCGCGCCGGCGGTTATTTTCAATATGGGACAACTCGCGCAGAACCTTACCGACATCGGCTATATGGATACGCTGGCGGCCGATTCTACCCCGCTGCACAGGCTGGACCCGCGCGCTAAACTGCTGACCACCGCCCTTTTCATCGTCGCGGTGGTCTCCTTCGGTAAATACGAGGTTTCCGCGCTGCTCCCCTTCCTGCTCTATCCTGTTTATCTCGCGGCGCAAGGGCGGCTTCCTGTCGGTTATCTTCTGAAAAAGGTCTTATTGGTCTCGCCCTTCGCGGTGGTAGTCGGTATCTTTAACCCATTTTTAGACAGCGGCGTGCTGCTGCGGGTAGGAGACTTCGGCGTGTCCGGAGGCTGGGTCTCCTTCGCTTCCATCCTGCTGCGGTTCTTCCTGACGGTCTCGGCGGCCCTGCTGCTGCTGGCGCTGACCGGCATGAATTCCATCTGCGAAGCGCTGCTGCGGCTTGGCGTGCCGAGGACCTTCGTGGTTCAGCTGCTTTTTTTGAACCGCTACCTTTTCTCCCTGACGGCGGAAGCGGAGAGCATGTCCCGCGCGCGCGCGTTGCGCTCCGCCGGGCGCGGATGCATGGGCTTCGGCGTATTTATACAGATACTCGGCCATCTGCTGCTTAAAACGCTCGACCGCGCCGAGCGGGTCTACCGGGCCATGCTCTGCCGCGGTTTCGACGGGCATATCCGCGTGGCGCGCTTCTCGAACATAGGCCGGCCGGAGCTGCTGTTCTGCGGCGCCTGGACGGCGCTGTTCCTCGTTTTCAGGTTCGTAAATCTGCCTGTCGCTCTGGGACAGGCCGTAACAGGACTATTAAAATGAGCCATCACATAGTGGAAGCGCAAGGTCTGCGCTATTCTTATCCCGACGGTACTCCCGCGCTGGAAGACGTTTCCCTGCGCGTGGAGCACGGCGAGGCCGTGGCGCTGGTGGGGGAGAACGGGGCGGGGAAGTCCACCCTGCTGCGGCATTTTACCGGCTGCCTTTTCCCCGCGGCCGGCACCCTGCGGATAGGCGGCCTGCCGGTGGACAAGGAGCATCTCGCGGAAATACGGCGGGCGGTGGGCATGGTCTTCCAGAACCCCGACGACCAGCTTTTCATGCCTACCGTGTTCGAGGACGCGGCTTTCGGCCTGCTCAACCTGGGCGTGGCCGGAGCGCAATTGGAGGGGAAAGTGATGGGGGCGCTGGAGACCGTGGGGGCGGCGCATCTCCGCTCGCGGCCGCCGTACAGGCTTTCCCAGGGGGAAAAGCGGGCCGTTTCAATCGCCGGTGTGCTGGTCATGCAGCCGGACATTCTGGTGATGGACGAGCCTACTTCCAACCTGGACCCCAGGTCCCGCCGCCGTCTCATCGAGCTCCTTAGAACTTTTAAGCACACCAGGATAATCGCCACCCATGACCTGGATTTCGCCCTGGAGGTCTGCGGCCGCACCATCGTGATACACAAGGGCCGCGTAACCGCCGACGGGCCGACCCGGGAAGTGTTCGGCGACGAAAAGATCCTCCGGCTCAGCAACCTCGAGCAGCCGGCGGCCTTGCGCAAATGCCCGGCTTGCGGCGGCTAGGCCCGCGGCTTTGCTCCGGCGGCGGGACCCGGCGGATATTCATCCCGCTTCCGGGAAGAGTTGATTTACTAATTACCGCGATTTAGGGATAATATACCGGGGTGAAACTATGAAAAAGACCGTTATATTCTTTTCCTCTGTTTTATTCACTTGCGGCGGCGCCCAGGCCTTCCATCCGATGTCCACCGAGGATACCGGCTTCCTGGGCCGGGACGTCATACAGGCCGAGGTCGGTTTCGACCATACGGAAGACACCGACGCGGCGGATTATTTCTCCAATACGCTGTCGGCCACTTTCTCCTACGGCCTCTGGGACAAGCTGGACCTGCTGCTCAGCGCGCCCTGGCAGGGCTGGGATTCCGGCGGACTCTCCGAGAGCGGCCTGGGCGACGTCTCGATGGAGGCGAAGTTCTGGGTGGCCGAGCGCCGCGGCTGGGACCTGGCGCTGAAACCCGGCTTCTCCCTGCCGGCCGGGGACGACGCCAAAGGACTCGGCGCCGGCGAGGGACAGGTCTGGCTCTACGGCATAGCCGGCAGGACCGACAGTCCGCGCCAGTATTACGTCAACGCCGGCTATAAGTACAACCGCAATTCGTCCAACGAGGAAAAGAACATCTTCAGCGCCTCCGCGCTGGGCGCGCTGGAGATCCTGCCTGAGACGCTGCTCGCGGCCGAACTGGCCGTCGAGACCAATGCCGACAAGTCCGCCGCCTCGCATCCCGTAAACTCGCTTCTCGGGCTCGTCTGGTCCCCGAACCCCGCCCTCGACCTGGACGCCGGAGTCCGGTACGGGCTCAACGACTCCGCGGACGAACTTTCCCTTATCGTGGGGTCTACCATCCGTTTTAAATAGCTCCTTCCGCCGGTCCGCCCCGCTCATTGCACGGTATCCCGGGCCCCGGCCCGGGGCCTTTTTTGCCCGGCGCTCATAACTTTTAGTATGATATTATGACTATGAAAATGGAAAGATACACCGTCTGTCTCGAGAAAGGCCTGCTCGGCAGGCTCGATGAGATCGTGGCCGAGCGCGGCTACCGCAGCCGCTCGCAGGCCATGGCCGATTTCATCCGCCGGGCCGTCACCAAAAAGGACTGGAGCTCCGGCCGTGACTGCGCCGCCTCGGTCTCGGTCGTTCATCCCTCCGGGTCGCGCGCCGGACTGCAGTTGGAAGCCCTGCTGCGGGGGGCCTCTTCCCGCGTGATGTCGTCCTGCTCCCATCCGCTGCCGGGGGGGAAGCTCATGACCACGGTCTTCCTCCGCGGCAGGCCGCGCGAACTCCAGAAGCTGGCCGACCTCCTGCGCGCCGTGAAAGGCGTCACGTACGGCTCTTTTTCGATAATCGCCCCCGTCTGAAGTCCGCCGCATATAGGGAAGACATGAAAACCCGCTTCGCGGTCATCCCCGTTCTCTTCCTCGCCTCCGCTGCCGCCGCCGCCGACGTTCATCTTACCGTCGTTACGCCGGGCCGCGCGCCGCGGGCGCTCGGCGACGCAACTGCGGCGGTGGAGGTCGTGATCCCCGAGCAGCTCGCCGCCGCTCCCGGCGCCACGATCGACGAGAAACTGGCTTCGCTGGTGCCCGGCCTGGATACCGGCCGCGCCCTGGGGGACATAAACGACCGCGCGGCCGCGCTGACAATGCGTGGCTTCGGCATAGGCACGCAGGGCGGCCGGGGCCAGGGGCGCACCCTGGTCCTGCTCGACGGCGTGCCGCTCAATAACGCGGCCAACGGCGGCGTGAACTGGAACGACCTGGCGGTCGGGGATATAGACCGCGTGGAGGTGGTCAAAGGCCCGGCTTCCTCTCTCTACGGCTCCAACTCCATGGCCGGCGTGGTTAATATAATTACCCGGAAGCCGGGGGAGGGGCGGTTCGTAGAGACCTCTTTCGGCACATATAACACCTTCGACCTTGGCGCCCGCCTCGGCGGAAAGATCGGCCCCCTCTCGCTGCAGGTATTCGGCAGGACTATGCGCAGCGACGGCTATACCAAGGCCCTGGAGGCCGACAGGGACGCCTATACGCGCCGGTCGTATACCGACGAGGAGGCCGCGGGCCTGCGCGCTGCCTACGACCTGGGCGCCGGCGGCGCCCTGCGCGCCGATCTCTCCCGCTCCGACGGCGTCACCGGCCTGGGCACCAATTACCGGGGCACGACGCGGGGGGAATACCGCGGGAGCGTCACCGACCTGGCCAGTCTGTCATGGAACGGGCCCCTTGGCGGTTTCGACTGGTCCGTTTCGGTATTCGACCAGAGCACGGAGCAGACCCGCGAAGAAGGGACAAGTACGACCAGGCTGACCGACATAAGCGTGGACAGGCGCGACCGCGGCGCGCTGGTCTCGGCCTCCGGCGAAATGCTCGGTCTCGATTCCGTGTTCGGCTTCGACTGGCGCCGGGGCCGCGTCGACGGCTACGATGATTACAACAACGGCAAGTACGCCCGCGATATCGGCGCGACGGATACCGGCTCGCCTTTTCTTCATTTCGGCCGCAGGCTCGCCGGCGGCAGGCTCAGCCTTGACGCGGGCCTGCGCTACGACAGGGCGAAGTTCTACGACGGCCGCGCCGAGAACACCAACGCCCCCGGATTTTTCACCGGCGCCCTGGCGGAGCGCTCCTGGTCGCGCCTGACGCCGGGTTTTTCGGCCGGTTATAAGTACGGCCCGGCTGTCTCGCAGTATATCTCCTATGCCGGCGGCTTCAGGCCCGCGGAACTGGAGAACATGGTCCTGACGCTGGTGAAGGGCAGCGGCCTCAACAAGTGGTACCAGAAGCCCAACCCGGACCTGGGGCCGGAGAAGAGCGAGACCCTGGAGACCGGCTTCCGGCTGAACCCGCTGCCGGGCCTCTATTCCGATCCGTCCGCTTACCTGACCCGCGCGCGCGATTTCATCTACCAGATAACTACCGGCGTTACTGACCCGACCTACGGCACGGAAAAGATGTACACCAATGTCGCGAAGGTCAGGATCTACGGCTTCGAACTGCCCGTTAAATACATACGCGGCGGGTTCTCGGTCTCCGCCTCCTACGCGCAGTCGCATTCGCGCGTCACGGATTCCCCGGCCCTTGCCTCGATAAAGGACAAGGCGCTGACTTACGCGCCGCGGCATATCTGGTCGGCCGGGCTTGCATGGAAAAAGGGCCCCTGCGCCTTCTCCGCCTCATGGACGCATAAGAGCCGCCAGTTCACCGATGACGCCAATGTCGCGTCCGTCCCCGGCTATTCGACAGCCGGTTTCGGCGTCTCGCGCGACCTGGGCGGCGGTTCCTCGCTCTCCCTGCGGCTGGACAATGCTTTCAAGGAACTCCATCAGAGCTCAGACGAAGAATTCGCGCCGGGCCGAATAGTCTCGGCGGCGCTGAAGGCGGCTTTCTAAATGAGTCCGGCGGCCCGCGAACTGCTCTGGCGCAAGGCGGCCGTGCTCGGCAGCCTCTGGGCCGCTTCCGAGATAATCCTGGGCAGTTTCCTCAAGAACGCGCAGGTCCCGTTCGCCGGCGTATTGCTGACCGGCATCGGTGTCGCGATACTGGTCGCCGGTCACCGGTTGTGGCCGGAGAAGGGTCTGCTCTGGCGCGCTGGCCTGGTCTGCGCCGCAATGAAATCTGTCTCGCCCAGCGCGATACTGCTCAGCCCCATGGTCGCCATCTTCGCCGAGGGTGTACTGGCGGAGCTCGCCGTGCGCTTTGTCGGCGGCAATGCCGCCGGCTATATAGCTGCCGGCGGGCTGGCCATGAGCTGGGGCCTCGTCCACAAGATAGGCAAGCTCCTGCTCTTCTACGGCCCCGAGTCGCTGCAGGTCTATGTCAAAGGCCTCGAGAAGCTGCGCGACTGGCTGGGCCGGCCGGGCGGAGTCTGGGAGCCGCTGGTCTTTCTCTTCGCCGTCTATTTCGCCGCCGGAGCCGCGGCCGCGCTGATCGGCATGAAGGCCTCCGCCGAGGGGGAAAAGGTCCCCGTCAAGAAGCGCGCGGCGGACATTTTTAAGCCGCGCCGCGGCGGAGGGGAGCCCGGCTACTATTCGGCGGCTTTCCTCGCCCTGCACCTTCTGGCCATAGCGGGCCTTATGACCTCCGGCCGCCTGCCGCTTTTCCCGGCGGCCGGCCTGAGCCTCGTATACGGCCTCGTCTGCGCTTTCTTCTACCGCCGCGCCTCCGCCCTGCTGTCCCGGGCGGGGCTCTGGACCGGCATAGCCGCGGTCTCGCTGCTGGCCGGCTGGCTGCTGGGCGACTGGGGTTCCGGTCTGCGCATGGCCGCGCGCGCTTTCGCCGTGACGCTGGGCTTCGCCGCCGTCGCGCAGGAACTGATGAACCCGCGCGTCAGGGCCTGGCTGGAAAAAGCCGCCGGCTGCGGCTTCTTCGACACGCTCGAATATTCTTTCGCTTCGCTGCCGCTGGTGCTGGAATCCCTGCCGTCGGGGCGCGACATGGCGCTTCGCCCCGCCGCCTCGCTGCGCACCGTCATAGCCCGCGCGCCGGAACTGCTCGACTCCCGCGGGGCGCCCGTCTTCTTCGTGTCGGGCCCGAGAGGTTCGGGCAAAAGCACCCTGATAGCCGGGATGGCCGCCCTGATGCGCGAAAAGGGCCTCAGGCCCGCCGGCATACTGGCCGAGGGCCTGGTTGAGAACGGCGTACGCTCGGGCTTCGACCTCGTCGACCTCTCCACCGGCGCGCGCGTCCCGCTTTGCCGCCGCGGCGCCGCTTCTTCCGTGAAGGCGGGGGAGTTCGGCTTCTTCGCCGAAGGTCTGGCGGCCGGTGAAAAGGCGCTCTCCGCGGAAAGCCTGCGCGGCGCGGACGCGGTTTTCGTCGACGAGGTCGGTTTCCTGGAACTGGAGGGCGGCGGCTGGGCCCCTGCTCTGGAACGGCTCCTTAAAAAAAGCCGGGTCCCCTTGATACTCTCCGTCCGCGACGAGCTTTCCGCGCCCGTCTCCTCCCGCTGGGGAATCGCGCCGGCGGCCGTCCTCCAGGCCGGAACTTCGCCCGCCGCGGCCGTTCCCCGCATCCTCCCGCGTTGACAGCCTTACGCCGTAATGCTAATGTCTAGTTATTGGCATATGCCAATAACTATGCCCAGGCCCAGGAAATGCAGAAGAATAAGGGATTCCCCCAGGGCGTACTATTTCAAGCCCCGGGCCGTCCCGTTGTGCGAACTTGAAGAGACCGCGCTGTTGCTGGAGGAGTTCCAGGCCCTCAAGCATGCCGACCTCGACGGCCGTGAGCAGGCCGCCGGCGCGGCCGCCATGGGCGTTTCCCGCCAGACTTTCGGGAATATTCTCGCTTCCGCCAGGAGGAAGCTGGCCGACGCCGTCGTCAACGGCAAAGCCCTGAAGATCTCGAAAGCCCAGGCACGGACCGCCGCCGCGGCGGCGGAGAGGGGACAGCATGGAAAGTAGGAGATCTGCCGCCGGCCACAAGTCGCATTCCGGCTGCGTAGCCTGCGGGACGGATAATCCCGCGGGGCTGAAACTCAAGTTCCTGCCTCAGCCTGACGGCTCGGTGCGGGCCGCGGTCTTCTGCCGGAGGGAGATAACCGGCTACGACGGCTTCCTGCACGGCGGCATAGCCGCGCTTATGCTCGACAGCGCCATGACCAACTGCCTGTTCGCGAAAGGGGTAGCCGCCCTGACCGCGGAATTCAATCTTAAGTACAAGGCCCCTGTGCTGATAGGCCGAGCGGCCGAGGTGAGGGCCCGGCTGGAAAAGGACATGGCTCCGCTGTACGTGATGAAGGCCGAGCTGCTGCAGGACGGGCAGGTGAAGGTGCTGGCTGAAGCCAAGTTCCTCAAGAATATTTTCCTTAAAGACTGAGAATACAGGGGGCGGCATGAAACTCGGAATAGTGATCACGCAGACCGAGCCGGAAACCGTTTTCAACGCGATGCGGCTGGCGCTTTACGCCGTGAAGCAGGGGGACGAGGTGAAGATCTTCCTTTCGGGCCGCGGCGTGGAGATAGACGGGATAGAGGACGCGCGCTTCGACGTGCAGGGGGAGGCCCGCAAGTTCCTCGAGGCCGGCGGGCGCTTCTTCGCCTGCGGCACCTGCCTGAAGATCCGCAATTCCAAGGGCTCGGAGATCTGCCCGCTGTCCACGCTCAAGGACCATTACGAGATAGTCAGGGATTCCGACCGGCTGGTAACGTTTTAGTTCTCCCGCTTGACAGGCCGGCCCCGGAATAGCTACTATTGGGAATAATTCCCAATAGCTTATGCACAGGCGCAAGGACCACGACCCCAACTGCTGCTGCCGCCGTATCCGCGGCGACGGCCGCCGCATGACGCCGCCCCGCCACGCCGTGCTGGATGCGCTCAGCGAGAGGGGGGAGCATCTTACCGCGGAAGAGGTGTTTAAAAAGGCCTCCCGCCACTGCCCAAATATCGGCCTATCCACCGTTTACCGCACGCTTGAACTCCTTACGGAACTGGGAATGGTCAGCAAGTTCGATACGGGGGACGACAAGGCCCGCTATGAGCTGGCAGACGGCCCCAGGGCCAAGGGCCACCACCATCACCTGGTCTGCACCTCCTGCCGGCGCATCGTGGACTATAAGGATTTCATAAAGGAAGAGACGGAACTGCTCAGGAAGACCGAGGAGGGGCTGTCCAAAAAGTACGGCTTCCGCATAGACAGCCATCTGATACAGTTTCACGGCCTTTGCCGGGACTGCCGTAAATAATTTTTTTTCGGATTTAATGAGAATAATTCTCAATAGTTTCAGGAGGTGCTTATGCCATACGGAGACGGAACAGGCCCCAACGGAACCGGGCCCCTGGGCTGGGGAAGGGGTCCCTGCGGACGCGGCGGCGCGCGGCGCGCCGGCGGCGGACCGGGCCGGGGCCCGGGGCGTCGCGGAATATTCCAGGCCCCGCAGGAAACCGGTCCGGACAGGACCGCTGAGCTGGAGGCCAGGATAGCCGAGTTGGAGAACCGCCTCGGCGGCCGGAAAGACCAGGGCAAGTGAAAAAACGGCGCGGCGCGGGGCCTTCCCCGTGCCGGCCGACACCATGGAGACAAGATGAAAATAGGGATAACTCTCAACGACGGCAAAGGCCTCGACAGCGAAGTCTGCGCCCATTTCGGGCAGTGCAGCCATTTCCTGATAGTCGATACGGACGGAGAAAAGATAACCGGCTCGAAGGTGGTGGAGAATACCGCCGTGCACGGGGGCGGAGGGTGCCAGGCCGTGGGCGAGATCCTCAAGTACGGCATCACCCATGTCATAGCCGGCGGGATGGGCATGGGCGCGCAGAACAAGTTCGCGGCCGCCGGCGTGCCGATATTCGGCTACTGCGGCAAGGCCGGGGACGCCGTTAAGGAACTGCTCGGCAGCAAGCTGGGCGGCATAGACCCCTGCAAGGACCACGGCCACGACGGGGGCTGCGCTCATTAAATGAAGCTCGCCGTAGCCAGCGGGAAGGGCGGCACGGGCAAGACCAGTCTCGCCTGCGCCCTGGCGCGCGCCCTGGGGGGGCGCGCCGCCCTGCTGGACTGCGACGTGGAGGAGCCCAACGCGGGCATCTTCCTGAAACCCTCCATAGACTCCGAAACGACGGTCGCCTCGCCGGTGCCCGTCATAGACCCCGGCAGATGCAAGGGGCACGGGCGCTGCCAGGAGGTCTGCGAATACAACGCGATAAAACTTTTCAACGGCAAACCGTTCCTCTTCGGGCATCTCTGCCATTCCTGCGGCGGCTGCGTCATCGCCTGCCCGGAAGGCGCCATAACCGAGCGGCCCAGACCCATCGGCGTGACCCGTTCGGGTATGGCGGGGGATATTTTCTTCGCCGACGGCCTGCTCAATATAGGTGAGGCGGCGCCGGTGCCGCTCATAAAGGCGGTAAAAAAGCTGGCCCCGCCGGACCGGGACCTTATCATAGACTGCCCGCCCGGCACCTCCTGCCCGATGATAAACTCCGTCAAGGACGCCGATCTCTGCCTGCTGGTCAGCGAACCGACTCCTTTCGGCCTCAGCGATCTCAAGATAGCCGTCGAGACTCTTCGCAAGACAGATATTCCTCACGCCCTGATCATCAACCGCTCCGACAAGGGCGACGGGGAGATGGAGCGGTGGTGCGCGGAGGAAAAGATAGAGATACTGCTCAAGATCCCTTTCGACATCGAGATAGCCCGCGCTTATTCCCGCGGCAAGACAATGCTGGAGGCCAGGCCGGAATACGCCGCCGCGCTGCGCTCCATCTACGCCCGCCTGAAGGCGGAGGCCGAAGCGTGAAACAGGTACTCGTCATAAGCGGCAAGGGCGGCACCGGCAAGACCACGCTGGCCGGGGTCTTCGCCCGTATGGCCGCCCCCTGCGTCATGGCCGACTGCGACGTGGACGCGGCCGACCTGCATATCATACTGTCCCCGGAAAAAGCGGAGGAGAAGGATTTCTTCGGCGGGTCTAAGGCCCGCATAGACCCCGCCGGCTGCGTCTCCTGCGGCGCCTGCTTCAGGGTCTGCCGCTTCGGCGCGGTCCGCGGGGATCCTTACACGATAGACCATAACCTCTGCGAGGGCTGCGGCGTCTGCGTCTGGAACTGTCCCCCGAAGACCATACTTTTCGAGAAGGCCCTCAGCGGCCGCTGGGGGATCTCCGCCTGCCGTTTCGGGACTTTCGCCGGAGCCAGGCTGGAACCGGCCGAGGAGAATTCCGGCAAACTGGTGGCGCTCATACGGGGCGAGGCGAAGAAAGCGGCCGAAGCCGCGGGGGCGGAATGGGTGGTCCTCGACGGCCCGCCCGGCATAGGCTGCCCGGTGCTGGCCTCCGTCGGGGGGGTGGACGCCGCCGTCGCCGTGGCCGAGCCGACCCTTTCCGGCATACACGATTTCGCGCGCCTGGCGGAGCTGCTTAAGAAGCAGGGGATAAAAGGCTGGCTGCTCGTTAACAAATGGGACCTCAACCCGGAGAAGGCGGAGGAGCTGGAAAAGCTCGCCGCGGGGTACGGTTTCGGCCTGCTTGGCCGCGTGCCCTTCAATGAAAGTATAATAGAGGAGCTGCTGGCCCGCAGGACCGCGGGGGAAGCCCTGCCGGGGCCGGCCTCGGCGGCAATGGAAGCCGCCTGGAAAAAACTTAAGGAGTCGATATGACCGGGAAAAAAGCCGCCGACGAGCGCAAGATGAAACTGGAGGACGCGGTGAAGGACTACGCCGGCCGCCTCAACGACGCCGACGCGAGTTCCAGCGTTACGGGCCCCTGCGGTGACAGCATGGAGTTCTATCTTAATTTCGACGGCGACAGGATAAAGGAAGTGCGCTACCACGCGGACGGCTGCGATATAACCCGCGCCTGCGGGGCGATAGTGGCCTTTCACTCGGACGGCCGGACCATAGAAGAGGCCTTCTTCATCTCGCCGGGCCTGCTGCTGCGCACCCTGGGCAAGGTGCCAGAGGACCACAGGCACTGCGCGATACTGGCCTGCACCTCTTTCTTCCGGGCGGTGGCGGACCGCCTGCTCGAACCATGAACGGGAATGATAATTTCGGCTGGATAGCCGCTTTCGCCCTGGCCGCGGCCGTCGTCAACGGCGCCGGCATCTACGCCATCTACTTCAACGAAAAGTGGGCCGAGCGCGCCAAGGGCTGGCTGATGTGCTTCGCCGCCGGAGTGCTTATCTCCTCGCCGCTGATGTTCGCCTTCCCCGAGGCGGTCGAGAAGAACCATAACGCCGGCTTCGCGGCCCTGGCGGGCTTCCTTTTCATGTTCTTCAGCAACAAGATCATAAAGCACAGGGCCGGGGAGCGGAACCTGGCCTTCGGCATCACGGCCGTCGAAGGCATCGCGATACATTCCTTCGTGGACGGCGTCATCTACGCCGTGGCCTTCAGCGTGAGCGTCCTCATAGGCATGGCTTCGGCGCTGGGGCTGGTCATACACGAGTTTGCGGAAGGCGCGATAACTTTCTCTTTCCTGCTCAAGGGCGGCATGCACAGGAAAAAGGCCGCCATGTTCGCTTTTTTCGTTGCCGCGCTGACCACGCCGCTGGGCGCTTTCGTCGCTTATCCTTTCGTCAGCGGTCTGGGCCCGTCGGTGATGGGCTTGCTGCTCGGGTTCGTGGTCGGAGTGCTGGTCTATGTCTCCGCCTCGCACCTCCTGCCCGAGGCGCAGGAGCACGAGAAGGGCCATTCTACGCTGGCCTTCCTGTCGGGGGTGGGCCTGGCGATCGTTATGCTCTTCGCCAAGCATACGCATTGACCGGCCGGCCCCGCCGCGTCGTTTTGAGATTTCGCCATCAATAAAAGGAGAAAGAATATGAAAATATGCGTTTCGGCGATGGGCGGTTCATTGGACGCCAAGGTCAGCGAGCGATTCGGCCGCGCGCCGTACTTCGTCGTAGTCGAGAGCGACGATATGACCTTTACCCCCGTGCTTAACGCCGCCGAGAGTATGCAGGGCGGGGCGGGCCCCGAAGCCGTGCGGCAGGCAGCGGAACAAGGCGCCAAAGTAGTGCTGACGGGCGAACTGGGCCCCAATGCTAAGAACGCGCTGGCCGCCGCCGGCATACAGGGCGTCACCGGCCTTAAGGGCGAGAAGACGGTGCGCCAGGCCGTAGAGGAATACCTGAAGAAATAAACGCCGTTTTCAAGGAGCCGGATATGCAGATGAACGAAATGCTCAAGAAGCAGGAGGAGGCCATAGCCGCAAGGATGGTCTCCGTGCGCAACAAGGTGCTCGTCATGAGCGGGAAAGGCGGCGTGGGCAAGAGCACGGTCTCCGTGAACCTGGCCGCCGCCATGGCCGCCGCCGGCAAAAAGACCGGCTTGCTGGATATAGACCTTCACGGCCCCAATATCGCCCGCATGCTGGGCATCTCCGGCATGCGCCTGGAAGCCGAGGGCGAGGAACTGCTGCCTTACGAGGCCTCTCCCAATCTTCGCGCCTGCAGCATGGCGCTGCTCGGCGTCGACACTTCCACCGCTATCATTTGGCGCGGTCCCCGCAAGACCTCGGCTATCAAGGAGATGCTGGGCTCGGTGCGCTGGGGGGAACTGGACTATCTCTTCCTCGACTCCCCGCCCGGCACCGGCGACGAGAGCCTGACCGTCGCGCAGTCGCTGCCCGGCCTGACCGGCGCCGTCATCGTAACTACGCCGCAGGAGGTCGCGCTCGACGACGCCCGGCGCAGCGCGGCCTTCGCCTCCAGCCTGAAGGTCAAAGTCCTGGGAGTGGTCGAGAACATGAGCGGTTTCATCTGCCCGCATTGCGGCAAGGAGACCCATATCTTCAGCAGCGGCGGCGGCGAGAAGCTGGCCGCCGAACTGGGCGCGGAGTTCCTCGGCCGCATACCGCTGGACCCCGGCGCGGCCGCGCTGGCCGACACCGGCAGGTCCCTCTACGACGCCGAGAGCGGCCCGACGCGCGACGCCGTGCGCGCCATAGCGGAAAAATTCGCGAAGGTCTGTCCCTGAACTATGTCCCTGATGAGGATCTGCAAATACGGCGAGAGGATACTCCGCAAGAAGACGCGGCCGGTGGACTATGCCCTGGAGAAGGGCGCTTTGCCGGGCATCATCGCCGGTATGTTCGAGACGATGCGCGCCGCCGGGGGCGTCGGCCTCTCGGCCAACCAGGTCGGACTGGATATCCGTCTTTCGATAATCTCCATCGCCCATGAGAACGAGCCCGAGCTGAACCTCGTGCTCATAAACCCGGAGATAGTCTCCGCGGAAGGCGGCCAGGAGGGGGAGGAAGGCTGTCTTTCCTTCCCCGGGTTTTACCAGCTGGTGCGCCGGTACGATAAAGTGACGGTGAGGGCTTTGAACGAAAGAGGTCTGCCGGTGGAGATACGCGCCGGCGGCTTCCTGGCCAGGGCCTTGCAGCACGAAATAGACCATCTCGACGGCCGGCTTTTCATCGACCGGCTGCCTTTCCTGGTCCGGCTGAAGCTGCGTCCCCGGCTGATCATCCTTAAACGAAAGTGGGCCGCCGGCAGGAAGTGAAACGCCGGTGAATATGCGCGGCATCCTGCTTTCAGTCCTCCTGCTCTCCTTCCCGTCCGTCGGGGGTTTCACGGAAGAACCCTGTACGGAGCAGGCCGATTTCTGCGGACCGGGAACCGTAAAGCCGGCCGTCCCGGGCCTGCCCGCCGATATTTTCCCGTCGCGCGGCCCGGTATTCGCCGCCGATACCGCCGGTTCCTCCGCGCTCGCGGTCCCGGCCCCTTCGCCCGGAAAAAAGTCTTCCGCTTCCGCCAGGTCCGTCGCCCCGGCCCCCGCGCCGGAACTGCGCGCGCCCGGGGCCGCAGAGTCGGGGCCCGGCATAATGATCTTCCATACCTACGATTGTCCTCATTGCCGCGCGGCCCTGCGCTGGGCCTCGTCCCTGCGCAGGGAATATCCCGGGCTTGTCATCGAGAATTACGAAGTCAAGATGAACCCGCGCAACCGGGATCTTATGGCCGCGGTGCTGGCCGAGCGCAGCGAGCGCATCTCCGGCTTCCCGACGATCGTCGCCGGGGAGAAGGTGCTTGTGGGCTTCTCTCCCTCGCGCACACCGGGCGAAATAAAGGCCGAACTCGACCGTCTTTACGGCCGTCCCGCGGATTGCCCGTCTTCGGGCGAGATACAGGTCCCTTTACTGGGCAGGATAGACCCGGCCGCCGTCTCCCTGCTGAATTTTAGTTTCACGCTGGGCCTGCTCGACGGGCTCAACCCCTGCGCGATGTGGGTGCTGATGTTCCTGATGGGCCTGCTGCTCTATACGCGCTCGCGCCGGCGCATGCTCTTCGTCGGCTCGGTGTTTGTCGCCGCCTCGGGGCTGGTCTATTTCGCCTTCATGGCCGCCTGGTTCAACCTTTTCCTCGTCATCGGCCACGCCCGCTGGATAACCGCCGGGCTGGGCCTGGTCGCGGTGCTGATGGGGCTGGTCAACCTCAAGGAACTCTTCTTCTTCAAAAAAGGTTTCTCGCTGATGATAGCCGACGGCGGCAAGGCGGGGCTGGCCGCCAAAGTGCGCGGGATACTGAGCCAGCACGGCGGCGCCGCGATGACCTTTTCGACGGTCCTGCTGGCCGTTTTCGTCAACCTGATCGAGCTGGGCTGCACCATAGGCCTGCCGGCCGTCTTCACGCGCGTGCTCTCGCTGCGCGAGGCGGGCCTGGCGGAGAAGTACTGGTACATGGCCGTCTATAACGCCGCCTATGTCGTGCCGCTGGCGCTGATAGTGTCGGTCTTCGTCGGAACCATGGGTCGCTACCGCATGACGGAAAGCCACGGCAAGGTCCTCAAGGGCGTGAGCGGCGCGCTGCTGCTGCTGCTCGGCCTGCTGATGCTGCTGAGGCCCGAGGCGCTGCTGCTCTGAGGATGGAATGAACCGTAAAATACTGGGCGAGATAATAGAGGGGCTCGAGGAGCGCGAGATAGTCTCGGCGCATATCGGCTATTTCAGCACCGCCGTGGTCTCCGACGGCCCCGGCGGGCGCCGCTGCGGGCTGGCCACCACGCTGCGGAGCGGACCCTGCGCGGGCCCCGTCGGCGGGGCCGGCTCGCTGGCCGGCCGCCCCGCGCGGGAGCTGGCCCGGCTGGCCCTGGAAGGGGGAGGCCCCGGCACTTCGCTGGGAATGGCGGCCATAAACTCGGCGCTGTCCCCGGAGGATTGCGAGACAGTTAACGCCGAGGCGCTGCTGGCGGAAAGAGGCCGCGGCAGGAACGTCGCGGTCATCGGCCATTTCCCTTTCACCGGCCGCCTGCGGGAGCTGGCGAAAGAACTGTGGGTTTTCGAACTGGAGCCGAAGGACCACCGCGACCTTCCCCCTGAGAGAATGGCGGAACTGCTGCCGCGCGCGGACGCGCTGGCGCTCACGGCGCTGACTCTGCTCAACGGCACCTTCGGGGAGATAATACGGCTCTGCCGCCCGGACGCTTTCAAGCTGGTGCTCGGCCCTTCGGCGCCGCTCAGCCCGGTCCTTTTCCGCCACGGCATGGACGCCGTCGGCGGCACCAGGGTGGAGGATATTCCCGCCCTTACGCGCGCCCTGGCCGAGGGCGCCAATTTCCGCGGCCTGCCCGGCAAGAAAATGGTGGTCCTGAGGAAGAAATGAAGACCTCTCTCGACTGTATTCCCTGCCTTTTCAGGCAGGCGCTGGATTCCGCCCGGATGTTCTCCAGGGACCCTGCTGTTCACGAGGCTATACTGCGGGAAGTCCTGGACTGGTGCACCGGCATGGATATGTCCAAACCCGCCCCCGTAATGGGCCAGCGCATACACCGGCGCCTGCGCCGGATCACCGGCGCGCGCGATCCTTACAGGAAGGCCAAGGCCGCGCAGAACCGGCTGGCGCTGCGCCTGCTGCCCGAGCTGCGTTCCGCGCTGGCCTCGTCGGAGGACAGGCTGGGCCTGGCCATCCGGGTGGCCATAGCGGGCAATATAATCGACATGGGCGCCGCCGGCGACGTTTCGCTGCCGGGCGTGCGCAAGTCGCTGATGCAGGCCCTCGGCGGCGAGGTCACCGGGGATTGCGCGGCTTTCAGGCCGGCCCTGAAAAAAGCGCGCAGCATACTTTACCTGGCCGACAACGCGGGGGAGATAGTTTTCGACAGACTGCTGATAGAGGAGCTCGGCCCTTCGCGCGTCACGCTGGCCGTGCGCGGCTCGGCGGTGCTCAACGACGCGCTGCGCGCCGACGCCAGGGCCGCCGGCCTGCACAGGCTCGTCAGGATAGTGGACAACGGCTCCGACGCGCCGGGTACGCTGCTGGCCGAGGCCCCGCCGGCCTTCAAGTCGCTTTTCATGAAGGCGGACCTGGTGCTGGCCAAGGGGCAGGGAAATTATGAGACGCTCAGCGAGGCGCCGCGGCCCGTCTGGTTCCTTTTCAAGGCCAAATGCCCGGTGATAGCGGAGCGCGCCGGAGTAAGGCTGGGCGCCCAGGTAGTCGCGCGCTCAAAAGTCCGGAGCGCGGACCGATGACCGAAGAGGGGTATGCCGCCGCCTCGGACTGGTTCGCCGGCTATGTCGGCGGTTTCCGCGACCCGGCGGGAGGACTGCCCCCAGCGCTTCAGCTGAAGTTCGACCACAGCCTGCGCGTCGCAGGGGACGCCGCCCGCATAGCCGCGGAGCTGGGCCGTCGCGAGGGCTATGTCCGGCTGGCACGCGCGGCCGGGCTGCTTCACGATATAGGGCGCTTCGCCCAGTTCCGCGCCGAAGGCGATTTCTCCGACGTTTCGACGGACCACGGCTCCTCGGGCGCGGCCCTGCTGACGGAGAGAGCGCGGGAGTTCCTGGGCGATCCTTCGGAGGCGGGACCGCTTATCGAGACCGTACGCTGGCATAGCCGCCGCCGGGAGGATATCCCGTCCTCGCTGGCCCCGGAGGAAGCGGCGCTGCTGCGGCTGGTGAGGGACGCCGACAAGCTCGATATCATGCGCATCGCCGTGGAATCCCTGGAGCGGGACGGTTTCAGGGACCTGCCTTCGATGCTCCCCAATATCAGCCTGTCGAGGGAGATAAGCCCGGGCGCGCTGGAAGCGGAAGGCCACGGCCCGGCCTCGGGCCTGCGGACCCTTTCGGATTTCATTATAATGGTGCTGGCCTGGTTCCGCGAGCTCAACTACGCGCCTTCCTTCCGCCTGGCGCTGAGGCGGGGCGTGCCGGAACGGCTGGGCGCGGAGCTTCCCGCCGGCCCGGGGACCGAGCGGTTCATCTCGGAGATAAAGGCGGCCGCACTGGCGGGCGCGGGCAAATAAGGAGACGCTATGGACTGGAAAGAGAAACTCGAAGAGGCCTGGAAGAACAGGGACGGCTTCATGATCTTCAGCACGGCCGACGCCTCCGGCATGCCCAATTCCGTGTACGTGCTCGGGGTCAAGCTGCTCTCCGACGGGCGTTTCGGCGTAATAGACAATTACTTCAACAAGACGCGCGAGAACATAATGAAGGGCAGCCGCGGTTCGCTGCTCTTCATCGCCAAACCCCGCACCTCCTACCAGGTCAAGGGGAGCATAGAATACGTGACCTCCGGCGCTCTCTTCGAGGAGCTCAAGGCGGAGATCCCGGAGAAATACCCGCGCGTCGGCGCCGCGCTGCTTACCGTGGACGAATTTTATTCCGGCGCCGAGCGCCTGAACTGAGCCCGCGCCATGCCCGTATTCGGTCCGATCCCTTCGCGCAGGCTGGGCCTCAGCCTCGGGATAAACAATATCCCGCCCAAGCATTGCAGTTATTCCTGCGTCTACTGCCAGATAGGCAGGACCAGCGCGATGACCGCGGAGCGCCGCTATTTCTACCCGCCGGCCGGTCTGGTCGTGGAGGCCGGCAGGAAGCTCGACAGCCTGGCCGCCTCCGGCGTGAAGCCCGACTATCTTACCTTCGTCCCCGACGGCGAGCCGACGCTGGATATAAACCTCGGTATGGAGCTGGGACTGCTCAAAAAGCACGGCATAAAGCTCGCCGTGATAAGCAATTCCTCCCTGATACACCTGCCGGAGGTGCGCCGGGAGCTTTCTCTCGCAGACTGGGTCTCTTTGAAGGTGGATTCCGTGGACGAAAAAGCCTGGCGGGTCGCGGACCGTCCCCACGGCGCTCTGAAACTGGCCGATATCCTGGCCGGCGTGGAGGCCTTCGCCCGGGACTACAAGGGCCGCTTCGTCACCGAGACCATGCTGGTGAAAGGGCTCAACGACGATCCCGTGGGCCTGGCGCGCACCGCCGCTTTCCTGGCCGGCGTGAAACCCGCCGCCGCCTATATTCTGACGCCCACGCGGCCGCCGGCCGAGTCCGGCGTGGAGAGGGCGACGGAAGACATGCTGGCGGCGGCCTGGAACATTTTCACGGCGGCGGGGCTGAAGGCGGAGATAGTGGCCGGCTACGAGGGGAACGCGTTCCCCGGGACGGGAAAACCCGTCGAGGAACTGCTAGGGACTTGCTCGGTGCACCCGATGCGCGAGGATGCGGCGGAGGAATTTCTGCGCCGGGCGGGAGAGCCCCCGGATACGCTTGCCGGGCTGGTGGAGAAGGGCCTGCTGGCCCGGACCTCCTTCGGCGGATCGGTTTTTTATATCCGGCGGCCGGGAAAGTAGCGCCGCCGACGGAATATATGATAAAGTCATACCGGACCGGGGCTTCGTCTCAGTTCTCCGGCCGGAACTTCGGGATAAAGCGAGGAGAAAAATAAAATGCAATTCGTTCCCAGGGAAGTATTCCTTACCAAAGGAGTAGGCCGCCACGTCGAGAAGCTGGCGAGTTTCGAGGAAGCGCTGCGCGACGCCAAGATAGCGCGGTTCAATCTGGTCCACGTGTCCAGCATCTTTCCGCCCAAGTGCAAGCTCATAGCTCCGGCCAAGGGCCTTACCCATCTGAAGAGCGGCCAGATCGTGCACGCCGTACTGGCGCGCAACGCCGTGCAGGAGAACCACCGCCTGGTCACGGCCTCGATAGGCCTGGCCATCCCCAAGGACCGCAGCAATCACGGCTACATCTCCGAGCATCACAGCTGGGGCGAGACCGACAGCAAGGCCGGCGATTACGCCGAGGACCTGGCCGCGATGATGCTTTCCACCACGCTGGGCATCGAGTTCGAGAAGGATGCCTCCTGGGACAAGAAGGAAGAGGTCTGGGAAGTCAGCGGCAAGATCGTGCGCACGATGAACATGACGCAGAGCGCCATCGGCCGCGAGGGCGTCTGGACCACCGTGGTCTCGGCCGCCGTCTTCGTCCGCTGAACCGGTCCGGCAAAGAAAGAGGCCGCCCCCGGGAGGGGGCGGTTTTTTTTATGCGGGCCCGGGTCGCGCCGTGGGCGGCCGCGGTACTTTGTATAATATGGGCGTGATACGCGCATCGCGAAGAGCCCTGTCCGTTTGCGCCGCGGCCCTGTTCGTTCTGGTCTGGCCGGCGCACATGCTCTCCGCTCATCACGACCATGGCGGGAACTGCCAGGTCTGCGCGACCGTCTGCTCCCCGGAACTTAATTCCGACTGCGGCGGCCTGATACCTCCGCCGGAGGGGACAGCCGCCGCGCCGTGCGCCGCGAAGGCCGCGCGCGCCGCGGTGCGCGGTTTTTCCGCTTTCCTCGGCAGGGCGCCTCCGGCCCCCTGACCTCTCCCGGTAAAGACATAATTCCTGTCCGTTCGAAAGGCGCGAGCCTTTCGATATTGTCGCGATCGATTTATGAGGAGAATCATGAAAAAGACTTTTATATTCATATCATTGCTGGCCGCGGTCTCCGCGGCCATGGCCCAGGAAGGAGGAACCCCGCCCCAGGGCATGAGAGGAACGCCGGCGAACCTGCCGGATATAAGCATGATAGGCGTCGTTGAGGGCTATCTCAGTTCGGATAAGTCGGACGAGGAAAAAGGGAAACTGGAGTTCAGCGAGGTGGAGACGGCCTTCCAGGGCTATATCTACCCGGAAATGCGCGCCGACGTGTTCCTGGCGCTGCATAAGCACGAAGGGTCCTACGAGAGCGAGATCTGCGAGGCAAAGGTCTCTTTTCTGCGTTTAGCGGAAGGCCTCTCCGCGGAATTGGGCAAGATACATCTCGACTTCGGCAAACTGAACAGGGCGCATACCCATACCCGCGCCATGATAGACCAGCCCGCCGTGCTGACCGGCTTCCTCGGCGCGCACGCCCTGAACCCGCAGGGCGGCACGCTGAAGTACCTGCTGCCGCTGCCTTTCTACGCGCGGCTGCAGGCCGGCGCCTGGGACGGCGCCCCGCACGAGCATCACGTGGACGCCGAGAATACCGCCGACGTGGTGGACGTGGACGGGAGCACGGTGACCGTGGTCCTGGAGCCCGGCGAGACCTCCGACTTCTCTCCGGCGGGCAAGCTCTACACATGGCGGTTCAATATGTCGTTCCCGTTGTCCGCCGGCTCGGAGCTGGAACTGGGGACCAGTTATCTCAAGGGGAAGGGCAGCCATTACGAACATCACCGCGACGACATACGGCTGGCCGGGGCGGACTTTACGCTGAAACTCTGGCCTTCCGCCTACCGCAGGCTGACCCTGCAGAGCGAGTATATGCGGCTGACGCGCGAAGTCCCCGTCGGTAAACTGGAGCGCGACGGGCTCTACGCCTTCGCGAACTGGCGCTTCTCCAAGTACTGGGATATCGGCGCCCGTTTCGACTACGCCGAGGGGGCTTTCCCGGCCATGAGCCGGGAGCGGGACTATTCCCTTATCGCCACCCGCCGGCTGACCGAGACTACCACGCTGCGTGCGCAGTACAAGCACGTGAACCTCGACGGCGGAAAGACCGACCAGGCCTGGTTCCAGCTGACCTTCGGCCTCGGCCCGCACAGCCATGAGCTGGAATAAGGAGGATAAAATGAAAAAGACGATGATAATTTTTCTTTTCATGCTGGCGGTTTCCCCGGCCTGGGCGGCGCCGCTGAAAGTAGCGACCGCCTCCACCGACCTTAAATACATCTGCGGCCGTATCGGCGGAGCCGAGGTCAGGGCGGAAAGCCTGGCCTCGGGCGCGCAGGACCTGCATATGGTGGAGCCGCGCCCGAGCATGGTCTTCCGGCTGAAAAAGGCGGATATGGTGGTGCGTGTCGGGCTGGACCTGGATATGTGGCTCGACAGCCTGATAAACGCGGCCGGGAACAGGGCCCTTTTCTACGGCGCCCCCGGCTATGTCGACGCCTCGGCCGGAGTGCCGCTGCTCCAGAAGCCGGCGGGCAGGGTGGACGCCTCGATGGGGGATATCCATATATACGGCAATCCCCATTACTGGCTCGACCCGGCCAACGCTAAAATAATGGCTTCCAATATAATGACAGGGCTCAAGCGGCTGCGGCCGGAGAAGTCGGACCTCTTCGAGTCCAACTATGCCGCCTTCGCGGCGGAACTGGACGAACGGCTCGCCGGATGGGCCGAGCGGATGTCCGGACTCAAGGGCCTCAGGATCGTGACCTATCACGACTCCTGGCCCTACTTCGCCGCGCGCTTCGGCCTGGTTGTCGTGGGGCACGTGGAGCCGAAGCCGGGCATCCCTCCGACGGCCTCCCATCTCGAGGACCTGGTCCGGAGGATGAAGTCCGAAGGCGCGCGGATAATAGTCTCCGAGACCTATTACCCGTCGAAAGGGCCGGACTTCCTCGCCGAAAGGACCGGCGCGGCCGTCCTGGCTCTGCCGGTCAGCGCGGGAGGGGGGAAGGGCGTCGCGGATTATTTCGACGTCTTCGAAACGGCCGTCTCCGCGCTGGAGACGGCCGCGGGCAAGGCTGACTGACATGCTGGAGATAATGCTGCCGGCCTTCGCGGCCTCGGTGGTGCTGGTGGGGATACACGCCTACCTGGGCCTGCACATAGTCGCGCGGGGCGTCATCTTCGTCGACCTGGCGCTGGCCCAGATAGCGGCGCTGGGCGCCATAACCGGGGTGCTGTTCGGGGTGGGACTGCATACGACGGGGTCCTACCTCGCCTCCCTGGCCGCCACCTTCGCCGGCGCGGCGGTATTCGCCTTCAGCCGCGGCCGGCGCACTACCGGCGGGATGCAGGAGGCGGTCATCGGCATAGTCTACGTGGTCTCCGCCGCCCTTTCCGTCATGGTCCTCGACAGGCTGCCGGGCGAGGCGGAACATCTCAAGGGCATGCTGGTCGGCAATATCCTCTTCGTCACCTGGCCGCAGGCGGCGAAGACGGCCGCACTTTACGCCGCCGTCGGGGCGGTCCATTATCTGCTCAGGGAGAAGTTCCTGGCCATCTCGTTCGGCGACGGGCCCGCCCCGTCCCGCGTGCGCCTCTGGGATTTCTTTTTCTACGCCCTGTTCGGGATAGTGGTCACCAGTTCGGTCGAACTGGCCGGCGTGCTGCTGGTGTTCACGTTCCTCATCATCCCGGCGGTCTCCGCGATGCGGCTGGCCTCTTCGCTGAAAAGCAGGCTCTTCCTCGCCTGGGGGCTCGGGGCGCTGGCCAGCGTGGCCGGCATCGCCTCCTCCACGGCCTGGGACCTGCCGACGGGGCCGGCAATAGTCTGCGCCTTCGGCGCGCTGGCCCTGGTCTCTTTCGCCGCCGGCAGGAGGAGCCCATCCCCACCGCGCCCCCCATTTCCGTAGGTCCAAAAACTTCTGGTCTGGGCCCTTCGTCCCTTACCATCGGGCCGGTTTTTCCGTAGACTATCCTGCGGGCTTGTTTAGTGCCCGTTGAAAACGCCGTTGACGCGGCACATATAACAGGAGATAAAAGAATAATGAAAAAACTGACAGCCATAGTTTCGCTGATGTCCTTCGCCTTCCCGCTGAGCGCCCAGGTGAACTTCGACCAGGGAGTGGACGTCAAGGCCTTCGTGGCCGAGGCTTCCTCGTCAGAGATGGCCATGCCGGACGCCAAAGCGACCGGCATCCCGACCTACAGCAGCCGCGACTGCAAGAAGGTCGAGTTCAAGGCCGACGGTCCGCTGACCTCCTCCGACATCACGCTTAAGAGCATGGAGATGTACCAGGACTGCCACAATGTCGGCTACCCCGTCGGCCAGATCTGCACGCCGCGCCCGGAGTACAACACCGAGACCACCCGCGTCGTTATCACCGAGCCGCGCCAGCTCAAGCCGGAACAGAAAGAGGTCTTCGAGGTCTGCCTGTGGGGCAAGTTCCTCACGATCAGCCCGGTCAAGGCCGTCTACAAGTACAAGAGCCGCGTCACCTTCGACGGTATCTATATGACCCCCCTGGGTCCGATAGAGACCGCCAAGGCCGCCGCCGGCACCTGCACGCTGGCGATGGATACCGGTCATACCTGCGTCTACCGCTGCCCCGATGGTGATTATATCTCCCGGCCCAATCCCTTCCCGCCGATACCGTCCCCCAACCAGTGGGTCGGCCCGATACATACCCCCTGCGCTCCCACCGCCCAGCAGATCTTTACCGGCCTGTAAGCGAGAAGCGCAAAAAGAAAGCCGGCTGGTCCCTCCAGCCGGCTTCTCTTTTTTATGGGCGTCCGCTTATTTCCTGGCGGCGGCTTCGGAGAGTTCCTTCATCTTCTCCAGCTCCGCCTTCACCTGTTCGGGCAGTATCTTGGCGAAGAGCAGCGAGACGTCCTCGCCCAGCGTCACTCCGTCGAGGCCGCCTTCGAAAGGCTTGAATGCGGGCGGCTTGTCGCCGGCTGGCAGGCCGGCCTTGGCCAGTATCTTCAGCGCCGTGGAGGGAATGACCGGGTAGAGCAGCACGGCCGCGTTTATTATCGCGCGGGAGGCCACGTTGAGCACGGTGCCGCAGCGGGCTATATCGGTCTTGCGCAGCGCCCAGGGGGCGGTGTCGTTGACGTACTTGTTGGCCGCTATGGCCAGCGCCATCGCGCGCGCGGCGGCCTGCCGGACCTTGTAGTCGCGGTAGAAGCCGCCGGTCTCGGCGAAGGCGGGGGCGAAGAGGGCCAGCAGGGCCTTGTCCTCGTCCTTTAACTCGCCCTGGGCCGGTATCTTCCCTTCGAAGTTCTTCTTCATGAAAGAGAAGCAGCGGTTGACCAGGTTGCCCAGCGTGTCGGCCAGCTCGTTGTTGGAGGCCTGGAAGCCTTCCCAGGTGAACTGCGAGTCGGCGGTCTCGGGGGCGTTGCTGGCTATGGCGTAGCGCAGCGCGTCCACGGAATATTTCGAGAAGAAATCAGCCGTGTCTATGTACCAGCCTTCCGACTTGGAGAACTGCTTTCCTTCCAGGTTGTAGAACTCGTTGCCGGGCACATTGTCGGGCAGTATGTACGGCTTGTCCTGGCCCATGATCAGCGCGGGCCAGATCAGCGTGTGAAAAACGATATTGTCCTTGCCGATGAAATGGACGAGCTTCGAGTTCTTGTCGAACCACCAGTCCTTCCAGGCCTCGGGTTTGCCCTGCTTCTCCGCCCACTCCATCGTGGCCGACACGTAGCCTATGGGCGCCTCGAACCAGACATAGAGCACCTTGCCTTTCGCCTCGTCGAGCGGTACCGGCACGCCCCAGCTCAGGTCGCGGGTTATGGCGCGCTTGACCAGCCCCTCTTTTATCATGGAGAGGGCCTTGTTGCGGACGTTCGGCTTCCAGTCGGTCTTGGATTCCAGCCAGGCTTTCAGTTTGGGCTCGAAGGCCGGCAGGTCGAGGAAATACTGCGTGGCCTCGCGTATCTCGGGTTTGGAGCCGCAGACCTTGCAGGAGGGGGAGATTATCTTGGACGGCTCCAGCCACTCGCCGCAGACCGTGCACTCGTCGCCGCGGACATTGGGCGCGTTGCACTTGGGGCAGGAGCCGGAAACATAGCGGTCGGCCAGGAAACGGTCGCATTTGACGCAGAAGAACTGCTTCTCGACGGCGGCCTGGATATGGCCCTTCTTGTAGAGATCGGTGAAGAATTCCTGCGCCAGCGGGTAATGGGCGGGGATGGTGGTGCGGGAGAAATGGTCGAACTTTATGTCGAGCTTGTCGAAGAAGGCCTTTATCTCGGAGTGGTACTTATCGACATACTCCTTGTAGGGGACGCCCGCCTTCTCGGCGTTGATGGTGATGGCCACGCCGTGCTCGTCGGTGCCGCAGATATAGAGCGATTCGTCGCCGCTCTGGCGGAGGAAGCGGTTGAAGATATCGGCCGGCAGGTAGGCCCCGGCTATGTGGCCGAAATGTATGGGGCCGTTGGCGTAGGGCAGCGCGCTTGTAATGAGGTATTTAGCCATGCTTAGATTATATCAATTAGGGGGGTGCGGCTTATAACTGGCAGTCTTGACATTAGACTGCTAGTTATATATACTATATACATCCTCATCTCATCGGGCGGCCGGCCGGCTTCCCCGTTCAGGATACGCCGGAGCCCCGCCGGGAGGGAATATGACCATAAGGTTCGACAAATTCACGATAAAAGCCCAGGAGGCCGTGCAGGCCTCGGAGCAGCAGGCCGAAAAGCGCGGCCACCAGCAGGTGGAGCCGCTGCACCTGCTCCTCGCCCTCCTCGAACAGCACGAGGGCCTCATTCCCGACGTGATACGCAAACTGGGCGCCCGGCCCGAGGCGCTGGCCGGCGAGGCGGAGCGCGCCTGCTCCCGCCTGCCCAAGGTCGGCGGGGGAGAGAGATACTTCTCGTCGGGCCTTAAGAAGGTCCTGGAAGGCGCGCTCAAGGAGATGTCCGTCTTCAAGGACGAGTTCGCCTCCACCGAGCATCTTTTCCTCGCCATAGCCAAAGCTTCCGGCGACCCGGCGCAGGCCGTGCTCGCCGGCCACGGCGTGGGTCATGACGCCATTCTAAAAGCGCTGATGTCCGTGCGCGGCACCCAGCGCGTCACCGACCAGGAGCCCGAGGCCAAGTACCAGGCGCTGCAGAAATACGCGCGCGACCTGACCGACATCGCCCGCAAGGGGAAGATGGACCCGGTCATCGGCCGCGACGAGGAAGTGCGCCGCGTCATACAGGTGCTCAGCCGCCGTACCAAGAACAACCCGGTGCTCATCGGCGAGCCGGGCGTCGGCAAGACGGCCATCGTCGAGGGGATAGCCCAGCGCATAGCCGCCGGCTCGGTGCCGGAAGGCCTCAGGAACAAGCGCCTGGTGGCGCTCGACCTGGGCGCCATGCTGGCCGGGGCCAAGTTCCGCGGCGAGTTCGAGGACCGGCTCAAGGCCGTGCTGAAAGAAATAGAGAAGGCCGAGGGCGGGGTGATACTTTTTATCGACGAGCTGCATACGCTGGTCGGCGCCGGCGCGGCCGAGGGCGCCATAGACGCCTCCAACATGCTCAAGCCCGCCCTGGCCCGCGGCGAACTCCGCTGCGTGGGCGCCACCACGCTCAACGAGTACCAGAAATACATAGAGAAGGACGCCGCGTTGGAGCGCCGCTTCCAGCAGGTCTATGTCGGCGAGCCCGGCCCGGAGGAGACCATCGCCATACTGCGCGGCCTCAAGGAGAAATACGAGATCCATCACGGCGTGCGCATCAAGGACGCGGCCATCATAGCGGCCGCGCGGCTCTCCCACCGCTATATTACCGACCGTTTCCTGCCCGACAAGGCCATAGACCTGGTCGACGAGGCGGCCAGCTCGCTGCGCATCGAGATAGACTCCATGCCGTCGGAGCTGGACCAGCTCGAGCGCAAGGTGATCCAGCTCGAGATAGAGCGCCAGGCGCTCAAAAAAGAGACCGACAAGGCCTCCGCCGACCGGCTGAAAGCCCTTGAAAAAGAACTGGCCGACTTTAAAGAGAAGTCTTCGGCGCTCAAGCTCCGCTGGAAGGGGGAGAAGGACCTTATCTCCAGGGCACGGGGGCTCAAGGAATCCATCGAGGCCCTCAATATCGAGGAGCAGGGCGCGCGCCGCCGCGGCGACCTGGACAAGGCCGCCGAGATACAGTACGGCAAGCTGCCCGGCGCCAAAAAGGAGCTGGAGAAGGCCGAAGAGGAACTCGCCGCCCTGCAGGCCAAGGGGGCGCTGCTCAAGGAAGAGGTGGACGAGGAGGATATCGCCCGCATCGTCTCCAAGTGGACCGGCGTGCCGGTGACCCGCATGATGGAGGGGGAGATCGCCAAGCTCGTAAAAATGGAGGAGAAGCTGCGCTCGCGCGTGGTCGGCCAGGACGAGGCCCTCTCGCTGGTCGCCAACGCCGTGCGCCGCAGCCGGGCGGGCGTGAGCGAAGGCGCGCGCCCCATAGGCAGTTTCATCTTCCTGGGGCCCACGGGCGTCGGCAAGACCGAGCTCGCCCGCGCGCTGGCCGAGTTCCTTTTCGACGACGAAAAGGCGATGGCGCGCATCGACATGTCGGAGTACATGGAGAAGCACTCGGTCTCGCGGCTCATCGGCGCGCCTCCCGGCTATGTCGGCTACGACGAGGGCGGCCAGCTGACCGAGCATGTCCGGCGGCGGCCCTATTCGGTCCTGCTCTTCGACGAGATAGAGAAAGCGCACCCCGACGTCTTCAATATCTTCCTCCAGGTGCTCGACGAAGGCCGCCTCACCGACGGCAAGGGCCGCACGGTGGACTTCCGCAACACCGTGGTCATCATGACCTCCAATATCGCTTCGCGGCTTATACTGGAGGCCGCCGGCAAGTCCCAGGAAAAGGTGAAGAAGGCCGTGCAGGACAGCCTGCTCGGGCATTTCAGGCCCGAGTTCCTCAACCGCGTGGACGAGACGGTGGTCTTCAACGCGCTCGGCAAAGAGGAGATCTCGCGCATCGTGGACCTGCAGCTGGCGCGCCTGTCGCGAGTGCTGGCCGGGAAGAATATCTCGCTGGAACTCGATAAGGGCGCCCGGGAGACGCTCTTCGCCGCCGGCTTCGACCCGCAGTACGGCGCGCGGCCCATGAAACGCGCCATTCAGCGGCTGGTGCAGGACCCGCTGGCCATAAAGCTCCTGGAGGGGGAGATAAAGCCGGGGTCCGCGGTGAAAGTTAAAGCCGGCGGGGACGGCGCGCTGGAGTTCCGCGCCGCCTGACGGTACGGCCGCGTGCCGGTGCGGCCGGTTCTCAATGTGCTAGAATCTGGGTTCGCTCGCCGGGTTCCGGCCCCTGCCGCCTGGAATCTTCCCGGACCCGCCGGCTTCGAACCGTTCCCGGAAAATGCCGCCGCCTTCGATAAGAACTTTTTCAGCAGGACCGGTTTTCACGGCCGCGAAACTCCTGCTGCCGGTCCTTTTCCTGCTCGCGGCTTTCATCGCCTTTAAGAACGCGCCTCATATCTACCATGAACTGCCCCTGGCGAAAATGGACGGCGGCGAGAGCCTGCTCCATGGCATACCGGCGCCCGTCTTCCCGCGGGAGATGCCCCTGGCGTCCGTGGCCGCGGCTTTCCTGCAGAACCACGCGGCGCGGAAGGACCGGGAGGATTATCTCGCCGCGGGCTTCGTCCTGTGCCTTCTGTGTTTCGCTTCGCTCTCGTCCCTCCTTCAGAACCCGTTCCAGGGCTGGCTCTCTTTCGCGCTCCTCTCCGCTTTCTGGGCCTTCGGCGCCGGCGGGGCGGTAACGCCGGACCTCGAGCAGCTGCTGTACTCGGCCGCCCTGGCCGCCTGCGCGGCCGCGCTGGCGGCGGCTTTCCGTTCGCCTTCCCGCCTGACCTGGGCCCTGGCCGGTTCCGCCCTGGCGATGAGCCTGCTGGTAAGAAGCACGATGTTCCTGTTCCCGGCGCTGCTGGCCGCGGCGGGGCTGTTCCCGGCCCTGCGCCGGTTCCCCGCCCCGAAACCGGCCCACTTCGCCGTTCTTTTCGCCGCGCCCCTGCTGGTGATCGGCGGCTGGTTCTATATGAACAAGGCCGTCTTCTCGCGCTCCGTCTTCCTGGAATCAGCGAGGGCCCATTCCAACATGATAACCGGCGCTCTGGGCGTGGTGTCCACCATCGAGGGGGACGCGTACAAGCTGGCCGGCCTGACGCCGGAAGACAATATCCCGGCCTGGGCGGCCGGCGAGATAGCGCGCCATCCTTTCCGCTACGCGGTCTCGGTACTGCGCAGGCTGGGGACGGTCCTTTCGCGGCATCTCCTGCTGCTCGCCGCCGCGCTGGCCGGTTTCTGGTTTTTTCGCGCGGACAGGGGTTTCCGGGCCCTCGGCGCGCTTGCGCTCTATTTCCTCCTTATCCACTGTTCCATGTCGGTGGAGGAACGCTATTTCGTTCCTTTCTGGGCGCTGCTGATCCCCGCCGCCGCCGCCCCGCTGGCGCCGCTGACGGAAAAACTCCGGGCCTTCTACGGGGAAAAGAGGTCCGCGGCGCTGCACGCCGCGCCGTTCCTCCCGCTGGCCGCCCTTTCGCTCTTCGTTCTCGGCCTGGTGCTGCTCTATCCCGCGCGGGCGCGAAGCCGGCCGCCCGGGCCGGATACGATGACCGCGCTCCTGGCCGCACACCCTCTGGATCCCTGGCTGCACAATAAACTGGGCGGGCTTTACCTCGGGGAGGGGCGCTCCGCGGCCGCGGCGGCGGCCTTCGGGCGGGCCTATGAATTGAGCGGCAACGACGAGTATCTCAGTTCCCGCGCCCTGGCGCTGATGTCCGCCGGCGCCTACGGGGAGATGAATTCGCTGTTTTCCGCGCATGACGCGGGATACAAAGGGATGCTGGTGCGGATGCTCTACGAATTAAAGACGGGGAAAACCCGCGACGCCGCCGCGACTTTCAGGTCGGCCGGGGAAAGGCACCTGAAGGAAACCTGCTATTTAAGGGACATGCAGGGCCCCTATGAGGCCGGCATTTATTCCAAACTGCTGGGCTCCGATACGAGGCTCAGGGATATACATCTCACAGCGCTGCTGCGCCTGCTGCCGTTCGAGGAAAGGCTGGGCCTGCTCGAGGGGTTGTCCGCCATCGGCCTGGACGAACCCTCGTTCGAGATAATGCTGGAACTCCAAGGGCTGGGAAGATATGCCGAAGCGAAGAAGATCGCCGGACGGCTGGTGGCCGGCAGCCCCGGCGATCCCGACTATCTTAACGCCGCCGGCGTACTGGAATGTCTCTCCGGCGATCTCCAGGCGGGGGCGGAGCTCCTGCGCAGGGCCATCCGGGCGTCCCCGGACTACATCCCCTCCTATCTGAGTCTCGCCGCCGTTTATCACCGGTCGGGACGGCTGGAGGAATCCGCGCGGGTCTACAGGGACGCGGCGGAGCGGTGCCGTGACGACTCCGAGGTCTGCAGGGCGGCGCGGGAACTGGCCGCGGGGGATCACTCCAGGTAGTACTCCAGCGTGGAGACGACGCGCACCTTCTTTTCCTTCTGCTGGCTCTCCTGCGCGTCGGGGGTCTGGTAAAGCGGCAGTATGCTGAACTGGCCCTGCGAAGCGGACTTTATCTCGCCGACGCGGGACCCCGAATTGCGGGCGAACTCCTCGGCCGCCTCCTTGGCGCTGGCCGTGGCTTCCTTTATCATCTCGGGCTTGACGTCGTTGAGCTTCGTGAAGAGGTAGGAGACCGACGGCGGATAGGATTCCCCGTCGAAAATCACGCCTTTCTTGAGCAGTTCGTCGGTCCTGCCGACCAGCTTTTCTATCGCGTCCACCTTGCCGGTGCGCACCGTTATCGTCTGCTTGAGTATGTAGCGGTTGTCGGCCCCTATCTTGTCGGAGCGGTAGGGGTTGGCCATCAGGTCGTTGGTCTCCAGCCGGCCGGTCATTATCTCGTCCTGCTGCAGTCCGCCGTCCGCGAGGAATTTCACCGCGGCTTTCTGGTCGGCCTTCAGCTTGTCCCGCAGGGATTCCAGGTTCCCGCCGGTGCGGATGATGCGCAGGTTCCATACCGCCATGTCCGCCTTCACTTCCCGCTCGGCCAGCCCTTTCACCGTCACGGTGCGGTCAAAGGCCTTCGCCCTGTAATAATACCTGCCGGGCAGGAAGCCTCCCAGCGCTATCCCCAAAGCTATTATGCCGGCCAGCGCCAGCCGGTTCTTCTTTTCCTGTTCGGTGAGTCCCGTCATTCCGCCTCCTTGAAGTGGGAACCGTGTTCCGTCCGTTTTTATTGTATAAAATATGGCCATGACCGCCTTGAACGAAACACGGGCCGAGGGGCAGAAAAATTGAAACGCGTACTTCTCCTTGGGGCTTCCGGCCTGCTCAGCGGCGCGGCGCGCGAGGCCTTCCTCGCCGCAGGGCACGATGTCTCCGTGGTTTCGCGCGGTTCGCGCCCGCTGCCGCCGCATCCGCGGCTGACCCCGCTGGCCGCCGACCGGCGTGACGCCGCCTCGCTCTCCGCCGCTCTCTCCGGAGAAAAATTCGACTTTACCTGCGATTTCCTCGCCTACGACGGGGACGATGTGTCCCGCCTCTTCGCGGTTCCCGGATTCTCGCCCGGCCGTTTCGCGATGATCTCGAGCGGGCAGGTCTATCTTGTGACGGAGGGGAGAACCCCGCCTTTCCGCGAGGGCGATTCGGAAGCGCCGCTCATGCCAGCGCCGCCGGAGGGCACGCGCGACAGGCGCGAATGGGATTACGGCATGGGCAAGCGCGCCGCCGAGGCGACCCTCAGGCTCGAGGCTTCCGCGCTCGGTTTCCCGGCGCTGGCGCTGCGCCTGCCCGTGGTGCAGGGAGAGATAGACGGTTCATCGCGCCTCTGGGCCTGGCTGGAGCGGATGAAGGACGGCGGACCGGTGCTGCTTCCCGACGGGGGGGCGCAGCCCGTCAGGTTCGTTTACGCCTCCGACGCGGCAGCCGCGCTGCTGAGGCTGGCGGAAATGAAGGACTGGCCGGCACTGCCGGCGCTCAACCTGTCCCAGCCCGCGGATATCCCGCTGAAAGAATTTCTCCGACTGGCCGCCGACCTGGCGGGATTGCGCCCGCGCTTCGTCCCGGTCGCCGGGGAAGCTCTGGCGGCCGCCGGCCTGGCCGACGCCTGCGCGCCCTACTGGGGCCGCTGGTGCTCGCGCCTCGACCCCTCCGCCGCTTTCGCCCTGGGCTTCGCCGCGCGCGGCCCGCGGGAATATATGCCCTCCGTCGTCCGCGCCCATCTGGACGCCCCGCCGCGGTCCCATCCCGGCTACGCCGGCCGCGCCGAAGAGTTGGCCCTCGCCGCCCGCCTTTGAGCCATCCCGGATTTAAAAGGATATAATATCTCCGCCGCCCCGCTGGGCGCCGCTTTCCTACTTTAAACAAGGAGAAACCTATGGCCTTCAACCTTCGCAACCGTCATTTCCTCAAGGAGCTCGATTTTACCAAGCAGGAGCTCCAGTTCCTGCTCAAACTCGCCGCCGACCTAAAGGAAGCCAAGTACGCCGGCACCGAGCAGCAGAAGCTCAAGGGCAAGAACATCGCCCTCATCTTCGAGAAGACCTCCACCCGCACCCGCTGCGCCTTCGAAGTGGCCGCCCACGACCAGGGCGCGCATGTCACCTATCTCGAGCCCACCGGCTCGCAGATGGGCCACAAAGAGACCGTCAAGGATACCGCGCGCGTGCTGGGCCGCATGTACGACGGCATCGAGTACCGCGGCTTCGGCCAGGAGATAGTCGAGGAACTGGCCAAGTACGCGGGCGTCCCCGTCTGGAACGGCCTCACCAACCAGTGGCATCCCACGCAGATGCTGGCCGACGTGCTGACCATGACCGAGCACTGCTCCAAGCCGCTCGAGAAGATCGCCTACGCCTATGTCGGCGACGCCCGCTTTAACATGGGCCGCTCGCTGCTCGTCATCGGCTCTATACTGGGCATGGACGTGCGCATCTGCGCGACCAAAGGCCTGCTGCCCGACGCGGAGCTCATCGACAAATGCAAGGAGATAGCCAAAACCTCCGGCGCCCGCGTCATGATAACCTCCAATCCCGCCCAGGCCGTCAAAGGCGTCGATTTCATCCACACCGACGTGTGGGTCTCGATGGGCGAGCCCAAGGAAGTCTGGGCCGAGCGCATCAAGCTGCTCAAGCCCTACCAGGTCACGCCGGCGCTGATGAAGAAGTCGGGCAATAAGAACGTCAAGTTCATGCACTGTCTGCCGGCCTTCCACAACGCCGACACCAAGGTGGGAAAACAGGTCAGCGAGCAGTTCGGCCTCAAGAACGGCATCGAGGTGACCGAGGACGTCTTCGAGTCGCCCGCCTGCGTCGCCTTCGACCAGGCCGAGAACCGCATGCACACCATCAAGGCCGTCATGGTCGCCACGCTGGGCGCCTGAACGGCATCGCCGCGGCCGGGAACTCTCTCCCGGCCGCGGTTTTTTTTGTTATTGCGGAGGACGAGTGACGGTTGAATTAAGTCTGCTGGCGCTGCTGGGAACGAGTTTTCTGGCCTCCACCGTCGTGCCTGTCAGCTCCGAGGCCGCGCTCTTCGCCGCGCTGAAACTGGAACCGGGCCTTTTCTGGCCGGCCCTGGCGGTCGCCACGCTGGGAAATACCGCCGGCGGCATGACCACCTACCTCATCGGGCGCTACGGCGCATCCAGAAAGCCCCTGCCCCAGCTCGAGCGGGTGAGCCGTCACGGGGTCCCGCTGCTTTTCTTCGCCTGGCTGCCCGTCGTCGGCGACGGTTTCTGCCTGGCCGCCGGCTGGGCCCGCCTCAACTGGCTTTCCGTCGCGCTGGTCTCGGCCGCCGGCCGTTTCCTGCGCTACTGGCTGATCGCCGGGGGCGCGCTCTGGTGAGCCGGAGGGCTTCTCCGGGCCTTTAAGCGCGGGACTTCGTGGGGGGAGTGGCTGCGGCGACGGGAGAGCGGGGGGCTCAAAGCGGCGTTTTCAGTACGACGACTTCGACCCTCCGGTTCCTGGACCGTCCTTCTTCCGTCGCATTGTCGGCGAGGGGGTGGGAAGCTCCCATCCCGCTGTGCGCCAGGCGGGCCGCGGCTATCCCGGCGTTGACGAGATAGCGGTATACCTTGACGGCCCTTTCGCGGGACAGGAGCAGGTTCCTTTGCGGGGAACCGCTCGAATCGGTGTAACCCCTTACGACCGCCGTCTTTTCCGGATAACTCTTCAGAAAGGAGTAGATCTCCCGCAGCGCCGGGAGAGACTCTTCCAGGATACCGCTCTGGCCCGGCTTGAATATCGCGCGCTCCGCGATGCCGATGACCAGGCCTTCATCGGTGTAGCGGAACAGCAATTTCCTGTCGGAGAGGTGCCTTATCCCCAGCGGGGTCGAGAGACTGATGAGGGTTTTCCCGGTCGCATGCGCCTTCCCGCCGGGATCCGTCCATGCCAGCCTGACGCGGTAGAAACCGTCCGGCAGCGGGTCTCCGGAGGAGGAAGTCCCGTTCCAGCGCAAAACCGCCCCGGGGAGCCTGTTCCTGCCCTGGATAAAACTCACCTTGCGGTCCTTGTTGTCGAAGATCTGTATCTGCCACGCGCCGACTTCGTCCTGCCCGGCGTCTTCCGTCAGCTCATCCGGCGCGGCGGGCTTCCTGATCGCGAACGTCATGGGCGGGTCGGCCGGGTCCGGCGTGGTCCGCTGCATGATTACCAGCTCGAGTTTTTCCAGTACATCGAAGTCCGAGAACGCGGGATGGCCGGGCCGCGCCGGCGTCAGCACCAGCAGCGCGAGCGCCATAAGAATGGTATTCACCAATGGCAGTTTTCTTCCCATAACACCCCCCCGGGGCATTGTATAACAAAAACCCCTCTATTTCAAATGAAGTTGGACAAGAACGCGCGCCGTCGTTCCCGGCCTGGCTGCCCTACCTGTCCCCGCCATCCATGATACGGCGAAATTTACTGCCCGGGATGCCGCAATAAAGCCTGTTCATGACAGATGTGCTGTTTGCTAGAATAATCAAGTCGGGGCGAAGTTAGGGGATATATGCCTTTTACACCGTTTCATTTCGGGCCTGCGGCCTGTGTCGCTCTTCCCTTGCACCGTAAGGTGGACGTCCCAGCGTTCATATTAGTTAATATCGCTGTGGATATGGAGCCGCTCTTGGTTCTCCTGTTCGACCTGGACTATCCTCTGCATGGTTATGCGCACACTTTGCCGGGAGCTGCTATTGTTGGGCTTGTGTCCGGGTGGGTATGCTATCGGCTTCGCGCGCAGTTTGAGCGTGGCATGTCATACATCCGGCTAAACTACCGCGCTGAACTTCCGATAGCGCTATTTTCCGGAGTCGCAGGCGCCTGGATGCACGTAATACTGGACGCTTTTCTATACGATGATATCCGACTGTTTTATCCGTTAGCCGGGAATCCGCTGCTGGGCCTGATCTCTATATCGAAAATGTATCTGCTTTGCGGATTAGCGTTATTGCCGGCGGCAGTTTTGTACTTTGTCTTTCGAAAACCGCACGATGGTCATCATATATCATGATCGGCGATAAATTCGAAGAACAGGCGGCTGCGTGGATGGCACGTAATCCATACTGGTTTATTTATTGCCCTGCCGTATTTGCATTGCTTCTGTGTCTTCTGCTTTGCTGGCCGACCCTCCCCGGTTGGGGATGGAATGGGAGTGGAATTGTATTTCTGCTTAACACCTTTATCGGTACGGCATCCTTTGTTGTTATCATCGCGAGCGGCATAGCCGGCGTTATATCTCTTTGGGACTGCGTATTTAAAAGGGATCTGCTGTCGGTAAAAAAGACAGCAGCGGCATTTCTTGTATTCGTTTTAGGATATTCGGCTGGAATACTTGGGTATAAAATCCGTCATATATTCTTTGAGCGTTTAGGCGAACGATCTTCAGTTCTTGTCTCTAGTCTTGAGAAATACAGGCAGACTAATGGGAGTTATCCGGATGCCCTGCAAGCCCTGGTTCCGGCGATAATTCCAAAAATCCCGCATACGGGGATGCTTGGTTATGGGCCATATATCTACTCAAAAGCGACGAAAGATACGCTGTTCAAGGGTTATGAGCTGAAGGTTAACTGCGGTGGATTGGGGATCAATTTTGACAAATTCGTGTACTGGCCGGAGCGCAAGTATCCGAAAGAGATGTATGGCGGAGTAGTTGAGTTGATCGGCGAATGGGCGTATGTTCACGAATAGTCGATTTTTATGATGCTTTTCCGCGAAAAGACCGTTGGCATAAAAGGTGCTCGCATTTGGCTAGCGGTTCCCTTTTTCGGTATGCTTCTCTCTTTCTCTCCGCTGGTGGTGCCGGCCTGCAAGATCCATATTGCCATAGACTCATGTCTGGATGCGGGCGGTTGCTGGGATTATTCGCGGAACGATTGTGTCACGGCTGAGACCGAAAATCAATCCTGTGCCGGCGGCAAAGATTCTCCTCGGACGTGGATTTTGTGTTTATTTATCCCGACTTGTGTGTTTCTTATCTCTGTTTGCGGGCTTGTGGCTTCCGTTATCTTTACATTCATTCTTGTGTTGTTAAAGTTGCGGCGTATTGGTTTAAAGCGAGTTTATCCTAAGTAAGCTGTGTCCGATGGGCTGGCGGCACCTCCGGCCTGCCTTTCCTGGTCCCGCCCATTTATGATGCGGCGTAATTATCCGTCCGGGAATGCCTGTGAGTACATTTAACGGCCACTTAGTAGAATCAACGGTGTGGGTTTATAAGGAGTAAAGTGTATTCTATGGACGTGAATTTAGAGAATGCTTCGCAAGTAGAGGCCGAACTTTGGTGCGATGGGTTGCGATATAGCAGAAGGCGGCGGATGTCCGATGGTGAGGCTGTCGCCCTGCGGGAAAGGGTTATTGCCGCTGGTCGTAGATATACTTTGGCGAAATGGGCGGGCCGCTTTGCCTTCATTCTTGCAATCCTGGCTGTTGCTGTTTTGGTCTACAATGAGGCGATTGCTAGAAATCAATCAGCCGGGCTATCGGAATTAGCCCTAGCCTCCCTGATCTTTATCCCTGGCTTTGTCGGTGCTTTTCAGGAAATCGGCGTTGGTTATAGCAAAAAAAGCAGGTGGTTTTTTTGTTTAGCGGCTGCGCTTCTGCTGTTTGGATTTGTGGTTAGTGGGCATTTGGAGCGGCACAGCTGGAGTTACTGGTTGTTTGGCTTGGGCGTGTTGGTGATCGTCTTCGGCGGCTGGGGTGTGCTTTTTCTGCGTTGGAGTGATGCGAGAAGAATGGCCCCCGTGGTTGAATCGGCGCGTAAGGATGCGGATTTCATGGAAACGATCGTGTTTACAGGAGGGCAGTCCGAGAAATCTTCTGAAAGTATGGAAATTCTGCCGTTCTCTATGTTGGGGTACAGCGTTAATGGTGAATTAGTGGACACTTGGGATGTACATCAAATCGTTTCATTGAATAAGTCTCCTGAGGTGACGGTGGATGCCCCTTGGCATGACGGACCAGGCGAGGCTCCAGAGGGAGCCAGTTTTGCACAGCGCCACTTGAGCCAAGAGGAAATATCGGAAATTAATACGCTTTGCTCGAAGATTCTGAAAAAATCTGTTGGGACATTTTTTTGCGTCGCATGGTTTTCGGCTTATGGGATACAGTTAATTGAAGCCATACTTCATCGAACTGATGGCGTTGGTCTGACTAAGTTGGGATGGGTCTGCGCAGGCATAATCGGGATATGCTTCTCTGGCAAGCAGTTGCTGGATCGACATAAATTGCTGCAAGATGTGGACCAGGGTCTAATGATAAAGGTTACGAATAGCGATGGCTCTGTGGCTGAGTTTCTCCCCATCTCCGGGATCGAATGGCGCAACAACGGAATGCCGTCTCCTTGGCGTACGCGGTGGTGGTGAATCATTACAGGATCTGTGGCAGCTCTTGGTTGTTGACTCGGGTAAGAAGTTGAAGTCAAAGACCTGTTGCCAAGGACGTAGTGCGATAAAATGAAAAAGGTTTTTAGGCCGATTCGGTTCTCGCTAACCCCATTCGTGGGCGTTCTTCTGTTGCTGGCGGTTTTGGCCGCGTATGGGGCATTTGTGTCGTATATCCATGGGGAAATTCATGATTGTCTTGGACGAGTGATAGCTTTGGCGTTTCTGTCGTTTCTGGTTTTTGTCAGTTCGGGGGATTATCGCGGCGCCCCTATTCTTGAATTGGACGACACCTCGCTGAAGGTCGGAGATGACTTCCGGCTTGCCTGGAAGGATGTTTCCGACATCAGGCTTATGATTTATGATATGACACCTGTTCTATCGATTGAGTCCGCAGAAGGGGAATGTTTTATTCCCATAGATGGATATAGTGATAAGTTCTCTCTGATGCAGGATATTGCGACTCGCTGTGGCCATTTGTCTTGGCATCCGCCGCAGCGCGGCACTTATTTTTGGGAGAAGTGTAGCGCAATAATCTTAAGTATCGGAATTATTCTCGCCTTGCTTCTGGCTATTGCTGGCGGAATCTGGCTGGCCCAGCGAGTCGGACTGGGTTGGGCAGGCATGATAGGCGGAATGATTTTTGCCTGTGGAGCTGTGATACTCTGCTCCGGTTTCTGGATCAAGAAAACCTCCACTTTTCTGCGAATCCGGATAGATTGGCTTGTTATTGCGGTCGGCGCCGTTTTTATGGCTGGCGCTATTTTTTATGCTGGCCTAAATAATAGTGCGGTTCTTGTGTATTCAATGACCACAATAGCCTTGCTGATGTTCGGCGTGGTTCAATATCGGAAAAACAAGCGTAAATAGAGGCGGCAGAGTTAACATAGAACTTTCGAACGCCACTCTTGAGGATTTTCAGCAGTTGTTTTAGTTCCACGCTTTTATCAAAAATCGGGGGCAGGTCGTATTTTTTTGGCTTCGGCCGGTGTAATTATGGTATGCGCAACCGTATGACCGGCCGCTTTAGACGGGATATATGGCGGATATAAACCGGCTGATCGAAACGCATAGCGGCAAAGCCTATCTCGCCGCCTACCGCCTTACCGGGAACCAGGCCGATGCCTGCGACCTGGTGCAGGAGACGTTCGTGCGGGTCATCAGGAAAGCGGAACTTTACGATGAGGCTTTCGATTTCGGCGGCTGGCTGCAGCGTATGCTGTTCCGCGTCTATCTGAACGGCCGCCGCGCGCAGGGCCGCAGGCGCGAAGTCCCGCTCGAGACTCCGGAGGGGGAATGCTGTCCGCTTCGGGCAGCGGAAGCCGCGGCCGGGGAGTCTCCGGAGAAAATATCCGAGGCGGCCGAGCTCAGGGAGAAGCTGTCGTCGGCTCTTAACGCGCTGCCGCCGGAACTGCGCGCCTGCGTAGTCCTGGTGGACGTGGAGGGCCATGACTACGGACAGGCCGCGGAAATACTCGGCTGGCCGGTAGGAAGCGTGTCCGGCAGGCTGTTCCGGGCCCGGAGACTGCTCCGGGATATGCTGCGGCGCGTGGAGGGAATATGAACATTATGTGCGTATGTGTTGAAAATATGCTCGACCTCTACGCGGACGGCCGCCTTGCCGCCTGCCAGGCGCGCTGGGTGGAGCGTCATTTGGCTTCCTGCCCCGCCTGTGCCGGGCGTGCCGCCTCGATGCGGCGTCTCGTATCCGCTCTGCGCGCGTTGCCCGTCCCGCCGCCTCCGGCCGATCTCGCCGCTCTGATACGGGACGCCGTTGTCTCGGACCGGGTCCCGGCCGGGCCGGATCCTGAACTTTACCATGAGCCGTTCCCGGCGCGCACCCCCTCGCTGTCGCTGGCTTTCGGTTTCCTTGCGTTCATCTTTTCGCTTTCCAGTTCGCTGCTGGGGCCGGGTATCCCGGGGCCCGTATGGGCCGAGAGGGTTTCTCAAGCGGGTTCTTTCGATCCCGGCAAATGAAAAGGAGACGGATATGCACCTTGAAGACGGCGCTCTGAAACCTGAACTTACGCCCCCGGCGTTGCGTGAAACGCCTGACTGGCGCGCTCTGTTAAGGGCGGCGTTCTATTTCCTGGCGATAATGCTGCCGCTGGCCTTCTATCTGCGCACCTATGACTCCGCCATGGTGAAGATCACCATACTGCAGTTCGGCGCGTTGGCCGCGGCGGCGATCTGGCTGGCCGGGAGCATAGCGGACGGGCGCTTCGAGGTCCCCGAGAAGTCCGTCCCGTTGCTGTTGCCCGCCGTTCTCCTGTTCGCCTGGAACGCGCTGCGTTTCGCGTTTTCCGATCACCGGCTGGCTTCTCTCTATGGTTTCCTGCTGCAGGAGATATTCCTCCTGACTTTCGTAGTGGTATCGCTGGCTTTTTCCAGGACGGATATGCGCAGGACGTTGCTCATGCTCATGGGCGCCTGGTGCGTCGCGGTGATATACGGCATCCTGCAGTATCTCGGCCTGGACCCGTTCATCTGGCGCGGCGCATTCGGCTCCAGGGTGTTCTCCACGCTGGCGAACCCGACCCTGTTCGCCGCCTATCTGGTGATCTGTGTGCCGATCGGCCTGGCTCTCGCGTCGGACAGAACGGAGCCGGCGTGGCTGCGCGCGGTTTCCGGCGCCCTTGCCGTGGCCGGGGCTTTCCTGCTGCAGAGGACCGGGGAGGTCGTCGGCAGGTGGGCGTTCCTTTTCAGTGTGGGCGTTTTCGCGGCGATGTACCTGAGAGGATCCGTGGGACGTCCCCGCGCGGCGATACTTCTGCTCTCCGCCGCCTGCGCTCTGGCCGCCACTCTCCCGCTGACCGGCGAACTCCCGCCGCCGGCCAACAACAGGCGTTACGCTTTTCTGTCCGAAACCTGGAAAGGTACCGCGGAACTTATCAAAGCGCGGCCTGTGCTGGGTTCCGGTCCGGGTTCGTTCTGGGTGCATTACCCGGCTTTCAGGCGAGCGGAGATCTTCGCCATGGAAGGAAAGCATAATAACCAGACCGATCATCCTGAAAATGAGCTGCTGGAGCAATGGGCGGACGGCGGCCTGCCTGGAGTTCTACTGTGGCTCTGGCTCTTCGGCGGCCTGCTCCTCAGGGGCGCCAGGACTTTAGCCGGCAATGGCGCGGGAAGTCCGGCCCCGTACGGCGCGGGTCTGTTCGCCGCGGTCGGCGGAAGCGTCGTGTTGATGCTGGGCTCTATCTCTTCGCGGTTCCCGGCGCCCGGCTGGCATATTTACTTCGCCGCGGGGCTTCTTGCCGTATTGGCCGCGAAGGGAACTGATGAGGAGGAAAGGGTATTGGCCATGCCGCTCCCGCTGAAGAGATCCAGGTATATCCTCCTATTGCCCGTTGTCGCGGCGGTCTTATCGCTGGGATACGCTTCGGTCCGCGCGTTCCAGTCGGACCTCGCTCACAACATAGCCATATATTACTCCAAGACGATGCAATGGGAGCAGGCCGTAAGGACCTATGAAAAGGAAGTCCCCTGGTCCGGCAGTTATATCATGAGCAGATATTTTCTCGGCAATGTCCGCATGGACGAGGGCGCCGGGGATCCGCAGGGAGCTGTCGAATATTACCGGCAGGTGAGGTCCCTGGCCCCCGACTATGTGCAGGTGCATTACAGGGAAGGCGTCGCGCTGCAAAAAGCAGGCCGCTACAAGGAGGCCGCGGAGCGGCTCGAAAGGCAGGTCCGGCTGGACCCGGTCTGGCCGGATGCCTGGAAGGCGCTGTCAGGGGTCTATGAGGCTTTGGGAGACCATGAGAAAGCGGCGTACGCTGAAAAGAGAGCGGAGGGAACAGTAAAGAGCTCCGCGGCGAATCCCTCGGTCGCGCGGGCGGCGCAGAGATCGCTGCTTCTTGGCGGTATCGGGATGAGGGCTTCGTTCCCGGACGGGAGAATGACGATAGACGAGGTTACCCGCAACGGCCCCGCGGATGCCGCAGGTCTTGGGCCGGGGGACCAGATCTTCGATATAACAGCGCTAAAGCCGGAGGATTATACCGCCGGGAACCGCGTGTTCCGCCCCAGGGAATTCACCGCGGAACAGGCCGCCCTCGCGCTGACAGGCGAACCCGGAACGAAAGTAACGCTGATAGTCCGGCCCGCAACCGGGCAGAAAGAGGCCGTGCCTCTTGAAGGCGCGGGGCCAGGCTGGCGCGGCCGCGTGCGCGTGGTTCAACTGGAGCGCCGCAGTGTGAGGGTCCTGCCCGATGATACCACCCAGGAAGCGGCCATCAGGTATATAGCCGCTTCGGGCTCCTTCTGAGGCTTCCTTCGCCGTTTTTTGGACATCGTTCGAAACTACTTTGCGCAACATCCTGAATTTTGTTCGCGCGCGCAAGTCCACCGACGAGGCGGACCGGCAGGTGCGGGGGGGCCTTGCCCGTATCGCCCTGCCTGCGTATTCCGGGGAAATCAGACCAGTGTTCCGGTAGAAACCAGTCCAGCGTTC
>CAYPYG010000024.1:0-47288 GCA_964415175.1 uncultured Elusimicrobiaceae bacterium
TCGCTGCTGCTGCGCCGCCCGCCGGGCCGCGAAGCCTACCCCGGCGACGTGTTCTACCTGCACTCCAGGCTGCTGGAGCGGGCCTGCAAACTTTCGTCGAAGAACGGCGGCGGTTCGCTGACCGCGCTGCCGGTCATCGAGACGCAGGCCAACGACGTCACGGCCTATATCCCGACCAACGTCATCTCGATCACCGACGGGCAGATCTACCTGGAATCCAACCTGTTCCATTCCGGTATACGCCCCGCCGTTAACGTGGGCGTTTCCGTGTCGCGCGTGGGCGGCTCGGCGCAGTCGAAAGGCATGCGCCAGGTGGCCGGCAGGCTGCGCCTGGACCTGGCCCAGTACAACGAGCTGGCGGCCTTCGCGCAGTTCGGTTCCGACCTGGACAAGTCCAGCCTGGACCAGCTCAAGCGCGGCCAGCGCATGGTGGAGATGCTCAAGCAGGACCAGTACCGCCCGATGGCCACGGAGGAGCAGATAGCGGTGCTCTTCGCCGGCGTGCGCGGCCACCTCGACGACATAGAGGTTCCGCTGGTGCGCAGGTTCGAGGCGGGCCTGCTCGACCGCATGAAGGAGAAGTACCCCAAGCTGCTGCCGGACATAGCGGAGAAGAAGGCGCTGGACGCCGACCTCGAAGCGCGTCTGGTGACGGTCATAGACGAGTTCAAGAAGGAGTTCCTCTCCAGGAACTAAGGCGGGAATATGAAATACCTGGTAACCGGCGGCGCCGGATTCATCGGTTCCAACATCGCTTTCGCGCTCGCCGGTGAGCGCAAGGCGAAGGTGGTCGTGCTGGACGATTTCTCGTCCGGCGATTTCCGCAACCTTTCCGGTTTCGGGGGGGACGTCGTGACCGGCGACATCCTCTCGCGGGAATGGTTCGAGCGGGTCGGCAAAGTGGACGCGGTGTTCCACCAGGCGGCCCTGGTGGACACCACCATAGCGGACCAGCGCAGGATGATGGCCGCCAACGTGGACGGTTTCCGCAACGTGCTGGAGTACGCGCTCAAATACGGCGTGAAGCGCGTGATCTACGCCTCGTCGGCGGCCGTCTACGGCAACTCCGAGTGCCCGATGCTCGAGACGCAGACCCCCACGCCCGAGAACGTCTACGGCTTCTCCAAGGCGATCATGGACAACCTGGCCCGCGAGTGGGCCGAAGCGCACAAGGATATGACGCTGGTCGGCCTGCGCTACTTCAACGTCTACGGCCCGCGCGAGTACTACAAGGGCAAGATGGCCAGCATGATCTTCCAGCTCTACAACCAGATGAAAGCGGGCAAGCGCCCGCGGATCTTCAAGTACGGCGAGCAGATGCGCGACTTCGTCTACGTCAAGGACCTGGTGCGCGCCAACCTCAACGCTCTCGACGCGGAGCGGTCCTGCGTCTGCAACGCGGCCACCGGCCGGCCCGAGAACTTCAACGCCGTCATCGACGCGCTGAACAAGGGCATGGGCACGGACCTGGCGCCCGATTATTTCGACAACCCGTACGGGTTCTACCAGAACAAGACGCAGGCGGACCTGCGTCAGGCCAAGGCGCTGCTCAACTACAGGCCCGAATGGAGCCTGGCCGACGGCATAGCCGACTACGTGAAGGCGCTGGAGAAGGGCTGGAAATAAGGTCCGTCCGAAATGGCATCGCTGCGCGACATAAGAAAGCATATCTCGTCGGTGAGGAACATCCGGCAGATCACCTACGCCATGAAGATGGTGGCGGCCGCGCGCATCAAGCGCGCCCAGGGCTCGATACTGGCCTCCCGCCCCTTCGCGTCGCGCATGGAGACCATGCTCAAGGACCTCTACGGCGAGCTGGGGGAGGAGGATTTCCGGACCTCCCCGGCCTATCCGATCTTCGAGCAGCGCAAGGACCACGGCCCCATCGGCCTCTGCGTCGTGACGGCCGACAAGGGGCTCTGCGGTTCTTTCAACAACAATATCCTCAAGGCCTCGCTGGCCTGGCTGGCCAGGCACAGGGGCCGCAAGGTCAGGCTGGCGCTCGTCGGCAGGAAGTCGCGCGATTTTTTCCATCGCCTCAGGGGGCTCGACCTCGACATAGAGATGGAACTGACCGGCATCTTCCCCAAGGCTTCCTACGCCCACGCGGAACTGCTGGCCGGGAAGATGCTGGACTCCTACGCCGCCTGCTCCGTCTGCGGCTATACCGTCGTCTACAACGAGTTCAAGTCGATGATGTCCCAGCGCGTCGTGGAGGCGCAGCTGCTGCCGCTGAGCCGCCACATCCTGCTCGACCCTTCCTGCGGGCCGCTCTGCCATAACTTCGCTTTCGAGCCGGGCAAGGCCGAGTTCCTGGGCGCGCTGCTGCCCCGCTACGTCAAGGCCCAGGTCTACCGGATACTGCTCGAATCCCAGGCCGCCGAACTTGCCGCGCGCATGAGCGCGATGGAGTCGGCCTCCAACAACGCCTCGGACCTGATCTCCGACCTCACTCTGAAACTAAACAAGATGCGCCAGGCCATGATAACCACCGAGCTCAACGAGATAGTCGGCGGGGCCGAGGCGCTGGGCGGATAAAGCTTTCAAGGAGCTTCCATGAACACAGGCAAAGTCGTGCAGATAGTCGGTCCCGTCGTGGACATCGAATTCCCGCAGGGGAAACTGCCCAGGATCCTCGACGCGGTCCGCATCAAGTACAAGGAGGACGGGCAGGACAAGGTCCTGGTCGCCGAAGTGGCGCAGCACCTGGGCGACAACGCCGTGCGCGTCATCACGCTGGGCGCCACCACCGGCCTGGGCAAGGGCCTGGAGGCCGAGGATACCGGCGCCCCGCTGACCGTGCCAGTCGGCGAGGCCTGCCTGGGCCGCCTGATCGACGTCCTGGGCGAGCCGCGCGACGAACGCGGGCCGATAAAGACCAGAGAGCGCCTGCCGATCCACCGCGAACCGCCTCCGCTCACCGAGCAGCGCACCACGCCCGAGATCTTCGAGACCGGCATCAAGGTCATCGACCTGCTGGCCCCGTTCATGAAGGGCGGCAAGGTCGGCCTGTTCGGCGGCGCCGGCGTGGGCAAGACCGTCGTCATCATGGAGCTCATCAACAACGTCGCGCGCCAGCACAGCGGTTATTCCGTGTTCGGCGGCGTGGGCGAGCGCAGCCGCGAGGGCAACGACCTGTGGCTGGAGATGCAGGAGTCCAAGCTTTCCGACGGCAGCAGCGTGCTGTCCAAGACCGCGCTGGTCTACGGCCAGATGAACGAGCCGCCCGGCGCCCGCGCCCGCGTCGGCCTGACCGCGTTGACGCAGGCCGAGTATTTCCGCGACGCCAAGGGCCGCGACGTGCTGCTGTTCCTGGACAACGCCTTCCGCTACGTGCTGGCCAACGCCGAGGTCTCGGCGCTGCTGGGCCGCATGCCTTCGGCCGTCGGCTACCAGCCCACGCTGACCACCGAGATCGGCTGGCTGCAGGAGCGCATCACCTCGACCAAGAGGGGCTCCATCACCTCGATACAGGCCGTCTACGTGCCGGCCGACGACCTGACCGACCCCGGCGTGGCCAACATCTTCTCGCACCTGGACGCCACGGTCGTGCTCTCGCGCTCCATCGTCGAGCTGGGCATCTACCCCGCCGTCGACCCGCTGGACTCCACCTCCCGCATCCTGGACCCGCTGGTGCTGGGCACGGAGCATTACGAGACGGCCCGCGGCGTGCAGAAGCTGCTGCAGCGCTACAAGGAACTGCAGGACATCATCGCCATCCTGGGCATAGAGGAGCTCTCCGACGAGGACAAGCTCACCGTCGGCCGCGCCCGCCGCGTGCAGAAGTTCTTCTCGCAGCCGTTCTCCGTGGCCGAGCAGTTCACCGGCCGGCCCGGCAAGTACGTGCCGCTGGCCGAGACCATACGCGGCTTCAAGGAGATCATACAGGGCAAACTGGACGCGGTGCCCGAGCAGGCCTTCTACATGGCCGGCGGCATCGACGAAGTGAGGGAGAAGGCCGGCTCGCTCGCCTGAGCCGCGTCCCGCCGCGATCATGACCAAGAAGAAGCGACTGCGCATGGACATAGTCACGCCGGAGAAGCCTTATCTCCAGGACCGGGAGGTGGACTTCGTCGCGCTGCCCGCCGAGCGCGGCGAGATGGGCGTCCTCCCCGGCCACGCGCCTTCCGCCGTGCAGCTGCGGCCCGGGGTGCTCCGCTACCGCGAGGGCTCCGCGGAGGAGACCTTCGCGGTGATGGGCGGCTTCGCCGAGGTCTACAAGGACAAGGTGTCGGTGTTCGCGGAGGCCGCCGAGCTGGCGCGCGAAGTGGACGAGGAGCGCGCGCGGCAGGAGTACGCCGGCGCCAAGGCCGCGCTGTCGGCGCGCGCGCCCGACCTGGACATGGAGGCCGCCCAGGCCTCGCTCAGGAAGGCCGCCGTCAGGCTGAAGGTCGCGGAGCTGCGCCGCAAGTGCCATCCCGGCCAGAAATAGCCGTCGCCCGACGACGAACGGAAAGCCCGCCGCTGGCCCCGGCGGGCTTTTTCATTAAGGAGAAATCTGCCTGGGCCGACGGGGGCTCACCACGAAACAACGACCCGGCTCCCTCGCCGGGCCTTCGCTCCGCCACGGGTCCGGCTTTCGGGAATACACCCTGCGCTGCGCTCGGCCGGGCACGAACTCGGCCTGCGCGCATAGCGCGCTAGGCCTCAAACATTCATGCCCGTCCGGCAGTGCCGGTACCCGAGCTCCGCTTGGGGAAAGCCTCCGATGTGGCTTCGGAAGGCCCGACGAGGAAGCCTTGCCCGGATGTCTCCTTAATGGGGCGCTACTTGACGGCGATGTGGACGGCGACGGCGCCGGGGAAGAGGCGCTCGTGGCGGGCCCGGGAGAACCCGGCGGCGAGCAGCTCGCGGTCCATGGCGTCCGCGTCCATGAAGGTAAGCACGCTCGAACCCAGGTAGCGGTACGCGGCGCGCGAGCCGCGGGGCAGCAGCGCCGCGGCGGCGGCGATCGCGGCCCTCACGTAGAGGCGGAAGAAGAAGCGGACGAAGGCCGAGGGCGGGACGCTCGTCTCCAGCTGGAGAAAGGTCCCGCCGGGCCTGAGCACGCGCAGGAACTCGCGCAGGCAGGCCGCCAGCCCTTCCGGCGAGGAGGCCAGGTTGCGCGCGGCGAAAGTGACGGTGACGAGATCGAAGACGCCGTCGGGAAAAGGGAGGGCGGAGGCGGGGGCCTCCGTGAATTCCACGCCGGGCAGCCTGGCGCGGGCCAGGGCCAGCATCGCCGCGTTGAAGTCCGCCCCTGCTACCGTCGAGCCCGCTGGCAGGCGCCGGCGCAGGAGCGCCGTCGTGTCGCCGGTGCCGCAGCAGGCGTCGAGGGCCCGCAGCGGGCCGCCGGCGGAACCCGGCCCCAGGGCCGAAAGGATAAATGAAACGGCTTTCCGCCGCCACAGGCCGTCGAGGCCCAGCGTCAGAAAGCCGTTGACCAGTTCATAGCGGCCGGCTATAGCGTCGTAGAAACGAGCTACCGGGCCGTGGTCCTTTTCCGGCATGCGCCGGAGGGATCAGGGCTTCTTCTCGGCGTTGCCGTCGTGCTCTTCGACGAACTTCTTGATCTCTTCGATGGCCTCGATGATCATGCGGGCCTTCGAGAGGCCGAAGGAGAAGGGGTACCTGTCGCTCTCGCTGCGCTTGAGGATGATGACCGGCTGTCCCTTGTACTCGGTTCTTTCGATATGCATGAAACTTTCCTCCAAAGGGCCTACCCGGCCCTTAATATATTACATTATCATACTATATATATAATTGCAAGGGGGGGGCGGAGTCGCCGCGTAAAAGCCGCGGGAACGGCGCGCGGGCTGGGTTGACGCGTCAAGGCCGCCGGCGGGGCGGGGACGCCCGGCCGCCCGCCCCTTTTTTCACCGGATCCGGGACCCCGGCCGGCCCGGCCGCGGAAAAGGCCTTGACAAAATGTTTGTTTGCTGTAATAATTATGTAATATATAAGCGCTACGATGTTGGGCCGGCGTGAATAAGCCGCCGCGCGGGGGTCTAAAAGCGGAAAAATGATCGCAGATCTCATAAAAAGAATCTTCCCTCCCAAGGATGTCGTCGGCATTGACATCGGGAGTTATTCCGTAAAGATAGTCTGTTTCACCGAAGAGAAAAAAGAGCTCAAACTCAAGGATTGGGGCTACATACCGCTTTCCTTCAAGCCCGACGTCCCCCCGGAGGAGCGGCGCCTGGCCATAGCGCAGGAGATCCGGACCCATCTGAAGAAGAAGGGCGTGTCGGCCAGGTACGCGGCCGTCTCCATTTCCGGCAACTCCGTCATAGTCCGCTACGTCAAGTTCCCCAAGCTCACCCGCAAGGAGCTCGATCTCACGCTCAGCGTCGAGGCCGAGCCTTTCATCCCCTTCGACATCAAGGACGTCGACCTGACCTGCTACATCCTCAACGATACGATCGAGGAAGGGCAGCCCAAGATGGACGCCGTCCTGGTCGCGGCCAAGAAAGAGGCCGTGGCCGATAAACTGGAGATAGTTTCCGCGGCGGGACTGGAGCCGCTGGTCATAGACGTGGACTCTTTCGCGCTGGAGACGCTCTACGAGCGCCTCCAGCCCAAGCCGGAGGGGACGGTCCTGATGCTCAATATAGGGCACAAGACGACCAACCTGTCGATCGTCTCGCAGGGCGTCACGCGCGTGGTCCGGGACATCTTCATAGCGGGAGCGGCTTTCGATAAAGCGATAAGCAAGCTCCTTAAAACGGAGCCCTCGGTCGCCGACGTGCTCAAGAAGTCCAGGGGCCTGCTGGTGACCGACGAGGAGAAGCAGGCCGCCGTCTCCGACTACGACCGCGAGGGGATCGCGGTGTCCAAGGCGGCGACGGGCGTCCTGCACGATCTCTATACCGAGGTCTCCCGCTCCATCGATTTCTACCTCTCGCAGGGCGCGGAGAACTCCGTCTCGCGCATAATGCTCTGCGGCGGCGTGGCCAATCTCGGCAATATCGGCAAGTTCCTCTCCTCCGAGTTCAAGGTCCCGGTCGAGATCATCGACCCGTTCTCGTTCCTCGGCGAGCAGCCGATGGCAAGGAACATCCCCCGCGAGACCCTGCCGGCGCTTTCGGTCGCGGCGGGTCTCGCCCTGCGCAGGATGAAGGACTGGGAATAGCATGGTAAAGATAAACCTCATTCCCAGGGAATACCTGGACCGGCTCAACCGCAAGGTCATCATCGCCAAGGCCGTGGCGGCCGCCCTCGTCGTGGCGGTAGTCCTCGTGCTGGTCTCGGGCTGGCATTTCTCCCGCGCCAAGCGCATGCAGATGCGCCTCGCGGAGCGGGAGACCGAGATGAAGGTGCTGCAGAAGGACGTGGAGAAGGTCCGCGCGATAGAGGCCGAGATCGCCGAAGTGCAGCGCTACCTGGACGCTATCGACAGGATAAGCCGCAACCGCTTTATCTACACGCGCTTCATGCAGGACGTCACTTCGGAACTGCCCGCGAGCATGTGGTTCAACAGTATGAACACCGCGCTCAGGGACACCACTCTCTCGCTGACCGTCTCGCTGATGTCGCGTTCCCCCTACGATCTCGCGTACTGGATAAACCACCTGGAGAAGGACCCCCGCTATTCCGAAGTGGCGCTGGGCTCGATCTCCGTCTCCGAGACCGAGGGCTTGAGCGTCTACGCGGCCCCGATAACGTTCAAGTACGTCTATAAATAGCATGAAAGAGATAAACCTGACCAAAGACCAGATAGGGATGATAGTCGTCGGCGCGCTTTTTTCCGGTCTGTTCGTCTACGTCTACCTGTTCTACTTCTGGCTGCCTTACTCCAAGCAGCTGCAGGCCGACACCGCCAAAGTGGAGAAGCTGGAGCGGGAGATAGAGAACGCCAAGAGGCAGAAGGCCAAGTTCAAGGACCTCGAGGGCAAACTGGATTCTCTCAAGCTGGAAAAAGAGGCCGCCCAGAAGAAGCTCCCCAGGGACAAGCAGCTGCCCGAGCTCATAAAGACGCTGACGGACAAGAGCCGGAAGTACGGCGTGACCATCAACTCCATCGGCTCGGCCGCCGCGGTCAGAGAGCAGTATTTCACCAAGGTCTCCTACGCGGTCTCCGTCAGCGGGGATTATCACCGGCTGGCCCGGTTCTTCACGGCCCTGGCCCTCGAGGAGCGCATAATCACCACCGAGAACCTTTCGGTCACCTCTTCGCCGAATTCTCCCAAAGGCTCCCTGAACGGGACCTTCACCCTCATCTCGTACCTTTATAACGGGTAAACAATGCTGAAGATAATACTGCTGGCCGCAGTGCCCCACTGTTACGCGCAGGTCCCGCCCACGGCCGCCGTGGCGGTCTCCACCCCTCCCGCCACCGTCGAAGGCCTCTACAGGCCCATCAACGCCCGGGACCCGATGGTCCCGTCCACCTTCTTCGGTGACCACAAGCCGAAGACCGGCGCCGTCCCCGCGGCGGAGCCGGCGGCGCTTTCCAGCTCCACCATCGCGAATCTTTCGCTGACCGGCATCATGGAGGATTCGTCCGGCAGGCAGGCCCTGCTGACCGACAAGGCCAGCGGGACCGTCTATATCCTCAAAGGCGGGAAGGTGTTCGATCCCAAGCGCAAGCCCGTGCCCGGGCTCGAGGGCGTCATACGCGGCAAGCAGGTGGAGCTCCGTATGGACGGGGCCTCGGCGACGCTGAACCTGCACGGTAAATGATACCGGCCCCGGGCCGGAAATAAAAAGTGGAACGGGAAGAGAAACAGATATGAAAAAAACAGTCTCCATGCTCCTTTCGTCGCTGCTCATGGCGCAGTGCCTCCCCCTCGCCTCGGCCGCGGAGGCCGCCTCGGTGAAAGGGGTGAGGGTCTCGTCGGAGAGCGTCTATATCACCACGGACCGGCCGGTCAAGTACAGGTCTTTCACGGTCGGCGAGCCCGAGAGGATCGTGGTGGAGCTGAGCGACGCCAGGCTCAGGACGCTCGAGGATATCCCCGTCGGGGGGACCTTCCTGAAGAAGGTGCGCACCGGCCAGCACCGGACCGCCCCGGTCAGCGTCGCCCGCGTGGTCATGGACCTGACGCAGAAGGCGGTCTACGATATAACCCAGAAGGGCAACGAGATAATAGTGGTGGTCGGGGGGAAACTGTTCGAGGCGCGCGCCAGGGTCAAGGACGCGCCCGCCGCGGCGGCGGCCCCTTCCACGGCGGTCAAGGTGATAACCCCCAGCCCCGAACCGGCCCCGGCCGCCCCGGCGCCGCAGGTGTCCGCCTCCGATCTGAAGAGCGAGTCCGTACCGCTCATCAAGCCGGCCCCGGCCGTCAAGCGGCCCGCCTCCTCCCGCAACATAATGGAGTCCCTTTCGCGCGAGCCCGTCAGTTTCGATTACAACGACGCCGACATCAGGGACGTCATAGCGATGCTGGCCGCCAAGGCCGGCGTCAACGTGATCTACGGCGACGACGTCTCCGGCACGGTGACGATGAACCTCAGCAAGGTGCCGTTCGACGAGGCTTTCAAGACCGTGCTTAACGTCAAGGGCCTGGCCACGCAGCAGGTGGGCGACAATATCCTGCGCATCGCCTCCCCGCAGACCTTCGTGGCCGAGCAGAAGAAAGCGATGCCCCAGACCCGCCTCTTCTTCCTGAACTATTCCAAGGCCGAGGAGGTCAAGACCCAGCTCCTCTCGGTCGCCTCCGCCGAAGGCCGGACCTCGTCGGCCGTGAACGTGGACGCCGCCAACAACGCCCTCATCATAACCGACACGCCGATGGGGCTGGAGGCCGCCGCCAGGCTCATAAAGGACCTCGACCGCATGCCGAAACAGGTGCTCATAGAGGCCAAACTGGTCGAAGTCGCGCTGGACAACAGTTTCCACCTCGGCATCAACTGGTCCGCCTACGGCCAGGACAAGGGAGGCAGCTATATCGGCTCGCAGTCCGATCCGGTCTCGACCCCTCCCGTCGAGAGACTGGGCGGGACGATGCTCGTGAACAAGGCGATGACCGCCGAGTCCGGCGGTACGGGCGTCAATCTGCCCGCCAACGTCATCTACGGGGCTTTCAGGCTGGGCAAAGTGGCCTCCAATTACATGTTCGACGCGGTCATCTCGGCGGCCTCCAAGAAGGGCAAGGCCAAGGTGCTCTCTGATCCCAAAGTGGCGACGCTCAACAACAAAGAGGCCAACATCGACATAACGACGCAGGTCCCTTATACGACCACCGAGATAACCGCCGCCACGCCGCCCATTTCCACGACCAAGGTCACCTACCTTTCCGTGGGCATCAAACTCACCGTCACCCCCACCATCAACTCGGACGGACGGATCTCGATGAAGATCAACCCGAGCGTGAGCCAGATCTCCCCCACCATAACCGCGGTCGCCGGCGGCGCGCCCGGCATCGACATGCGTTCCGCGGACACGAACGTGATAGTCCGCGACGGCGAGACCATAGTGATAGGCGGCCTGATCAGCGACACCCAGGCCGAGTCCGTTTTCAAGGTCCCGCTGCTGGGCGACATCCCGCTGCTCGGGTACCTCTTCCGCAAGAAGAGCGTGACGCGCGACCGCCGCGAACTGCTGATCTTCGTAACGCCCAGGATACTCGAGGGCTGAGAGGAGGACCTTACGGAGGCGCGGGTTCCGGGCTGTCCTGGACCCCGCGTCTTTTGATTTAATGGAAAAGATGCCGGCCCGCTACCTCCTGCCTTTCATCCTGGCCGCCCCGCTTCTGCAGGGGGTCATGGACGCGCGCCTGCTGGCCTTCTTCAGTGTCCTGGCCGCCGCGCTGCTTTCCCTGCGCCTGTGGCGCGGGAAGGAGGCCGTGCTGACCCCTTCGGCGGCCTGCCTGCTGGCCGTAGCCCTGTTCTCCGCCCTCGCGGTCTATCTCTCGCCGGTAAGGCACGCCGTCCGTCACGAATGGCTGGCGCTGGCCGCCGGGCTGTGCCTGTTCTTCCTGGCGAAGGGGCAGTCGGTGCGGGACCGCGCCTTTACCGACGCCGGGATCCGGGCGGTCTCGTGGGCGCTGGCGGCCGTCGCGTTGTACCAGGCTTTCATCCTCAAATCGGAGAACGTCTCCTCCACGCTGGTCAATCCCAACGCGCTGGCTTTCTTCGTGCTGCTGGCCGGCCCCCTGGCCGTGGCGCGGGGGGATTTCGTCCTCACCGCCGTCCTGGCCCTGGTGTTCTTCCTGACCGGCTCGCTCGGCGCTCTGCTCGCGCTGATCGCCGCGGCCGCTTTCATGGCGGTCATCGCGCTCCGGCGTTCCGGGGACCGGCGCGCCCTGGTCCTGCTCGCGGTACTGGCGGCCGCGGCCGTGCTGACCCTCACCCAGTCGGATTTCATTTCGGCGGCCAACAGGTTCTCCTGGTGGCGCGCGGCCGCCGCGATGTTCGCGGATTCGCCCGTGTTCGGCCACGGGCATTCCTCCTTCACCTGGCTTTACCCGCTTTACGGCCCGCCGGCCGCGGCGGAAGGGGCCGTTTACGCGCATAACCACTACCTCGAGTTCGCGGCGGAGAACGGCCTGCCCGCCGCCCTGGCCTGGTTCTCGCTGCTGGGCATGGCTCTCGCCGGCGCCCGCCGCCTGGCCCTGTTCGGGCTTCTCGCCGCGCTCCTGCATTCCGCCCTGGACTTCGGTCTCTCGCTGCCGGCGAATTTCTGGCTTTTCTGCGTCCTGGCCGGCCGGGAGCTACCCGCGGCCGAAAAGCCGTTTTTCCGGGGCGACGGGCGTCCGGCCGCGGTCCTCGCCGGGCTCCTGGCGGCGGCCGCGGCCTTTTCCTCGCTGACGCCGGCCTCGTATGAAAAAGAGACCGGGACCGCGCTGGCGCGGCTGCGCGAAGGAGCCGACCAGGCGGCGCTGCAGGCGCTCCGCCGGGCGTCGGCGCTGCCCTACGGGAGGGGCGAGAGCGAGGAGACCTCCGGGCGCCTGCGCTACGGTCTCTCCCGCAGGTCGGGAAGCCGCGGGGACCTTTTCCTGGCGGCCGTCGACCTGGAGAAAGCCCTGCTGAAAATGCCGTCCCGGTATTCGAGCGCCTCCGCGCTGCGCGCCCTCTACGCCGGGGCCGGCCTGCCCGGGCTGGCGGAACACGAACGTTTCAGTCGCCGGGGGGAGCCGTGAACCCTTCCGCCTCGCCCAGACTTTACTGGCTCTCCGCGTTGACCGCGGCCGCGCTTTTCATGGGAGGCCTGCGCGAGCCGGCTTCCGCGGCCTGGTTCATGGTGGCTCTCTGGGGAGCCGTGATACTGGCGGACGGCGGCGTCGATCTCCGCAGGGCCGGGCCCTGGACCGCGCTGGCCGCCTGGTCGCTGCTCTCGGCCCTGATGAACCCGGCGGCCGGGCCGGGAGCGCTCGCTTCTTCGGCGCGTTACTGGGCGGCGGCCGCTTTCTTCGTCTGCGCCGCCTCCACGTCCGGCTTCGACCGCTTCCTCCGGGGGCTGCTCCTGGCGGCCGGTTCGGCGGGGGCCGCGGTCCTCTTTTACGAACGTCTCGCCGGGCTCGCTCCGTCCGGCATTCTCCCTCCCAATCCCAACTACACGGCCGCACTCGCCGGCTCCGCCGCGGTGCTGCTTTTTTCCGGCGCGCTGTCCTCTTCCGGCCGCCGCCGGCTCCTTCTGTCGGCCTGGGGGCTGGCGCTCGCCGCTTCCCTGGCGGCCGTCAACTCGAGGGGAGCGCTGCTGGCTGCCTGGGTCTCCTCGGTATGGCTGCTGTTCTCCGGCGGCCGCCGCCGGGCGGGCGCGGCCCTGCTGGCCGCGCCTGTCCTGGCCGCCTTCCTGCTGCCGCAGAACTGGCTCGACGGCCTTCTGAAACTCTCCGACCCGCACGCTTACCGCCGGCTGGACATCTGGCGTTCCGCTCTTTCCGCTTTCGCGGACCGGCCCGTTTCCGGCTGGGGGCCCGGCTCTTTCCGCCACGCGTTCGAGCTTTTCAAATTCCCGGCTTTCAACGGGATCTCCTTCTTCGGGCATTCGACGGTCCACGCCCACAGCGAACCGCTGCAGCTCCTGGCGGAGACCGGCCTGCCGGGAGCGGCCGCCTACCTGTGGGGCTTCTGGTATTTCTTCGGACGCTCCGTCCGGCCGGCGCTCGCCGCCGCGGCGCTTTTCCTTTTCGTGCAGTCCGCGGTCGACGGGATATTCATGGCCTGGGCCCTGCAGCTCCTGATGCTGGCCTCCCTGGCCGCGGCGGGGGAGACCCCCGCCGGCGAAACGCGCGCTTCTTCGCTCTTCTTCGCGGAATTCTCCGCCGCGCGGCTGGCCGGGGTGCTCCCCGCCATGGCCGCCGCCGCCCTGGCGGCGGGTTCCTGGCAATGGCAGGCGCGCCACGCCGCCGCGACGGCCTGCGCCTATTCCGGCGGCGCGCCGCGGGTCCGCGCGGAGTGCGCCGCTTCCGCGCTGCGTTTCTCCCCTTACCGGGAAGGGCTTCATTTGGCCAGGGCCGAAGCCCTGGCCGCCTGGTCCGGCAGCGCCGCCGCCGGGGCGGCGGCGGCCGAGGCCGGGCTGGAATTCCTTCCGGGCTCCGCTTTCCTGCACTACCGGGCGGCCGGCTTTTACCTTTCCGGCGGGGCCGCTGGCAGGGCCGAGGAACTCCTGAAAAAAGCGTTATACCTGGAGCCGAACTTCGTCAGGGCCAGGCTCTCCCTGGCGGAACTCTATGAGAGCTCCGGGCGGAAGGGCGCGGCCTCCGCCGAGCGGGAACTGGCCGGGAAAGCCGCCGCCCTGGCCGGTTCCGCCGTCTCACCCTACGACAGGGAGCTCACCTCCCGCGGCCCGTTATGGAAAAGAACTGGCGCGACTACTGCCTCGACCCGGGAATAGTCCTTCCGGGCAACCGCGCCGTACTGCTGCGCGGCGGCGCCGAAGCCTTCGGCGCGATGGAGGAACTGGTCCTTTCGGCCGGGCGCAGGCTGCTGCTGGAATTCTACGCCTTCGCGGACGACGCCGTGGGCAGGAGGTTCGGCGCTCTGCTCGCCTCCCGCGCCGCCGCAGGCGTCGAGGTCTACCTGATATACGACGCCGTAGGCTCGCTCCTGACCGACAGGGATTTTTTCCGGGACCTGGCCCGCGCCGGAGTGAGGGTGGGAGAATTCCATCCCGTCGTGCCCTGGAAGCCTTACTGGAACTGGGGGCGGCGGGACCACCGCAAACTGATCTGCGCCGACGGGAGCGTCGCGCTGGTGGGCGGTTTCAATCTGAGCGAGCGGGACGCCCCCAAGTCGCTGGGCGGCGCCGGCTGGAAGGACGCCCAGGTCAGGGTCACCGGCCCGGTGGCCGAGGAGATGGAGCGGCTGTTCTGGGAATCGTGGCTGGCCTGCGGCAAGGTCCCGCCGGCCCGGTCCGCTCCCGCGCCGGCCGCCGGGTCCGCGCCCGCCGCGGTCCTTTCCGCCACCGGTTTCCGCCAGGCGCGGTCGATACGCAGGGCCTACCGCCACGCCATAGACGCGGCCCGCGAGAGGATCTCCATCACCAACGCGTATTTTCTGCCGGACAGGATAATCCGGAAATGCCTGATGCGCGCCGCCAGGCGGGGCGTGGACGTCAGGATCATAACGCCGGGCAAGACCGACCACCCCTATGTGCGCTGGGCTTCCTGGGCGATGTTCCCGCGCATGATGCGCAGCGGGGTCAGGCTCTACGAATGGCGGGGCGAGATCCTGCACTCCAAGACGGCGGTCATAGACGGGATCTGGTCTTCCGTGGGCAGCCATAACCTCGACCATCGCAGCCTGCATTACAATCTCGAGCTGAACATCAACGTCTTCGACGGGGATTTCGGCGCGGCCATGGAGGCCCTTTTCAGGGACGACCTCGCGGGCTGCCGCGAGATCACCTACGGGGAATGCCGGGCCCGCCCCTTCGTGCAGAAGGCCGCGAGTTCCGCGCTTTACCTTATGAGGTCGTGGCTGTGAGCGCCGCCGCGGCGCTCTGCGTTCTCCTGGCCGGGCCGGCGTCCGGAGCCCCGCCGCCGGAACCCGCCGGAACGGCGCCGGCGGCGCGGGAGTCCGCCGCGGAGTTCGAGGAGACCAGGGACAGGATCCTGTCCAGTCTTTTTTTCCGCGGCGAGGTCGCCGACGCCGTTCTCGAAGCGGGGCTGGCGGGGGATTTCATAGGGAACGGGGGGGACGGGACTTACGCCGAGACGAGGGAAAGACTGCTCTCCTGGATCAAGGCCGACCCCGACCAGGCCGCGCGGGTCTACCTTTACCTCAAAAAAGGGCGCGATCTCCCGGCCGAGCGGGGTTATACCTATAAGGAATATTCCTTCGAAATAAGCCCGCATTTCGTCGGCCTCATAAGATCGCTGGAGGCCGCGGCGGCCGCCGGCGGAGCCTCGGACGAGGACCTTTCCGCGGCGGGCCGCCGGCTCTTCGCCGGTCTTTTCATCGAAGGGGAGAGCTCCGCTGGGGGTACGCTGAGGACGCCGCCGCAGGCGCCGTCCGCCGCGGCCGGCGCGGAGGCTCTCGTCAACGCCGATTTCCGGCTGGACAGGTCCGCGCTGGCCTCCTCGGCCAGGAAACTGGGCGCCTGGGCCGATTCCGCGCGGTCCGACCTGGCCCGCGTCCGCGGCCCCAGGGACGGGCGCCGGGCGGCGCTGCTGGAGAGGGCTTTCGAAGGTTACCGCGGCCTGCTGGCGGCCTCGTCCTCCGTCTCCGGCCGCGACAGGATCACCGCCGCGGAAGCGGCCCGGCTGGAGTCGCTGCGTCTCTCGGTCAGGACCTCCCTGTCCGCCGCTTCCCTGCTCGCCGCCTCGGACGACCTCGAACGGCTGGCGGAGACCCTTGAGAAGGCGGGCAGGCGAGGCTCCGCCGGGAGGACCAGGGCCGCGGTATCGGAACTGGACAGGCGCGGCGCCCGCGTGGAGGGAGCTGACGGGCCGGAGGCTGGGAAACTTCTGCTGGAAGGGGAACGCTTCTACCTGGCCGCGTCCCTGTACGCGCGGGCCGCGGCGCTGCTCGACGAAATGGGGAGGTCCGCTTCCGGGCGCCGGTTCTCCTGCTTCTACGATTTTTTTTCCGACCGTCTCTTCACCCGGCTGCTGCCCGGTTCCCCTTACGCGGCCGCCGAACGGGAAATGCTGTCCCTGGCCGCGGCGGCCGGGAGGGCCGCCGCCCTTCTGGAGACCGGCGACCAGGAGGGGGCTTTCGCCGAACTTTCGGCCGGCCGCGGCGGCGGGGCGGAGGAGCCCGCGGTCTCATTTTCCAGGTCCGCGGCCTTTTTCAGTTCCGTATCGGCGGTCAACGCCAGGGTCCAGTACGTCGTGGCGGGGGCGGTATTGAACCCTCTTGGTTTCCGGTTCTCGAAAGGAGGCTTCGGTCTCGACGGGCTCTTTCCCGGCGGAAGGTGACTCCGGCCGCGGAACGGGCTAGAGCAGCCCCGCTCTCCGCAGGGCGTCCATTATCCCCAGGTCGCTGGGATATTTCAGCAGCGACAGAGCCTCGTCCGGCGCGCACCAGCGCTTGTCCAGCACCTCGTCCGGAGTGAGGGCCTTTCCGTCGCCGCCGGTCTCCTCCATCAGGAACCAGCTGACTTCCTTGTCCACGGGGCTCCCGCCGCGCAGGAAGGAATAGCGCGCGGTCCCGAGAGGACGCAGCACGCGGCCGTCCAGACCGGTTTCCTCCTTCACCTCGCGCAGGGCGGCCAGTTCCGCTGTCTCGCCCTCCTCCAGGTGGCCCTTGGGGAAGGTCCAGACCTCTTCGCCGAGGAGGTTGCGCGCCTTTATCAGGAGCAGGCGCCCGTCCCTCAGGAGAACCCCGCCCGCGGAGAATTCTTTCTTCCTTCCGTCGCCGCCCATGCCAGTATTCTATGAAATAAGCCGCGAGGCAGGCAGTGCCGCCCGGCGCGGCAATAAATATATAATCCATATCTATGACCAAAAAGTTCATGCCCGTTCTCCTGCTCGCCGGCCTGCCGTCCCCCGCGTCGGCGCTGTCCTTTTCCGCCGGAGGTCCCGTGCCGCGGCTGGCCTTGGGGATAGCCCTGGCCGCGCTGGTCACGGCGCTTTTCGTGTACCTCCTCGGGCTGCTCTCCCGTCTGCACGACTATTCCGAGCGGCGCCTTTCCTCCTGGGCGGCCTCCGCCGTCAAGGACGTGAAGCTTCAGCAGCTGGAACTGCTGCCGGCCGAGCGCATAACAGAATGGCTGCTTTTCCTGCTCGGCGCGCTGCGCGTGCTGCTGACGCTGCTGCTGATATACTTCTACCTGCCCGCGCTCTTCAGTTTCTTCCCCTGGACCCGCGGCCTGGCGGGGGAGCTTTTCGGTTATGTCCTGCGCCCGCTCAAGGAACTGACGCTGTCCTTCCTGGCCTACATCCCCGACCTTATCTTCGTCGCCGTCACGATAATCTGCGTGCATTATTTCCTGCGCTTCCTTCACACCATAGCCCGCGAGGTCGCGCGCGGCCGCGTCGCGTTCAAAGGGTTCTATCCCGACTGGGCCCTGCCGACCTTCCAGATAGCCAGGTTCGTGATCTGGGCCTTCACGCTGGTCATCGTCTTCCCCTATCTGCCCGGTTCGGATTCGCCGGCCTTCAGGGGCGTCTCCGTTTTCCTGGGCGTGCTCTTCTCGCTGGGCTCGAGTTCGGCGATAGCCAACGCCGTGGCGGGGGTCATCCTCACCTATATGCGGCCTTTTAAGCTGGGGGACATGGTCAGGATAGTCGATACGGCGGGAAACGTGATGGAGAAGACGCTGCTGGTCACGCGCGTGAAGACCGTCAAGAACGAGCATATCACCATTCCCAACGCGCTGGTGCTGGGAAGCCATATCGTGAACTATACCGCGCAGGCCGGGGGGGAGAACCTGATACTGCATACCTCCGTGACCATCGGCTACGACGTGCCGTGGCGCAAGGTGCACGAGCTGCTGATCGCCGCGGCGCGCGCCGCGGAGGGGATACTCCGGGAGCCGGCGCCTTTCGTTTACCAGACGGCCCTCAACGACCATCACGTCTCGTACGAGCTCAACGCGCATACGGACAGGGCCGACGGCATGGCCGCCGCCTATTCCTCGCTGCACCAGAACATACAGGATAAGTTCGCCGAGGCGGGAGTGGAGATACTTTCGCCGGCCTATTCCGCGCTCAGGAGCGGCAAGGGACCGGTGCTGCCGGCCGGGCAGGCATAGCCTCCCGGCCCGGCGGCTCGCGGTACCCGGCCTTTATTGTTTTACGGGCCGATCGTTCCGGGCGTCGCAGTTGAGGTGGGTGCGTTTGATGTGCACGTAGCCGAAGGCCAGCGCCGCGAGCAGCGCCGCCAGGCCTATCAGGACCGTGCCGTGCAGTTCCTTGATGTCCAGGATGATCACTTTCCTGGCGATGGCTATGATCGCCACGATCATGACCACTTCCACGTGGACGACGTTCTCCCGCAGGTAGGCCTTCATCGTTTCGAGCAGTTCTATACCCAGCAGCACCAGCAGGAAGAGCCCGAAGATATCCAGGAGTTCGTGCATCTCCAGCATAAGCAGGGGCGGGGACGCCAGGTCCTTGAAAAGCGTCACCGCCAGCTCCAGCGTCGAGAAGAGTATGGTCGCCGCGAGCAGGGCCGCCAGCGTCATGACCACGGCTTTTTCGAATTTTTTGAAGAGTTCCAGCATTCTTCCTCCGGTCGCGCTTTCGGTCATTCTAGAAAAAACGGAACAGGCCAGCGGTTCAGACGCTGCCCGGGAGAGCCGGGCCGCGTCGAAGGCGCAGGATCCAGGCCGGCTTGTAGAAGAACTTCAGCGACGAAGGCCGCCCGGTCCAGCCGCGGCGCGTCAGGATCCGGGCGGAGATCTCGTTGACGCCCGGCGACAGCCTGAGCGCGAACTTCTCCGGCGAAGGCTCCCAGTCCGTCCCCTCCGTCTTCACCAGGAAAGCGGAGAAGCCGGGGGAGTTCTCCGCTTTCAGCAGTACCTTCACCGTTCCCGGTTCACGGGCGCTTTCCGTCCAGAACAGAAGCGTCGAGTTCATGTCGCGCCTGAAATCGTCGTCGTCCAGGGTGAAGAGCCTGTCCTTCCAGCGCATCCGCCCGGACTCTCCGAAAGCGAGGAAAAGATCGGCTATGGCCAGGGTGTCCCGGCCGATGACGGGATAGGAACTCTCTCCGCCGGAGACGGCCAGCGCGCGCGGCTCCCCTCCGGCGAGCACCTTCACCGGCTCGGAAAGATGATCGTTGCGGAGCAGGATGGAGTACGCGCTCCAGGCCGAAAGCTCTTCCGTTTTCAGCGGCCTGCGTTCCCCTGTGGAGGACACCGCCTCTATGCCGGCGGCCGGGCCCCGCACGGCGGCCAGGTGCATGTCCATGCCCGACAGGGGGACTCCTCCGCGTTCATAATGCAGGTCCAGGTAGGGGTCCATGACCGCCCATTTATGATGTTCGTCGGACCAGACCGCGGTCAGGAAATGGCCGGGGAGGTCGATGTACCGGGCGTGCAGCCCCAGCGAGAGCGCCGCCTGCAGGAAGACCACCGCGTACTGGGCGCAGAAGCCGCGGTTGCCTCCGCGGGCCAGCCGCAGTATCTCCGCGGCGTCCCACGGCGGGTAGATGAACCGGCCGTCGGGGTGTTCCCATCGGCTCCGGGCCCAGCCGCGCAGCAGGACGGTCTTTCCGAACTGGGATCCCCCCGGCGCGACGACCGCGTCCAGCTTTTCCGCGGCCCGCAGCGACTTGAGCCGCGGGTGGTCCGGCGATTCCTCGCGCACGCCGTAATTGGAGACGAAGAATTCCGGGACGTCGGAAACGAGAGGGATCAGGAACGAAGCCTGCGCGAACCAGAGGAGCAGTGCCGCGGCCAGCGCCGCGAGCAGGAGCGTCCGTCTCATATCGGCTGCAGCGGGGCGTACTTGAGCATGAAGGTCTGCCGCACGCCGCTGTCGAATACGACCGTCACCTTGGCGAATTCGCCGGCGCCGATCTGGTCCACCACGCGCCCGGGCCCGTAGACGGGGTGGGCCACTTTGCGGCCCTTGCCGACGCGGGGCAGCGGCGGCGGGTGCGAGGCGATGACCTGCACGTCCTCCTCGCCCTTGCGTGGGAAGGTCTCTTTGGCGACCTTGCTCTCGAAGATGAAGCGCGAGGCCAGGTTGGGGTAGGTGGTGCCGAAGATGCGGCGGGTAGCGGCCCAGGTCAGGTGCAGCTTCTGCTCGGCCCGCGTCATGCCGACATAAGCCAGGCGGCGCTCCTCCTCCATCTGGTCGTCGTTGGAACTGGCGGAATTTATCGGGAAGAGGCCTTCCTCCAGACCGGTCAGGAAGACGGCCGGGAACTCGAGGCCTTTGGCCAGGTGCACGGTCATCAGCGTCACGGCCTGGCCGTTGTCGCTCATATTGTCCACGGCGGAGGCCAGCATGACCTCCTCCAGGTAGCCGGCCATGGTGGCCTGCCTGCCGTCCTTCTCGCATCGCTCCTCGAAATCCTTGACGGCGTTGACGAGTTCCTGCAGGTTGCCCAGCCGCGCCAGCGATTCCTGCGGGTCCTTTTCGGACTCGTCCTCGACCATCTTCCAGTAGCCGGAGCGCGCCAGCATCTTCTCCAGCATCAGCCGCGGCGTGCCGGAGAACAGGTCGCCGCGTATGTCGTCGAGCAGCGCGATGAACTCCTTGATGCCGCGCCGCGCGGCCGGCGTGAGGTCGGGGACCTGGTCGGAGGTCGTCAGCGCGTCGTAAAGCGGTATCCCCTGCGAGCGCGAGTAGGCCGTGACCCGCTCGAGAGCGGTCTTACCTATGCCGCGCGCCGGGACATTGAGGACGCGCAGCAGGCTGACGGTGTCGTAGGGATTGGTCAGGAGTTTGAGGTAGCAGAGCGCGTCCTTGATCTCCTTGCGGTCGTAGAACCGCACCGAGCCTATAAGGCGGTACGGGACGCGGCCGGCGCGGAAGGCCTCTTCGAACGAGCGGCTCTGCGCGTTGGTGCGGTAGAAGACGGCTATGCCGTTGTACTCGAAAGGGCCGCGGGCGGTGAGCGCCTTTATGCGCGACAGCACTCCCTTGGCCTCGTCCATCTCGTTGAGGTACTCGACGACCTCCACCGCCTCGCCGTGCGGCTTCTCGGTCCAGAGGTTCTTGGGCTTGCGGTTGCGGTTGTGCTTGATGACCTCGTTGGCCGCGTGCAGGATCTTCGCCGTCGAGCGGTAGTTCTGCTCCAGCGCTATCGTGGAGGCGTCCGGGAAGTCCTTCTCGAACTCCATGATATTGCGGATATCGGCGCCGCGCCAGCCGTAGACGCTCTGGTCGGGGTCGCCGACCACGCAGAGATTGCGGTGCTTGGCCGAAAGGGTCTTCACCAGCACGTACTGCGCGCGGTTGGTGTCCTGGTACTCGTCCACCAGCACGTACTGGAAGAATTCCTGGAAGTATTCGCGTATCTCCTGGTTGTCGCGCAGGAGCTCGGAAGTCTTGACGATGAGGTCGCCGAAGTCCAGCGCGCCGGCCTCGTTGAGCTTGTGCTGGTACTTGGAATAGATCAGCGCGGCCTTGAGGCGGTTCGGGTCGTCGCCGGCCTGGGCGTTTATCAGGTAGGACTGCGCGTCGAGCAGGTCGTCCTTGGCGCGCGAGATGAGGCTGACGTACATGCCGGCCTTGTTCTTCTCGGCCTCCAGCCCCATCTCCTCCATCGCCAGCTGCACCAGCTTCTTCTGGTCGTCGTCGTCGTAGATGACGAAGTCCTGCTTCACGCCGATCAGCTTGCCGTGCTGGCGCAGCACGCGCGCGCCGAAGGCGTGGAACGTGTGTATCCACATGCCGCCCGAATAGGGGACTATCTTCGCCACGCGCTGCTGCATCTCCTGCGCGGCCTTGTTGGTGAACGTGATGGCCAGGATCCGCGCGGGAGAGACGCCCGAGGCGATGAGCAGCGCTATCTTGGCGGTCAGCGTCTTGGTCTTGCCCGTGCCCGCACCCGCGACTATCAGCAGCGGCCCGGCGAAATACTGCACGGCGTCGAGCTGCTTCGGGTTGAGCCCGAGCCTCGGCAGTATCGACGGATTCAACTGTATCATAGGGGACGTTGTTGACTTGTTGAGTTGTTTACTTATTTTGCCTAGCCGCCCAAAGGCCTTTTACCGAAAAACTCAACAACTCAACAAGTCAACAACGTCCCCTGATTTTACGAAATAAGGGGCCCCGGCCGATACCGGGGACGCTATCGGGCGGGATATCCTATGGCCGTCAGCTCTCTGCGGAAATCCGGGCTGGCGAGGAATTCGTCGTAGAGCGAATCGGCCAGGGCCTTGCCGGCCTCTATGTCGGAAGGATGGTGCACGCCGCCTATGACCCTGTTGAGCGCCGCCTGGTCCGCGCGGGCCAGGAACTCCGCGCGGCGTGACGGGACCATATCGGAGAGAAGAAGGGCGTAGACGCGCGCCAGGGCGGCGTGGCCGCTGGGATAGGCCAGTCCGCCGGGGCGGCGCAGGCAGGGTTTCACGGCTTTGTCGCGCGCGTAGGGGCGGGGCCTGTCGTAACGGGATTTGAGCAGCCCCATCGCCAGCCAGGTGTCGGCCTTTACCTTTTCGAGCAGTTCGTCCGCCGCCGGTCCCGCCGGCAGAGGGCTGATGTCGCCGAAGAAGGCGGCGTAGCCCGCCCGCGTCTGGGCCTTGGCCGCACCGCATTGCTCCGGCGTCCTGCGCGACTGCCAGTCCAGGACGGCCGCCATGTCGGCCCTGTCGGCCTCCGAGCCCGGCGCCGGCATATCGGGGATCTCCAGTTCCGCCAGGGCCTCTTTGGACGCGAAATTGCCGGAAGCGAAGAAGGTCCGCGCGTCGTAATACGCGCTCCAGCACCCGCCCAGAGCCAGCAGCGGAGCGGCGGCGAACAGTATCAGGAGCGGGCGGGCGCGGTTCACACGTTGAACTTGAAGAAGCAGACGTCGCCGTCCTTCATCACGTACTCTTTGCCCTCGGAGCGGATGAGCCCCTTCTCGCGCAGCGTCTTCTCGTCCCTGTGCTTCATTATGTCTTCGAACGAATAGACCTCGGCGCGGATGAAACCCTTCTCGAAGTCGGTGTGTATGCGGCCGGCGGCCTGCGGCGCCTTGAGCCCGCGGCGCAGGCTCCAGGCGCGCACCTCGTCCTCGCTGCCGGCGGTGAAGAAACTGATGAGGTCGAGCAGCTTGTAGCCCGCTATGGCCATCTTCTCGAGGCCGGTGTATTCCTCGCCGAGGTCCTTGAGGAAGACCGCCTTCTCCTCCTCGGGCAGCTCGATGATCTCCGACTCTATCTTGGCCGAGATCTCCACCAGCACGGCGCCGCGCTCCTTCATGAAAGCGCGCAGTTTTTCCTGCACGGCCTGGTCGGGCTTCTCGGAGGTATTGGCGACGAAGAAAACGGGCTTGGTCGTCAGCAGGTTGAAATCGCGCACCTCTTCGGCGGCGTAGCCGGCCTCGCGGGCCGGCTTGCCGTCGGCGAGCAGGGCTTTGATCTTCTCGAGCTTGACCTGTTTCTCCTCGGCGTCCTTGGTGCGGGCCTTGAGGTCGCGCTGGTTCTTCTCCAGCGCCTTGTCGACCGTCTCCATGTCGGCCAGCATCAGCTCGGTCTCGATGACCTCGATGTCGCGGATCGGGTCTATCTCGCCCAGCACGTGCACCACGTCGGGGTCCTGGAACACGCGCACCACCTGGACTATGGCGTCCACTTCGCGGATATTGGCCAGGAACTTATTGCCCAGGCCCTCGCCCTTGGAAGCTCCCTTGACCAGGCCGGCGATATCGACGAACTTGATGTAGGACGGCACCTTCTTCGGCGGCTTGAACAGGTCGAACAGGGCGTCGAGCCGCCTGTCGGGCACCGGCACCACGCCCACATTGGGGTCTATCGTCGTGAACGGGTAGTTGGACGAAGCCGCGCCCGCGCGTGTGAGCGCGTTGAACAGCGTGGATTTGCCGACGTTGGGTAGCCCTACGATGCCGATATCCATTTCGAAGTCCTTGCCGAAAAATCGTTTCCCGAGCATTGATTATACAATTTTGACCGGAGCGGCCCGCCCGCCAAAAAAGGTAAAATAGCCCTATGAAAGACGCCTCAACGGAAACCAACGAGAAGAAATCCGAATTCCCGGCCAATTACCTGCCGGCTTCGGTCGAACCCGCGCTCTGCGAACGCTGGGAGAACGGCAAGGTCTACCATTACGATCCCGCCCGCCCGCGGCTGGAGACCTTCGTCGTGGACACGCCGCCGCCCACGGTTTCCGGCTCGCTGCACATAGGCCACGTCTTCAGCTACGCCCAGACCGACGTGATAGTGCGCCACCAGCGCATGCTGGGCAAGAACATCTTCTACCCGATGGGCTGGGACGATAACGGCCTCCCGACGGAGCGCCGCGTGCAGAACCTCTTCGGCGTCAGGTGCGATCCCGCGCTGCCCTATGACCCGGACTACAAGCCGCAGCCCCTGTCCGGAAAGAAGGACCTCAAGGACTACGTCCACATCTCGCGCCGCAACTTCCTGGAGCTCTGCGAGCGGCAGACCGCCGAGGATGAGAAGCGCTACGAGGCGCTCTGGCGCCGGCTGGGCCTGTCCATCGACTGGCGGCAGACTTATTCCACCGTCGGCGCGCATTGCCGCAGGACCTCGCAGGCCTCTTTCGTCGACCTCTTCAAAAAGGGCCATGTCTACAGCGCCGAGACCCCGACGCTCTGGGACACCACTTTCAAGACCGCCGTCGCGCAGGCCGAATGCGAGGACCGCGAGGCCTCGGGCTTCTTCCACGACGTGAAGTTCGGCGTCGAGGGCGGCGGCGGCTTCGTCATCTCTACCACCCGCCCCGAACTGCTGCCGGCCTGCATCGCCGTCGTGGCCCATCCCGACGACGAGCGCTTCAAGCCGCTGTTCGGCAAAAAAGCCGTCACGCCGCTCTTCGGCGCGCGCGTGCCGATCATGCCCTCTTTCCACGCGGATCCCGAGAAGGGCACCGGCATCATGATGGTCTGCACCTTCGGCGACATAGCCGACGTGCAGTTCTGGCGCGACCACGACATGCCGATGCGCCAGATCATCGGCCGCGACGGCCGCCTGCTGCCGGTGGACTTCGGCGCGGCTCCTTTCGACAGCGCCGACCCGGCCGCCGCCAACTCGGCCTACGCCCACCTGACCGGCCTCTACGCCAAGCAGGCCCGCAACAAGGTCAAGACCATGCTCGCCGAGGCCGGCGCGCTGGCCGCCGACCCGAGGCCGACGCAGCAGGCCGTGAAGTTCTACGAGAAAGGCGACCTGCCGCTCGAGTTCGTCCCGGCCCGCCAGTGGTACATAAAGATACTCGAGAACAAGGCCGCGCTGCTCGAGCAGGGCCGCAAGGTCAAGTGGCATCCCGACTACATGTACAAACGCTATGAGCAGTGGGTCGAGGGCCTCAACCAGGACTGGTGCATCAGTCGCCAGCGCTATTTCGGCGTGCCTTTCCCGGTCTGGTACCCCGTCGACAACGACGGCAACACCGATTTCTCCAGGCCTGTCGTCGCGGCCGCGGACCGGCTGCCGGTGGACCCGCAGACCGACTGCCCGCCCGGCTACAACGAGAACCAGCGCGGCCGCCCGGGCGGCTTCGTAGGCGACCCGGACGTCATGGACACCTGGGCCACCTCTTCGCTGACGCCGATGGTCTCCAGCGGCTGGGCGGCGGACAAGGAGAGGCATTCCAGACTCTTCCCCGCCGACATGCGCCCGCAGGCGCACGAGATCATCCGCACCTGGGCCTTCTACACGATCACCAAATCCTGGATGCACGAAGGTTCCGTGCCGTGGCACAACGCCGCCATCAGCGGCTGGGTGGTCAGCCCCGAGAAAGGCAAGATGAGCAAGTCCAAAGGCAATACGATAACGCCCGAGGGCCTGCTCGCGACCTACTCGGCCGACGCGCTGCGCTACTGGGCCGGCAAGGCCAAGCTCGGCCAGGATACGATGTACGACGAGAGCGTCTTCAAAGTGGGCATGCGCCTGGCGACCAAGATCTTCAACGCCTCCAAGTTCGCCATCATGCAGACCCGCGGCCCGGCGGCCGGCGCGCCGCTGGGCCACGCGGACATAACCGAGCCGCTGGACCGCGCCTGGGTCTCGCACCTAAAGAGCATCGTGGAAAAGTCGCGCGTGGATTTCGCGGAGTACGACTACGCCGCCGCGCTGCTCTACATAGAGACCGCGTTCTGGGACTTCTGCGACAATTACCTGGAGCTCGTCAAAGGGCGCGCCTATTCCGGCACGCCCGCGCGGGCCCGTTCGGCCGCGGCCGCGCTGGAGTGGACCGTCGGCGTTTTCCTGCGCCTCTTCGCGCCCTTCCTGCCTTTCATCACGGAGGAGGTCTGGAGCTGGTCGTTCGCGGCCCGCACCGGGCACCCGTCGGTGCACAAGGCCCCGTGGCCTTCCGCCTCCGAGATGGCCGCCGTCGAGGGCGACGAGCTGACGCTGAAGACCGCGCGCAAGGTGCTCGACGCCGTCCGCACGAAAAAGGCCGGCGAGAAGCGCAGCGTCAAATGGCCGGTCGCGAAATTGTCCGTCGAATGCGGCCCCAAAGCGGCCTCCGCGCTCAAGCCCGCGCTGGAGGACCTCTTCTCGGCCGGCTGCGTGGACAAAGCCGGCTTTTCGCTGAAAGATTCGGCCTCAGACGAGGCCGATCCCTCGGTTGCGGTAGAACTCGGCGCCGCCTGAGCCGCGCCGCCCGTCCCCCGGCCGCACCGAGGGCGGCGGGGGATTTTCTTTTCCGTAAATGATAGACTTCCTGAGGGGAGAGGGTAATTACAGAACATGTCCGTTCGCGGAGCGCTGATCTTTCTTTTCCTGCCGCCGTTACTGGCCGGCTGCGCCCTGCCCCGCCCGGCCGCCAAGGCCGCGGCGGAAGTCCGCCTTTCGGCGGAGGACTCCAGGAAGGTGGAGCGCCTCTATTACCGCGCCGTCAGCGCCTATACCGACAATGACATGAAGGCCTCCCTCGGCTACCTGGACCAGATCTCCGGAATACATCCCTCCTATCCTCCCGCCCGTCAACTGCGGGAGAAGATACGGCGGGTCTCGGGCGGCGGGCGATGAGCGTCCGCTCCTTGAAAAACCTGCGGCTGAGGAAGTTCGCCGTCGACGGGCTGCTGGCCGCCGCCTTCCTGACCTTCGTCCTGATCGCGGTGCTGGCCGCACGCATGGTAGACGCCGGCCGCCAGGCCGTCTTCGACGATATGCGCAACCGCGTCGTGACCCTGGCCAAGGGCGCCGGCGTGGCGCTGTTCCCGCGAGAGGACCTCTTTTTCCTCCACGCCTTGGTCAACAGCGTGGCCACGGATTCCATAATCAGGTACGCCTGCGTCACCGACGGGCGGGGGCGGATACGTTCCCATTCCGACCCGGAAAGGATAGGCGACGCCGACGCCAGCCCCGAAAGCGAAGCCGCCCGCGCCGCCGGCGCGACGTTCAGGAAAGACTTCAGGTGCCCCGACGGCCTCGACTGTCATTATTTCTCGGCCCCCATCTGGGCCGGTTCCAGGCGCGTCGGCACCGCTTCCATCGTCATAGACTCCGAGACCATGGCGCCCCGCCTGACCGGTATACGGGAGAGGCTCCTGCTGATAATGCTGTCGCTGGCGGCCGTGGTCACGCTGCTGCTGGTGATACGCTTCCTGCTCAGGAGGGTGGAACGCGCGGCCGAGCTGAAATCGGCCATGATACATACCGTCAGCCACGAGTTCAACAACGCCCTCTCCGGCCTGGAAGGAGGGGTCTTTCTGCTCAAAGGGGGGGAGAGCCCCGAGCGCCTGGAGGCCTTGTCACCGGTCTACGACATGCTCTCCGAGGTGCAGGGCAATCTCCGGACCTTCGTGAAGAACATACTCAGCGAGGCGCGGCTGGAGTCCGGCCGTTTCACCCCCGAGCCGCGCCGGGTCTTCCTGCGGGACATAGCGGAGCGCTGCGTCGCTTCCGTCAGGGAGCTGATGGCCCACAAGAACATCTCCTTCGAGATGGACAGGGAAACCCCGGTCCCGGTGGCGGCCGACCAGGAGCTCATAGCCCTGGTCATCTCGAACCTGGTGGGGAACGCCGTCAAATACACGCCGCCCGGCGGGAAAATAACCGTGCGCGTGTCGCGGCACTACGGGGAGATCCCCGGGGCGCGCTTCTCGATAAGCAACACCGGCGAGGGGATACCCGCCGAGGAACTGGACCTGCTCAAGGAGGCTTTCTACCGCAGCGAAGGCGGCCGCGCCGCGGCCTCCGGCTACGGCCTCGGCCTGAAGATAGTCAACGACCTGCTGGCCCTGCACGACAGCTCGCTCGAGATAACCAGCGACCCCGGCAAAAGCGCGACTTTCTCCTTCCGCCTGCCGCTGCACCAGCCGCCCGCCGCCGGCCCCGCGGAGATCCTTCTTTCCCGCGCCAGGTCCCTGTACGAGGCCCTGCGCGCCCGTTTCCGCCGCGGATAGAGACCTCCGTTCCGGTCTATGCGCTGAGCTGGTGGCCGCGACGCGGCCGCCGCGGTGGTCTTTACTGTTATTGATTCCCGCCACCGGCGGGAAGACTGCGGGGATATACGTAGGGGGCAATCGCTGGTTAGTGGCTATATATATTTAAGCCCGGCCATTAGTAAGATGGAAAGAATATTAAGCAATGCGTGAAGAATTATATTTACAATCAGGTTCTTTTCTTTTTCATATACGTAAGATAGATAAGCTCCGTCTAAAGCGGCAACGATGATGTTAGAATGAAACAGCCCAAAAAAGAGAGCTGAAAACGAGATTGAGGGAATGGGTCCTAATTTTTTTCTTAACTCGACATATAGAAGTTGCCGATAGAAAATCTCTTCTATTATCGGAGCTATCAGGCATACTCCGATGAGATAGAGCGCAACTCCTCCAGCGGCTGACGAATCAAGCGTTTTAAAGCGTGTAAAATCCGGGCTTGAGGGGAAGTAGTCTTTTTGTATGCCTAACGTGTCCATCCCAAAATGTGCAATCCCTGTGAGTATTAGGATTATCAGACTAAAGCCTAAAACATAAAACGATAAATATCTTCCGGCAAGCCAGAGGTCTTTTGGCTCGCTCTTAAAAAAATCAGTGCAACTCTCTTTAGTGATATTAAAAGTCGGATTAGAAAGGATAAAATAAAATAAGCCCCCGCCGATAAATAACCTAATGAGGGATATCGAATACTCTTCGAGGCCAGGTGTTTTTTTGAAAGGGTAAAGAATTAAGCCGGTTGTGAATCCGGCGGCTATATTTAGAAAAATCCAGAATGTCAGCAACTTTAAGATAGAACGCATATTTTTTCGGGCGGTGGTGGGTTTCCCCCACCGCCCGAGGTGGTCTCGTCTAAAGCTGAAAAGCTATGGCGCGCACATGCGTTTCCGCACCTGCTGGTATGTGTCCAATTTCTCCCGGACCACTGCTCCATTCCAGTTCGCACATCCTTTTTGTTACCCACTGACCGACCTCGATGCCATCTTTTATTAAACTTACCCAAACCAAAACATCCTTGCAGACGCTTATCCAGCTTTTGTTCCCGTTCCATGCGAGAGCGGGAAGTGTGTCTAAATATTGAAGCAATCCGGGGTCATCACTGCGCTCCAACTCCATGTACGTGTTCTTTCCGTTATATTTAACAAAAACAACTTCCCTGCTATTATACAGCACAGTAAGGGTTTTGTCCCGTAAGAAATTCCTTGCCACGGAGCCTGTTATATGTGCTGGGCAATCTTCTGCGAGCGTCAGGCGATTCTGCGTGTCAAGTTCCCGCAGGACGGTCGGGTATTCGGGGCTTTCCGCTGAGGGTATAGTGGGGATTGGAGTTAAGGTCTCTGTTTGAGGCGCGTACTGGTCAGAGGCGAGGAGTGTATGTATAGTGATTTGCTGGTTTTTTCGACCATCGAAATCCACCTGCGCCTTGGCGGTCGTGGCCGCCGCCATCACCGCGAACATCGCTATCAGTATGCTGGTCTTTTTCATCATATCGTTAGTCTCCTAACCTATAATTTGCCCGCACCTTAGGTAGAGCAATATTTATGCCAACCGTATCGCCTGTGCTGGGGCCGATCTTTGTCCAGAAAACAGTCAATTAAGAGGAATGCGGCTCCGGGAGATATTTTCGAGTGAAAATACTTTCTCAAGTGAAAAGAAAAGGCGAGCCAGATGGCCCGCCTCGCGCCTGTACTATTATATTTCCTTAAACAGCGGTCCAGGGCGGCTCTTTACCGGTTACCTTGAGCCAGGGGAGGTGGGCGAATTTGACGGCATCGTGGCCGGTGGCCATGGTCAAATCGGTAAAACCGCTTTCCCTGAGGGCTTTGGCGATATCTTCGCCTTTGATGTCTTCCCCCAGGTCGGAATCTAGATAGATAGGTGTATCTTTGGGCAGACCGGGCAGGACCGCCTCCAGTTCGGCGCGGGTCCGGCAGGCCCTGAGTTCTACCCCGCCCGAGTTAGCGGCCGTCTTCCAGTTCATGTGCACCAGCGGATCGTCGTCCAGGAGCACAGCCTGGGCGATGGGGGTGGAGGGGGCGATGGAAACAGAAACAAGGTCGGATAGTCCCTTTGGTATTATCCTGATATTTGAGCGTGAGCATTTTTCTATAATACGGGGCTCTTCGCTGTGGCTGGTGACTAATATGGTCTGCGCGTGTATGCCCAGTTCTTCGGCTAGGTCCACTCCGGTTACCTTATGCCCGGCCAATTCATAATCGAAAAGGTAGAGGGCCTTGGCGGCTTTTTCGGAGTTATCTCTATACCAGGCTCGCAGCCGCTCCGGTGCACTGAAATAAAGCGCTTCGATGCCATGCTCTTTGGCGCGAGCAGATTCAAGTCGCCCATGCCAAAGCTGGTGGATCCCCGGGTCATCATCCAATACAACCACTGGCCGGCCGGGCGCGATTTTAAGCTCACCGACAAAGTATGCAGGCGCTGAAGCTTTGGGTAATTTAACGCGGATGGTGGTCCCTGTGCCGGGCGTGGACGAGATAGTCAGTTCGCCGTTCCACCTTTCAACCGATGTTTTAGCGTGGAATAATCCAAGCCCGGAACCTCCCTCCTTGCCATAGGTCTCGCCGCGGCGGCCAAGTTTTTCGATGATTTCCGGGGGAATCCCTTTGCCGTTGTCGGAGATGGTGAGGAAAATATCCTCTCCCTTATTGGTCAGGCTGATTTTAACCGTGCCTTTCCCGCTCAGTGCTTCAACGGCGTTGTTGACCAGGTTGGAGATCATCCTCCGGAACTCCACCGGTTGGACCCTGGAAAAGAGGCCGTAGGATTCACGGTTGAGGTCGAAGTCTATAATGATGTCGGGCGTTGATTCAAATTGCAGGCGCTTTTCGGTGGCGACCGGGTCTATAAGGCTTGAGAGTAGATATGTCCCGGGTTGTTCGGCGGCGCCCTGTTCGGCATTGGTCGGCGCATGCTCCGGTTGCCTGCGGTTTTTTTCAAGCAGGTTGTTGGCGATATCGCGGATGCGATTGACGGCGTGACGGACTACGACTCGCTGCTGTTCCGGGAGATTTGAGGTGTTCTTCAGCGCGGCGTCGAGCGCCGCCAGCGGCGAGCGGATGTCATGGGCCACCTGTGAGGCCAGCTTGCCTAATGCGGATAATTGAGCCTCCTTTCTGTAGGATTCCTCGTACAAAATAATACGGTCTATCAACCTGTTGGCATAGTCTATATACTTGTCCCCGGCAAGCCCTGGTCTATCGATACGACTATAGTTGCCTTTTGACATGTCTTCCATTTTTTTGAGCAGCACCTCTATTGAACGGAAGGAGTGCTTGGTAATGTAAACGACTATTAGGGAGACGGCCAGCACGAACAGCGGAATAGAGACCAGGAAGAAAAGCCGTACTTCCCGGAGCCTGGCGAGTATTGCCGAGGACGGGATTTCAAAATAAGTTCGCACGCTGGATATCTGGCCATATGTGCCCCAGGCGCTCACCTTACCGCGTTCCTCCAATACGCCGGTATAGCTGTCGGACGAGGACATGAGGGTCGTGTCGAAGCCGGCGGAGTTTATGAGCGGCCGATAGCTTTCGCCGCTTGTTACAGCGGCCAGGTACTGCAATGCCACTCCGTGCATCTTCTCGTACTTCTCCACAAAGGATGCGGGGATCTCTCGCAGCTCATTTAGGTCCAGTACCGCCAACAGGTAGCCTATATGCTCTCCGTTTTCGCCGGTCACAAGGGAGAGGACCAGCGGGGTGTCTCCGTGGCCGGCGTCGACCACCTGCCATGGCCGGACGCTCTTGAAATCGGCCGCGGCCGCATAGCGGGCCAGCAGTTCGCGGTGATTTTCCAGGCGCTCGCCCGCCGCGGAGACTTCGTTGGCGGCGCGCAACTTGCGCCGCCTGTCCAGGAAGCAGACTCCTGAGTAGCCGCGCTCGTTGACCATCATCGAGTTGAACAAGCGTGTCAGTCCTTCGAAACGCTGATACTCCACTGCGACGGAAAAAACGCCGAGGCCGGAGAGCGTCTGCTGGCTCTGCTTCTTGAGCGAGATGTAGTTGTGGATCTCGCGGGACTTGTACTCGGCCTCCAACTGCAACGTTCTTTCGATGTCGCGCCGCACGGATCCCGCATAAATTTGGTAGATGACCGCCGCTGCGGCCAGCAACGGCAGAACGGAGCAGAGTATCACGGTGGCCAGAAAGCGCTTATTCATGCTATTGGTCGCTGTCCAGTCCTTCTTGTTTTATGATCTTCGCGTATTCCAGCAACTCTATCGGTACTTTTACTCCCAGCCTGTCGGTCTGCTTCTTGTTAATGATGATTTCATGCTTGGACGGGTAGCGGTACGGGATATTGGAGAGCGGCCTGTGCTCGGAAACGGAGAGGTGGATGATGTTCCCCAGTTCCTCTCCCATGATCTCCGGTGTCATTGAGATGGAGGCCATCGCGCCGAGCTGCAGGTTGACGTCCACAATAGAGATGCTCGGCACGCGGATGTTGGCTGACATCCATTTCCCCATAACGCGCAGGTCCATACGTTCCCCTTCCGCGTCCTCAACGTTCCAGGGAACGAGCAGCCAGAGGGCCTCTCCCTCGCTGTTTATATCCAGTATCGCACGCTGCCAGTCGGACCATTTGTTGGTCGCGTGGCTCTTTTTGAGGGCTACACGCGTCTTATGGGCCCGGAAGTAATCGGAGAACTGTTTCTCTATGATTACCGAAGTCGGGTTAATGCTGGTAAGCAATGATATGGTTTTTACCTTGCCGCCGCTGAGATTGGAGAGCAGTTTCAGCGAGGGTTCAATCGGATAACGCTCGAATACCCCGGTAAGGTTTATTCCCTTCTCCAGCCACGCCACATCCTTCTCGTCCTTGTTGATGCCGGCGAAAAGCAACGGTATGCCCAGCTTCTTCATGCCGGGCGCCAGGGCGTCGGCTCCCTCGTCGTCGCAGAGTATCACGAAATCCGGCCTGTATTCGGCCGCGGCCTTAACGATGCGGACCGCTTCCGCAACCGCCTCGGTCGAAGTTGCCGGGGAGAAGCGCGGAGAGTCGTAGATATCATGTTTTAATGTGTAGCGTATCCCGCTGCGGGCAAGGCGGGTGGACAGGCCGGTCAGGATCCCTTCGGACCACTGCCCTGCCGGGTAGCTGAATACAATGAACAATTTCTGTTGCGGCGCTTCGGCGGCCCGGGCCTGGCTGAGCAGCGTGACGGATAGAGCGCAGGCCAGGACAAGGCTGATTATTCCGGGCATATGGACAGGAATAGGGACATGTCTATCTTCCAGAATGAATGCCACTCGCGCACAAGAGCGTCGTCCATTTCTTTGGGCAGCGGCTGCAGGCCCGGCTTAAGCTTCCCATCGTGGAATAGTGCCAGCACGGAATTGTGCGCATAAAATACCGGGTCGAGGAACTTCAGCAGTGTCGGACGTTTGAGTTGAAAGTTTATCGGTCTCTTGCCGTTTACCACGGCCTTTTCACCAAAAAGCGGGCCGAACTCATCTGCTGCCCCCATATTCATCAGTTTGATGCCGGAGGCGAGGATATCGCCCGCCCACGGCGTCCCGGACAGGAAATTGTCGCGGCCGGTGGCGGTCACCAGTACCTCGTGATCCCGCAAGATCGGTCCGATGTCCTTTATCTCGGAAGATAGTATCCGTTTCGCTTCGGCGCCGAACGTGGAGCGCAGCGCGGCCTCGTCGGTGTCCACTATTGTGCAGATGGCCCCCTGCTCCAGCAAGCCGCGGAGTATGCCTTTGCCAACCTTGCCAAAGCCGAACAGCAGGAATTTCTTTCCTTTTACCTGCGGCGAGACGAACTCCTTGTAGGCCCGTATAAAGCCGTCACTAGTGCCGTAGAATGTCTCAAGCGCCTTCAGGCGGCTATCATCTACTGAGAGAACCGGTTTGGAAACGCCCTCCGCATGGTAGACGTTCACGCCTGTGCGCGTTAATTCGGCCACCGCTTTGGCCGATTTTACGCCGCGCAACTCGGCGCAGCAGTCCAGTAGTATGTCGGCCCCCTCGCAGCGTTGCTTATCGGCGTCGAAATCGTACCCCATTTCCCGCATCAGCTTTATAGCGTCGGGGTCGCGGCCCAGGAACGACGGTGTGCTGGCGCGCAGGCGGAAACCATTCTCGATGAACGGCATCATCTTTACTATCGCGGACATCGTCAGGGGCGTATTGTTCACCAGGCTGTAGCCTGAGAGCCCTGCGCGCGAATATTCCTGCACCTGGCGCATTAGGAAGGGCGCCTCGTGCACGGCTATCTTTGAGAGTTGTGCATGTCTCATGCCGTTGCCTCGCGAAGCTAGGGGAGCGAAATAGTGGCGCCCATAACTGCTGGTACAATGCGTGCCATGGAGTCCTTTAAGACGGTGGACTTGGGGTCATAGTCGCCGTTGTTCCACTTTATAGGGTTGCCGTCGAAGAATAGCGCCGATGCGGTTTTGACCCTGTTGAGACTGCCCAGAACGTAAAGCACGGATGTTTCCATGTCCACCGCGTCTATGTTGAGCTTTTTATATGCCTTGAATTTCTCTTCACCGGCATAGAAGAGGTCGTCGGTGGCCGAAAGGCCGCATTTTACCCGGGGGTCAATGGCCTTCACGGAGGAGTAGATGGCGGAGAGCAGCGAGAAGTCGGGTACCGCGGGATATTCGGGCTCTACTAGCCGGCGAGTGGTTCCATCCATGCGTAGCGTTCCGCTGGGGAGGAAAACATCGCCGCGCTTATAATCATCCAGAAATGTCCCTGCTGTGCCGATGCGTACTATCTTGCGTGCGCCTAAATCTATCAGTTCCTGTACGCAGACACCGGCCCCGGCGGCTCCCACGCCGTGAGAGACTACAAGAGCTCTCTTCCCATCAAAAGACCCGCTCCATGAAACGTATTCCCGGTTCTCCGCGACGTATTTCGGCGAATCCAGGTGGGCGGCGAGATCCTTCACGCGCCGGGGATCGCCACAGATGAACACCGTCTCCGCCACATCTTTCTGAGTTAAACCGATGAGCTTTTCCATGTTGTGCCCCCGAACCGCTCCGAAATGGAGCAAAAACATATGATACAAAAAACCAGGACCCGCTCAGGAAAGGAAGGCGAGCGCTTCTTCGAGGTAATGCCGTGCCTCGCGTTGTTGAGCATCGGCAGTTTCCGGAGACTGACTGCCGCGCGCGCTGCCGGCGGAGATGCTACAGCGTATCACGGCGCGCAAACCCAGGTAGAGCGGCATTACCGCTGCGTAGTCCGCCCACGGAGTCCTGGTGCCGGCCAGGTAGCCCTTAGCCACATTTTCCGCCAGTTTCGGCAGGCTGTGGTGATGCAGGTCCATTATAAGGAAAGATAGGTCGTACAACGTGTCTATGTGCGTGAATTCCGTGTTGAACTCCACGGCATCAAAGATGCAGGGCTCGCCTTTGTAAAGGCAGATGTTGCCCAGGTGCAGGTCGCCGTGGCATTCCCGCACGTTCCCTGTGGAACCGCGCGCGGACAACACGTCATGGCAGTTATCGAACGCGCGCTGCAGTCTGTGAGGGACCTCTTTCAAGGCTTCTGCGGGCAAAATCCCGTCCACGGCAGCGCAGAACTGCCCCATGATAATGTGAACCACCTGCAGGAACTTCTCGGCGTAGCCGGCGGACGCAACGAGCGGGGCTGCGTCGTGCATATGCGCAACTTTTGCCGCTACCGCGCCGCAGAGGGCCTCCGTGAGCGATCCGCGCATGGCAAGTCTGCTGAGTAGCGCATCTTCGTCGAATCGGTTCATCTCCAACAGGTGCTCGATCGCGTCCTCAGGGGGAGTTCTGCCCGCGCGCCACGGGCCAATGCCGCCGCTCCCGCTGCACAGAGATGCCAAGCCGCGATACAGCACGGGAGAGTGGCGGCTGTTTATTTGGAACTCCCTTTTACACAGCAGACCACGCTTCTCCAGAGTGGAATAATCCAAGAAAGGCGTCTTGATCTCACGCTTAAGCTTGTACGCGAGCTCCCCTTTCAAAAAGACCACAGAAAAAGAGGTGTCTACGCGCCCGTCCGGCGCGAGAATCCGTTCTAATGAAGCTATGGTCTCTTGTTGGCCCATATATCCCCTCGCAATATATACGATTATAACAGACCTGGCGATGTTGTGCTGTTCTTCTGATTGAGGAAATATTGTCGAAGGGCTGCATGTGTGTGGGTGGGGATAAGTGCAGTCCCATGATGCAATGTAAAAATTACCGCGTTCTACGCGATTTTAACCAAGAGCGTCGGTTATCGGCAAAATAACGGCAACTTGTCGGCAATTGCCGGGAAAAATCGAAAGCCGCGCCTTTAAAGGCGCGGCTTTCTTAACTCCCCGCCGTCCTGGTGAAAGCTCTTGGCGGTGGCTAGCGGATGTTACTGACACCAAATTTTCTCAGGAGAAAATTTGGCGGGGTTTTCAGGATGAAATTCGAACCTACTTCGCGCAACATCCCGAGGAAACATTATAAATACCGCTTTTGCCCCGTTTTAACGAAGGAGTCCCGCTCTTATCCGCGAGATGTCGTCGCAGGCGCGGCGGCACTTACGCGCTTTGCACCTGCTCCCAAGGAGACCCGCACTTATCAACAACCTCCTCATCTTGGCGGCCGTACTGGGATATGCCCGTGCCGCAACAAGCGCTATGCGCCTCAGGCGGCCAACGCAGAAAATTATTTCCCGCGCCCACTGCAAAGAGCAAATTGAACCAAATCAATTCTATAAAATATCTGCCCTCGCTCGCCTGCGGGGCTGCGCCCCGCCCGCGGCTCGGGCCTGATTTTTATATCTATCTCAGGCTGACCGGTGGCCGCAGTATTTAAGAAAAACCACCCCGGCGTCCGCTGCTGCGGCCGCCGCGGTGGTCTTTCCTGTTAATGTTAAGCAGCCACCGGGGGAGAGAACGGCGTGGATATAAAGAAGCGGCGGATTTGAGGGGTGATGGACTTTTGCGGCACTTAGGCGCTAAGCCAAAAAAGCCGCCCCGGACCTCGATCCGGGGCGGCTTTGGTTGGGACGTTCTATGGAGATTATCTGTTTTGTTTTTTGCTTCTCTTCTCCAGTATGTACGGCACGAGAATCATAAGCCCAATGATTGATGCCATAAGGATTATGGCTCCGCGGAGAGTGGCTTCAAAGACGCCTGTTAAGGCTATGGCTGAAAGAATAATGGTGCTTATCAGGATTCCCAGTATTTTGTTTTTAAGTTTCATATTATTATTGGCCCCACAAAGTGCATCCGGTTTAGTGCATTATATCCTAAATTGTTTTGACTTGATCTTTATGCTTGCATTAAAAAGATATTAAGAGCCAGCTGCTATGTCGGCGGCAATACCAACAATTGCTCCTCCGATAGCGCCAAGAATAGTCCCCAGAGGGCCGCTAGCAGACCCGGCAATAGATCCTCCTAAGGCGCCGATGGAGGTGTTGGTTCCGTTGTTCGGCAAAATCGGTTCAGAATCGGACGGAGGATAAGTCGGGTGCGGGTTTTCTGCGTGAGCAGCGAGGTTCTCATCACTTATCCATTTGGTTGACGTTTTCTTGGCAAAGAACAGGGTTTTTCCATTATATAGGATTTTCGTGCTCTTGTCTCCGGAGAGTGCCTTCATGGCGGCGGTAAAGCCGGGCTGCGCCGAGTAATCGGGGTAGGCCCGTTTGAGGTTGGCCTGCACTTCGTGTATGATGCCGTGGTTGGCTTTCAATATCGAGGTGGCATCCCCAACAAAGCAGAGCGGGAAATAAAGCCCAGGGGCGATCTCTATCTGCTGGCAGTTATCCTGCTGATCGATATTCCAAGGCTCTATCATTGACATAAGGGTTTCATCCGTATTGACCGGCACCGGCTCCGGGATAGGGGCCAGTGCTTCATGGGGGAGGAATTGATTGGAACCTGCGAAGATCTCGTGCATGCTCTGGGGCTTCAGTCCCTTGGTGCCGTCAAAGTCCATGGTCTGCGCCTTGGCGGCCGAGGCCGCTACTATCACCGCGAACGCCGCTATCAGTATGCTGTTCTTTTTCATAATTTCCTTTATTAACCGCCTTTTTGAGTTTTATGCTGCTATGTCCAATACAGAGCAATTCTTATGCCAGCCACTTGGAAGGTTAATTGTGGTTGCCGGCCGCTCCATTCCAGCAGGCGTCGGACGCCATGCAGGCGAGTACGCCGCGCACAACGTCTTTGTGAACGCCCAAGTCCCTGCGGGCTTTCTCTGAGACGGTAAGGGGGAAAGTTGTCTCATATACACGCCGCGCAGCGATCTTGTCCGCGATCCCTGCCACTTTGCCGTCATCGGCCACGAACAAGGTGGCGCCGTCCGAGAATATCCGGCTGGAACGCCTGGCCACTGCGTTCGCGGCTGCCTCGTTTCCGGAGTCAGCGAAGTACTGAAAAGCCATATCCTTAAGCTGCGGCTGCCTGGCCCGCGTATCCTGCCAGGCGGAGTAGGAAGCGGCGGTCTCCAACCAGTCGGGCGGGAGGACGCTTTCCATGCCGCAGTTCATGGGGAAGGCGAAGATGGAGTATTCCACCCCGCCGCAGGTAACCGTGGCTGTGCTCTCCAGGAAAGAAGTCAGAGACTTGCTGTCACCGCCGGAAGCCTTTGGGGAACGCTTGCCGCGTGTGGAGTTGGCCCAATACAGCGGTCCGCAGTCACACATAGGATCCACAGGCCCGCCAGCCTCACAGGACAGCCGGCAGGCCATGTCCCCTTCAAAGGGATCATGGCAGGCGCAGGGGTTGGCGCCGGGCCTGTTATCGTAACCCCAGGGGCAATAGAGCATGCAGGTTGCGGTAAAGAAGGGCTGGGGATCAGATGGCGGCATGAACGGTAGCGGCATTTGCGGCACGGTAGGGGTTTCCGGCATCGGGAAGTCGGGTAGTTCAGCGGAACCGGCAATAGCCTGCTTGGCCGAAGCGCCGAGAAGCGTATCAAAGTCGGCAGCCTGTGAATTCAAACCGCCCAGGGCGAAGAACAATATGATCGCAAGTTTCATTTTTCCCCTCTCAACTGGCTAAGTGTCAATCTCGCTCAATACAGAGCAATTTGTGTGCCGTGAGTGCCGGGGTTGGAATTTAACGGTTTGCCAGGGGAAATGCCACTTAAGGAGTGGTTTTTAAGGAAAAGTATCCCAATTTGAAAAATATATATTTTCAAATGAAAATACGGGGATGGGCTATGCGGACCAGGGGGGCTCTTTGCCTGTTACTTTTAACCAAGGGAGGTGGGCGAACTTGGCGGCGGCATGGCCGGTGGCCATAGTGATGTCGGTGAAGCCCTTGTCGTGCAGCTCTTTGGCGATGTCCTCGCCTTTAACGCCTTCGCCAAGTTCTGAATCTATATATAAAGGGATATCGCGGGGGAGCGTTTTAACCGCGGCGGCGAATTTCTGCGGCGTCTTGAACGACTTAAGCTCCGCGCCGGCCGCTTTGGCCGCCATCTTCCAGTTCATGTGCACCAGCGGATCGTCGTCCAGCAGCACGGCGCGCCGGCCGGCAGCCGGTTTGGCCGCGGCAGGCAGTGTGAGGGTAACTCTACTCCCTTTGCCCGGCTCGGACTCGATAGTGAGGCTGCCGCCCCAGCTTTCGACGCTGGTGCGCGCGTGGTAGAGGCCGAGGCCGGTGCCGCCGGTCTTGCCGTGGGTTTCGCCCTTCTGCCCAAGCTTGGCCAATATCTCCGGCGGAATGCCTTTGCCGTCGTCCTTGATGCTCAGCAGGACCTTGCCGTCCAAGGCCGAAAGGGTGACCGAAACCGTCCCGCCCTTATCGAAGGCCTCCACGGCATTGTTCACCAGGTTGGAAATTATGCGCTGGAATTCGCGCTGGTCCACGGCGGCCTTTATGCCGTCGCCGTCGCTGAACTCTATAAAGACTCCGGTTTTGTCCTTGTGCTGCAGGCGTTTCTCCGCCAGCACCTGAGTTATAAGGTCGGAGAGGGCGCAGGTCTCCACCTTGGCTTTGACTTCGGCACCAGGCGCGCGGTAACGGTGCAGCAGGTCGTTGGCTATGGACTGCATGCGGCCCACGGCGCCGTCTATCAGCGTGCGCTGGTCCGCAGGGATCTCAAGGCCCTTTGTGGCCGCGCCGAGTGCGGCCAGCGGCGAGCGTATATCGTGCGCCACCTGCGCGGCCATGTCGGATACGGCTTTGCTTACCGCGAGCTCGCTCTCTAGCCGGGCCGCCTGCTCGAGCGCTCCGCTCATGCGCTCGGTCATCTGCGCGAAAGGCGTGCCGATGATGCCGCCTGGCATGGCTTTGATGTTCTTTTTAATTGATTCCCGGATAGCCTCGCCGCTGCCGGCCCCGCTCACTGCGTTTATCTCGTTGACCGAGCGTTCTATGGCCATCAGTGTCCGGATAGCGCCCATGTTGGAGAAAGCCAGCAGCCCCAGGAAGAATACCACCACGGTGATGAACAGGACATCGTTCTGCGCGAACACTGCCGCGTTCACATCCACCAGGTCTATTACGTATTCCAGCTGGCCCAGCTCGGCACCGTTGGAAATGAACGGCACATTATGCATTATCTGAGCATGGGGCCTGTCGTATAGATTGCCGACAATGGCTTCCTTGAATATCCAGCGGCTCCCCTCGAACTGCTCCGGGTGGAAAGTGATACGCTTAATGTTGTCGTTTTTGATGCGCCACATGATGCGCTGCGTCTCGAACACGTCACCGTCCAGGAACGCCTTTTCGAAATACGCCGCATTCTGCCGCATTGCCGTCAGCAGCTTGTCGTCCGCCACCCGCACCGCCGAGAAAGCAGAGAAACCCTGCCAGAAAGCGACGAACACCAGCACGGCGGCCGCATAGTGCCGCCAGTTGTAGGCCAATATGCGCGTGAAAGGCTTCACCATCGGAGTTCTGCCACCTCTGGATACTCAAAGAATCCTCGGCCAACGACAAGATTCTTTATCCCTTTGGGATAATGGTATTCCCGTGCACTCTGATAAAGCGGAAGTACGGCATATTCCATCGATATGTCGTTGGCGATTTCTATGCCTAGTAAATCTCTCTTTTCTGGGTCGTCCGTCCGCTGCATTTTTTCGTATTTCGCGTTTATGCTTGGCATTTCGTAATCCAGTATATGAGAGTACTTCAGAAATGGGGCCTGATCGCTTTGGACCGCATCTTTTGACATCACTACCAGGTTGTATTTCCGGGGAGTCTTTTTCAGGAGCTCAAGGAAGACGGGGACCGGATAAGTAATTATTTCCACCCGCAGCCCGGTTTTATTAAAGAAATCTTTAAAGAATAGCCTTAGTTCGGCCTCGTTGCCAGGTCGTAGGTTTGCAAAAATAAGTTTTTCGCTGGTTTTCAGCCTTTTGGGGCATGTTTGTGCTGGGCGGCCCGGCTTTGCGCCGGCAGTCCCTATCGGCAGGACACTTTGTATGTCCAAGAATTCTTTTCTTTGTGAGATAAAAGCCCGGCGGAACTCGTCCACATCCATGCAATTATATATCGATTTGCGGATCTTCTTGTCCGGATGGTTGATAACCAGGGTCACGGTATTAAGTACCACGTCCTGAAAACCGACTTGCTCACTCCTGACCCAATCTGGAATATCTACAGCGGATATCTTGTTGAAATCGGAGATGCGCCTGTTCTGAAGTTGCGGATCCGAAGAGCCAATATACCGATGGATAAGAATGCTGTCATAACCCCTTGAAACCGGCCCTTTCCTGATGAGCCGTATCTCATCCGCAGTCATTGTCTTGGCATAGAATGGGCCTAGCCCGGCTTCAAATGGGCCGTCGGTATCTATGGTCGGGGCTTGCTGGTAGCGTGTCAAATAATCTAAATAGCTTTTTCTCGGCCTATTAAACCTCACATTAAAACAGTTCCCTGTCTTGGAGACTGTGGCAGATTGATTGAACGCATGGGTTATGCTGGAGATATATTGTTCAAAGAACTCCGATGAGAACTTTCTGCCGGGGATGAAAACTAATGACGTGTCCGGGCAGAAAGTGTAGTGTCTATAGGTTAAATCCCGGCTCCATGATCTTAACAGGCGGGAAGTGTAATCATGGCCGTTGTCCACCCGGAATAGCGGTTCATGGGTTTGTTTGAGCACATAGAAAACGCCATTAATCGCGGCATCCGTGGTTGAGACGTTTTTTGGAACATCGGCCAGTAGTGCTTCCCACTGTTTGTTCCCTCTGCCCGGCCATGCGAGTGCCAGGGTCATTAAAAGAGCCAGCATGACCGCTATGCCCATCATGCGCTTGCGGTTCCGGGCATCTGCGCCACTTGGTTTTAAATTGGTCAAGTTGGTCGCGCCCTCTGCGTGAAGATGTGCTTGCATAGGACACATTCGTCCGAATGCTCAGGGTTTAACGGGGAGTCGGCTAAAGAAAACTTTTGTATCAATTCCCGAAAAGTATGTCCACTCATCAATTTATAGAAATAGCTGGCCAGATGCTCCTTTATGGTCGGATGGGCAAGCTGTGTTTTCGATTTCAGCCGTAGCAGGTCCGAGCAGCATACGGAAAAGCCATGTCCCCGCGTATAAGCAATCCTGCCAAGATTCGGGCATCTTTTGTTCAGGACTTTCTTGTCGAATACCGTATGGATGAACCCGACCCCGTTTTTTCTGGCCTGTCCGTGCGGGATGACTTTCTGTACCCCTATCCTGAATTTGCCCAGTTTCGACAATTCTGCCATTAGCGGCAGGTCCAAGGGGGACTGTATCGCGAAAAGTGTCAGAAAACTCAGGCGCATTTCTTTGCACGCGGTATATAGATTCTTTACGTTCGCCAGTGGCAGGAATTTCTTGTGGAATTTGTCGTAGGAAACCTGCACATTATTTAGCGCGATGAACGAGGTAAGAACTTTTCTTGCGGCAGGGATGGACTTTGCGAAGTGGGCATTTGTCGTAACAATAATGCGGCACTTATGCGGCTTTGGGTGCGCGGAAATCAGCTCGTTTATCAGATGGATATAGAATGTCGGCTCGCCGCCGGTAAAAAGCAATTCGCGGGGAGCATACTCGGCGATAGCGTTTTTTAGGATATAAATCTCTTTGGCGCTGAGGTTCCTGCCCCTTTCCCGGTCTTCAAGAGCGCAGTGGGCACAGTGGAAGTTGCATTTTGTGCCCACAATAATGCCGAGTTGCTTGAATTTCACGCAGTGTCCAAAAGTTACGGGCATAAAAGGCCGATTAATGACCCTCTATGCCCGCACGGATGATATTTCGCTGGTTAAGTTCTTATGCCCGTGACTTGGGGTTTGAGTATTTCGACCATTCGGTGCCTTCGCAGAGCAGGACTTTGCTGGAGGACATTTTTGCGGCCGGCAGAATGCTTTTTTTCTGAACTTCGGTTAAACCAGTGACGTATTTGGTCGCGACATTGATTGAGAATACCCCGGCCGCGACAAGAAAAGCTATTATCACTGTATCGTTTGTTTTCATCTTTGGGGTCTTCTCCAAAGTGAGTGGGTCTTTTCTGCCTGATTTCATATCGCTTCCAGTGTACAAGTCAGCACTTTAAGCCGCAGATACTCTTCATCCCGTAGCCCGTAGCTGCGCCGCTGGATTACCCGGATCTTGTTGTTCAGGCCTTCTACAAACCCCAACGACACCTTGTTTTCCGGCCGGCAGTAGGCCGCTATCCCGTCCCAGTGCTTGTCTATCATCGCCGCGAACTTCTCGAACGGCTTCAGCCGCTGCCACTTCAGCGACTCCCGCCAGTTCTCGAAAAAGCGCCGCGCCCAGCCTTCCCTCTCGTAATCCCATAACTGACCGAACGATTCCCGCAAAACGTATGCCGCGTTCAGCCGGCTGTTGAGCCTTAGCACTTTGCGCAGGTTGCGCCGCCCGCTGCGCGTAAGATTCTCTTTGTGCGACAGCAGCGTGTAGCGCTGGCCCTTAATGTAGCTTCGCTCTTGCCCGGCCAGCCTGGCGTATTCCGACCGCCTCACCTCGTCGAGCGCGTTGGCCAGGTGCCGCAGGATGTGGAACTTGTCGAATATTATCGCCGCCTGCGGCGCCGCCTTCTTCGTAGCCGCCCGGAACGGCTTCCACATGTCCATCACCGCCATACGGATGCGATGGCTCTTTCTCTCGCCGAGCTCGCTGAAAAACAGCCCCAGGCTCTCTTCCGACCGGTCCGCGCCTCCGAACCAGATCGGCCGGCGCTTCTCCAAGTCACTGACCACCACCCGGTAGGTATGCCCTTTGCGGATGGATACCTCGTCTACGCCTATCGCTTTCGGCCTCGGCTTGCCGGCGCGGGCCAGCTGCGCCCGCATATAAAACTTGTCCAGGTCCTTAACGGTCTTCCAGTCCAGCCTCGTCTCCGCGGCCACCGCCGTTATCGTGCTCTCCCGGCATCTCCGCCCCGTAAAAAAAAGCGAATCTCTTCGTGTAGCCCGGGTTGTCGGACAGCCAGTCCAGTTTCTCCTGGCGGACCTTGCCGCATTTACGGCACTTGACCCGGTGGACCTCCACCTCAAGGTAGACGCGCAGGTCGCCGCAGGGCAGGTCCCGGACCTTGCGAACCTTGCTGTCGTAGACTGCGTGATTCACGGCTCCGCAGCCGCCGCAGACCATCTTGGTGCCGGTTCTTTTCAGCGCAACTACGCGCGCCTTCTGGTCGCCAAAGACGCCGTGTACCATGGCCGCGGGCCTGAACCCCGGGAAGCGATAAGTGTCCTCTAACTTGAGCTTTTTACGCATCTCAAGATTATGACAAGATTTTCAAAGAGCGAAAAGACCAACTGCCAGACGGATACAGCTACCCAAACCCCTGCTATTTTACCCACTCACTTTGGAGAAGACCCCATCTTTGTTCCCCCTAACCATGATACTTTGCCATTTTTAAGGCTTCTCCGCAACTTCCCATAAAAAAAGGGAAAGCAAATCTGATTTTGCTTTCCCTGGCTGCAGCGGATTAAGGTCCGCTCGTGGATACCCCGGGGCCAATTCCCCAAGTTACAAGGAACTTACACTAATAGCATAGTGGCAAACGGTTTGGAGCGTAAGAGTCGCGGGGCCTAGGGCACAGATAGGTCCTATGGCCCTGGGGGTGAGATTTCTTCTATGGGTTGCGTGTAAACTGAACGCTACTTACGACAAAATCTATGCCGGAAAGGAACTTTATGAGAGCAATGTCCCCCGGGGAAAATTTAGCCGCGACTTGCAGGTTGGCTGTTTTTTTAAGCCACTTTGAAACCTGATGATAGGCGCTTTTTCTTTGATTGGCCGTTATTTTGCCCGGGAATTGATGCCAGGTAATCCCATCGTATTTTACAGGCGAAACATTGCCGCCTACTGCCGGCAGTAAGGAAAATAAACCTTCCGGGCGGGCATTGCGTGTAAGGATTAAAGATTTGGTTTTGGCTAAGGATTGCTCGAGATACCCTCGTAGGGACTTCTTAAATTGTTTGTTCAGCCCGCCCTTCTTCCTTCTGGCAAAATCGTAAGCCATGGAGATCTGCAGGCGTTTAAGTTCCTTGAGGTTTTTTGGGGGGCGCGTCTCGATTCCAAAAGAAGGTGCAGCCGGATATGTTTTTCGTGAGCCACGCCCCCGGGAATAACAGCATATTGCCGCCCGATATTCAGAGGGGAGCCGCAGTTTGTTTTTAAGCAGGGCCTTCAGCGGCATCGGCTTAAAAGAGATGCCCAGACAAATATCTTCCGGCCACTCAAGCGAATCTATGAGTTGTTTGTTGATATCGCTGGCGCGATTCACCCTGTAGAAAATGCCCCAGGAATTCTTTTTAAAAGGCTTAAGGGTTTTCATGTTCCCAATTTTACAATAGAAATAGCGGCCTGGGCATACGGGTGGGATTATTGCGCTTCGCTAACTAGGTTCACCGTAGTTCGTTTAGAATCAGAAGCCGGCAATAAATGGGAAACCGCGGCTCTGATGGCGCGGTTTTGCTGTTTCCGAAGAAGTCTTCTTCATCGGACCCATAACGGCAAAAAATAACCGCCGGGCAAGCCGGCGGTCAATTTTTTGCGCCAAATCCAGAACGAGAAATTTGGCGGGCCTTTCAGGATGAAGTTAGAACCTACTTCGCGCAACATCCCGAGGAAACATTATAAATCCCGCTTTTGCCCCGTTTTAACGAAGGAGTCCCGCTCTTATCCGCGAGATGTCGTCGCAGGCGTGGCCACGAAGCGCGGCCCCGCACTGCTCCTTGCCGCTAAGTAGGCGGTTCGCAGGGCGGCGGCACTAAAGCGCCTTCGCACCTGCTCCCAAGGAGGCCCGCTCTTATCAACGCCCCCGGCGTCCGCACCGGGCCATGCCCGTGCCGTAACAGGCGCTATGCGCCACGAACGGCCAACGAAGAAAATTATTTCCCGCGCCCACTGCAAAGAGCAAAATGTATCGAGTCAAATCCATAAAGAATCTGCCCTCGCCCGCCTGCGGGGCTGCGCCCCGCCCGCGGCTCGGGCCCGTATTGATTTCTATCTTATTCTGAGCCGGTGGCCGCAGTATTGAAGAAAAACCACCCCGGCGTCCGCTGTTGCGGCCGCCGCGGTGGTCTTTCCTGGTATTGTCCGGCCGCCACCGGCGGGGAGGGGAGACGGCAAAGAAAATAAGGTAAGGCCAGGCCGGTAGCGTTTGGCCGCGAGGGGGCCGCCGCCCCCGGCCTGGCCCGCCTTATGCTGTCCCCGCCCTTTCATGATACGGCGGAATACCCCGCCCGACGGAGAATTGGTTTATCAGAAATTTAACGGCAATTTGTCGGCAATTTTGGGGCAAAAACGATTTTTGGGGGCCGACACTACGTTGTCGCGGTGATGCGATATACTTTAATCATGGCGAAACATCATTATGTTTCTCAGTTTTACCTTAAAAAGTTTTGTGACCCAAACACGCCACCAGGACAAAACCCTTATGTCTGGATTAATGATCGGAAAAATACTGGTTGGAAGCGGTCTTCCCCCAAAAACTGTGCATACGAGATCGACCTATATGCGTATTCCGGGGAAATCAGACCAGTGTTCCGGTAGAAACCAGTCCAGCGTT